>NZ_NMQV01000002.1 GCF_002234375.1 Pseudomonas fluvialis
GGGTGCTGGGTTGCGTACATGGGGGTTCTCCTCGATCAGGCCTGCAGGGGTACCAGGCGTGGCGCGATCATGTTTTCCGGGCGCAGGATGTCGGCCAGGGTGGTGTCGTCCAGCAGTTGTTCTGCACGGACCAGTTCCAGTACGCCACGCCCGCTGTCCAGCGCGGCCTTGGCGATACGTGTGGCGTTTTCATAGCCAATGTAGGGGTTCAGCGCGGTGACCAGGCCGATGGAGTTCTCCATCAGCTCGCGGCAGCGCTGCTCGTTGGCGCTGATGCCGTCGATGCACAGCTCGCGCAGCATGTCCATGGCGCGGGTCAGCAGGCGGATCGAGTCGAGCACCTTGTAGGCGATCAGCGGCTCCATCACGTTCAGCTGCAGCTGGCCGCCCTCGGCGGCCATGGTCAGCGCCAGGTCGTTGCCGATCACTTCGAAGGCGACCATGTTCACCGCCTCGGGGATCACCGGGTTGACCTTGCCGGGCATGATCGAGCTGCCCGGCTGGCGCGCCGGCAGGTTGATTTCGTTGATGCCGGTGCGCGGCCCGCTGGACAGCAGGCGCAGGTCGTTGCAGATCTTCGACAGCTTGACCGCGGTGCGCTTGAGCATGCCGGAGAACAGCACGAAGGCGCCCATGTCGCTGGTGGCTTCGATCAGGTCGGCGGCTGGCTTGACCGGGTGGCCGCTGATCACCGCGAGGCGTTCTACGGCGAGCTTCTGGTAGGCCGGGTCGGCGTTGATGCCGGTGCCGATGGCGGTGCCGCCGAGGTTGACCTCGTGGAGCAGGGTGGGGGCCAGCATCTTCAGGTGCTGCAGGTCTTCGCCAAGGGTGGTGGCAAAGGCGCGGAACTCTTGGCCGAGGGTCATCGGCACGGCATCCTGCAGCTGGGTGCGGCCCATCTTCAGTACATGGGCGAATTCCAGGCCCTTGGCGGCCAGTGCCTGGATCAGCTTGTCCAGTGCGTTGAGCAGGCTGTCGTGGCCGAGCAGCAGGCCGACACGAATGGCCGTGGGGTAGGCGTCGTTGGTCGACTGCGCCATGTTCACGTCGTTGTTCGGGTGCAGGTACTGGTATTCGCCCTTGTCATGGCCCATGGCTTCCAGGGCGATGTTGGCGATGACCTCGTTGGCGTTCATGTTGGTCGAGGTGCCGGCGCCGCCCTGGATCATGTCGACCACGAACTGTTCGTGGAACTCGCCCTGGATGATGCGCGCGCAGGCCGTGCTGATTGCCGTGTGCTTGGCCGCCGAAAGGTGGCCAAGGCTGCGGTTGGCGTCAGCGGCGGCCTGCTTGACCATGGCCAGGCCGACCACCAGTTTCGGGTAGTGCGACAGCGGCACGCCGGTCAGGCGGAAGTTGTGCAGGGCGCGCAGGGTCTGGATGCCGTAGTAGGCGTCGGCGGGTACTTCGAGGGTGCCGAGCAGGTCTTTTTCAACCCGGCAGGATGCAGCAGAGGACATGATGAGCAAGGCTCTTGAGGGAACGGCAAATGCCGCGATGCCCCATAGGCTAGGGCCTGCAGCGATGCAGGGCCAATGCCGTTATCCGCTGACCCATGCCGAATCGGCATAACGCTGTTGTGACTTGCCGGTTCCCTGTAGCGTGCGCGCCCTGCCCGTGCCGCCCGGCCGCAGACGGGCGTCTACCAGTCACTATCCGGGCCAGCCGGCCGCCGTTGCGAGTGCTGCATGCAAGAGCTGCTCAATGACATTCTCGAGGAAGTCCGTCCGCTGCTTGGCCAGGGACGGGTTGCCGACTACATTCCGGCGCTGGCGGCGGTCGCACCCGGCCAGCTGGGGATTGCCGTGTACAGCAATGACGGCCAGCTGACGTATGCCGGTGATGCGCAGACGCGCTTTTCCATCCAGAGCATTTCCAAGGTGTTCAGTCTGGTGCAGGCCATCCAGCACAGCGGCGAGGCGATCTGGCAGCGCCTCGGCCACGAACCGTCGGGGCAGCCCTTCAATTCGCTGGTGCAGCTGGAGTTCGAGCGCGGCAAGCCGCGCAACCCGTTCATCAATGCCGGCGCGCTGGTGATCTGCGACATCAACCAGTCGCGCTTTGCTGCGCCGGCGCTGTCCATGCGCGACTTCGTGCGGCGCCTGGCCGGTAACCCACTGGTGCAAGTCGACCCGCGCGTGGCCGAGTCGGAGTACCAGCATCGGGCCCGTAACGCCGCGGCGGCCTACCTGATGCAATCCTTCGGCAATTTTCACAACGAGGTCGAGGCGGTGCTGCGCAGTTACTTCAGCTGCTGTGCGCTGAGCATGAGCTGTGTCGATCTGGCCCGGGCCTTCTGCTTCCTGGCCAACCAGGGGTTCTGCAAACACAGCGGCGAGCAGATCCTCAGTGCCCGCCAGGCACGCCAGGTCAATGCACTGATGGCCACCAGCGGGCTGTACGACGAGGCTGGTAACTTTGCCTACCGCGTCGGCCTGCCCGGCAAGAGTGGGGTGGGTGGCGGTATCGTGGCGGTGGTGCCGGGGCGCTTCAGCGTGTGCGTGTGGTCGCCGGAGCTGAATGCAGCCGGCAACTCGCTGGCCGGCATGCGGGCGCTGGAGTTGCTCAGTGAGCGCATCGGCTGGTCGGTGTTCTAACTGGCCGTGTCGTCGCGGCGTTCGCCGCACAGGTCGAGGCTCAGCCAGTGCTCCACGTCGGCCTGGCCGAGGCCGGCGCCGAGCAGGGCGAATAGCTTGCCGAGCGCCGCTTCACGGGTCATGCCGCCACCGCTGAGCAGGCCGCAGGCGGCCAGCTGGCTGCCGGCGGCATACACGGCGAAGTCGATATGTCCGTGCAGGCACTGGCTGATGGCCAGCAGCACCACGCCGCGAGCGTGGGCTTCGCGCAGCACCTCTAGCAGCAGCGGATCGTCGGCCGGGCCGGTGCCGCTGCCATAGCACTCCAGCACCACGCCGCGCACGCCATTCTCGAGCAGGGCGCGCAGCAGGCTGGCGTCGAAGCCGGGATGCAGCGGCAATACGGCCAGGCGCACCGGCTGGCGCGGCTGGCGATAACTCAGGCTGGCTGGCCAGGCACTGGCGTGTGCACCCTGGCGCAGGCGTGGCAGTTCGGCAAAGGCATCGAAGGCGTCACTGCTCAGTTTGCTGGCGCGTGCGCCATGCAGCAGGCGATCGTGGAAGTACAGGTAGACCCCTGGGGCGATACCTGCCTGCAGGCGGCGCAGCGCACCAAACAGATTGCCCCAGGCATCGCTGCCGCTGCTGCTGACCGGCAGCATGGCGCCAGTCAACAGCAGCGGTACGGGTAGGCCGAGCAGCAGGAAACTCAGGGCTGCCGCACTGTAGGCTAGGGTGTCGGTGCCGTGCAGCAGCAGCACGCCGTCGCAGCCGTCCTCATCCACCGCCTGGCGCACCGCGTCCGCCAGGGCCAGCCAGTTCGCCTGGGTCATGTTGGCGCTGTCCAGCAGCGGTTGCAGCTCGCGAAAGCGCCAGTGCGGCAACCCGTCATGCTGCTCGGCCTGCCGAGCGCGCAGCAGCGCTTCCAGGCCTGAGGCCGGGGCCAGCCCTTCGGCGGTCATCTGCATGCCGATCGTACCGCCGCTATACAGGACCATGAGATTGTTGCAGGCCATGCTGGATACTCTCTTGCCTTGGGTAATGAACGAAGGGGCCGCAGCCCCTTCGTGATCGCATCGTTTCAGTGTACTGCGCTATCAGTCGGCCTGCCGTGCCGGCCATGCCTGCGGATCGAGATCGAGGTCAGCGAACTGCCGGGGATCCAGCACGGGAGACGGGATGCCGGCACGGATCTGCTGGTCGTAGTCGCGCATCAGGCGCAGGCCGACCTTGAACAGCAGGGCCAGGGCCACCAGGTTGGCGATGGCCAACAGGCCCATGGTCACGTCGGCAAAGGCGAAGACTGTGCCGAGGTCCTGTACCGAGCCCCATAGCACCAGCAGCACGACCAGCACGCGATAAACGATGATGGGTGTGCGCTGCTGGCTGAAGAAACCCAGCGCGTTCTCGCCCAGATAGTAGTTGTAGATCAGCGTGGTGAAGACGAACAGCAGCAGCGCCAGGCTGACGAATACCCGGCCCCACTCGCCGACCACGCTGGCCATGGCGGTCTGCGTCAGGACCACGCCGGCGACCTCGGTGCCTGGCTGGAACACCCCGGAGAGCAGGATGATCAGCGCCGTGCAGCTGCACAGCACGATGGTGTCGATGAAGACGCTGAGCGATTGCACGATGCCCTGGGCGACCGGGTGCTTGACCTCGGCCACGGCCGCCACGTTGGGCGCACTGCCCAGCCCGGCCTCATTGGAGAACAGCCCGCGCTTGACGCCCATCAGGATGGCCGCGCCAATGCCGCCGGCAAATGCCGGCTCCAGGCCAAAGGCACTGTTGAAGATCAGCGCGAAGGCCTGCGGAATGGCATCAAAGCGGCTGACGATGACGAACAGGGCCATGCCCAGGTAGGACAGTGCCATCAGCGGGACCAGTACGTCCGCCCATTTGGCGATGCGGCGAATGCCGCCGAAGATGATCAGACCGATCACGGCGGTCAGCGCCAGGCCGCTGGCCAGGGTCGGTACGCCGAAGGTGTCGTGCAGCGAGGTAGCCACGGTATAGGACTGTACGGCGTTGAAGCCGAAGCCGAAGGTCACCAGCAGCAGGATCGACACCAGGATGCCCAGCCAGCGCTGACCCAGGCCGTGCTGGATGTAGAAAGCCGGGCCGCCGCGATAGGTGCCGTCTGCTTCGCGGCGCTTGTACAGCTGGGCCAGCGAACATTCGAAGTAGCTGGTGGCCATGCCCACCAGGGCGACCACCCACATCCAGAAGATGGCGCCCGGGCCGCCAAGCATGATGGCCACGGAAACGCCGGCAATGTTGCCGGCACCTACCCGTCCGGCGACCGAGAGCATCAGCGCCTGGAACGAGCTGAGCTGGCCACGCTGGCGCTGAAAGGCTTCGGCGAAGATATGAAACATGCTGCCGAAGTAGCGGAACTGTACGAAGCGTGAGGCGAGGGTGAAATACAGACCAAGGCCGATCAGCATGACGATCAGCAGCTTGCTCCAGATCAGGTCGTTGAGAATGTCGAGCATGGCGGGTGAGTCTCTCTTGTTGTTGTGTGGTAGGGCGTACGGCGCCAACCGCAATGGTTGGCCAGGCGGTGGGCGCCCGGCAATTTCGCGGGTTGCGGCGCGATGATGCGAGTTGATGCTAGAGTCGCATCATATGCATCACTTTTCTGCCGCATGCCACGGGAGCCACGCCATGTCCGAATACCTGGGCAGCAATCTCAAGCTGTTGTGCAGCCACTACCGCTCGATTGCCGAGGTGTGCCGCAAGCTGGCCATCAATCGCGCCCAGTTCAATCGCTACCTGGCCGGACACAGCCAGCCGACGGCGCACAACCTCAAGCGTATCTGCGATTTCTTCGGCGTCGAGCCTTACGAGCTGGGTCTGCCGGGCGAGCAGTTCGCGGCGCTGCTCGGCGTGCGCCATGGCCAGGTCGGCAAGGCACCGCGCGACCCCCTGCTGGAGCTGCTGCAACCGTTGAGCGAACTGGGCGGCGATCTGTCGCGCTACTGTGGCTACTACTTCGAATACGCCCACTGCATGTCGGTGCCGGGTCGCATCCTGCTGTCGCTGGTGCAGCTGCGCGAGGAGCGTGGGCGTTTCCTGTTCGAGCGCCAGGAGCGCCAGGCACCCTCGCGGGCCAGCGATGAGCAGAACGACGAGTGGGTGCGTTGTCGCTACCTGGGTGCCGCGTTCTACCTGCAGGACCGCCTGTTTCTCATGGACTACGAATCGCTGACTGGCAACGAAATGAGCCAGACCATCCTCATCCCCAGCTTCAAGAGTCGGATCACCCGGCTCAATGGCCTGAAAACCGGTGTGTCCAGCGGCGACCGGCGTACCCCAGCCTGCACCCGGGTGGTCTGGGAGTACCTTGGGCCGCAGATCAACCGGGTCAATGCCTACCGCCAGGTGATGCTCTATGCGCCGGACGATCCACGCATCGACGACGACATCCGTCAGCGCCTGGCCGGTGCGCAGATCCGCCACGGGCTGTTCGAGATCGAATAGCGCGCAGGCGTTGTATCCATGGTCCTGCGTTATGTGCCTTGTGCACCGATGCGTTAAGTAGGGTCTGCTGTTCCCGGTGGTTGCTGGAGGGCGTGTAGTTGCTGTTTGAGCATCCAGATCACTATCAGGCTCAGGCAAATGTTAGACAGCGGCAGGGCCAGCCACACGCCATTGAGCCCCCAGAGGAGTGGCAGTAGCGCCAAAAAGGGCAGCTGGATCAGCATATTGCCTGCCGTGACCAGTGTGGCGTATCGAGCCTGGCCCATGGCCTGGAAGAAACTGGCAGCGAGGATGATAAAACCATCGAGAAACATGGCGAACAGATGCAGGCGAATGCCTAGCGCGCTGGCCTCAAGCAGGGCCTGGTCGTTGCCGCTGAAGATGCTGGCAAACAGCCTGGGCAGCATGAGCAGCGCCGCAGTCATCAGTACACCGCTACCCACAGCGGTAAGCAGCCCCAGGCGCAGTACTCGGCGAACCTTGTCTGGCTCGCGGGCGCCGTGGAAGTAGCTGACCAGCGGCTGCATGCCGCCACATACGCCTTCGGCAAACAGGTAGTAGAAGGCCATCAGATAGCCGGCAATGGCGTAGGCGGCTACCTGAAGAGGACTTCCGTAATGCATGAATAGCAGGTTGTGCAGTACCACTACCAGGCTCATGTACAGATACATCAGCATGCTCGAGAAGCCGGTGGCGAGTAGCTGCAGGCTTTTGGCTGGGTTGAAGACAGCGTGTCGCCAACGCATAGGCAAAGGGTTGTGTCGGCTCAGAATAAAGCCCAGGCAGATGAGCACAGACAAGCTTTCACCGAGCACCGTAGCGAGGGCTGCGCCATGCAGGCCCCACTGCCACTCGATGATGAACAGGTAGTCGAGGCCCACGTTAGCAAGAGCGCCAGTCAGCATGGCCAAGGTTGCCAGACGTGGTGCACCCAGATTGCGGACCAACAGCGGCAGGGTGATGCTGGCCAGCACCAGCGGTGCCGCGTAACCAATCACCCTCAGGTAATCGCTGCCCAGCTGTGCCAGGCTGTCTTCAGCGCCCTGCCAGGCCATAAATGCCGGTCCGAGCACCACCACCAGTATGCCGCTTGGAATGCCCAGCAGAATCAACAGCCACAGTGCCTGTGCCAGGTAGCTGCGGGCCTCCTGCCATTGCGAGGCACCTTGCGCCAGGGAGCATTGGGCTCCGCCGCCCATGCCGAGCATCATGCCGGCGGCAAGCAAGACGCCGGACAATGGCCAGGCCATATTGACTGCCGACAGGCCGGTCGCACCCATGGCATGCCCAATGAAAATGCCATCGACGACCATGTACAGGCCGCTGATCATCAGTGCTGCAATGGCCGGGATACTGTACCGCCAGAAGGTGCGAGTAAGGCTTTGCGTATTCATGGCCGGATTAATCGATTGTGAGGTTTTGACAGGCCTTGTTGAGTAGATGCGCCAGTTGCTGCATTTCTTCGGCATTTAGATGCTGTGCCAGGCTGGCGGCTGTTTGCAGGTATACGTCGCGCTCTTCCTGCTCCAGAGCGGTGGATTTGCCGGTAGCCAGCAAGCGCATGGCTCGGCCGTCGTCAGTGCAGGGCAGTCGCTGCAGATAGCCGCGGGCTTCCAGCTTGCTGGCCATGGCGCTGGCGCTGGCCTTGCTGACGCTCATGCGCTCGGCCAGCTCGGTCAGGCGCAAGCCGTTTTTCGCAGACATCAGTGCATAGAGATAATCCAGCTCGCTATTGCTCAGCTCCATGCTGCCGCTGCGCTGTGCGTATTGCCGCCAGTGATGCCACATGTGCCACTGCAGGCGCTTGAGGCTTTCGGTAATGAGCATGGAACTCTCCTGATCTTCAGGTTTGTTAGTCTAACTAACTAATAATCAGGAAGCAATTTGCCTTTGCCGCAATACGCCTGCGGGGAGCAGTGCGACGCTCCCCGCAGGCGCAAGTGGTGCGCCGTTTAACGGCGCAGGTATTCGCGCAGGCGGTACCAGCTCATGCCCAGCGCCAGCAGGGGCGAGCGCAGCAGCTTGCCGCCAGGGAAGGTGATGTGCGGTACCCGGTTGAACAGCTGGAAGTCGCTGTCGTCTTCGCCGGCGATGGCCTGGGCGAGCAGCTTGCCGGCCAGGTGGGTGGCGTTCAGGCCGTGCCCGGCATACGCCTGGGCGTAGAACAGGTTGCGCTGCTGCGGGTGGCAGCCGATCTGTGGCAGGCGGTTGGCGCCGATGCCGATCATGCCGCCCCAGTGGTAGTCGATGGCCACGTCGGCGAGCTGCGGGAAGACCTTGAGCATCTTCGGCCGCATGTAGTCGCTGAGGTTGGCCGGGTCGCGGCCGGAGTAGTGGCAGGCGCCGCCAAACAGCAGGCGGCGGTCGGCGGACAGCCGGTAATAGTCGAGGGCCACGCGCTGGTCGCACAACGCCATGTTCTGCGGGATCAGCTCGCGGGCCAGGGCTTCCGGCAGCGGCTCGGTGGCGATCACATAGCTGCCGGCGGGCAGCACCTTGCCGCCCAGGTAGGGTTCCAGATCATTGAGGTAGGCATTGCAGGCGATGATCAGCTGGCGTGCGCGGACCTCGCCGCTGGCGCAGTGCACGCGTACCTCGCTGCCGGACTCGATACGGGTTACCGGCGACTGCTCGAACAGGCGCACCCCCAGGCTGGCGGCAGCGGCGGCTTCGCCCAGGGCCAGGTTGAGCGGATGCAGATGGCCGGAGCCCATGTCGATCAGTCCGCCGCAGTAACGGGGCGAGCCGACCACCTCGTGCATCTCGTGCGCTTGCAGCAGGCGCAGGTTGTGCCGGTAGCCGAGGCTGTGCAGGTGTTCGTAGTCTTCGACGAAACCGGCCAGGTCGGCCGGGGTGTTGGCCAGGTCGCAATAGCCCCAGGTCAGGTCGCAGTCGATGGCGAACTCCGCGACCCGCTGGCGCACCAGCTCTACAGCCTCCAGGCCGAGCTGCTGCAGGCGGCGCACACCGTCGCTGCCCAGCACATCGTTGAATTGTTCGAGGCCGTGGCCGACGCCGCGAATCAGCTGCCCACCGTTGCGTCCGCTGGCGCCCCAGCCGATCTGCCGGGCTTCCAGCAGCACCACCGAGAGGCCGCGCTTGGCCAGTTCGATGGCGCTGTTGAGGCCGGAGAAGCCGCCGCCGATGATGCACACGTCGGCTTCTTCGCGACCCTCTAGCGTCGGCAATACCAGCTGGCGGTTGGCCGTGGCAGCGTAGTAGGAGGCGGCGTGGTGGGCGCTGTGCACGGGTTGCGGGGACGGCTGGCGAACGGGGCGCATGTGCATAATCCTGATTTTATTGTTTTGAAAAACGAACGAAGCATAGGCGCAGCCCGCCCTCCTCGACAAGCGGCCAGGGCAGGTAGTGCTGCGATGATCCTCTAGTCGGCAATCGGCAGGCTGAGCGACTCCTTGACCTCTTCCATGACGATGTAGCTCTTCGACTCGCGCACGTGCGGCAGCTTGAGCAGGATGTCGCCGAGCAGCTTGCGATAACTGGCCATCTCGTTGATACGCGCCTTGACCAGGTAATCGAAGTCGCCGGATACCAGGTGGCACTCCAGCACATGGGGCAGCTTGAGTACGGCGCGGCGGAACTCCTCGAAGGTGTCGCCGGACTTATAGTCCAGGCTGATCTCCACGAACACCAGCAGGTTGGCCTTGAGCTGTTGCGGGTTGAGCCGGGCGTGGTAGCCCATGATGATGCCTTCGCGCTCCAGGCGGCGGACCCGCTCGGTGCAGGGGGTGGTGGACAGGCCGACCCGCTCGCCCAGCTCGGTGAAGCTGATGCGTCCGTCCTGCTGGAGAATGCGCAGGATGTTGCGGTCGATCTTGTCCAGTTCGCGGCGACTCTGGTGCTGGGTACGCATGGGCTCGTGCTCCTGGCCCTGCGACAGGCTGGCGCAGGGTGCTGTTTAAACAAGAAAATCCACTGGCTAGAAAGCCATTCTTACCGGAAATGGCCTGTTTCTGCTGGGGTGAAAAGGCTTTTCTGGCGGATTTAATCGCAAAAGGCCCGCGTTAAACAGTGAAAATCCCTGCCTGCGCTTTCCTATACTGCCCTCACGTGCAAAATAACAAACGTCAGCCCGCACGCGGGGCCGACGGGGAGGCAGTCATGCGGGTGCTCGTTCTGGGTGGTGGAGTGATCGGTACGGCCAGCGCCTATTATCTGGCGCGTGCCGGGTTTCAGGTCAGCGTGCTGGAACGGCAGCCGGGGGTGGCGCTGGAGACCAGCTACGCCAACGCCGGCCAGGTATCGCCGGGCTATGCCTCGCCCTGGGCGGCCCCGGGTATTCCGCTGAAAGCCATCAAGTGGCTCCTGCAGCGCCACGCACCGCTGGCCATCAAGCTGACTGGCGATCCGCAGCAGTACTTCTGGATGCTGCAGATGCTGCGCAACTGCACGGCCGCCCGCTATGCGGTGAACAAGGAGCGCATGGTGCGTCTGTCCGAGTACAGCCGCGACTGCCTCGACGAACTGCGTGCCGATACCGGCATCGATTACGAAGGCCGCCAGCTGGGCACCACCCAGCTGTTCCGTACCCAGGCGCAACTGGATGCGGCGGCCAAGGACATCGCCGTGCTGGAGCGCTCCGGTGTGCCCTATGAGGTGCTGGACCGCGCCGGCATTGCCCGCGTCGAGCCGGCCCTGGCGGGTGTCGCAGACAAGCTGGCCGGAGCCTTGCGCCTGCCCAACGACCAGACCGGCGATTGCCAGCTGTTCACCAGCAAGCTGGCGCAGATGGCCAGGGAGCTCGGCGTGGAGTTTCGCTTTGGCTGCACGATCGAGCGCCTGGATATCGCCGGCGACCGTATCAACGGCGTGTGGGTGGATGGTCAGCTGGAAACCGCCGACCGCTACGTGATGGCGCTGGGCAGCTACAGCCCGCAACTGCTCAGGCCGCTGGGCATCAAGGCGCCGGTCTACCCGCTGAAGGGCTACTCGCTGACCGTACCGATCAGCAATCCGGCCATGGCCCCGACCTCGACCATTCTTGATGAAACCTACAAGGTGGCCATCACCCGCTTCGACCAGCGCATCCGTGTGGGTGGCATGGCCGAGATCGCTGGTTTCGACCTGTCGCTCAACCCGCGTCGTCGCGAAACCCTGGAGATGATCACCAACGATCTCTACCCGCAGGGCGGCGACCTGGCGCAGGCCGAGTTCTGGACCGGCCTACGCCCGGCGACCCCGGACGGCACGCCGATTGTTGGTGCCACGCCCTATCGCAACCTGTTCCTCAACACCGGACACGGTACCCTTGGCTGGACCATGGCCTGCGGCTGTGGACGCTTCCTCGCCGACCTGATGGCCAGCAAGCGTCCGCAAATCAGCCCCGACGGCCTGGATATCTTCCGTTACGGCCACAGCAAGGAGAACACCCGGCATGTCCATCCAGCGCCTGCACACTGAAAAGCGCTACAGCGAAATCGTCATCCACAACGGCACGGTGTACCTCGCCGGGCAACTGGCGGATGACTATGCCGGCGATATCCGCCAGCAGACCCGTGAAACCCTGGCCAACATCGACCGACTATTGGCCGAGGCAGGTAGCGACAAGTCGAAGATCCTCGGCCTGACTATCTTCCTGCGTGACATGGCCGACTATGCGGCGATGAACGAGGAGTGGGATGCCTGGGTGGCCGAAGGCGCCGCCCCGGCGCGTGCCTGTGTCGAGGCGCGGCTTTACGACCCGCGTGTGCGCGTGGAAATGACCCTGACCGCCGCGCTGTAGCGCGGCCCTGCCTGGAAAGCCTGCCGCCATGCGTCCCGCTCGTGCGCTGATCGATCTCCAAGCCCTGCGCCACAACTACCGGCTGGCCCGTGAACTGAGCGGTGCGCGGGCCCTGGCGGTGATCAAGGCCGATGCCTATGGGCATGGCGCGTTGCGTTGTGCCGAGGCGCTGGCCGGGTTGGCCGACGGCTATGCGGTGGCCTGTATTGAAGAAGCCCTGGAGTTGCGCAACGCGGGCATCAGCGCACCGATCCTGCTGCTCGAGGGCTTTTTCGACAGCAGCGAGCTGGCACTGATTGACCAGCATCGCTTGTGGTGCGTGGTGCATGCCCCCTGGCAGTTGGCGATCATCGAGCAGGCGCGTCTGCAACAGCCGCTCAACGTATGGCTCAAGCTGGACAGTGGCATGCACCGCGTCGGCCTGCATGCCGCCGAGTACGCGGCGGCCTATCGTCGCCTCAAGGCCTGCGGGCAGGTCGGTGAGGTGGTGTTGATGAGCCACCTGGCGCGTGCCGATGAGCTGGACTGTTCGCGCACCGAGGAGCAGCTGGCGCTGTTCAACCAGGCGCGCAGCGGCTTGCCCGGCGCGATCAGCCTGTGCAACTCGCCGGCCATCCTCGGCTGGCCGCAGCTGCCCAGCGACTGGGTGCGCCCCGGCATCATGCTCTACGGCGCCACGCCGTTTGCCGGTGCACAGCCTCAGGCGGCACAACTTCGCCCGGTGATGACCCTGGAGTCGCGGATCATCAGCGTACGCGAGCTGCCTGCCGGCGAGCCGGTGGGTTATGGCGCACGCTTCGTCTGCCCGCGCGCGACGCGGATTGGCGTAGTGGCCATGGGGTATGCCGATGGCTATCCGCGTCACGCCCCGGACGGTACGCCAATCCGCGTCGATGGGCAGCCGGCGCGCCTGGCCGGCAGGGTCTCCATGGATATGCTCTGCGTGGATATCAGCGACCTGCCGCAGGCCGGCCTGGGCAGCCGGGTCGAACTGTGGGGCGGGGCGGTTGCCGCCAGCGAAGTGGCCCAGCTCAGTGGCAGCATTCCCTACCAGCTGTTCTGTAACCTCAAGCGGGTGCCACGTGTCTATTGCGGGGTCTGACGGCTGGGCGTGGCGGTAACGGCGGCGATCATGTCGGTAAGCATGTTGTAAATACTGAACACTGTTGCCATCATACTTGCAATGCACGCATTCCTGCCGAGGAGGAAACCCGCATTGGACGTCGGTGTTCGACTGCAAACCATCCGTAAACTCAAGGGGCTGTCGCAACGTGAGCTGGCCAAGCGGGCCGGTGTCACCAACAGCACCATTTCCATGATCGAGAAGAACAGCGTCAGCCCGTCGATCAGCTCGCTGAAAAAGGTGCTGGCCGGCATTCCCATGTCCTTGGTGGAGTTCTTTTCCCTGGATGTCGATGATGAGCAGCCCACCCAGGTGGTCTATCGCGCCGATGAGCTGACCGATCTGTCCAGTGGGGCGGTGAGCATGAAGCTGGTCGGGCGGGCCCTGCCGGGACGGCACATCGCCTTTCTCGACGAAACCTATCCGCCGGGCTCGGATACCGGTGTCGAGATGTATAGCCACGAGGGTGAGGAAGCCGGCCTGCTGGTCGAGGGGCGGCTGGAGCTGACGGTGGGCGAAGAAGTGTTCGTTCTCGAGGCGGGTGACAGCTACTACTTCGACAGCACGCGTCCGCACCGTTTCCGCAATCCGTTCGAGGTGCCGGCGCGGCTGATCAGCGCCACCACGCCGGCCAACTTCTGATCGCCTGCTGCGCGGCGCTGCAGCGTGTTGGTATGCTTTTCGGTATACTGCGCGACGCTCCGGCAAGCCGTGGCCGCGAGCGATACTAGCCACGATGAGGGTTTAAGGGTGAAGCTGACTAACAAGATGCTGGTAGCCAAGGCTGCCGTATTGGCCCTGTGGGCTATGGGCGCCCAGGCGACTACCGATGAAGCCGTTGCCGAGCGCATCAAGCCGGTCGGTCAGGTGTGTGTCGCGGGCCAGGAGTGCGCCGGTGTAGCCGCCGCGGCTACGGCGTCTGCCGGTGCTGCAGCGCGTAGCGGTGACGATATCGTTGCCAAGCACTGCAACGCTTGCCATGGCACGGGCCTGCTGAACGCGCCGAAAGTGGGCGACAGCGCCGACTGGAAAGCCCGCGCCGATGCCAAGGGCGGCCTGGACGGCATCCTCGCCACCGCCATTTCCGGTATCAACGCCATGCCGCCGAAAGGCACCTGCTCGGACTGCTCGGATGACGAGCTGAAGGCTGCGATCAAGGTCATGTCTGGCCTGTAAGCGCCTGGCTTGCCCACAAAAAAACCGCCTTCGGGCGGTTTTTTTGTGCTTGCCATTGGCTGTGCGGGCTGCGGTTTATTGTCGCAGTCGGTCGAGCAGGCGCGCCAGCGGGCCGGACTGGCGGCGCTGCGCCAGCAGTCCCTCGGCGCGTTCGCGGGCGCCGGCGACACCCGCGTCGAGTGCCTTGCGCAGCCACTCCAGCGCCTGTTCCTGGTCGGCCTCGTTGCCGAGCAGTAACTCGGCCAGGTCCAGATAGGCGTCCTCGTACTGCTCGGCGCAGGCCTGCTGCAGGTGCTCGCGGGCCTTGCCCGGATCGGCTTTGCCGCCCAGGCCATGCAGGTACTGGCGGCCCAGGCGCCAGTGCGCGTAGCCGTCGCCATTGCGCAGGCTGTGCTGGTAGTAGCGCCGCGCCTGGGCATAGTCCTCGCGCTGCTCATGCAGCCAGCCCAGGTAGTTGGCGCTGGCATCCTTGTCGCCGTAGCGCCAGGCGGCCGTGAAGTGCTGCAGGGCCAGGTCGTAGTCGGCTTCCTCGTCGAGCAGCAGCTGGGCCAGCTCCAGGTGGGCCGGGCGGTGGCTGCGCTCGGTGGCCAGCTGCAGGTAGTGGCGCGCCAGCGCCCGGTCCTGGGTGCAGCCGCGGCCCTGGCGGTAGCAGTCGCCCAGGTTGCGCGCGGCCAGCGCCGAGCCGGCATCGCTGCCGCGCTGGAAACAGGCGAGGGCGCCGGCATGGTCCTGGTCGGCATGGTCCAGCAGGCAGCCGAGGTCATTGAGTGCATCACTGTTGCCGAGCTCCACGGCGCGCAGCAGTAGCGGCCGGGCCTTCTCGTAGTCCTGCGCTTCGAGGGCGGTCAGGCCGCGGCGGTGTGTGTCCAGGGCCAGCCAGAGATCGCCGGCGCTGCGCTGCAGGCAGGCCTGCTGCACCTCGCTGAGGCCGAACTGGGCGTAGCGGTCGACGATCTGCAGGGCGCGCTCGGCCGCCAGCGGCTGGCTGCTGCCGTCTGCCTGAAGGAGCCAGGCCCGGTCGTCGCGGAACACCAGCGCACGCTCCTCGCTCTGCACGAAGCGGTGCTCGGCACGCGCCTGGTCGAGTGGCTCGCGCAGCCACTGGCCGTCGCTGTCGAGGATGCCCCAGCGGCCTTCCAGGCAGGCGCTGAAATACTGGTCATAGAGGCTTTCCAGGCGCTCGAAGCGTGGCTCCGCGCTCCAGCCGGGCTGCGCGCCGCCGCGATACAGGCCCCAGTGCTGACCCTCCTGGACCCGGCAGTAGTAGCTGCCGTCGGCGCTCCGGCAACCGAGCTGCAGCTCGATCCGGGTGTAGGCGCAGGGCAGCAGCCAGCGCTGTTGCTGATGGCGATAGAGGCCGTACAGACGGTTGTCGCGCACCAACCAGGCCTGCATGTCGTGCAGGTAGTCGAGCGCCTGGTACTCGCCGGGCAGCAGCGCCTGGCCCTGATCGTCGAGCGCACGCCAGCGCCACTGCTGGCCGTCGCGGCGACGAATCAGGTAGGTCTCGCGGCCATCTAGGTCGAAGCTCTGCAGGTTGTCGATGCCGATGGCGCCGAGATCGTGGAAGCGCGTGGTGAACAGGTGCTGCGGGCCCTTCGCCGGTCTGGCGGCGTAGTAGCCCTCGTACGCCTGGATCTGCCGGTACTGCGCGGGCAGCAGCCAGTTGCCCTGCGGGTCGATCACCCCCCACAGCTCGCCCTGTTGCACGGCCCAAGTGGCACCGGTGTGATCCAGTGGCTCGCCGGCTTTGAACTGGCAGGGCACGGTCAGCCGCCCCTGCAGGTCGATCAGGCCGAACTTGCCGCTCTCGGCGACCAGCGCGTGGCCGCCGGCGAAGTCGAAGGCGTCCTCGAACTGGCAGGCGATCACCTCGTGGCCCCGGCGGTCGACATAGCCGAAACGCCCGTCCAGATGTACGCAGGCCCTGTCGCTGAGCCGGTCGAAGTCGAAGAAGGCCTGATAGCGGGGCTCGATCAGCACCCGGCCGTCTGCCGCACGCAGGCCGTAAAGCTGGTTCTCGCAGAAGATCTGTGGCGCATCTTCATCCTGCAGCGGCAGCATCGAGCCGAGCGGTTCCCAGCCGTAGTCGTAGCCGCTGTGGTTGAGCAATGCCCGGAAACTGCCGGCCCAGGGCGCATCGACGGCGGGACTGTTGTCCAGCAGCAGCGGATTGTCGTTGTCGATGGCCTCGCGGATGCAGGCGTTGTTGCGCGCGATCTCCTCCAGCAGGGCGTCGGCCTGGGCGCGGCGGTCGTCGTCGCGCATGTTGAACAGGTCCCAGGCGTCCAGGTGGAACCAGGCATGTCGGGCGCGGCCGTCGAGCAGCTGGAAGATTCTCTCGCGGGCGTTGCGGAAGGCCTCGACATCGTCCAGCAGGCTGCCGGCGTGGCGCTCGATGAAGGCATAGAAGGCACGTAGCGCCTCGATGCCGGCGGGCGCCTCGGCGTACAGGCCTTCTTCGCTGTGCGGGTCGTTGTAGCAGTTGTGTCCGACGCAGCCGCCTTGGGCGAACAGCGGATGCAGCAACAGGGGCAGCTCGTAGCTCCACTCCATCAGCGCCAGGCAGTCATCCTCGCTGCTGCCGATTTCGGCTTTATTGTACAGGTACAGGCGATGGGACATGGTGCGCTTCCTTGCGAGACGACGGAAGCGAGCAGTCTAGCCGGGAAGCCGCTTTGCGGCTGTGCGCTTGGTCAGCGCTTGAGCAGGGCGCGCATGCTGGCCAGGGCGTCGTTGCCGCGCGCTGTCTTGACCTCCACCGGGGTGTCTTCCTGGCCTTCCCAGACCAGGTCCTCCGGCGGCAGTTCGTCGAGGAAGCGGCTCGGTGTGCAGTCGATGACTTCACCGTACTGCTTGCGCTTGGCGGCGAAGGTCAGGGTTAGATTGCGCTTGGCGCGGGTGATACCGACGTAGGCCAGGCGGCGCTCCTCCTCGATGGTGTCGGCCTCGATGCTGGAGCGGTGCGGAAGAATCTCTTCCTCGAAGCCGATGATGTACACCGAGGGGAATTCCAGGCCCTTGGAGGCATGCATGGTCATCATTTGCACGCCTTCGGCGCCTTCTTCCTCTTCCTGCTGGCGCTCGAGCATGTCGCGCAGCACCAGCTTGCCGATGGCGTCCTCGATGGTCATGTCGCCTTCTTCGTCCTTGTCGAGGGTGTTCTTCAGCGCCTCGACGAGGAACCACACGTTACCCATGCGCGCCTCGGCGACCTTGTCGCTGGAGGCGTTCTGGCGCAGCCAGTTTTCGTAGTCGATATCCATGATCATGCTGCGAATGGCACCGATCGGGTCGTTGCCGGCGCAGAGTTCGCGGATCTTGTCGATGTAGCGCTTGAAGCGTGACAAGCGCTCCGTGTAGCGGCTGTCCAGATGCTCGGCCAGGCCCAGCTCGTCGCTGGCGGCATACAGGCTGATCTTGCGCTCGCTGGCGTAGTTGCCGAGCTTCTCCAGGGTGGTCGAGCCGATCTCGCGGCGCGGTACGTTGATCACCCGCAGGTAGGCGTTGTCGTCGTCCGGGTTGACCAGCAGGCGGAAGTAGCTCATCAGGTCCTTCACTTCCTGGCGGGCGAAGAAGCTGGTGCCACCGGACAGGCGATAGGGAATCTGGTGGTGCTGCAGCTTCAGCTCCATCAGCTTGGCCTGGTAGTTGCCGCGGTAGAGGATGGCGAAATCGCTGTACGGGCGCTGGGTGCGCAGGTGTTCGGTGAGGATTTCCAGGGCCACGCGCTCGCACTCGGCTTCCTCGTTGCGCGTACGGATCACACGGATCTCGTCGCCGTGGCCCATCTCCGACCAGAGCTGTTTCTCGAATACGTGCGGGTTGTTGGCAATCAGCACGTTGGCGCACTTGAGGATGCGGCTGGTGGAGCGGTAGTTCTGCTCGAGCATCACCACCTTTAACGAGGGGTAGTCTTCCTTCAAGCGCATCAGGTTTTCCGGGCGCGCGCCCCGCCAGGCGTAGATCGACTGGTCGTCGTCGCCAACCACGGTGAACTGGCAGCGCTGTCCGACCAGCTGTTTGACCAGCAGGTACTGGCTGGTGTTGGTGTCCTGGTATTCGTCGACCAGCAGGTAGCGGATGCGCTGCTGCCATTTTTCCAGGATGTCGGCGTGCTCCTGGAACAGCTTGACCGGCAGCAGAATCAGGTCGTTGAAGTCCACCGCGTTGTACGCCTTGAGCGTGCGCTGATAGTGCAGGTAGACGATGGCGGCGGTCTGCTCCTTGGGGCCGCGGGCGTTGGCCAGCGCCTCGTCGGGCAGGATCAGGTCGTTCTTCCAGCTGTCGATGTACTGCTTGATTTCGTCGACGCCGTCATCGCCAGCGTATTCCTTTTGCATGATGTCGGTGAGCAGGGCCTTGATATCGCCGTCATCGAAGATCGAGAAGCCTGGCTTGTAGCCCAGCCGTGCGTATTCCTTGCGGATGATGTTCATGCCCAGGTTGTGGAAGGTCGACACCGTCAGGCCGCGTGCCGCAGCCCCCTTGAGCAGGCTGCCGACGCGATCCTTCATCTCCCGTGCAGCCTTGTTGGTAAAGGTCAGGGCGACGATGTGGCGGGCCTGGATGCCACAGTGCTGCACCAGATAGGCGATCTTGCGGGTGATCACGCTGGTCTTGCCGGAGCCGGCACCAGCCAGCACCAGCAGCGGGCCACTGATGTAGTTGACGGCTTCCTGCTGACGGGGATTGAGTCGGGACATGCGCTTACCTCACAACGGGGCGGCATTCTAACAGGCTGACCGGGCGGCGGCGCTGCGCGGCGGGGTGGCACTGCGCCAGCCTTGGCGAATGCGCAGAATCCGGTAGGCTTGTGCAGCCTGCCGCGAGGTGGCGGGCCGGGCCGCACCGGATGAGTTGCCCGCATAGACGCCGCAAAACGGCGCGTACAGGCCGAGGAATGGCACTTTTTTGCTGTAGTCCCCGGGGAAGGTTCAGGTGCTGGCTCGCGACTATCCACTGCGTGTGCTGCTGCTGGCCAGTGAAGATCACTGGCTGGTGTCGCTGCGTGCCTGCGTGCAGGCGTTGCAGGGGCAGGTGCAGCTGATCAGTGCGCCGTCCTGGAGTGCCGCCTGTGCCCTGTGCGTGGACGAAGACCTATCGCCGCTGGCGCAGGTATTGTTGGCCACGCCTGCGTTGCAACCGCCTGCCGGCCGCTGCAGCTTGCCGCTGATCCAGTTGCTGGAGGCTGACCAGCCGCCACCTGTGCAGGGCGACTGGTTGTACCGCAAGGAGCTGAGCGCCAGCCTGTTGCAGCGCAGCCTGCAGCATGTGGTGGAGCGCCACGCGCTGAGCCGGCGTTTGCAACAGCTCACCGAGCAGGATGCGCTGACCGGGATTGCCAACCGCCAGGGCTTTCATCGCCTGCTGGGGCTGCGTTTGGCGGCGGCACCGGGCCAGGTGCTGTTGGGCTTTCTCGATCTGGACAATTTCCGCTATGCCAATGACAGCCTGGGCCAGCAAGCCGGTGACCGGCTGATCCAGCAGGTGGTGGCACGCCTGAGCAGCCAGTTGCAGCCGGGCGAGCAACTGGCGCGGCTCGGCGGTGACGAATTTGCCCTGTTGCTGCAGGGGGGGGCGGATAGTCAACGTGCCCAGCAACTCGGCGAGCAGATCACCGCACAACTGGCCGAGCCCTACTGGCTGGATGGCGAGACCCTGTTGCTTGGCTGCAGCCTGGGCCTGGCCCAGGCGCGCGCCGGACAAAGTGCCGATCAGCTGCTCTGGCATGCCCAGCTGGCCATGCAGCAGGCCAAGGCCAGCCAGGGCTGTACCTACCAGTTGTATGACGAGCGCAGTGTGCTGGGGCGGCGCAGCCAGGCCGAGCGTGAAAGCGAATTGCGCCGAGCCCTGCGGCGTGATGAGCTGCAGCTGCATTACCAACCGCGCCTGTGTCTGCACAGCCAGCAGGTGGTGGGTCTGGAGGCGCTGGTGCGCTGGCAGCACCCGGAGCTGGGCCTGCTCGGCCCCGACCAGTTCGTGCCGCTGGCCGAGGAAAGCGGCATGATCGTGCCGCTGGGCTACTGGGTGATGGCTCGTGCCATGCGCGACATGCAGTGGCTGTTGGGGCGCGGCCTGGCGCCGTTGCACATGGCGGTCAATCTGTCGTTCCGCCAATTCCAGGACAGCCAGCTGCTGGCCACCCTGCGCCGCCTGCTCGATGAGCGTGGCGTGGATGCACGCTGGCTGGAGTTCGAACTGACCGAGACCGCAGTGATGCGCCGCAGCGATCAGGTGCGGCAGACCATGGATGCCCTGGGCGAGCTGGGCGTGCGCTTTGCCCTGGATGACTTCGGCACCGGTTTCTCGTCCTTCCAGCACCTGGCCAGCCTGCCGATTGCCCTGCTGAAGATCGACAAGGGCTTCGTGGCCGGGCTGCAGGAGCATGCGGAAAAGCGCCGCCTGCTGCAGGCGATGATCAACCTGGCGCACAACCTTGACCTGCAGGTGGTAGCCGAAGGTGTCGAACTGCCGGCGCAACTGGAGTTGTTGCGCCAGTTTGGCTGCGATCAGGTGCAGGGCTATCTGATCAGTCGCGCCTTGCCGCTGGCCGAGCTGGCGCGCTTCCTGGTGTTTCGTCCGCGCCAGGGGCTGGCGTCAGTCTGACAGCGGCGCGCTGCGCCGCGGCAGCGCCGCCGGCAGGTACAGGCCCAGATAGGCTTCAAACACCCGCATGCCCTCGCTGGCCAGGCGCGGAGTGATCTGCCCGTGCAGTTGTACCGAGCGTGCATACACACGGTCACCCAGCTCCATGGCCAGGGCGAACACATCCACCTCATCGGGTAGCTGGGGCAGCGGGAAGTGACGGTTGAACAACGCCTGCAGGCGTTGGCCCAGCTCCAGGTCGTGCTGCTGGTCAGCCAGGGTCAGTTCGGCCAGGCCGTGCTGGGTGAGGATCAGCTGGCGCGCGGCGCTGTCGGTCGCATAGATGGCCAACATACGCTGCTCGACGATGCGCGCCAGGTCATGCCAGCTGTGCAGTGTGTCATGCGCCACGGGCTGTTCCAGGCAGCCGCGAAAGGCCGCATGCACCTCGCGGGTCAATGCTTCGAGGAGCGCCGGTACGCTGGCGAAGAAGTGGTACACCGAGGAGGGTGGGATGCCCGCACGCTCGGCCACGGCATAGATGGTCAGCGCCGCCACGCCCTGCTCGGCGAGCAGGCTGCGGGCTGCGTTGAGGATCGTGGCGATGCGTGCCTGGCTGCTGGCGCGCGGCTTGCGTGGTGAGCTGGAACGGGACATGCAAGGCTCCGGGGCAACGGCCTGCTATTGGACGCCAGGCCGGTGCCACAGGGCAAGTCACCCTATACGGTGTGCAGGTACCAGTTGTACTCGAGGTCGGAGATGGTGGTCTCGAACTCCTGCAGTTCGGCTTCCTTGCAGGCGACGAAGATATCAATGTACTTCGGATCGATGTACTGGTTGAGCACTTCGCTGTCGTCCAGTTCGCGCAAGGCGTCGCGCAGGTTGTTGGGCAGGCTCTGCTCCAGCTGCTCGTAGGAGTTGCCCTCGATCGGTTCGCCCGGGTCGATCTGCCGGGTCAGGCCGTGGTGCACGCCAGCGAGGATAGCCGCCATCATCAGGTAGGGGTTGGCATCGGCGCCGGCCACGCGGTGCTCCAGGCGAATTGCATCGGCACTGCCGGTCGGTACGCGCAGGGCTACGGTGCGGTTGTCCAGGCCCCAGCTCGGCGCGTTGGGCACGTAGAACTGCGCGCCGAAGCGGCGGTAGGAGTTGACGTTGGGGCAGAGGAAGGCCATCGAGGCGGGCAGGGTCTCCAGCACGCCGCCGATGGCATGTCGCAGCGCGGTGTTTTGCAGGGGGTCTTCGCTGGCAAAGATGTTCTTGCCGGTCTTCTTGTCGATCAGCGAGATGTGCACATGTAGGCCGTTGCCGGCCTGGCCCGGGTAGGGCTTGGCCATGAAGGTGGT
The DNA here is from genome assembly GCF_002234375.1 of Pseudomonas fluvialis. GTDB lineage: Bacteria > Pseudomonadota > Gammaproteobacteria > Pseudomonadales > Pseudomonadaceae > Aquipseudomonas > Aquipseudomonas fluvialis. The sequence continues at coordinate 22,033 of NZ_NMQV01000002.1, forward strand.
ATCCATTTCATGGTCGTAGGCGATGTTCTTGATCAGGCGCTTGAGGAGCAGGGCGTGGTCGCAGGCCTTGATGGCATCCGGCACGTGGTGCAGGTTGACCTCGAACTGCGCCGGAGCACTTTCCTTGACGATGGCGTCAGCCGGGATGCCCTGTTCCTTGGCGGCTTCGAGGATGTCCTGCAGGCAGTCGGCATATTCGTCGAGGTCGTCGATCAGGTACACCTGGGTCGACTGCGGGCGCTTGCCCGACAGCGGTGAGCGTGGCGGCTGCGGACGGCCGTTCACGTTCTCCTGGTCGATCAGGTAGAACTCGATTTCGAAGGCGGCGCAGATGGTCAGGCCCAGCGCGTCGAACTTCTCCACGACCTGGCGCAGGACTTCGCGCGGGTCGGCGAAGAAGGGTGCGCCATCCAGCTCGTGCATGGTCATCAGCAGCTGGGCGGTCGGACGCTTCTGCCAGGGTTCGTTGCTCAGGGTGTTGGGGATGGGAAAGCAGACCCGGTCGGCATCGCCGATGTCCAGGCCCAGTCCGGTGCTTTCTACTGTAGAACCATTGATGTCGAGGGCAAAGATCGAGGCGGGCAGGTTGATGCCCTTGGCATATACCTTGTGCAGGCTGGCGCGTTCGATGCGCTTGCCGCGCACCACGCCGTTCATGTCTGCAATAAGCAGGTCGACGAACTGCACCTCAGGATGTTCCTTAAGGAACTCGTTCGCTTCATTGAGCGTAACGGCACTCGGGGGTACCGACATGATGCAACACCTTTCTTGTTAAAAATATCAATCACGCACTGCTGATGCAGTGAGTCAATCTTAAAGCCCCTAGGCTGTCAATAGCGCCCTGTTTTGCTCTTTTTTGGTGCGTTGCGGCCTTTTATGGGGCGTCCAGGGTCGTGCAAAGGCGGCTGTCATGCGTTGCTCAGTGGCCTGTGTTTGATTTTTTACAGCCCTATTGTGTAAAAAAATGAACAAGGCTACTCTCGGTCGCAGCCCATAACAGCAATAAAACGGGTAAAGCCCATGGCCGTCATGCCAGTCATCGGGGTCGTCGCCTGCATTCGCCAGGTCGGCCTGCACCCCTACCATATCGCCGGCGACAAGTACCTGCAGGCCATTCTCGCGGTCGGCGGACTGCCGTTGATTCTGCCGGCCCTGGGGCATGCCGTGAGTAGCGAAAGCCTGTTGGCGCAGGTGGATGGCCTGCTGCTCACCGGCTCGCCGAGCAATATCGAACCCCATCACTATAGCGGGCCTGCCGACAGCGCGCAGGGCTGCAGCGATCCGGCCCGCGACCACACCACCTTGCCCTTGATCCGTGCGGCCTGTGCCGCTGGTGTGCCGCTGCTGGGTATCTGCCGTGGTTTCCAGGAAATCAACGTGGCGCTGGGCGGCAGTCTGCATCCCGCCCTGTATCGGCTGCCTGGGCTGCTCGAGCACCGTGAGCCGGCCGAGGCAGATGCGGCGCTGCAGTACGCCGCGCGTCATGCGCTGCAGGTGCAGCCGGGCGGGCTGTTGGCTAGCCTGGGATTGCCTGTGGAATTTCCGGTCAATTCGCTGCACGGCCAGGGTATCGACCGCCTGGCGCCCGCGCTGCGGATTGAGGGGCGTGCTCCGGACGGCCTGATCGAGGCCGTGGCGCTGGATCCGACGCAGGGCTTTTTGCTCGGCGTACAGTGGCACCTGGAATGGCAAATGCAGTCCAATCCGCAGTCCCTGGCTATTTTTCAGGCGTTTGCCGAGGCCTGCCGGATGCGTCAGAAACAACGCTGAGGAACCGCGCAGGGCGGTTTCTCTTTCCAACCGAGGTTTGTATGAGCGCCAAGCTTGACCAGCTGACCAGCTGGCTGAAAGAACGCAAGATCACCGAAGTCGAGTGCCTGATCAGCGACCTGACCGGGATTGCCCGCGGCAAGATCTCGCCCACCAACAAGTTCCTCGACGAGAAGGGCATGCGCCTGCCGGAGAGTGTGCTGCTGCAGACGGTGACCGGCGACTACGTGGAGGACGACATCTACTACGACCTGCTCGATGAAGCCGACATCGACATGTTCTGCCGTCCTGATCCGGCGGCCGTATTCCTGGTGCCCTGGGCGGTGGAGCCGACCGCCATGGTCATTCACGACACCTTCGACAAGCAGGGCAACCCCATCGAGCTGTCGCCGCGCAACATCCTCAAGAACGTGCTCAAGCTGTATGCCGACAAGGGCTGGAAGCCGATTGTCGCGCCGGAAATGGAGTTCTACCTGACCAAGCGCTGCGCCGACCCGGATTTCCCGCTGGAGGCGCCGGTGGGCCGTTCCGGGCGTCCGGAAACCGGCCGGCAGAGTTTTTCCATCGATGCCGCCAACGAGTTCGACCCGCTGTTCGAGGACATGTACGACTGGTGCGAGCTGCAGGGCCTGGATCTGGATACGCTGATCCACGAGGAAGGTCCGGCGCAGATGGAGATCAACTTCCGGCATGGTGATGCGCTGCACCTGGCCGATCAGATCCTGGTATTCAAGCGCACCATGCGTGAGGCGGCGCTCAAGCACGACGTGGCGGCGACCTTCATGGCCAAGCCGATCACCGATCAGCCCGGCAGTGCCATGCATATCCACCAGAGCGTGGTGGATCTGAAAACCGGCAAGAACATCTTCTCCAATGACGACGGCAGCATGAGTGAGCTGTTCCTCAACCATATCGGTGGTCTGCAGAAGTACATCCCCGAGTTGTTGCCGCTGTTCGCCCCCAACGTCAACTCGTTCCGCCGCTTCCTGCCCGACACCTCGGCGCCGGTGAACGTCGAGTGGGGCGAAGAGAACCGCACCGTAGGCCTGCGTGTGCCCGAAGCCAACCCGCAGAACCGCCGGGTGGAAAACCGCCTGGCCGGGGCCGATGCCAACCCTTATCTGGTGCTCGCTGCCACCCTGCTGTGTGGCTACATCGGCATGGTCGAGGGTGTGCGCCCCAGTGCGCCGGTCAAGGGGCGCGGCTACGAGCGGCGCAACCTGCGCCTGCCGCTGACCATCGAGCAGGCCCTGGAACGCATGGAAGCCTGCAAGGATGCCGAGAAGTACCTCGGCGAGAAGTTCCTGCGTGGCTATGTAGCGGTCAAGCGTGCCGAGCACGAGAACTTCAAGCGGGTCATCAGCTCATGGGAGCGTGAATTCCTCCTGTTGTCGGTGTAACGCGCCAGCCATTCCAACCGCGGGCCACAGGGCCTCAGTCGTATAGGTGCCACAAGCATGCAAGCGAGCAATTCCCAGCAAACCCAGGCGTGGCAGGCCATGAGTCGTGCCCATCACCTGGCTCCGTTCAGCGACTACCAGCAGCTGGCCGAAAAGGGCCCGCGCATCATCACCAAGGCCGATGGTGTGTACCTGTGGGATAGCGAGGGTCACAAGATCCTCGATGGCATGGCCGGGCTGTGGTGCGTAGCGGTCGGCTACGGACGCGAGGAGCTGGTCGAAGCGGCCGCCGCGCAGATGCGCGAGCTGCCCTTCTACAACACCTTTTTCCAGACGGCCCACCCGCCGGTACTGGAGTTGGCCAAGGCGATTGCCGAGATTGCCCCGCCGGGCATGAACCATGTGTTCTTCACGGGGGGCGGTTCGGAAGGCAACGACACCATGCTGCGTCTGGTGCGCCATTACTGGGCAGCCAAGGGCCAGCCGCAGAAGAAGGTAATCATTGCCCGCGAGAACGCCTACCACGGCTCTACCGTGGCGGGGGCCAGCCTGGGCGGTATGAAGTACATGCATGAGCAGGGTGACCTGCCGATTCCCGGCATCGTGCATATCCCGCAGCCTTACTGGTTCGGCGAGGGCGGCGAGATGACCCCGGATGAGTTCGGCATCTGGGCCGCCGACCAGCTGGAGAAGAAGATTCTCGAAGTAGGTGAGGACAAGGTCGCCGCCTTTATCGCCGAGCCGGTGCAGGGCGCGGGTGGCGTGATCATTCCACCGGACAGCTACTGGCCGCGTATCCGCGAGGTGTTGGCGCGCTACGACATCCTGTTCGTTGCCGACGAGGTGATCTGTGGGTTTGGTCGGACTGGCGAATGGTTCGGCAGCGACTACTACGGCAACCAGCCCGACTTGATGACCATCGCCAAGGGCCTGACCTCCGGCTATGTGCCGATGGGCGGGTTGATCGTCAGCGACAAGGTATTCGAAGTCATCAACCAGGCCGGTGATTTCAACCATGGCTTTACCTACTCCGGGCATCCCGTGGCGGCGGCGGTGGCCTTGGCCAACCTGCGCATTCTCCGTGACGAGGGGGTAGTGGCCCGGGTCAAGGCAGAAACGGCACCGTATTTGCAGGCTCGTTTGCGTGAGCTTGCCGACCATCCGCTGGTGGGTGAGGTGCGTGGTTTGGGCCTGCTCGGTGCCATCGAGCTGGTGCAGGACAAGGCGCAGCGTAAGCGTTACCCGGCGGACTGGGCAGTGGGCATGATCTGTCGTGGGCATTGTTTCGCCAATGGCCTGATCATGCGCGCTGTAGGCGACACCATGATCATTGCCCCGCCGCTGGTGATCAGCCCGGCGGAAATCGATGAACTGGTGGCCAAGGCGCGCCTGTGCCTGGATCTGACCTTGGCCGAGGTGCAGGCGCGGGCTTGAGTGGGCGGGCATTGCTTGCCAGACTTGACCCCGTGCCTTGGCTAGGCTCACCGGAGGGTGTGTCGCCATCTGGCGCACCCCTGGATACTTCCAATGACAATGGAGCTACCCCGCATGACCAAGACTTTTGCTAAGACCCTGCTGGCCCTCGGCCTGGCGGCTGGTGTCAGTGCCATGGCGCAGGCCGATGGCAAGGTGCTGCACGTATACAACTGGTCCGACTACATCGCCCCGGACACCCTGAGCAAGTTCGAGAAGCAGAGCGGCATCAAGGTGGTCTACGACGTCTTTGACAGCAATGAGGTGCTGGAAGCCAAGCTGCTCGCCGGTAGCTCCGGCTATGACCTGGTAGTGCCGTCCAACCCCTTCCTGGCCAAGCAGATCAAGGCCGGTGTGTTCCAGAAGCTCGATCGCAGCAAGCTGGCGAACTGGAAGAACCTTGACGAGAACCTGCTCAAGGCGCTGGAGCCCAGCGATCCGGGTAACCAGTACTCGATCCCCTACATGTGGGGCACCATCGGCATTGGTTACAACGTCGACAAGGTCAAGGCCGTGCTGGGCGACAGCGCGCCGGTGGATTCCTGGGACCTGGTGTTCAAGCCGGAAAACATGGCCAAGCTGAAGGAATGTGGGGTGTCCTTCCTCGACTCGCCGACCGAAATCCTCCCGGCGGCTCTGAACTACCTGGGTTACAGCCCGACCAGCGAGAAACCGGCCGAGCTGAAGAAGGCCGAGGAGCTGTTCCTCTCCATCCGCAAGGACACCGCCTACTTCCACAGCTCCAAGTACATCGGCGACCTGGCCAACGGCAACATCTGCGTAGCGATTGGCTATTCGGGTGACCTCTATCAGTCCAAGTCGCGCGCCGAGGAGGCCAAGAACGGCGTGAACATCCAGTATGTGATTCCCAAGGAAGGTGCCGGCAGCTTCTTTGACATGCTGGCCATCCCCGCCGATGCCAAGAATGTCGCGGGCGCACATGCCTTCCTCGATTTCCTGATGCAGCCGGAAATCATGGCCGAGATCACCAACTACGTGCAGTTCCCCAACGGCAATGCCGCGGCGACCCCGCTGCTTGACGAGGCGATCCGCAACGACCCGGGCATCTACCCGGATGCGGCAACCATGGCCAAGATCTACACCTTCCCGGACCTGCCGGCCAAGGTGCAGCGCCAAATGACCCGTAGCTGGACCACCATCAAGTCCGGCAAGTAACCCGCGACAGGCCTGGCGGGTCTGTCCCGCCAGGGACAACCCGCACGGCCCGGGGTTAGCCCGGGCCGAGGAGGCCGCATGCTGCAGTCCATCCGTCTGGATACCGCCCGTGCGTGGCGGCAGGCCGGTCTGTTGCCGCGGTTTTCCCCGTATTCCTACAACAAGAGGGCAACTCCATGATCACTCGTATCGGCAAGCAACTGCTGGGGTTGCTGACAGGCCTCGGCCTGGCAGTCGGCGCACAGGCAGCCTCCAGCGTGCATGTGTACAACTGGAGCGACTATATCGGCGAGACCACCCTGGAGGACTTCGAAAAGGCCACCGGGATCAAGCCGGTATACGACGTGTTCGACTCCAACGAAACCCTGGAAGGCAAGTTGCTGGCTGGCCGCAGTGGTTATGACGTGGTGGTGCCCTCTAACCATTTCCTCGGCAAGCAGATCAAGGCGGGTGCCTTCCAGGCGCTCGACCGCAGTCTGCTGCCCAACTGGCAGCATCTCGATCCGCAGTTGCTCAAGCAGCTGCAGGTCAATGACCCGGACAACCGCTATGCGGTGCCCTATTTGTGGGGAACCAATGGCATTGGTTACAACGTGGCCAAGGTCAAGGAAGTCCTCGGTGTCGACGAAATTGATTCCTGGGCGGTGGTCTTCGACCCGGCGAATATGGCCAAGCTGGCCAGTTGCGGCGTGTCCTTCCTCGATTCCGCCGACGAGATGATTCCCGCAGCGCTCAACTACCTGGGGCTGGACCCCAACAGCCACGCCGCTGCCGACCATGCACGGGCTGAGCAGTTGCTGCTGGCTGTACGTCCGCATGTGCGTTATTTCCACAGCTCCAAGTACATCGGCGACCTGGCCAACGGCAACATCTGCGTAGCCGTCGGCTTCTCCGGTGACGTGTTGCAGGCCGCCGACCGCGCCGAGGAGGCCGGCAAGGGCGTGGAGATTGCTTTCAGTATCCCCCGCGAAGGCGCCAACCTGTGGTTCGACTTGCTGGCCATTCCGGCGGATGCCAGCAACGTGGCCGAGGCCCATGCCTTTCTCAATTACCTGCTGGAACCCAAGGTGATTGCCCAGGTGAGCGACTATGTCGGCTATGCCAACCCCAACCTGGCTGCCGGTGAGTTCATGGATCCGCAGCTGAAAAGCAACGAGTCCGTTTACCCTCCGCAAGCGGTGCTGGATAATTTGTACATCTCCGCCGAGCTACCGCCCAAGGTACAGCGCCAGATGACCCGCGCCTGGACCAAGGTCAAGTCGGGCAAGTGACAGTGTTGCCCGGCCATGGCCGGGCCGTATTTCTTCGGGAGTTCCAATTCATGGCTGTTGCCTCCAGTGCCTACAAGAAAGCCCTCGAGGGCGCCCAGCAACCCAAGGAGGTGCTGGTCAAGATCGAGCGGGTGACCAAGAAGTTCGACGAGACGGTGGCCGTCGAGGAAGTCTCGCTGACCATCAACAAGGGCGAGATCTTTGCGCTGCTGGGTGGCTCGGGTTCAGGCAAGTCGACCCTGCTGCGCATGCTGGCCGGCTTCGAACGCCCTACCGAGGGACGTATTTTCCTTGATGGCGAGGACATTACCGATCTGCCGCCCTATGAGCGGCCGATCAACATGATGTTCCAGTCCTATGCGCTGTTCCCGCATATGAGCGTGGCGCAGAACATTGCTTTCGGCCTCAAGCAGGACAAGCTGCCACAGGCCGAGATCGATGCGCGCGTGGCGGAGATGCTCAAGCTGGTGCACATGACCCAGTACGCCAAGCGCAAGCCGCACCAGCTGTCCGGCGGCCAGCGTCAGCGCGTGGCCCTGGCCCGCTCGCTGGCCAAGCGCCCCAAGCTGCTGCTGCTCGATGAGCCGATGGGCGCGCTGGACAAGAAGCTGCGCTCGCAGATGCAGCTGGAGCTGGTGGAGATCATCGAGCGGGTCGGCGTGACCTGCGTGATGGTGACCCACGATCAGGAAGAAGCCATGACCATGGCCCAGCGTATCGCCATCATGCACCACGGCTGGATTGCGCAGATCGGCAGCCCGGTGGATATCTACGAGACACCGGCCAGCCGGCTGGTTTGCGAATTCATCGGCAACGTCAACCTGTTCGAAGGGGAGATCACCACCGACGATGCGGACCACGCGATCATCAACTGCCCCCAGTTGGACCAGCCGATCTATATCGGCCATGGTATTTCCACGCGTGCCGAAGACCGGCATCTCACCTATGCCCTGCGCCCGGAAAAACTGCTGATGGCCACCAGCTTGCCGGCTGAGCATGAGCATCCGCAGTACAACTGGTGCGCGGGCCACGTGCACGATATCGCCTACCTGGGCGGCCACTCGGTGTACTTCGTCAAGCTGGGCTCGGGTCAGGTCGTGCAGTGCTTCATCGCCAATGCCGAGCGCCGTGGCAAGCGTCCGACCTGGGATGATCCGGTGGTGGTGTACTGGGAAGACGACAGCGGCGTGGTACTGCAATCATGAAACTGAGCAAGCTCAAGCGCTATCTGCCCAAGGGGCGGCATGCGGTGATCGGCGTGCCCTTCGTCTGGCTGTTCCTGTTCTTTCTGCTGCCGTTCTTCATCGTCCTGAAGATCAGCTTTGCCGAAGCAGATGTGGCCATTCCCCCCTATACCGACGTGTTCAGCTGGGCCGATAACCAGCTGACCATCCTGCTCAACTTCGGCAACTACGTATTCCTCAGCGAGGACGCACTGTATCTGGCAGCCTACCTGGGGTCGCTGAAGATTGCCTTCGTCAGCACCCTGCTCTGCCTGTTGATCGGCTACCCGATGGCCTATGCCATTGCCCGGGCGCCCAAGGAAATGCAGACCGTCTACCTGTTGCTGATCATGATGCCGACCTGGACGGCCATCCTGATCCGTGTCTACGCCTGGATGGGCATTCTCAGCAATAACGGTCTGCTCAACAGCCTGTTGATGGGCTTGGGACTGATCAGCGAACCGCTGCAGATCCTCAATACCAACCTGGCCGTGTATATCGGCATTGTCTACTCGTACCTGCCGTTCATGGTGTTGCCGCTGTATGCCAACCTGGTCAAGCATGACCAGAGCCTGCTGGAGGCGGCGGCTGATCTCGGTTCGCGCAACTTCAACAGTTTTTGGCGTATCACCGTGCCGCTATCGAAGAACGGCATCATCGCCGGCTGCATGCTGGTGTTCATCCCGGTGGTGGGTGAGTTCGTCATCCCCGAGCTGCTTGGCGGGCCGGAGACGCTGATGATCGGCAAGGTACTGTGGCAGGAGTTCTTCAACAACCGCGACTGGCCGGTGGCATCCGCCCTGGCGGTGGTCATGCTGGCGATCCTGCTGGTGCCGATCATCCTGTTCAACCGTAACCAGGCCAAGGAAATGGAGGGCAGAGCATGACTGCCATGAAGTCGCCGTACCGTAGCCTCGGTTCAACCGGCTCTCAATCCTCACGCCGGGCCAAGGACATGGAGGAGCGCGCATGAAACGCTGGAGCTTCTCCTCCACCATGCTGTGGGTCGGGTTGCTGTTCATCTACCTGCCCATGCTGATCATGGTCATCTACTCGTTCAACGCCTCCAAGCTGGTGACCGTGTGGGGTGGCTGGTCGATGAAGTGGTACTTCGGCCTGCTCGACAACAGCCAGTTGATTGGCTCGGTGTTGCGCTCGCTGGAAGTGGCTCTGTACACGGCCGTCGCCGCCACCGCGCTGGGCACCCTGGCAGCCTTCGTGCTGACCCGGGTGACCCGCTTCAAGGGCCGCACGCTGTTCGGCGGCCTGGTCACCGCACCGCTGGTCATGCCGGAAGTGATCACCGGTCTGTCGCTGCTGCTGCTCTTCGTGGCCATGGCGCAACTGATCGGTTGGCCGGCGCAGCGTGGCCTGCTGACCATCTGGATTGCCCACACCACCTTCTGCTCGGCGTATGTCGCGGTGATCGTCTCGGCGCGCCTGCGCGAGCTGGACCTGTCGATCGAGGAAGCGGCCATGGACCTCGGTGCCAAGCCGTGGAAAGTGTTCTTCCTGATCACCATTCCGATGATCGCGCCATCGCTGGCGGCCGGGGCCATGATGTCCTTTGCCCTGTCGCTGGATGACCTGGTGCTGGCCAGCTTCGTGTCCGGCCCTGGTGCCACTACCCTGCCGATGGAGGTGTTCTCTGCCGTGCGTCTGGGGGTCAAGCCGGAGATCAACGCGGTGGCCAGTCTCATCCTGCTCTCGGTTTCGCTGTTCACCTTCGTGGCCTGGTACTTCACCCGGCGCGCCGAGGAGCGCCGCAAGCGCGCTATCCAGCAAGCCATGGCGGAAGAGGCGGTGTGAGTCATGCCGTCCTGGGCGATGCAAGGTCGCCCAGGACTGCTCTACGACTGAGGCAGGGTTCAGTTTGCCGCTGCCTGACCGTTACAGTGGTGTCTATGCTTAGCAGGCCCGGGTGTTGATCGTTGCCGGGCTGCTTGCGCTCCTGGCACTGCGAGGTATCCGATGCGTTCGGCGTTTGTCCGCTACCCCTGGTCCTGCCTGATTCATGCCCTGGCTTTGGCTGGGTTGATGCTGCTTTACCTGCAGTTCCAGTTGCCCTGGTATGTCAGCCTGCCGTCCTACCTGCTGCTGGCCCTGTGGCCCTGGCTCGGGCCCTGGCAGCGTCACGAGGAGGGATGTGTCGAGACGCCGGTACCGGCCGAAGAGGGTGCCCTGCAGCAGCTCAGTCGCAGCCTGTCGCAGAGCACCAGCCGCAATGCCCTGGCGGCCGCGGAACTGGCTTTTATTGCCCAGCAGCTGGCGGTGCGCAGCCAGCAACAGGTGCAGCAGGCCAGCGAGGCCAGTGGTGTGGCCGATCTACTGTCCCAGAGCGGCCTGTTGCAGGCAGATAATGCGGCCACGGCGGCGCGCCAGGTTGAGCAGGTCAGCCTACAGAGTGATGCGGCCCGTCAGCTGTTGCAGCAGGCCAGCCAGAGTATGCAGCATCTGGCCAGCCAGAGCGGGCAGAGTGAAGGATTGATTGGCGAGCTGACCGAGCGTAGCGGGCAAATTCGTGAGCTCACTGCACGGATCGGCGCGATAGCCAGCCAGACCAACCTGCTGGCGCTGAACGCGGCCATCGAGGCGGCCCGGGCCGGTGACCTGGGGCGTGGCTTCGCCGTGGTGGCGGACGAGGTGCGTAGCCTGGCCGGGCATACCAGCGCTGCCAGTGCCGAGGTGGCCCGCATGAGTGCGGCGATTAGTGAGCAGAGTGCGGCAGTGGCCGCGCATATCCAGGCGCAGGGTAGTGCTTTGTCGCAGGCGGCGCAGGAGGTAGGTGTGGCCAGCCAGCAATTGCTGGAAATAGCCGAGCACGGCCAGGCGCTGCAAGGTGAAGTGGCCGGTATCGCGCAGGCCAGCGCGGATAGCCAGCGGCGCCTGCAGCAACAGGGGGAAAACCTCCGCCTGTTGCGCGAGGACAGCACTGCCAGCCGCACCCAGATCAGCCAGTTGGCCGAGGCGGCGCAGCGCTTGCTGGATGCTGCCGAGCAGAGCAGTGAACAGTTGGCAGCGGTGGCCCTGGATGACTATCACCAGGGCATGCTGGAGCTGGCCGAACAGGCTGCCCGAGCCATCGCAACACGCTTCGAGGCTGATCTGGCGAGTGGTCGGATCAGTGCGGCGGAGCTGTTTGATCGCCAGCTACAGGCAATTCCCGGTAGCCAGCCGGCCCGCTTCCACAGTCGTTTCGATGCCTATACCGATGAGGTGCTGCCTGCCTTGCAGGAGCCGTTGCTGGACCGCCATCCGGCGCTGGTCTATGCCATCGCCACGACGCCAGAAGGCTATGTGCCGACCCATAACCAGGCCTTTGCCCAGCCACCAACGGGTGACCTGGCGCAGGATATGCTGCGTTGCCGGAGCAAGCGCCTGTTCAATGACCGAACCGGACGGCGCTGCGGCAGCCACCAGCAGCGTCTGCTCCTGCAGACCTACAGCCGCGATACCGGCGAGCTGATGCACGATCTGTCGGTGCCGCTGTGGGTCAACGGGCGTCACTGGGGCGGCGTACGCCTCGGCTATCGGCCGCAGAGCGCCGGTTAGTTACAAGGCCAGCGGCAGGTTGGGCGGGGCGCTGGCAAAACGTTGCGCCAGGCGTTGCTGGAACTCTGCCGGGTCCTTGACCAGCACCGCCGCGCTCCTGGGTTGCTCCGCAGCCAGCAGACGGGAGAGCCAGAAACGCAGGCAGGCCAGGCGCAGCATGCGCGGCCAGTACGTGACCTCGTCGCTGTGCAGGGGCCGTACAACGGCATAGCCGGCCAGCAGGGCCTGGCTCAGGGCGTGATCGAGGCTGCCGTCGGCGCGACTGCACCAGTCATTCAGGGCGATGGCCAGGTCGTAAAGCATCGGGCCGCTGCAGGCGTTGTAGAAATCGATAACCCCGGACAGCTGGTTGCCGTCGAACAACACGTTGTCGCGGAACAGATCGGCATGCAGGTTGGCCTGCGGCAGTTCACCCAGCACGCTGGCCAGGCCCGGCAGTTCGGCCAGGCTGTCTTGCAGCAGTGAGCGGGCCTGGCCTGACAGCTGTGGTAGCCGCTGCAGGCCTGCTGCGTGCATCCAGTTCAGGTCGCGGTCGCTGGGTTTGTGCAGCGGCGCTGTGGCAGTAGCCAGGTGCAGGCGTGCGAGAAAACCACCGATTTCCCTGCAGTGCTGGGCATTGGCCTGTTGCACGTGGCGTCCCGGTAGGCGTGGCTGGAGCAAGGCCGGCTTGCCGGCCAGTTCGCGCAGTGCCTGGCCGTCAGCGGCAGGGATGGCAAAAGCTACCGGCAGATGTGCCTGGTGCAGGCGGGCGAGCAGCGCGACCACGAAGGGCAGATCGTGCTGCTCGCCGCGCTCGACCAGAGTCAGCACGTATTCGCCGGCCTCCAGGCTGACGAAGAAATTGCTGTTCTCGGTGCCTTCGGCGATACCGCGGAACGCTTTCAGCCGGCCAAGCCGGTAGGGCGCGAGAAACGCTTCCAGCACATCACGCTGCAGGGGGGTGTAAACCGACATGCGCCATTACCAGCTGAAGATTTCCCATTGCGGGATCAGCATGTCCGGCTTGTCCGAGCGCATCCAGTGTGCTTCACCATCGGCGCGTACCAGGAAATAGGGCTTGCCGCCTTTCGGCGTGACTTTGATGGCGTAGAGGAAGCCATTGACCCGGTATTCCTGGATGGTCTTGTCGCCTTCCTGGCGGATGGTGACCTCCGGCTCGCCGCTGGGGGCGTCTTCGGCGAGCAGCGGCAGCGGGCTGCAGGCCAGCAGGGCGGCGAGAGTCAGGCGGTGGAGTGTGCGCATGGTAACCTTGTCCCTTTCTGTGGCTGATATGCTGATTCTAGCGCCAAGCCCCTGCCAATAGGTTGATTCTTCGCATGTCCCACGCTCCGCTTGTTCTGGTCGACGGCTCCTCCTACCTGTACCGCGCCTTCCACGCCCTGCCGCCACTGGCCAACTCCAAGGGCCTGCAAACCGGCGCGGTGAAGGGCGTGCTGAACATGCTCAAGAGCCTGCGCAAGCAGTACCCGGACAGCCCCTTCGCCGTGGTGTTCGACGCCAAGGGTCCGACCTTCCGCGACGCGATGTTCGAGCACTACAAGGCGCATCGCCCGCCGATGCCCGAGGAGCTGCGCGGCCAGGTCGAGCCGCTGCATGCCGCTGTACGCGCCCTCGGTTACCCGCTGCTGTGCGTGGAAGGTGTGGAGGCCGACGACGTGATCGGCACCCTGGCCCGGCAGACCGCCGCGCTGGGCCGTGACGTGGTGATTTCCACCGGCGACAAGGACATGGCCCAGCTGGTCTGCCCGCATGTCACCCTGGTCAACACCATGACTGGCAGCGTCTACGACATCGAGGGTGTGCGCGAGAAATTCGGCGTCGGCCCCGAGCTGATCATCGACTACCTGGCCCTGATGGGCGACAAGGTCGACAACATCCCCGGTGTGCCGGGTGTCGGCGAGAAGACCGCGTTGGGCCTGCTGGTCGGCGTCGGCGGCGGCCTCGACGTGCTCTACGCCAGCCTGGACAAGGTCCCCGAGCTGCCGATCCGCGGCGCCAAGACCCTGCCGGCCAAGCTCGCCGAGCACAAGGAGATGGCCTTCCTGTCCTACCAGCTGGCGACCATCAAGACCGATGTCGAGCTGGACGTCGGCGTCGACGACCTGCACCCCGGCGAACCGGACCGTGCGGCGCTGGTAAACCTGTATAGCGAACTGGAGTTCAAGGGCTGGCTCGACGAGCTGCAGCGCCAGCAGCCCAAGGCCCGTCCGGCCACGGTGCCGGCGCCGAGCGGTGGCCTGTTCGATGCGCCCGAGCCTGCTGCGGCTGAGAGCTCCGTGGCACCGGCCAGCGAATCGCGCTACGAGACGGTGCTGGAGCAGGCGCGCTTCGACGCCTGGCTGAAAAAGCTGGAAGCCGCCGAGCTGATCGCCTTCGACACCGAGACCACCAGTCTCGATCCGCAGCAGGCCCAGGTGGTCGGCGTGTCCTTCGCCGTTGAGGCGGGCGAGGCCGCCTACGTGCCGCTGGCCCACGCCTACATGGGTGTGCCGGCGCAGCTGGACCGCGACGCCGTGCTGCGCGCGCTCAAGCCGATTCTCGAAGACCCGGCCAAGGCCAAGGTCGGCCAGCACGCCAAGTACGACATCAATGTACTGGCCCACGCGACCACGCCGATCGAGGTGCAGGGCGTGGCTTTCGACACCATGCTCGAATCCTATGTGCTCGACGCCACGGCGACCCGTCACGATATGGACAGCCTGGCGCAGAAGTACCTGGCGCACAGCACCATCCGCTTCGAGGACATTGCCGGCAAGGGTGCCAAGCAGCTGACCTTCGACCAGATCGCCCTGGAACAGGCCGGGCCCTATGCGGCAGAAGATGCCGACGTGACCCTGCGCCTGCACCAGACGCTGTGGCAAAAGCTGCAGGCCACGCCAAGCCTGAGCAAGGTGCTCAAGGACATCGAGATGCCGCTGGTGCCGGTGCTGGCGCGTATCGAGCGCAACGGTGCGTTGGTGGATGCCCGGCTGCTTGGCGAGCACAGCGTCGAGTTGGGCGAGCGCCTGGTAGCCCTGGAACGTGAGGCCTTTGATCTGGCTGGCCAGGAGTTCAACCTCGGCTCACCCAAGCAGCTCGGCGCGATCCTCTACGACAAGCTCGGCCTGCCGGTGCTGAGCAAGACGGCCACCGGGCAGCCATCCACCGCCGAGGCGGTACTTGCCGAGTTGGCCGAGCAGGAGCACGCCTTGCCCAAGCTGCTGATGGAGTATCGCTCCCTGAGCAAGCTGAAGAGCACCTACACCGACCGCCTACCGGAGCAGATCAACCCGCGCACCGGGCGCATCCACACCAGCTACCACCAGGCGGTTACGGCCACCGGGCGCCTGTCATCCAGCGACCCGAACCTGCAGAACATCCCGATCCGCACCGCCGAGGGCCGGCGTATCCGCCAGGCCTTCGTCGCGCCCAAGGGCTACAAGCTGCTGGCCGCCGACTATTCGCAGATCGAGCTGCGCATCATGGCTCACCTGGCGCAGGATGAAGGCCTGCTGGATGCCTTCCGGCATGGCCGCGACGTGCACAAGGCGACCGCCGCCGAGGTGTTTGGCGTGCCGCTGGAGCAGGTCAGCAGTGACCAGAGGCGCAGTGCCAAGGCGATCAACTTCGGTCTGATCTACGGCATGAGTGCCTTCGGCCTGGCCAAGCAGATCGGCTGTGACCGCAAGCAGGCGCAGGCCTATATCGACGTGTATTTCCACCGCTATCCCGGCGTGCTGGCCTACATGGAGCGTACCCGCGAGCAGGCCAGCCAGCAGGGCTATGTCGAGACCCTGTTTGGCCGTCGCCTGTACCTGCCGGACATCCGTGCGAAGAACCCGGCCCTGCGCAAGGGCGCCGAGCGCACGGCGATCAACGCGCCGATGCAGGGCACCGCGGCGGACATCATGAAGCGTGCGATGGTCGCCGTGGACAGCTGGCTGCCGCAGTCAGGCCTGGATGCGAAAGTCATCCTGCAGGTGCACGACGAACTGGTGCTGGAGGTGCGCGAAGATCAGGTCGAGGCACTCAGGGCCGGGCTGCTGCCGTTGATGAGTGGTGCCGCCGAGCTGGACGTACCGCTGGTGGTCGAGGCCGGGGTGGGCAACAACTGGGACGAGGCACACTGAAAACGCTTCTTTGCATAGGGTGCGGATGTTTAATAACCAATTGATTTAAACATTCGCTGAACCAATGCGTTGTCAGGCCGTCTGATTCACTGAATGCCTTTGGTGAAGGCCTTCGATGCTCCTGGCAGTGTTTTTAGTGTTGGCAGAATCTGGGCCACGCCCTAGCGGTCCAGAGTTAAACCCTGAGCTTCCCTCTCCCCATAGAAGCTTGGGGTTTTTTTTGCCTGTCTGAAACAGGCAGCCCGCCGGACGGCGGGCTGGAGACTGGCTGGCTTGCAACGGTCTGTTAGTAGCCGTTGTTGGCAAGCACCGGTTGCAGGCTGAGCCACTGGTTGGTCAGCGAGCGGGCATGGCGGTCAACCACCATGGGGGCGAAGGGCCGTCCGGAGCTGCTCACCAGGGCGTTGCTCTGGCTATTCATGTCGCCCAGGGCGTTCTTCAGGAAGTGCCAGCGGGTCTTCAGCTTGGCGACTGCCGGATTGCTCTTGGCATCCAGTTCAGCCAATTCGCTTTCGATGGCTGGCAGCAGTATGCGCTCATCCTGGCCGAGGTAGTTATCCGGTTGCTCGCGGGCAATTTCAAAGTTACCCAGGTAGGCACGGCTTAGGTACTGCACGGCCAGGTATTCGACCTTGATGGCGGCTTCCGGTGGGGTGCCATCCACATATTGACTGCGGGTGGCGGTGAGGAAACCACGCAGGGCTCCGGCCAGTTCTTCCGGATAACGCCAGGGCATATCGTCTTCGCTGTGGCCAAAGGAAACACCGCGGCGTAATTGGGTAACAAGTTCCTGATGGCTGGCACGCAGTGCCTGGGGCTGTTCAGGGAGCGCGGAAAGAGCCCGAGTGAGGGCGTTGAGGTCTTCTTCCATGCGCTGGGCGTGTTCCTTCTGGAAGCCTTCGCCGCGGTACAGCAGCAGACTGCTGGTGGCGCGGCAGGCATTCACCTGCATCAGTTCCAGCGTACCGTTGTTGCTGGCAAAGGCTTGTCCCAGACCGCCTAGCAGGGCGATGCCAAGCCATAGCAGGGGGCGGGTGAAGGTAGACAATTGCATGCCGCGTTACTCCTGTGCGTTCCATGTTCTGCGGAGGTTGGGGCAGTCACCGCAGTAGGCTTTGGACCGTGTGGCAGCCACCGCAAAGGGGGGGTACTGCATCGAACGGTTCGTTTCATGCTGCGATTTCTGTGCCAATAGCCTATCTCCGGCAAATTGCCAGGCCATGACACTAAAGAGTGATTTGTTGTGCGCCGGGCACGTTCAGCGTGTGCAGTGCGCCACGTCGGTGCTGTTGACCAGTTGACTAGCCGGCAGGGGGCGACTGAACAGGTAGCCCTGGCCGATGTCGCAGCCGAGTTGCTGGAGGAACAGGCGCTGGCCGGTGGTTTCCACGCCTTCGGCGACTACCTTGAGTCCCAGGCTGCGGCCCAAGGCAATCACGGCGCTGGCAATCGCCGCGTCGTCGGCGTCTTCCGGCAGGCCACGAATGAAGCTCTGGTCGATCTTCAGCTTGTGTACCGGAAGGTTTTTCAGGCGCTGCAGCGATGAATAGCCGGTGCCGAAGTCGTCGATAGCCAGTTGCACGCCCAGTGCGCGCAAGCGCTGCAACATCTGCAGCGCCTGGTCCGGATCGTCCATGACGGCGCTCTCGGTGACCTCCAGTTCCAGGCAATGTGGTGCCAGGCCGGTGCGCTGCAACACCTGGGCGACCCGTTGGTCAAGGGAGCCGCGACTGAACAGCCGGCTGGATACGTTGACGGCAATGAAGGCGGGTGCCACGCCTTCGGCCTGCCATTGGCACATCTGCTGGCAGGCGTGTTCCAGTACCCAGGCATCGATGCTGCCGATCAGGCCGCTGTCCTCGGCTACCGGGATGAACTCGCCGGGGGGTACCAAGCCACGCTGCGGGTGCTGCCAGCGTACCAGTGCCTCTACACCCAGGCGCGCACCGCTGTCCAGGTCGTGCAGTGGCTGGTAGTGCAGGCACAGCTGGTTGCTCTGCAGGGCCAGCTGCAGGGCTGCGACCAGCTCGATGCGATGCTGCGCCTGTTCGGTGAGCTCCTGGCTGTAGAAGGAATAGGTTTCACGACCGCTGCCCTTGGCCTTGGACAGCGCCGAGTCGGCGTTGCGCAGGACTTGTTCGACATTCTCGGCATCGCCGGGGAACAGGCTGATGCCGAAGCTGGCGCTAATGCTGATGCGTTGCCCCTGCAACTCGAAGGGCTGGCTCAGCTCGGCGATCAGCTGACGGGCCAGCAAGGCTGCGCCAGCGGCCTGGATGTTGTCCTCGACCAGTACACCAAACTCATCCCCTCCGAGGCGGGCCAGGGTCATGCCGGCACGCAGGCTGCCGAGCAGGCGCATGGCCACTTCCTTGAGCAGCTGGTCGCCAAAGGTGTGGCTGAAGCTCTCGTTGATGTACTTGAAGTGATCAAGGTCGAGCAGCAGCACGGCGGCGTGGCTGTTTTCGCGCTGGCAGCGTTCCAGCGCCTGGCGGGTCCGCTCGCTGAACAGCAAACGGTTGGGTAGCTGGCACAGCGGGTCGTAGTGGGCCATGTGGTCCAGCTCGCTTTGCGAGCGTTTCAGCGCGCTGATGTCGGAAAACACGGCGACGTAGTGGCTGATCAGACCGTTTTCATCGAATACGCTGCGGATACTTTGCCACTGCGGGTAGATCTCGCCGTTCTTGCGGCGGTTCCACACTTCGCCGCTCCAGCTGCCGCGCTTTTCCAGTGCCTGCTGCAGGCTCTGGTAGAACTCCATGCCGTGTCGACCTGACTTCAGCAGGCGCGGTGTCTGCCCCAGCACTTCGCTTTCGCTGTAGCCAGTGATGCGTGTGAAGGCTGGATTGACGTGAACGATACGTTGCTCGGTGTCGGTGACCAGTACGCCTTCCTGAGTGCTGTCGAACACCGCAGCGGCCTGGCGCAGGCTCTCTTCGTCGGCGCGCCGCTGGGTGATGTCGCGTGCCGTGCCAATGAAGCGTTGCGGCTTGCCCTGTTCATCCACCAGTAGGTGGCCGCGACTGAAGATCCAGCGATAGCTGCCGTCGGCGTGGCGCATGCGATAGGTGGCTTCGTAGCGACGCTCTTCGCCGCTGAGCAGGCGTTCCAGACGGCTGCAGGCCGCCCGCAGGTCGGCCGGGTGCAGGCGGGTTTGCCAGGCCTGGCGGGTGTTGCCGAAGTGCGCCTGGGCGTAACCGAGCATGGCGCTGTAGCCGGGTGAGAAAAATACCTGCTGGCTACCCAGATCCCAGTCCCACAGGCCTTCCTGTGCAGCATCCAGGGCCAGGTCGAGCCGTTCGCGGCTAGCGCGCAGATCGCGGCGCAAGCGTCGCTGGATATTCTCATGAAGCAACAGCAACGCCAGCAGCAGGAGGCTGCTGAACAACACAAAGCCCAGCCCCTTGTAGAGCTGGTAGTGCGCCAGTTGCTGGACATCGCCGATCAGGGCCTGCAGGGCCAGATCGCTGCCCAGCACCCAGCCGCCGGCCAGCAGCAGGTAGGCCAGGGTGTAGGCGGTGGCGCAGCGCAATGAGGTCATGAAGGGCAGGCAGTGATGGCAAAGAGCCGCATGCTACTACAGTGGGCGATGCGCGCCATCTTGCCGAAAAATGTGATGGGGTTAACTGATTTGGATCAGGATTCGCCTGGCTCAGCGGGCAGATGCTGACTGGTTATTCAGGCTGAGAGGTGAAGTGCAGGGCGTTGGCTTGCCAGTCATTATATTTAAATATATATTGTTTAAAAGTAGATTGAGGCGCGCGCATGAACCCTCCTGAGAACGAAAGCCTGGCGCTGGATATCCAGCAGCTGCGAGACAACGCCGCTGCTGCCGGCCAGTTGCTGAAGACCCTGGGCAATCCGGATCGCTTGCTGCTGTTGTGCCAGCTGGCTCAGGGGGAGCGGCATGTCAGCGAGCTTGAGGCGTTGCTGGGGATTACCCAGCCGACGCTGTCGCAGCAGTTGGCGGTGCTGCGCCGCGAGGGGCTGGTGGATACCCGGCGCGAAGGCAAGCAGATCTATTACCGGATCAGCAGCCATGAGGCGCTGGCGGTAATCCAGACGCTTTACCAGCTGTTTTGTGCGAAGGAGGTCTGAATGAGCATTGATTGGTTGCATTTCACGCCTTGGTCGGCGCTGGCAGGCGGCGCGTTGATCGGCCTGGCGGCCAGCCTGCTGATTGCCCTCAACGGACGTATCGCCGGTATCAGCGGTTTGCTGGCCGGTGCCCTGGAGGGCGGCGAGGGACGTGGCGAGAAGGCGTTGTTCATCCTGGGGCTGCTGCTGGCACCGCTGCTCTGGCAGGGCTTTGCCGAGTTGCCGGCCGTGCAGCTCGATAGTTCCGCTGTGCTGCTTGGTCTGGCCGGCCTGCTGGTCGGCTTTGGCAGTCGCTATGGCGCCGGCTGCACCAGTGGCCACGGCGTGTGCGGCCTGGCACGGCTGTCGCCGCGCTCGCTGTTGGCGACCTTGTGCTTCATGGCCAGTGGCTTCGTCACGGTGTTCATCCTGCGACATGTCTGGGGAGTTTGATGATGCGTGGACTGACAGCGTTTCTGGCGGGCCTGTTGTTCGGCATGGGCCTGCTGCTGGCCGGCATGGCCAACCCGGCCAAGGTGCAGGCCTTTCTTGACCTGGCGGGGGCTTGGGATCCCTCGCTGGCGCTGGTCATGGTCGGCGCGATCGCTGTTGCCCTGTTGCCCATGCAGTGGGCCCGAGGCCAGTCGCAGGCGCTGCTCGGCGGAGCCATGTGCCTGCCAGGCAAGCGTGCGATCGACCGCCCGCTGATCGTCGGTAGCCTGTTGTTCGGCATGGGCTGGGGGCTGGCGGGTATCTGCCCGGGACCCGCGCTGGCCCTGTTGCTCACCGGCCAGGCCGGCATTTTCCTGTTCATTGCGGCCATGTTGGCCGGAATGGCGCTGCATACCTTGCTGCAACGGCAGCCCAACTGACCTGGAGGTCATCATGAAAGCCAATGTAGGTACTCTCGACCGCGCCCTGCGCATCGCTGCCGGCTTGCTGCTGCTCGGCCTGACCCTGGCCGGTGTCATCGGCGTCTGGGGCTGGATCGGCCTGCTGCCGCTGGCTACCGGCCTGTTCCGCTTCTGTCCGGCCTATCCCCTACTGGGGATCAGCACCTGCGGACGCGCGGATAGCTGTTGTGGCAAGGACAGCTGCAAGAAATAAGGCTTGGTTTACCGGCAAGAGGATGTCTCGATGCAACCCTTGGTTCAGGCGTTTTTCGACGCGGCGAGCAATACCTTCAGCTACGTGGTGCGCGACCCACAGAGCAGTGCCTGCGCGCTGATCGACCCGGTGCTGGACTATGATCCGGCCTCCGGGCGCACTGCCACCCTGGGTGCCGACCGGCTGATCGACTACGTGCGCACGCATGACCTGACGGTGCAGTGGTTGCTGGAAACCCATGTGCATGCCGACCACCTGTCTGCTGCGGCCTATCTGCAGCGGCAGCTGGGCGGGCGCCTGGGCATCGGCGCGCAGATTACCCAGGTGCAGCAGACCTTTGCGCGCCTGTTCAATGTCGAGCCGGCCTTCATCTGCGATGGCAGCCAGTTCGACCACTTGTTCAACGATGGCGAGCGTTTTCAGATCGGTAGCCTGCAGGCGCAGGCCCTGCATACTCCGGGGCATACGCCGGCCTGCATGAGCTACCTGATCGGTGATGCGCTGTTTGTTGGTGACACGCTGTTCATGCCGGACTACGGTACGGCGCGCTGTGACTTCCCTGGCGGCGATGCGCACAGCCTGTATCGTTCCATCCAGCGCCTGTTCAGCCTGCCGGATGCGACACGGGTATTTCTTTGCCACGACTACCTGCCTGCCGGACGTAGCCAATATCAGTACATGACCACCCTGGGCGAGCAGCGGGCGCATAACGTACATGTCCATCAGGGCGTTGCGGAGGCACAGTTTGTCAGCCTGCGTCAGGCGCGGGATGCCACGCTGGGCATGCCGACCCTGCTCCTGCCTTCGGTACAGGTCAACATGCGGGCCGGGTGCTTGCCGCCTGCCGAAGACAATGGCGTGCGCTACCTGAAGATTCCGCTGGACGCGCTCTGATGCCGGCCTGGCTGCGCGGCTACAACCGCCGGCTGGCTGCCGCCGATGGACTGGCGGCGCTGATCGTCAGCCTGTTGCTGGTGCCGCAGAGCCTGGCCTACGCGATGCTGGCGGGCTTGCCGGCGGTGCATGGCTTGTACGCGAGCATCCTGCCTTTGCTCGCCTATGCGTTGTTCGGGTCGAGCCCCAGCCTGGCGGTCGGTCCGGTGGCGGTGTTGTCGCTGATGACCGCTGCCAGCCTCGGCCCGTTGTTTGCGGCCGGTAGTGCCGAGTATGCCAATGCCGCCCTGCTGCTGGCGCTGCTCAGCGGCTTGCTGTTATTGGGCATGGCCCTGCTGCGCCTGGGTTTTCTTGCCAACTTCCTCAGTCATCCGGTGATCTCCGGCTTTATCAGCGGCTCTGCGCTGCTGATTTGCCTTGGCCAGCTGCCGGCCCTGTTGGGTTTCTCGGCGGGTGGTGGCACCTTGCCGGCACAGGTACAGGCTTTGTTCCGGCAGTGGCCGGACAGTCACCTGGCAACCCTGGCCCTGGGTTTGGCCAGCCTGTTCTGGTTGTGGTGGGCGCGGCGCAGCCTGGCCGGCCTGCTGCGGCGCCTTGGCCTGGCAGATCACTGGGCAGACAACCTGGCGCGGACGGCGCCGCTATTGGCCGTGCTGGTCAGTAGTGCAGTGGTGGCCTTTGCACAGTTGGATCAGGCCGGCGTTCGGGTGCTGGGCCCGCTGCCGGTCGGGCTGCCCAGCCTAGCGCTGCCGCACGCTGACGGGTCCCTGTTACGCCAGCTGTTGCCAGCGGCCTTGCTATTGGCCCTGGTAGGCTTTGTCGAGTCGGTGTCGGTGGGACAGACGCTGGCGGCACGCCAACGCCAGCGTATTCGCGTCGAACGGGAGTTGCTCGGCCTGGGGGCTGCCAACCTGGCAGCGGCATGCAGTGGCGGATTGCCGGTGACCGGCGGATTTGCCCGCTCGGTAGTCAACCAGCAGGCGGGCGCACGCACGCCAATGGCTGGGGTGTTCAGCGCCGTATTGATTGCCTTGTGTGCACTGTATTGCACGCCCTGGCTGTACTACCTGCCCCAGGCGGTGCTGGCCGCGACCATCCTGGTGGCGGTGTGGGGGCTGATCGACCTGCGGGCGCTACAGCGCACCTGGCGCTATTCCATACAGGACGGCCTGGCGCAGGGTGCGACATTGCTCGGTGTGCTGCTGTTGGGCGTGGAGGCCGGCATCCTGCTGGGGGTTGCCTTGTCACTGCTGCTGTTCCTCTGGCGCACCAGTCGCCCGCACCTGGCCGTTGTTGGCCAGTTGCCGGGTAGCGAACACTTTCGCAATGTGCAGCGTTTTGCCGTGGTGCAGAGTGAGACGGTGCTGTCGTTGCGTGTCGATGAGAGCCTGTACTTCCCCAATGCGCGTTATCTGGAGGAGCGTATCGCCGGGCTGGTGGCCGAGCGTCCGGCGGTGCGCCATCTGGTGTTGATGTGTTCCGGGGTCAACCTGATCGACGCCAGTGCCCTGGAGTCACTGCAGGCGATTGCCGAGCGTCTGCGCGCAGCCGGGGTGTGCCTGCACCTGTCGGAGGTCAAGGGGCCGGTGATGGACCGCCTGCAGCGTAGCCAGCTGCTGGAGCAGTTGGGCGGGCAGGTATTCGTCAGCCATTTCCAGGCGCTGCAGTGCCTGGACCCGCAGAGCGTGGCAAGGGCGGCACACAGCGCGGCAAAACCGCACGGGGAGTAATGACATTGATCGATGTCAATAACGCCCCGTGTCAGTGGGGCAAGCTGCAGTAACTAACCGTGTGCACAAGAAATGAGGAACAACACCATGCATAAATTGCCACTCCTCGCCGGCGGACTCGCCTTGAGCTTCAACCTGATGGCCGCCGTACCCAACAACGAACCGGTGCAGCCGATCGAAGCAGCCAAGGCCACTGATCCGGCCAAGGTCGAACTGGGCAAGCAGCTGTTCTTCGATCCGCGCCTGTCGCGCTCGGGCTTCATTTCCTGTAACTCCTGCCACAACCTGAGCATGGGCGGTAGCGACAATCTGCCCACCTCGATTGGTCACAACTGGCAGCAGGGGCCGATCAATTCGCCCACGGTACTCAACTCCAGTCTCAACCTGGCGCAGTTCTGGGACGGCCGTGCCGCCGACCTCAAGGAGCAGGCAGCCGGGCCGATCGCCAATCCCAAGGAAATGGCCTTCACGCATACGCTGGCGCTGGACGTGCTCAACTCGATCCCGCAATACCGCGAGGCGTTCCGCAGCATCTACCAGAAGGATGAGATCACCCTGGATGCGGTCACCGATGCCATTGCTCAGTTCGAGGAAACCCTGGTCACGCCCAATTCGCGTTTCGACCAGTGGCTGAACGGCGATGCCAAGGCGCTGACGGCTACTGAGCTGGAAGGCTATCAGCTGTTCAAGAACACCGGCTGCGTGGCCTGCCATAACGGCCCGGCACTGGGCGGCAACTCGTTCCAGAAAATGGGCGTGGTCGAGGCCTACCAGACCGATAACCCGGCCGAAGGCGTAGCGGGGCTGACCGGTGCCGATGCCGATCGCTTCAAGTTCAAGGTGCCGACCCTGCGTAACGTCGAGCTGACCTATCCCTACTTCCACGATGGTGCCTACTGGAACCTCGAGGAAGCCGTCGATGTCATGGCGCGCCTGCAGTTGGGACGCAAGCTGCAGGATGAGGAAATCGCCAAGATCGTGGCCTTCCTCAAGACCCTGACGGGCGAGCAGCCAAGCTTCCAGCTGCCCATCCTGCCGCCCTCCACCGCGGCCACACCGCGCCCGCAGCCTTTCGAATAAACCGTCCGGGTGCTGCAGCAAGCGGCTGTGCGGGGTAACCCGCCCAGCCGCTTGTGCGTTGCGCAGGTTATAAGACGCCTGAGTGGGCATCGCCGCTGCTTGAGCGTGCTTGCGTAAGGCCCTGAAGGGGTGGGCGAAGCGAGTCAGCTACCCAGACAGCCCGGATAAACGGCGTTTCTGACTCGCGACGTTCGCCCTGCAGCCAGCCTGCGGCGGTTGCTGTGCTGCGCTGCGTTTTGCAGCGCCCGTTAGCGTTGCAGGGTCTCGGCGAAGTGACTGATTGCTTCGACGACCTGGCGCGCTTCACCCTGAATGGCCTGGATCAGCTGGCCAGCGTCCTGCACAAGATCCACACCCTGTTCGGCGCGCTGACGGTTGTTGTCCATGCCGCTGACGGCCGTTTGTGCCAGTTCGTGGTTGCGCTTGACCACCTCGACGATTTCCTCGGTGGCCTGGCTGGTGCGTGCCGCGAGACTGCGCACTTCGTCGGCGACCACGGCAAAGCCGCGCCCCTGCTCGCCGGCCCGCGCTGCTTCGATCGCGGCGTTGAGGGCCAGCAGGTTGGTCTGGTCGGCAATGCCGCGGATGGTCCCGACAATGCTGCTGATCATTTCCGATTGCTGGCTGAGCGCGGAAATGTCGGCTGCGGCCTGCTGCAGTTCGCCGGCAATGCCCTGCATCACGCTCACCGTGCGCTGCACGACGCTGGCACCTTTTTGTGCGCTGGCATCGGTTTGCTGGGCAATCTGGTAGGCCAGTTGGGCGGCCTCGCGCTCGGCACGAGCCTTCTCCACCTGTTCGGTGACATCGGTGGCCAGCTTGATGATCTTGTAGGGGCGATTGTCGGCATCCACCACCGGGTTGTAGCTGGCGCGTAGCCACAGGGTTCGCCCGTGCTTGTCGACACGCTGGAACAGGCCGCTGATGAACTCGCCGCGATTCAGGCGCTTCCAGAAAGCCTGATAGTCGCTGTGTTCGCTGATCTCGCGCGGGCAGAACAAGCGGTGATGCTTGCCATGGATTTCTTCCAGGCGATAACCCACGGCATGCAGGAAGGTGTCGTTGGCGTGCAACACCTCGCCCTGCAGGTTGAACTCAATCAGTGCGGTGGAGCGGTTGATGGCGCTCATCAGGTCGCGTAGTTGCTGGGCCGTCTCGACGCGTTCGGTAATGTCCTGGGCCAGTTTGATGACCTTGTACACCTGGCCCTGAGCATCGCGTACCGGAATGTAGCTGGCCTCCAGCCAGATGTCCTGGCCTTGCTTGGTGAGGCGCGGAAACTTGTCACTGATGCTCTCGCCGCGCGCCAGGCGCTGCCAGAACTGTCCGTAGGCCGGGCTGTTGCTCAGTTCGCTGCGGCAGAGCAGGCTGTGCGGCTGGCCCTGGAGCTCCTCCAGGCGATACCCCACTACGCGCAGGAACAGCGGGTTGGCATCGAGTATCCGGCCTTCCGGGCTGAATTCGATGAGTGCCATGGACTGGCTGAGTGCCTTGAGGATGTTCTGCAGTTGGTCGCGTTCCTGGCGACAGCTGGCGAGTTCACGCTTGATCCGGGTGTCAAACATGGCGCAATTCTCACTGTCAGGGGTGGCGCGTGGATGCCCGGCGGGCACACACGCGGATCTTGCCGAAGCTCCGGCAGGAAGTCATTGGCTATCGGCAAGGGGTGAAAAAACCTTAGCCTGATCAGGGCTTCTGGCTGGCCAGTCGCTCGCGCTCACCGGCCAGTTGTGTGCAGTGTAGTGGCCGGTGAGCGATCTGCGCGTTTAGCGGGCGGCGGGTTGCTGCTGGGTGATGCAATGGATGTTGCCGCCACCCAGGAGGATCTCCCGGCCCGGCAGCATGACCACGCGATGCGCGGGAAACAGCTGCTGCAGCAGGGCCTGTGCTTCAGCATCGCGCGGGTCGTCGAAGCACGGTGCGATGATGCCGCCGTTGACGATAAGGAAGTTCACATAGGAGCCGGCCAGGCGAATCGACGGGTCACGCGGCTGGCTGCCTTCGGCGCGGTCGACTCCGGCGCATTCCTCGGGCGTGGCGTATAGCGGGCCGGGAATCGGCATCTTGTGTACCTGCAGGCGCCGTCCGCGGGCATCGCGTGCTTCGCTGAGTACCGCCATGGCAGCCTGGCAGCGTGGGTAGTTGGGGTCTGCGGGGTCGTCGGTCCAGGCCAGCAGGACCTCGCCAGGGCGGACAAAACAGCAGAAGTTGTCGACGTGACCGTCGGTTTCGTCGTTGTACAGACCCTGCGGTAGCCAGATCACCCGTTCCACGGCCAGGTGGCGGGCCAACTGGACTTCGATATCCGCCCGGCTGAGGTGCGGGTTGCGGTTGCGGTTGAGCAGACACTCCTCGGTCGTGATCAGCGTACCCTGGCCGTCCACGTGGATTGAGCCGCCTTCCAGCACGAAGTCGGCGGTGCGATAGCGCGGGCAGCGCTCGATCTCGAGAATCTTGCGGGCCACCTGATCGTCGCGCTGCCAGGGCCAGTACAGGCCGCCGTCGAAGCCGCCCCAGGCGTTGAAGGACCAGTCCACTCCGCGCAGTTCGCCCTGTGCGTTGACCACGAAGGTGGGGCCGGTGTCGCGTACCCAGGCATCATCGTTACTGATTTCCAGCAAGCGGATCTGCCTATGATCGAGGTGCGCACGGGCGTTGTCGAACTGTGCGGCAGACACGCCGACACTCACCGGCTCGAACTCGGCGATGGCCTTGGCTACGGCCGCGAAGGCCGCTTGTGCGGGCTTGCCGCCGAGTCGCCAGTTGTCCGGGCGCTCGGGCCAGATCATCCAGGTCTGGCTGTGTGGCTCCCATTCGGCCGGCATGCGGAAGCCGTCGTCACGCGGGGTGCTGCTCAGGGTGGTCATCGCATGTTCTCCCAGGGTGGCCTGGCGTAGCGCTCAGGTGGCACGCCGTGAAGTGAGGGTTAGGCAGAGGGTGTTTCGCCGTCGAGGGTGGCGAGCGGCCAGTACAGGTTGGGCCGGCGATCACGGAATACCCCCCAGGCACTGCGGGTTTTCTCCAGGGCGTCGAGGTCGAAGCTGTGCACCAGGATGCCTTCCTCGCTCTGGTTCAGTTCGGCGACCTTGGCACCGAACTGATCGGCAATGAACGAGCTGCCGTAGAAGGTGATGTCGTAGCCGTCCTGTTCTTCCTTGCCGATGCGGTTGGAAGCAACCAGCGGCATCAGGTTGGCACCGGCATGGCCCTGCTGTACGCGCTGCCAGTGCTCGTGCGAGGTGATGCTCGGGTCATGCGGCTCACTGCCGATGGCCGTCGGGTAAAGGAGGATTTCCGCGCCCATCAGCGCCATGCTGCGCGCGCACTCGGGGAACCACTGGTCCCAGCAGATGCCGACGCCGATTTTGGCGTAGGCGGTATCCCATACCTGGAAGCCGGTATCGCCGGGGTTGAAGTAGTACTTCTCGTGGTAACCCGGGCCGTCGGGGATATGGCTTTTCCGATAAATGCCGAGGTTGCGCCCATCGGCGTCGATGATCGCGATACTGTTGAAGCGTGCCCGTCCGGCGCGTTCGAAGAAGCTGATCGGCAGGACCACCTGGAGTTCCGCGGCGATCTGCTGGAAGTGCGCAATGGCGGCGTTCTCGTCCACCGTGCTGGCCAGCTGGGTGTAGTCGGCGTTGGGCTTCTGGCAGAAATAGGGAGTTTCGAACAGTTCCTGAATAAGGATGATCTGCGCACCCTGGGCTGCGGCCTGGCGTACCAGCTTCTCGGCCGTGGCGATATTGGCGGCGCGATCCCAGGAGCAGGCCATCTGGGTGGCGGCGACGGTAACGATACGCGACATGGAGCACCTCGCTGTGCCCGCTAGGGGCGTGGGGGAGTGAATGTTGTTCTTTATAGTCGATATAAATCGATATTTGAAGGGTGTGGATTCTTTTGGATTAGCCTTTTAACGATTTTTCCGAATAAAAATCGGTTTTTTGTCTGTGGGATAGTGCCGGGCGTAGGCGGCGTTCAAAGGCTAGCACCAGGCCGAGGGCCGTGCCGGCCAGTCCGGCCGCCATGCCCCACCACACACCGCTGGCACCCCACGGGGTACTGAAGGCCAGGTACCAGGCAAGTGGCGCTCCCAGCCCGAGGTAACCGAGCAGGCCAATCAGCAGGGTGCTGCGTCCTTCGCCAAGGCCGCGCAGACAGCCCATGGCGATGGTCTGCAAGCCATCGAACAGTTCGAACCAGGCAGCGATGGCCAGCAGTGTCACGGCCTGACTGAGCAGGGCGGCGTGTTGCGTGGCATGCCGGTCGATATACAGGCCGACCAGCCAGGCCGGCGCTAGCCAGAACAGCAGCGCTATACCCAGCATGCACAGAGCGCCCAGAGCCAGGCCCAGGCGTCCGCTCAGGCGTGCCAGATGCAGCTGGCCGGCCCCCTGGTGCAGGCCGATCCGGAAGGTGCAGGCATAGGCAATGCCGGTGGGCAGCATGAAGGCCACATAGACCGTCTGTACGGCAATCTGGTGTGCGGCCAATTGCAGGTCGCCGAGGGCGCCCATGCACAGCGCGGCGACCACGAACAGCAGGGACTCCAGCGCATAGATGGCGCCGATCGGCAGACCCAGGCGCAGGTTGGCGCGTAGCGCTGCCCAGCCGGGGCGCAGGATGCCGCGCAGCAAGGCATAGCGCCGATAGAAGGGTTGCCAGGCGATGTACAGCACCATCAGCAGGGCCATGCCGTTCATTACCAGCGCGGTGGCCAGGCCTATGCCGAACAGGCCTAGACGGGGTAGGCCGGCCAGGCCATGGAGCAGTGCATAGTTCAAGGCGATGTTGGCCAGGCTGCCGCACAGGGTGATGGCCAGTACCGGGCCGGGCTTGCCGAGGGCCGCGCTGTAGCCGCGCAGCACCGTGAACAGCAGGTAGCCGGGCAAGGCGAATCGCAGGGCTTGCAGGTACTGCATGGCGGCCGCCACATTGTGAGCCTGTTGACCCAGGCCCAGCAGCAGGGGGGCCAACATGGACAGCAGCAAGCCGGCCAGCAGGCCCATGACCAGCGCCAGCCAAAGCCCGGCCTGGGTGACCTGGCGAACGCCGCGCTGATCGCCGGCGCCCAGGCGCATGGCCACCAGGCTGCCGGCGGCCACGCTGACCCCTACGCAACTGATGGAGATGAACGAATAGCTGGCGGCACCCAGGCCGCCGCCGGCCAGGGCGGCGGGGCCGAGCAGGCCCATCATCAGGGTGTCGGTGAACACCATCAGCACCTGCACCAGTTGCGTGGCCATCAGGGGCACGGCCAGGCGCAGCAGGGCGCTCAGTTCGTTGCGCCAGCCTATGGGCTGGTGTTGTTGCGTTACAGGCATGTTTGGCGAGTATCCCCGGGAGACTAGGCAGACGATCAGACTCGCGTATTCTCTGGGCTTTCCCGGAGTACGGGAAAAGGATAAAAGCCAGCCATTACATGAGTTTTAGTCATCCATGAGTGATCGCCTGCCTGCCCTGTATGCCTTGCGCGCCTTTGAAGCGGCGGCCCGCCATCGTTCCTTCACCCTGGCGGCCCGCGAGTTGTCATTGACGCAAAGTGCGGTCAGCCGGCATATCCGCACCCTGGAAGCCGACTTTGCCTGCCGGTTGTTCGAACGCGAGGGGCGCGGCCTACGCCTGACCGATGCCGGTGAGCAATTGCTGCCGGGGCTCACGGCGGGGTTTACCGCCTTGCAGCGCGCCTGCGCCGACCTGCGCGGCAGTGAGGGCGTGTTGCGCCTGAAGGCTCCTTCGACGCTGACCGTGCGCTGGCTGCTGGCCTGCCTGTCGCGCTTTCGTCAGGCTCATCCGACGCTGGACGTGCAGCTGACCAGTGCCTGGATGAATGTCGATCGGGTGGATTTCCAGCAGGAGCCCTTTGATTGCGCCGTGCTGCTCAGCGATGGCCAGTTTCCTGGCGACTGGCACAGTGTGCGGCTCTTCGAGGAATGGCTGATCCCGGTGTGTGCGCCTTCTGCAGTGGCTGCGGGCCCTTGGGATCTGGCGCGCCTGCGCGCGGCGCAACAGCTGCACCCGACACCGGACCGCCGCGACTGGCGGCGCTGGCTGGCGGCCATGCAGCTGGAAGAGCAGGTGCCGCTACAGAGTGGCCAGCTGTTCGACATGCTGGAACTGGGCATCGTGGCCGCCGCGCGTGGTTATGGCGTGTCGATTGGCGATCTGCTGCTGGTCGCCGAAGACGTCGCGGCTGGCCGCCTGGGCCTGCCCTGGCCGGAGGCGGTGGCCAGTGGTGATAGCTACTACCTGGTCTGGCCGCGCGCACGACGTGGCCAGCAGCGCTTCAGCCAGCTGGCGGCGTTTCTCCAGGCCGAAGTAGCAAGCCTGCCGTTGCCGGCGGTGGGTTACCGGCGCTGAAGACGGCCGCTTCAGGCCGGACGGTATTGCAGGGCCTCGGCCAGGTGCACCCTGGCGATGGCGTCGAGCTGCTCCAGGTCGGCCAGGGTGCGCGCCACCTTGAGCAGGCGGTGGGCGGCGCGCAGGCTCAGGCCAAGGCGCTCGCAAGCCTGTTCCAGCCAGAGACGGTCGCCTGACTCAAGGACGCAATGGCGCTGCACGCCGGCCAGATCGAGGCGTGCATTGCTACAGCCCTGGCGTTGCAGCTGGCGTTGCCGGGCCGCGGCGACCTGCGCGGCCAGCTCGGCGCTGCCCTGTGAGGGCGCGCCCGGCTGCAAGGCGGTTTGCTCGCGGGCCACGCTGACATGCAGGTCGATGCGGTCGAGCAGCGGCCCGGACAGCTTGCTGCGATAACGCTGCACCTGATCGCTACTGCAGCGGCAGCGGCCCGAAGGGTCGCCCAGGTAGCCGCAGGGACAGGGGTTCATCGCGGCCACCAGCTGGAACCGTGCTGGAAAGCGGATCTTGTCCTGGGCACGGGCGATGACAATTTCTCCCGACTCCAGCGGTTCGCGGAGCACCTCCAGAACCTTGCGGTCGAACTCGGGCAGCTCGTCGAGAAACAGCACACCCTGATGAGCAAGGGTGATTTCGCCAGGCCGCGGGCGACTGCCGCCCCCCACCAGGGCGGGTCCCGAGGCGCTGTGGTGCGGTTGGCGGAACGGGCGTTGTGGCCAGGCCTGCAGTGGCTGGACGCTGGCTACGGAGTGAATGGCTGCCACCTGCAGTGCTTCCTGTTCGTCCAGTTCCGGCAATAGCCCGGGCAGGCGGCTGGCCAGCAGCGTCTTGCCGGTACCGGGCGGCCCGACCAGCAGCAGGTTGTGCTCGCCGCTGGCGGCTACCAGCAGCGCCCGCTTGGCAGTGAGCTGCCCCTGGACTTCCGCCAGATCGGCATAGGGTTGGCGCTGGCGCAGCAGCCCGGAAGCCTGGAAGGGTTCGAGGAGAACTCGGGCGGCACAGTGATTGACCAGCTGCAACAGGTTGTCCACCGCCAGCACCTGCAGTCCCGAGGCCAGGCTGGCTTCCTCGGCGTTGGCGCGTGGCACGACCAGGCAGCGTCCGGCCGCCCGGGCGGCCAGGGCGGCTGGCAATACCCCCTGTACCGGGCGAATGTCACCGGAGAGTGCCAGTTCACCCAGGCATTCCAGCGAATCCAGGCTGGCCTGGCTGAGCAGGCCACTGGCGGCGAGGATGCCCAAGGCGATGGCCAGGTCGAAGCGGCCGCCGTCCTTAGGCAGGTCGGCAGGGGCCAGGTTGAGGGTAATGCGCCGGTTGGGGAAGTCGAAGCCGCTGTTGAGAATGGCGCTGCGTACGCGGTCCTTGCTCTCCTTGACGGCGGTTTCCGGCAGGCCAACCAGCGCCAGGGCTGGCAGGCCGTTGGCCAGGTGGGCTTCCACGGTGACACTGGGTGCTTCCACGCCCACCTGGGCGCGACTGTGCACGATGGCCAGGGACATTGATCACTCCTTGATCGAGGGCGACGCGCCTCCTGGCGCGCAGGGTTCAGCGGTGACTCAGGGCTGCTCGCCTTGCAGACGCGCCTCCAGTTCGGCCACGCGCTGCTCCAGGCTTTCCAGGCGGGCACGGGTGCGCTGCAGAACCACCATCTGGCTGTCGAACTCGTCGCGGCTGACCAGATCCAGCTTACTCAGGCCGCTTTGCAGGAGCATTTTCAGTTGGGCTTCCAGTTCCGCGCGGGGCAGCGGGCTGTCGGCACTGAACAGGCGCGACGCCTGGCTGGCGAGAAGGTCGATGACGGCTTTGGGCGGCAGCATGATCGGGTTCCACAGAAAAGTGGCAGGAGTGTAGCACGCGGCCTGCCTGGGCTGATGCGTTGCACGTGGCGCACGTTTTTGCAGCCAGCCGCTGGCGCTGCGCACCATTCTGGTGCTGCGCCCCTTTGAGGGCTGCGAGGTATCTCTTTTGGGTGCATATAACTAATTGATTTATATTGTTTTTTAATAACTGGCAAGGAAACTGCAAATGTTCTGGCGACGACTGCAGATATGCAGATCGGCTGGCTCGGTGGTCGCTTGGCGACCCTCTACAGCAGGGCGGTTGCCCGGCTGGAGCGTTACAAAGCCAGGCACTGCGCTTAGACTTGTGCTGGGTTCGTTTTCCTGGGGCAAGTCCACCTTAATCGGGAGAGAGTTTCATGAAGCTAGTCACAGCCATTATCAAGCCGTTCAAGCTCGACGACGTGCGCGAGTCGCTGTCGGAGATCGGCGTTCAGGGCATTACTGTCACCGAGGTCAAAGGCTTTGGCCGGCAGAAGGGTCACACCGAGCTGTATCGCGGTGCTGAGTATGTGGTCGACTTCCTGCCCAAAGTGAAGATCGACGTAGCGATTGCCGATGAGCAGCTGGATCGCGTCATCGAGGCCATTACCAAGGCGGCCAACACCGGCAAGATCGGTGACGGCAAGATCTTCGTCGTGCCACTGGAGCAAGCCATCCGCATCCGTACCGGCGAAACCGGCACCGACGCGGTTTAAGCAACACCCAACGAACCCCCAACGCCCCAGGAGAAACACCATGACTCTGCGTCTCTGCGCAGGGCTGGACGCCCTTTTGCCTCTAATCAGCAGCGACCCGTCGGTCGCACAGGCGTCCCTGGTTTCTGTAGTCGGTGCCCGGCAGCACCGGCAGCAGCCCTGGGATGCGCTGGTCGTGGTTGTGCCTGCCTCCTGGCAGCACGGCCACAACCCCAGTCGCTGAGTCGTTCGCCGTTATGGCGAAACCCGGCACGAATGACGCCTGCGTGCGTCCCGGTATGAGGTGAAACATGGAAAACACAGCCCTGATTCCAGTTCTATACGGCCTGGATACCTTCTACTTCCTGATTTGCGGCGCGCTGGTCATGTGGATGGCCGCCGGCTTTGCCATGCTCGAGTCGGGCCTGGTGCGCAGCAAGAACACCACGGAAATCCTTACCAAGAACGTGGCGCTGTATGCCATCGCCAGCGTCATGTACATGCTGGTTGGCTACCACATCATGTATTCCAGCCCGGAAGGTGGCATCCTGCCCAGCCTGGGCCTGTTGCTCGGTGACGAGCATGCCGTAGATGTCGTGGCGGCGGGTGGCGAGGATGCTCCCTATTACTCCGCGCGTGCCGACTTCTTCTTCCAGGTAGTGTTTGCCGCGACCTGTATGTCGATCGTTTCCGGTGCCGTGGCCGAGCGCATGAAGCTGTGGGCCTTCCTGGCCTTCGCGGTGGTGATGACCGGTTTCATCTACCCGATTCAGGGCTTCTGGAAGTGGGGTTCGGGCTTCCTCAACGAAGCCGGCTTCCTTGACTTCGCCGGTTCTGGTGTTGTGCACATGGCGGGTGCGGCTGCCGCTCTGGCGGGTGTCCTGCTGCTCGGTGCGCGTAAGGGCAAGTACGGCCCGAACGGCCAGATCAATGCTATTCCGGGGGCCAACCTGCCGCTGGCTACGCTGGGCATGTTCATCCTGTGGATGGGCTGGTTCGGTTTCAACGGTGGTTCGCAGCTGAAGATCAGCACCATCGAGGATGCCAACGCAGTGGCCAACGTGTTCGTCAACACCAACATGTCTGCCGCCGGCGGCCTGATTGCTGCGCTGATTGTCGCGCGCATCCTGTTCGGCAAGGCTGACCTGACCATGGCCCTCAACGGTGCACTGGCTGGCCTGGTGGCCATCACGGCCGAGCCGCTGACGCCCAGTGCGCTGATGGCTAGCCTGATTGGTGGTGTAGGTGGTGTGCTGGTGGTGTTCTCCATCCTGGCGTTGGATAAGTTGAAGATCGACGATCCGGTCGGTGCCATCTCGGTGCACGGTGTAGTCGGCATTTGGGGCCTGCTGGCGGTCTGCCTGACCAACAGTGATGCCTCGCTGGGCGCTCAGCTGCTGGGTATCGGGGCAATCTTTGCCTGGGTCTTCGTGGCCAGCCTGGTGGTCTGGAGCCTGATCAAGCTGCTGATTGGCCTGCGGGTCAGCGAGGAAGAAGAATACGAAGGCGTGGATATCGCCGAATGTGGCATGGAAGCCTACCCGGAGTTCACTCGCAAGTAAGCGGCCAGTGGCTTGGCAAGGGGCGCCTAAAGGCGCCCTTTGTTTTTTCCGGCGCCGCGCTAGAATGCGCGCCATCGAGCAGTCGCCCGTTGTCGGGCGACCTCATCGACAGCGCTTGGGAGCACCACTGAACGCCAGAGCCGGCAGGCCGGCGGCGGGTTTTTCCGGCTCTGCTATAACTAAGCTGCTTTGGCAAGCCATGAGGTAGAACATGAGCGACGATGATCTGGAACGCGACGAGCTGGAAGCCGGCGACGAAGACGAGGCGGAGGAGCTTGACGCCGCTGATGACGAGGTTGTCGAAGAAGAGGACGAAGATGGCCTGGTAGCAGCGCCAGCTGGCAAGCCTGCGAAGAAGGCCAAGGCGGCTGCCGTCGAGGAAGAGCTGCCGAGTATCGAGGCCAAGCAGAAGGAACGTGATGCTCTGGCACGGGCCATGGAAGAGTTCCTGGCGCGCGGCGGCAAGGTACAGCAGGTGGATGACAACGTGGTGGCCGATCCGCCCAAGAAACCGGACAGCAAGTACGGCAGTCGCCCGATCTGAGCGGATGCTGGCTGACGGCCTGCCCATCGATCCCCTGTTCAGCCTGGCTGACAGGGGATTTTTATTGCCTGCTTAGCCCGCCTCGCAACAGGCCAGGCAGTTCGGCGAGGCGTCGTACCTGGGCAGTGGGCGGCGCTGTGCTTGCCTGCCACGGCTGGCCCTGCGGATTGAACCAGATGGCCTGCAGGCCGGCCTGGCGGGCTCCGGCGATATCGTCCAGTGGATGATCGCCGATATGTACGGCCTGGTTGGCGCTGATTCCGGCCAGACGCAGGGCTTCCTGAAACGGTCGCGGATCGGGCTTGCCGATGCCCAGCTGCTCGGCGCTGACCGCGAAACGGAAGTAGTCGGCCAGGCCCAGGCGGCGAATATCGGCGTTGCCATTGGTGATCACGCCCAAGGTGTAGTCACGGGCCAGCTGCTCCAGGGTGCTGTGCACGTCATCGAAGAAGCTGACCCGGTGGCGCGCGGCGAGAAACGCCTGGAATGCACCTTCGGCGAGGCTGGCTGCTTCCTCGTCGGGGTAACCGGCGCTGCGCAGGGCCTGCAGGAGGATACGCCGGCGCAGCTCGCTGAGAC
This sequence comes from Pseudomonas fluvialis, assembly GCF_002234375.1. GTDB lineage: Bacteria > Pseudomonadota > Gammaproteobacteria > Pseudomonadales > Pseudomonadaceae > Aquipseudomonas > Aquipseudomonas fluvialis. The sequence continues at coordinate 58,452 of NZ_NMQV01000002.1, forward strand.
GAAAACGCAGTAGCGGCTCGGCTTCCAGCAACTGGCCGCGGATGGCCCAGAGCTGTTCGATGGGCAGTGGGCCAAGACGCGGTGCCTGGCTGGCCAGCCAGTCGCGCAGGGTCGCTTCCGCACCACGCATCACGGGGGCGACATCCCACAGGGTATCGTCAAGATCGAAGGTGACTAGCCGCGGCGTCATGACTTGTCGGGGTCCTTGCGTTGCCTGGCGCGCGGGTGGGCGCTGTCATAGACCTTGGCCAGGTGCTGAAAGTCCAGATGGGTATACACCTGGGTCGTGCGGATATCGGCATGCCCGAGCAGTTCCTGCACGGCGCGCAGGTCTTGCGATGATTCCAGCAGATGGCTGGCAAAGCTGTGGCGCAGCATGTGCGGGTGCAGGTGCTCGCCCAGCTCACGGATGCCGGCCTGGCGGACACGCAATTGCACCGAGCGGGCGCTGAGGCGTCGGCCGTGGCGATTGATGAACAGTGCCGGCTCGCTGGCCAGGCCCTGACGTACCGCGAGCCAGGCACGCAGTGCGGCGCGTGCCGGTCGGCCGATTGGCACGATGCGCTCGCGGTTGCCCTTGCCGCTGACCCGTACCAGGCCTTCATCGAGGTCCAGCTGGAGCAGGTCGAGGCCAACCAGTTCGCTCAGGCGCAGGCCGCTGGAGTAGAGCAGTTCGAGAATGGCCTGGTCGCGCCGGGCGAGGAAGTCGTCCTCCGCAGCTGTCGCAAAGAGTTGCTGGGCACGGTCGGCATCCAGGGCACGAGGAAGGCGCCGTTGCCCCTTGGGGGTGCTCAGCCCGGCGGCCGGATCATGGCGGCACAGGCCTTCGCGGCCCAGGTACTGGTACAGCCCGCGACAGGCCGAGAGCAGGCGTGCCAGGCTGCGGCTGGACAAGCCCTGCTGGTGCAGGTGGGCGATCAGCCGGCGCAGGCGCGCACTGTCCAGCGCCTGCCAGTCGGCCAGTTGTTCATCCTGGGCGAAGGCCCGCAGTTTATCGAGGTCGCGCCGGTAAGCGCTGAGGGTGTGCGCGGAGAGCTGGCGCTCGCTGCGCAAGTGTTCGAGGTAGGCGTCAAGGTCAGCTGCAAGCTTCAAGCGTCAAGCTCCAAGTACGCCAGGATGACAACAGGCACGCGCGCGCCAACTGGCAGCCTGTGGCTGTTCTAGCGCACCGAGCGCAGTGGTGTGGCGTAGCGCGGCAGTACGCGGGCCAGTACTTCGCCGATGTAGCCGAGGAACAGGGTGCCCAGCGAGCTCTTGTAATGCTGGGGGTCGCTGCTGCCGATGGCCAGTACGCCATGCAGGCCCTGGTAATGCAGTACGGCCAGTGCCGCGGAGCCGACCTGGCTGGCCGCCTGCTCGCCAAACAGGAAGGTCAGTTCCTCCGGGCGCAAGGCGCCGCACAGGGTCTTGTTACCGGCCAGCAGGCCGCCGATGGCCTGCTGTGCTTCGGCCAGGCTGACGCTGCGGCCGATGCCGTGGTTGTGTTCGCTGAACAGGGTGAGGCCGACAAAGGGCACCTGGAACTCATGGCGCAGGCTGTCTTCCACGGCACTGATGACTTCGTCCAGGCTGTTGGCATCGAGCAGGCTGAGCACCAGGCGGCGGGTCTTGTCGAACAGCCGGTCGTTGTCGCGGGCCACGTCCATCAAGTGGCTCAGGCGATGGCGCATATCGATGTTGCGCTCGCGCAACAGCTTGACTTGGCGCTCCACCAGCGACACGGCGGCGCCGGGTTGGTGGGGAATGCGCAGCTCGGGGATCAGCTCTTCGTGGTCGACGAAGAACTCCGGATGCTGGCGCAGGTAGGCCGCTACGCGTTCGGCATCCAGGGGGGTGTCTTGCGGCTGATCACTCATCGGGCGCTCCTCGGGGCCGCCTACAGGCGAATCTGTCCTTCATACACCCGCACCGCGGGCCCGGTCATCATAACCGGCTGGCCGGGGCCTGCCCACTCGATGCTCAGGCTGCCCCCCGGTAGCTCCAGCTGCAGCGGCGAATCCATCCAGCCCTGGCGGATGGCGGCCACGGCCGCGGCGCACGCGCCGGTGCCGCAGGCCTGGGTTTCCCCTGCTCCACGCTCCCACACGCGCAGGCGTGCCTGCTGGCGGTTGATGACCTGCAGGAAGCCGACGTTGACCCGCTTGGGAAAACGCGGGTGGTGCTCCAGTTTCGGCCCCAGGCTGTGCACCGGCGCGCTGTCGACGTTGTCGACACGCAGCACGGCGTGCGGGTTGCCCATGGACACGGCGGCCAGCTCATGCCGCTGGCCATCCACTTCCACGGTATAGCTGAGCGCCTCGGCGTCGGCCTGGAAGGGGATCTGCTCGGGGACCAGGCGCGGCGCGCCCATGTCCACGGTGACCTGGCCGTCCGGACGCAGGTTGAGCTCGATGATGCCGCCCTTGGTCTCGACGCGGATCTGCTTCTTCACGGTCAGGCGCTTGTCCACCACGAAGCGCGCGAAGCAGCGCGCGCCGTTGCCGCACTGCTCCACTTCCGAACCGTCGGCGTTGAAGATGCGGTAGCGGAAGTCCACGTCCGGGTTGGTCGGCGCCTCCACCAGCAACAGCTGGTCGAAGCCGACGCCGGTGTGGCGGTCGCCCCAGGCCTTGGCGTGCTTGGGCTGGATATGCGCGTGCTGGCTGATCAGGTCGAGGACCATGAAGTCGTTGCCGAGGCCGTGCATCTTGGTGAAGCGCAATAGCATGATCGCGCCCTCACTGCGGCAGCAGGCTTTCGCCGGCGTAGAGTTCGGCGAGGGTCTCGCGGCGACGCACCTCGAAGACCTGTGCGCCGTCCACCAGCACCTCGGCGGCGCGGCCGCGGGTGTTGTAGTTGGAACTCATGACAAAGCCATAGGCGCCGGCCGAGCGCACGGCCAGCAGGTCGCCTTCGGCTAGCACCAGCTCGCGGCCCTTGGCGAGGAAGTCGCCGGTCTCGCAGATCGGTCCGACCAGGTCGTACTGGCGCGCCTCGCCGTCACGCGGCTGCACCGGGGTGACGTCCATCCATGCCTGGTACAAAGCCGGGCGGATCAGGTCGTTCATCGCCGCGTCGACGATGGCGAAATCCTTGTGCGCGGTGTGCTTGAGGTATTCCACGCGGGTCAGCAGCACGCCGGCGTTGGCCACGATAGAGCGGCCCGGCTCGAACACCAGAGCCAGCGCGCGGCCCTTGAGGCGCTCGCGCACGGCGGCGATGTAGTCGCCGGCCAGCGGCGGCTGCTCATCGCGGTACTGCACACCGAGGCCACCACCGAGGTCCAGGTGCTGGATCTGGATGCCCTGCGCCGCCAACTGGTCGATCAGCGCCAGCAGGCGCTCCAGGGCGTCGAGGAAGGGCGGCAGGCTGGTCAGCTGCGAACCGATGTGGCAGTCCACGCCGACGATGCGCAGGTTCGCCAGTGCGGCGGCGCGGGCATACACGGCCGGGGCCTGCTCGATGTCGATGCCGAACTTGTTCTCTTTCAGGCCGGTGGAGATGTAGGGGTGGGTGCCGGCATCCACGTCCGGGTTGACCCGCAGCGAGATGCTGGCGGTCTTGCCCAGTTCGGCGGCCACCAGCTGCAAGCGCTCCAGCTCGTCCACCGATTCGACGTTGAAGCAGTGCACGCCGACTTCCAGGGCGCGGCGCATGTCGTCGCGGGTCTTGCCGACGCCGGAGAAGACGATCTTGCCCGGCTCGCCGCCAGCGGCCAGCACGCGCTCCAGCTCGCCACGCGAGACGATGTCGAAGCCGGCACCGAGGCGCGCCAGGACGTTCAGCACGCCCAGGTTGGAGTTGGCCTTGACCGCGAAGCAGACCAGGTGCGGCATGCCGGCCAGGGCGTCGGCATAGGCGCGGTACTGCGCCTCGATGTGGGCGCGGGAATAGACGTAGGTGGGCGTGCCGAAGCGTTCGGCAATGGCGGACAGGGCCACGCCCTCCGCGAACAGTTGGCCGTCGCGGTTGTGGAAGGCTTGCATGCGGACCCCTTAGAGGAAAACGTCTTTGTCGCGTTCTTTGGTGGTTTTTTCGTCGTCAGGCAGGTACAGCGGACCTTTTTGGCCACAACCGGCGAGGGCGCTGCACAGCACGGCGAGCGCGAGGAAGGGAAGCAGCAGGCGCTTCATGGCGTAATCCTTTGCAAAATCGGCGATTGGCGGGGAGTATACCGGCCACCCGGCGCCTTGCCTATGCGCCCGCGCCGCGTCCTTTGTGGCTTGCAGCCCGTCCGGGGATGGCCCTTTTTGTTGTGAGGAATGATGATGACTCTTAGCCCTGCACGCTTTCATGCGCTGGTCGATGCGGTTCAGGAAAGCGTGGAAAATGTCTTCGATGACAGCGACCTGGATATCGATCTGGAAAACAGCGGTGGTGTGCTGACCGTGCGTTTCGAGAATGGCAGCCAGCTGATCCTCAGCCGTCAGGAAGCCCTGGCCCAGCTGTGGGTGGCGGCACGTTCCGGTGGTTTCCATTTCGACTACGACAGCGATAACCAGCGCTGGCTGTGTGACAGCGGTAGCGAGCCGTTGGGCGAGTTGCTGGCGCGGGTGGCCTTGGAGCAGGGTGGCGAGGCGCTGGACTTCGCCGGGCTGTGAAACCGACAGGTCGCTAGCCGGTGTGCGCGTCGGGCGCCTGCGCAGGGGTGGCTAACAAGTGCTTACATAGTCGTGCTGGTTATCGCCGGAGAGGCGCGCATACTGGCCGTCCATGCGCTGAGCAGGCCACGAGGGTCGGCACCGATGAATCATTTCTACCTGATCCCCTTCCTGTTGCTCTGCGGCCTGTTCTACGGCATGACCTTCGCGGTGCTCAAGCTCAATCGCTGGAAGGCCCTACCGACCGAGGAACAGTACCTGGCCAGCCTGGCGGGTCACCTGGCCGGCCAGCCTGCGCAGTGCAGCCACTGTGCCTCGGCGACCATCGAGGAGCGCGGCGAGTGGGGGCGCAACAGCCAGGAACGGGTGTTCGTCTGCCAGGGCTGTGGCCGCAAGCTGTACCGTAGCCAGCACTGACGGCGTGCGCTGTTTCGTGTCGTCGTGCGTCTTGGTCGGCAGGCATGCCTTGCCATTTGTCGTCGCTATGGTAGTGTCGGCCTAACGAGCCAATCTGACCGCTCTGTCAAACCAAGCCCCGCCTGTCCCGGTGGGGCTTTTTGCATTTTTTGTTCAAGGGAGAACTTGTCACGCCATGAACGCCCAGCCGCCCATCATCATCACTCGTGTCGACCTGCAACGCCTGGAGCGCCTGCTCGACAGTCTGGAGGAGTACGGCCCTGGCGCCGAGGCGCTGGAGCAGGAACTGGCGCGTGCCCAGGTGGTCGGCCATGACGAAGTGCCGGCGGGCGTGGTGACCATGAATTCGCGTGTGCATTGCCGTGAAGAGGCCAGTGGCAAGGACTACCACCTGACCCTGGTGTATCCGCAGGATGCCGGTGGCGAGGGCCGCGTTTCCATCCTGGCCCCGGTGGGCAGTGCCTTGCTGGGGCTGTCGGTCGGTCAGCACATCGACTGGCCGGCACCAGGCGGCAAGCAGCTCAAGCTGACTCTGCTGGCTGTGGAGTATCAGCCGGAGGCCGCCGGCGAGTTGCGTTGAGAAGCGCAGGGCTGCGGCAGGTCTGAGCCTGCCGTCAGCGTGGGGGTTACAGGCTGCGCAGTTGTTCGGCAGCCAGAAAGTCTTCTTCGAGCAGGGCGTCCTGGCTGGCCGTGCTGTCCTCTACCGGCTGGCTGGTGCGGCGTGCCCGCAGCTTGCCGAACTGGTGCTCCAGGGCGTGATGCAGCTTTTCCGCTGCACCGTCGATGGCTTGTTCCAGGGCTTCGGCCTTGTGTGTGACGGAAATTGGCTGTAGGCCTTTGGGGCGTGCTTCGATCTGGCAGCGCTTGTCCTGCGCCCCGGCCTTGTGGGCGTTCTCGTCATTGAGGTGCACGACCACACGGGTCAGTTCGTCGTCGAAACGTTCCAGGCGGCTGGCCAGGGTGGCGCTGACCCACTCGGCCAGGCGCGCGCTACCTTCGATATGGTTGTCGCTGTGTACTTGGATTTGCATGACGCGTTCCTTCTTCAGCTCAAGATGCCGCCCATGCCGGGCGACACTTGCAGCCTACGCCTTTCTCGCTGCGACAAGCCAGCAAAGAAAAATCCAGACATCCTTTACTGGCTACAGCGTATCGAGGAAAGCGCGTAAGGCTTGCAGTTCGGCGCGTTGCAACTGCAAAGGCTGGAGTAGCGGAGAGGTTTTCGGGAACAGGGGATCCTCGCGTTGTTGTGCGTTGGCCGGTTGCGGGCGGGGCATGCCGGCGTTGTACAGGTTGAGTATGCCTTCCAACTGGCGGAACAGACCGTTGTGCATCCACGGGCCGGTGCGACTGACCTGGCGTAGCGACGGGGTACGGAACGCGCCGACATCTTCGGCGCGACCGCTCACCAGGTAGCGACCGAGGTCCTCATAGCGGCGTCCGTAATAGGTCAGGCCGAGGTTGTGGAAGCGATTGTCGCTGAGCGCCGGGCCGGAATGGCAGTTCATGCAGCGCGCCTTGCCGCGGAACAGGTGTAGACCGTGCAGTTGCTGGTCACTGAGCAGTTGCTGGCGGCCCTGGAGGAACAGGTCGAAACGGTTGTTGCGTGGTAGCAGGCTGCGTTGGTAGCTGGCCAGTGCCTGGGCAATCTGTTCGGCCCGCAGTGGGGCTGGATCGGCAAAGGCCTTGCGAAACAAGGTCGGGTAGTCCGGGCTATTGCGTAGACGTACCACCAGTTCGTCGCTGCTGAAGGCCATCTCCAGCGGGTCGCTGACGGGCATCAGCGCCTGGCTTTCCAGGTCTGCGGCGCGTCCATCCCAGAACAGTGGCTGTACCAGTCCGGCATTGGCGGCGCTGGGCGAGTTGCGTTTACCGGCGGCACGCTGGTGACCGAACGACACGCGCCGGCCGTCGGCGAAGGCCAGGTCAGGTTCATGGCAGCTGGCACAGGCTATCTGCTGCGAGCGCGACAAGCGTGGGTCGAAGAACAGCTTTTCGCCAAGCGCTACCTTGGCCGGCGTGTCCGGGTTGCCGGCAGGCGCTGTGAGGCGCTCGGGGAGTGGCCCCAGTTCGCGCCAGGTAACGCCTGCATCCACTTGCGGTGGCGGCCAATGCGCCGGAGGCTGCTGGTATATGGCGCGCAGGCAGGCATAGCCTGCGGCGTCGGGGGTGGCGCCAAGGCGCGTCAGACAGGCCGGGTCGGCCTGGCTGTGCGCATGCCAGAGCAGGCTTAGCAACAGGCCGAGCAGGGGGCGATAGGAAAACATGCAGAGCTCGTTATGGGAGGTGCGCCCCGTCGCCATTGGGCCGGGGCGCTGGGTTCAGAAGCGGTAACCCACTTCCAGCCAGTATTGGCGGCCGACCTCGTAGGTGGGCGTGGCTGTGGCGTTGACACTGCTGGCATCGGCGACAATGACCCGGTCAGTCAGGTTGAACACATCCACATTGACGAACACGGCCTGCTCACGGGCTGTCGGCAGCTCCCAGGCTAGGCGCAGGTCCCAGGTCAGGGCGGCGGCATACTGCACTTCGTCCCAGACATCGACACGCTCGCCCTGATAGTCGACCTTTTGTCCCGTGGCGCCGATTTTGCTGTAGCCGGCACGGTAGCGCAGGAAGTTGCTCAGGGTGAGGTTCAGCGCGGAAAGTTCGCTGACCGTGGTCAGACGCGCCGTCCATGGCCGGTTGTAGTTGTCGGCTGGGCGATCGGCATAGCGGATGAAATTGCCCTGGTACTGGATCACCGGGTTTTCCAGGTAGGCGTCGCTGTCATCGAAATAGCTGGGTGCACTGGCCTGGCGATCAGTCCAGTCGAGTGCCAGCTGGCCGCTGTGGCTGGCGCCCAGCCAGGCATAGGCCTGCAGCGGCGTGACGGTGAGCGTGTAGATATCGGTCTCGCTACTGCCACCATTGGTGTAGGTGGTGTAGTTGTTGGCCAGGGTAGGGTCGTCGGCTGGCTGTCCGAGCGCGTTGCCCGATACCTGGATGACCTGATCGCGGCCTTTGCGGCGGACATACTTGACGCCGAACTCCAGGCCCTGCCATTGCTGCAGCAGGCCGAGCATCAGCTCGTCGTCATAGGCGATGTCCAGTTGGTTGAAGCGCACCTGATTGAGCGCCTGGCTGCCTACCGACCAGTCGTCTTCCAGCGAGTTGCGCACTTCGTTGTTGTAACGCAGGCGGTTACGACCTTCCTGCAGGCGCCAGGCGGCGATATTGCGGCCGTAGTAGCGGTTGGCACCGGCCTGCAGCAGGGTCTGCCGGTTACCCAGGAGGTCGTACTGCATGGCCAGGCGTGGCGCCAGGGTGGTCTGGTCCATGTAGCTGTCGTCATCCAGGCGAATGCCCGGACGCAGGTTGAGGCGTCCCAGCTGAATGTCATCCTGCAGGTACAGGCCCAGGCTGGTTGTGTCGAAGGCAAACTCGCCGGTGGCATAGCGGGTGCGCCGGGTCAGGAACTGGCCTGGCCAACCATTGGTTGCGGGGGTGCTGGTGGTGGTGGTGCCGAGGCTGCAGGCGACGTTGTCGGTTTGCCCGCGACTGTTGGTGCAGGTGCTGGTGCGGCGCGGCGTGGTATAGGTGCTGCTTTCGCTCAGGCGCTCGTAGTAGACGTGTTGCTGGTTGAGTTCCAGACCGCTTTGCACGCTGTGCTGGCTGCCCCACAAAGTGACGGGTTGCCACTCGACATCCAGCTTGTATTGCCAGGTACGCTGCTGCTGTTCGATGTCGCCAAACTCGCCTTCCAGAGTCAGGTTGCTGGTGCCCCAGTTCTTGCTCTGTGACTTGTGCCAGGTCATGTAGTCGTCGCTGTCCGGATCGCGGGACAGCTCCAGCTCGCTCCAGCCAAGCGTCTGCACGATGCGCGCCTGGTCGCCTTGCCAGCTGCCCTTGAGGTTGAACTGGGTGCCACCGGAGCGAATGTCGATACCTGAGTTGGCGATATTGGAACGGAAGTAGTGATTCTCTTCCGGGGCATAGGTCAGGCTGGACTCCAGCAGCAGGCGCTCGTTGGCCTGCCAGACACCCTTGACGAAGTAGTTGTCGATGCTGCGGCTTTGCTGTTCTTCGCGAAAGCCAAACGTATCGACCAGATGTGCCGAGTAGAAGCTCAACGGCATTTCCGAGCGCTTGCGACTGAAGTTGGCGAGCAGCCCGAAATCCTCGTGCAAGTGACCCTCCAGGGTGCCGCGCAGGATCTGTTTGTCGAACTCCGGCTGCTCGTTGTATGAGCTGGAGTTGGCAAAGCTTTCCGCCTGGCTGGGGTCGATGTGGTAATTGGTCCAGGACGAGCGCGTGGTCTGCCAGGACAGGCGGCCATGCAGCTCCTTGCTGGGACGACGCGTGCTGGCTTCGACCACCCCGCCGTTGAAGCCGCCGTAAGCGGCCGGCACGTTGCTGTCGTACACCTTGAGTTCGTCGAGCAGGTCGCTGTCCAGGGCCAGGCCCTGGCTGCGCCCGGGAACTGCAAACAACCGGTAGGGGGTTTCTTCCTGGGCGGGGTCGATGTCGTTGTTCATGTTCAGGCCGTCGACCACAAAGGCGTTCTGGTAGAACTGTGCGCCATTGATGCTGATATTGGCCGGGCTGATTTCGCCGGGTGTCTTGCTGCTTTGTTGGCGATTGTCGAACTGCACGTTGGGATGGCTCTTGAGCAGGCTGGTCAGGTCACCATTACCTGCCGGCAGAGCTCGGATATGCGCGCTATCGAAGCGTGTTTCGCCTTGGTAGTCGATGCGCTCGCTACGGATCAGCGTGCTGTCCAGTTGCACCTTGCCGGCCTGCTCACTGGCCGGGGCTTGTACCAGCAGCGCATTATCGGCGATCACTCGCCAGCTCAGCCCGGTGCCTGCCAGCAGTTGCTGCAGGGCCTGAGCGACACTGTAGCGGCCGTGCAGGGCCGGGCTATGCCGGGTGCGCAGCAGCTGGCTGTCGACACTGACCTGCAGGCCTGCCTGTTCGGCAAAACGCAGCAGCGCCGTGTCCAGCGCCTGACTGGGGATATCGAAGTGATGCTGCTGTTGTGCCACGGCATGTCCCTTGTCCAGGGTGGCAGCCTGGCTGGGCAAGGCCTGGCCGAGCAGCAGGGCGAGCAGGCCCGGTGTGGCGAGGGTCGACCAGTGTGGGCGACGGAGGGTTGTACGCATGATCTCATCCCCAGGCAAAAGCGCCTTATCTAAATGCGAATCAAAATCAAATGATCTGAGTTCGCTATAGACGAATGGGGTGCACGGATTTTCAGAAAAAGCGCAAAAATGCTTCGCGCAGCAGCGCGTTCAGGGACGCCGACGAATCAGGGTCAGGTGCTCTCCGATGGAGAGGAGTTCGCCGCCGAGCGGTTGTAGCGCCAGTTGCAGGGCCTGCTGGGGCTGCGTGAGGTCAAGTCGTGCGCTCAGGCGGCGTTCGCCGAGGGCAGGATCGAGCAACAGGACGATACCGGGGTGATAGGGCCTGAGTTGCTCGAGCACGTCATGCAGAGGTTGCTGTTCGACGAGCAACACGCCCTGCCGCCAGCTGGCCAACTGTTTGACCGGCGCTACCTGCAGCGCAGCTTGGCGACTGCCTTCTGTCCAGCGTAGTTGCTGCCCTGCTTGCAGCGTATAGCGTGCCGGCTGTCCGGCACTGCCGACCTGTACCTGGCCGCTGCTCACGCTGACCTGTATCCGGCCGGGCTGTCGGGCGACCTCGAAGGCGGTGCCGGTGACGCGCACGGTGACGGCCGCGGCCTGCACCAGAAAGGGGCGCTGCGGGTCATGATGCACGTCGAAGAACGCCTGGCCGGCGAGTAGCTGCACCTGGCGCTGCCGGCTGGCGAAGTCCAGCTGCAAGCGACTGCCGGGGGCCAGGGTTACCTGGCTGCCATCCGCCAGCGCATGCTGGCTGACCTGCAGGCCGTCATTGTGCAGCACGTTGCGCTCGTGGCCAGGCCCGCCGAGTACTACCGCGAGCAGGACTGCCGCGGCGCTGGCTAGCGCCCAGCGTCGGTTGCGCGGACGCGGCTGGCTGGCTTGCAAAGCAGGGCCGCTCAGCAGCCAGGTGCGTTCGGCTCGTGCATAGGCCTGGCGATGCCGTGGATCGACAGCCAGCCAGGCCTGCAGGGGAGCATGCTGTGTGGCGTCGAGGTGTTGCTCATGAATCAGCAGCAGCCAGTCCAGGGCCTGCTGCCAGATCAGCTGTTCGGCATCGGCGGTGGGTGCGAGCGGTTGCGGCAAGGCCAGTCTTCCTGTGACGGGGGGTGAAGTGTGCGCTGCGCAGACGGCGGGCGACAAGTCGTCATGCACTCAGTGGTCGTCCAGCTGCTCAGCGCAGTGGCTGAGTGCCGCGCGTACCAGCTGGTGAGCCAGGCCAACCGAGATATCCAGGCGGCGGGCGACTTCCTGCAGCGTCAGGCCTTCCAGGCGATGCAGGGCAAAAGCCTCGCGGGTACGCGGGGGGAGCGTTTGCACGGATTGATGCAGGCGGCGCAGCTGGGCCTGGCTGCTCACCTGGCGTTCCGGATCGGGCGTCGTGCTGGGTAGTTGGCCCAGCGCGGCCTGGCTGTCGTCCGGGCGGCGTTCGCGACCTAAGCGGCGCTGCACATCCAGCGCCAGGTTGCGCACGATGCGGTATAGGTAGCCGACCGGCTGGCGCATCGGCAGGCTGGACGAGGGGTTCTGCGCAAAGCGCAGCCAGGCATCCTGAACCACGTCCTCGGCTTGGGCGCGGCAGCCCACGATGGGCGCGGCATAGTCAACCAGGGCGGCACGATGGTTAAGGTAGATATCCAGTTTATCGGGCTGTTCGGGCAAGGCTGCCAATACCGCAGACGGTGTTTACGGGGCGGGGTATGCAGGCATTCTAACTGCAAATAAGAATTTCTATCAATAATATCAGGCTTGCTGCAGCGCGGCGTTCAGGCGGTCTTCCAGCTGCACCTTGTAATGCAGGTAGTGCACGGTCTGCATCTGCTGCTGCGGATAGATGCGTGACAGGTCGAGGTCGGTGATGTAGCAGGGGTAGCGCCCGCCGGTGCGCCGCTGGGCGAGGATGTGACTGGCCACCACCTGGTAGAGCTGCGTGCCATATTCCAGCTCGGAGAATTCGCGGTGGTTGCAGTACAGGGTGACGTGCTGGCGAGCGTGGTCATCCGGCTCGACGATCGCCTGTACGTCGTAGAACGCCTGGTTGACTGCCGCGGTGGGGGCAGCGCGGCGCTCCAGGCGCTGGGCGCGACCGGGCAGGGGCGGGAGGATTTCGTAGTAGAGAATCTCCAGGCTGTTGCCGGGGAGTTCCAGGTTCAGTGGTAGCAGCGCGTTGTGGCGGTATTGCAGGGATTGCAGAAAGCGCTGCAAGGGCGTCAGCAGGGTCTGCTCGTCGTGAAAGGGCAAGCGTTGCCGCCACAGCGCGTTGTGCTCGTCGAGCAGGCTGACCTCGGCCATGTCGCCATCCAGCCGGTAGAACAGTTGCAGGCAGTCGGGACGCCCGCAGGGCAGGAGCAGGGCCAGGTCGTGTCCTTCCAGGGCATGTCGGTCGAGGTGCAGCGGGCTGTACTGCGGCAGCTCTTCGCCCAGCGCGCTGACCAGGCTGGGCAGGTCGGGCAGGCTCTGGTGGCGTACCTGGCCGGCCTGCAGTTGCAACAGGTGGTAACGCTGCTGGATCTGCAGAAGCAGACGACTGGGCGGCTGTTCGGCAAGACGCTGCAGGGCTTCGCGGAACAGTTCCTCGACGCGCTGGGCAATCGCGCTGGCCCGGTTGCGGCAATAACAGCGCACCAGCAGCTCGGGGTGCGGTCCCTGGGCCGGCAGGCTGTTGAGGTAATCGCGCAGGCAGTCGAGCAGCGCATCCGCACCGCTGTAGCGACTGACCAGCAGCTCGTTCCAGCTGTTCAGGGTGACCTGGTCGAGGCTCAATACGAGATTTTCACGTACCCCGGAATAGCCCAGTGCGTCGGTGCGCGCGCTGGTCAGGTGGACATTCAGCTGGCTGTGCGCCTTCAGCGGGTCGCAGCCGACATTCACCAGCAGCAGCACCCGACGCGGCTGGCTGGCCTGCAGCAGGGCGCTTTCCGCGACGCTGGGCAGCGGCAGGGGGAAGGCCTGCTGCAGACTGCCGATCAGGTTGTTCAGCTCGTAGTCGCCCAGATCACTGTCGCCCGGGTGGATGGTCAGGCGTGTGCCGGCATCGATCACGGCGTTGCGCTGGCACCAGGCCAATAGCTCGATGAGCTCGCGACTGCGCTTGAGTGGCGCGTAGTCCGGCCATTCCTGCGCATGCAGGTTGCCGGAGAACAGTGCCCACTGGCTGTCCTGGTTATCGTCCTGGGCGGGCATATGCACCAGGGTCAGGCTATCTTCGGCGATATCCGGAGCAATGCCGGGGTTGATGTACTCGACCTTGCCGGCTTTGCGCTCGAAGGCGGCATACAGACGCCGGCCGAGCACTCCCAGATCGCGGCTGCTCAGCGAGCTGCCGGCCTCGCTGAGGCGGGCAAACTGGGAGAGAAAGCGGTAGCTGAAGGTCAGTTCGTTGACCAGCGCGCGGCGCTCGCCGACGACCTGGCGTACCTTCCACTGGCTGCGGCTGTCGAGCAGGGCCAGTTGCCGCTCGTGCCACTGCCAGCTGGCGGTGAGCCGCTCGAACAGCAGGCGTTGCCAGCTTTTGCTGCGCCCGCGCGGTGGCACGCTGAGTTTCTTGCCGATCTTCAGGTACAGGCAGCGGCGGATCAGTTCCAGGCGCTCCTGCTCGCCGCGCTCCAGCAGGTACTCTTCGAGGCGGCGATAGACGACGATGTACGGGTCGAGCTCGTCGAGGTCGAGCTGGTTGGCGAACACCGCCTGCTTGAAACGCAGGGCCAGGCAGCGCACCTGCGGGTGTTCGCTGGCATAGACCTCGGTAAGCAGCAGTTTGAGCACCGACTTGAAGGGCGACTCGATGCCCTTGTACAGCTGCCACATGCCGGCGCCGATGAACTCATGGGCGGGGATACGCGCCAGGTGGCCGAGGTCGAGCACCTCGTCGGCACGCACGAAGCGCTTGTTCAGCAGGGTCTGGGTGTACTGCGGGTAGCGGGCTTCCTCGTATACCGGCACCAGCCACCAGAGTGGTGTGCGTCCGCCCAGCCAGATGGCGGTGCGGTAGAACTCGTCGAGCAGCAGGTAGTGCTGGGTGGTGCCGCAGTCGTCGGAGGTCAGCTGGCCGTCGCGTTCGCCACGGCTGAAGCGTTGCGGATCAATCAGAAAGCAGTGCACCTCGGCACCCTGGGTCGCCGCCCAGGCTTCCAGCAGGCGGCATTTGCGCTGCAGTTCGAGGATGGCAGCGGCTGGCAGCTGCGGGTCGTGGCAGACCCACAGGTCCATGTCGCTCTGCTCGGCCTGCGCCACGGTACCCAGGCTGCCCATCAGGAACAGGCCATGCAGTGGCGCCTCGCTCTTGCCGCGCGCCGGCTTGTAGACGAAGGAGCGGGTCAGGCGCTGTGCTTCGGCGAGCAGCGACTCATCCGGCTCGAAGCCGGAAAGGCCGGCCGGCGTGGCAGCCGAGACATAACCGGGGAGCAGCGGATGATTGACGTGGAACAGCAGTGGCAACAGGCGCAGCACCAGTTGCTGGCGGCTGGACAACGCCAGCATGGCGCGCTGCAGGCGCCCGGCATTGACCTTGAGAAAGCGCGCACGCAACTGCGCCAGCACCTTGCGGTCGATGCCGTCGTCGATATCCGGACGAATTTCCTGGTTTCTGCTCATGGCGCAGAGCCTAAGCATATTCTCCGGTTGGCGCCAGTTGTCGGCGTTGCTCAGTCCAGCAGCACCAGGCCGAGCCCGCCCAGTACCAGGGCGACGCCGAGCAGCTTGGCCCGGCTCAGCGGTTCGCCCAGCAGCCAGATGCCCAGCCCGAGGCCGATCGGAATACTCACCTGGCGTAGCGCTACCACGTAGCTGACATGACTGGCATAGGCCATGGCCCAGACGACCAGGACGTAGGTGAGCGGCATCATGATTCCGGTGAACAGGCTGCTCCGCCACTGGCCGGCGAGGCGGCGCCAGGCCTGCTGGCGCAACAGTGGCAGGCCTAGCCAGGCGGCCGCGGCCAGCGACTGCAGGAGCACGTAGAGCAGGGCTACCTCGGCGGCGCTGTGCGCACCGGGTAACCCGCGCAGAGCCCGGGTGGCGATGTCGTCGACCAGCGAATAGCCGGCGGTGGCCGTGGCGGCGAGCAACGCAAAGGCGCTGGCTGGGTTGAGGTAGTGGCGCAGGCGCAGGTCGCCGAAGTGCCGCATGGGCAACAGCAGGCAGCCGAGCACGATCAGCAGGATGCCGGCCAGTGCCGCGTGGCTCAACGGATTACCGGCCTGCCAGAGCAGGCCGGCCAGCATCAGCAGGAGCAGCGGCACGGCGCGGATCAGTGGGTACAGGCTGGACAGTTCGCCACGTTGGTAGGCCTGGCCCAGCCCCCACAGGTAGAGGGCCTGACATAACCCGGACAGCCCCACCCAGGCCCACAGTGTGACGGGCATGCTCTGGAGTAGTGGCCAGGTGAAGGGCAGGATCAGCGGTGCGCCGAGCAGAAAGCCCCACAGGCTGGCGAGAAAGAAGAACGCCAGGTCCGGGCGGGCCTGCTTGCCCGCCAGGTTCCAGGCTGCATGGGCGATGGCCGAAAGCAGGACCAGCAGTAGGCTCAGGCCGCTCATCGGGCGCTCAGGCCTGGCCGCGCCAGGCTCCCTGGCGACGTACCAGGTACAGGCCGAGCAGGCTGTGCAGCAGCTTGGCCAGGGCGCAGGTGGCCATGATGCAGACCGCCATGGCGGCCGCACCGGCGGTTTGCCCGGCGTCGTCGAGGTTAAGCACGCTGATCGCCGCCAGGTTGCTGTCCGGGCCATAGAGGAAGACCACTGCCGATACCGTGGTCATGGCGTTGACGAAGAAGTACAGCGCCACGTCGAGCAGTGCCGGCAGGCTCAGCGGCAGGGTGACCCGGCAGAGAATTTGCGCCCGCGAGGCGCGCAGCGACTCGCCGACCGCCTCGAACTCGCTGTCCAACTGCTTGAAGGCAGTGAGCAGGTTGAGGTGCGGTACCGAGTAAAAGTGCACCAGGGTACAGAGCACCAGCAGGGTCATACCGCCGTACAGGCCATTGAGCGGGTTGTCGGGGTGATTAAAGAAGAAGATGTAGCCCAGGCCGAGGGTCATCCCGGGAATCGCCAGTGGCAACAGGGCGAGCAGCTGGAATGCCCCGAGCAGCGGCTTGGGCTGCGGGGTGCGCTGGCTCAGCCAGGCATTCAGGAACACCAGGCTGGTGCCGGCCAGCAGGGTCAGGCCGGCCAGGCGCAGGGAGTTCAGGTAGCTACCCCAGCCATCGCCGAGCAGGCGTTCGAACTGGTAGTTGGCCAGGCTCAGTTGCAGGTTGTAGGGCCAGTACCTGACCAGCGAGGCATACACCGCCATGCCGATCACGGCGAGGATGAACAGCAACGGCGGGGTCAGTAGCAGTGCGCCGCGCAAGTCGCGCAGGCGGTCGGGCTTGGGCGTGAAGGGTACGGCGCGGGCGGTCAGGGTGGCGGCCTGGCGCTGCTGCACCCAGCGGTCGGCGAGAAACGCCAGCAGCGCCGGCAACAGCAGCAGCACGCTGACCACGGCGCCCATTTCGAAACGCTGCTGGCCAATGACCTGTTTGTATACATCGGTGGCCAGCATGTCGTAGTTGCCGCCGATCACCTTGGGTACGCCAAAGTCGGTGAACACCAGAATGAACACCACGAAGGCGGCACTGACCAGACCGTAGCGAGCGTTGGGCAGGGTGACGCAGAAGAAGGTGCGCCAGGACGAGGCGCGCAGGACCTCGGCGGCTTCGTAGTGACGGGCATCAGCCTGCGACAGCGCGGTGAGCAGAATCATCAGCGCATGCGGGAACGTCCAGAAACACGAACCCATGACGATGCCCAGCGGCCCGTAGATCGACTGGCCAGCCAGCCAGCTCTTCAACAGACCCTGTTCGCCGAACAGGTAGATCAGGCTGATCGCGGGCAGCAGCGAGGGGGCGAGGATCGGCAGCAGCAGTGCCGCGCGGATCCAGCCGCGCCCCGGCAAACGGGTACGGGTCAGCGCCCAGGCGGCGGCAAAGGCGCTACTGATGACGATCAGCGTACTCAGCCCGGCCACCCATAGCGAATGACCAAGGGCGCGCTGCAGGGCGCCACTGTCCAGGTAGGCGCGAAAATTGGCCAGGCCGACATACTGGCCCTGGGCGTCTGCCAGGCTCCGGCTGAGCAAGCTAAACAGCGGGGCCGGCAGGACCAGCAGCAACAGCAGCAAGAGGATGACGAACAGCAAGCTGAGCAGGCGGCGCTCCTGGCGAACCAGCAGCGTGGGCAAGGACAGGGACATCTGGGACATCTTCAACACTCGGGCAGGGCCGGCGCAGTCGCCGGCGGTGCGGGCTGGTCAGGCGGCGTAACAGCGCAGGTTGACGGTGGGCAGGTGGGCATCCAGTTGCTGCCCGACATGCAAGTGCAAGTGCAGGGCGCTGCGAGGGTCGACATCCACGGTCAGCAGGGGCTCCAGGCCAGCGACCCGCACACGGGCGCGCAGGAAGGTGCCGAGAAACTCCAGTTGCTCGATGCACGCCGGCAGGCCGCCGCTGTGGCGTGGTAACAGCTGAACCTCCTCCGGGCGGAACGCCAGGCGGACCCGTGCGCCCTGGCTGGCGGCCTGCGGCATGTCCAGCAGGGTAGCGCCCAGACGGACCTTGCCGTCGGCCTGGCGGGGGCTGTCGATGAAGTTCATCGCGCCGATGAACTCGGCAACGAAGGGAGTGGCCGGCTGGCGGTAGATCTGTTCGGGCGTGCCGACCTGTTCGATCACGCCATGATTCATCACCACCACACGGTCGGCCATGGTCAGCGCCTCTTCCTGGTCATGGGTGACGAGAATGCTGGTTACCCCGAGTTGTTGCTGCAGGCGGCGGATTTCCTTGCGCAGGTGGCCGCGCACGCGGGCATCGAGGGCCGATAGCGGCTCGTCGAGCAGCAGCAGGCCGGGGGCCGGGGCCAGCGCGCGGGCCAGTGCCACGCGTTGTTGCTGGCCGCCGGAAAGTTGCGCGGGGTATTTGCCGGCCTGGTCGGCGAGGCCGATCAGCGCCAGCAACTCGTCGACACGCTGCTTGATCTGCGCTTTCGGCTGGCCGAGGCTGCGCAGGCCGAAGGCAATGTTGTCCTGCACGCTGAGGTTGGGAAACAGCGCATAGGACTGAAAGACGATGCCAAAGTCGCGTTGGCGTGGAGGCAGCATCGAGATGTCGCGGTGGCCCTGCAGCAGGCGGCCACTGCTCTGCTGTTCGAGACCGGCAATGATGCGCAGCAGGGTGGTCTTGCCGCAGCCGGAGGGGCCGAGGAAGCACACCAGTTCGCCGGGCTGGATGTCCAGATGAATGTCGTCCAGGGCGGTGAAGTGGCCGAAGCGCTTGTGGATGGCCTGTAGTTGCAGGCGGCTGCCGCAGTTCTGCTGCATGGGGAATGCTCCGTGGCAAAGGCCCCGGCCGCCGGCCGGGGCGTGGCAGGGTTACTGGGCTTCGGCCTTGCCTTCGTAGCGTTTCTGCCACTCGGCGAGGATGCGCTCGCGGCTTTCCGCAGCCCAGTCGAAGTCGTTGTCGATCAGCAGTTTTTCCGGCTCGGCAGGGAAATGCTCCACCGGCCGGGCGATCCCTGGCATGGCGACGATGGCGTAGCCCTCGTTGTACAGGCGGTTGGCTTTTTCGCTGGCCGCCCAGTCGAGCAGGGTCTTGGCGGCTGCCAGGCGCTGGCTGCCCTTGATGATGGCGGCGGCTTCCATTTCCCAGCCCAGGCCTTCGCTGGGGAAGATCAGCTCCAGCGGGGCGCCGGCACTTTTTTCCTTGGCGCCACGGTAGGCGAAGGAGATGCCGATCGGCGCTTCGCCAGTGGCGGCCATCTTGCAAGGCTTGGAGCCGGAATGGGTGTAGCTCTTGATGTTCTGGTGCAGGCCATCCATGTAGGCCCAGCCCTGCTCTTCACCGAAGGTCTGCAGCCAGGCCGAGACATCCAGGTAGCCGGTGCCCGAGGAGGCCGGGTGCGGCATTACCACGTGGCCACGGTAGACCGGCTTGGTCAGGTCCTGCCAGCTGGCCGGGATGGGCAGTTGGTGCTTTTGCGCTTCCACGGTGTTGAAGCAGATGGCGGCCATCCAGGCATCCATGCCGATCCACTGCGGCTGCTGCTGATTGTCCACGTAGCGTGGGTTGAGCTTGTCCAGGCCCTTGGGCGCATAGGCTTCCAGCATGTCCTGTTGCTGCAGCAGCTTCAGGCTGGTGGCGGCCAGGCCCCACACGGCATCGGCTTTGGGGTTGTTCTTTTCGGCGAGCAGGCGTGCCGTGATCACCCCGGTGGAGTCGCGGACCCAGTTGATCTTGATGTCCGGATGGTCGGCGTTGAAGCGGTCTGCGTATTTCTTCAGGTCTTCCGGTTCCAGCGCGGTATAAACGGTCAGCTGGTCGGCGGCAACGGCCGCGCAGGACAGGCTGGTCAGGGCGGCGGCGAGCAGGTGGCGCAAGCGGTTGGACGGTTTCACGAAGCATCTCCTGGGGCGGCAACATGCCGCGACGGGTCGGGTTGGCAGGGAGCGGTACGCATAACCTGTGCTTATGGCGCAGGCCGGCTCACCTGGGGCGATGCTAGGCAGGACCTGTTGCGTCTTTGTGACGAGGTGGCGGCGAATGCCCTGGATTTTCTGGGGCTTGCACCCAGGTGGGCTTGGCCTGCCGGGCTGGCCGGCATCGGCTCAGCCAGCCAGCCCGGCCTGGTGAATGCGCAGTTCGCGGCGTAGCCAGTCGCAGAAGGCCAACACCTTGGGGCGCTGGTCGCCCACCTGGCTGACCAGATAGTGGCCGCCACGGGTTTCCAGGGTGCCGGCATGCGGGCGCACCAGCTCGCCGCGTCGTAGGGCATCGCCGACCAGGAAGCTACGTGTCAGCAGCACCCCATCGGCATGACGCACGGCCTGCATGGCCAGGGTGGTGGTGTCGAACTCCAGGCAGGGCGGCGGAGCGAGCAGGCTGACCTGCTGCGCGGCCAGCCACTGGCTCCAGCTTTCGCGGTAGCCGAGCACGCTGAGCAGCGGCCACTCCAGCAGCTCGCGGGCCGAGCCCGGCGTGCCGCGCCGGGCGAGGGTCTGCGGACTGCAGACGAGCAGCCAGTGCTCATGGGTGAGGCGCTCGACCTGGCGATTGGTCCAGTCGCCATAGCCGTTGCAGATCTCCACGTCGGCATTGTTCGGCTGGTCGAAAACGGTCCAGGGTGAGGAACTGACCCGCACGCGAAAGCGCGGATATTCGGCCAGAAAGCGATGCAGACGGGGGGCCAGGAAATGTTCGGCAAAGGAATTGGAGGCCTGCACGTTGAGTTGGGTACGGCCGCGCTCGCCGAACAGTTCGGCGGTGCTGCTGCGCAGGGTATGGAACGCCTGGGTCAGCGCCGGCAGGTAACTGCGCCCCTGCTCGGTAAGGCGCAGACCCTTGGCTTCGCGGATGAACAGGCGTGCGGCCAGGTGTTGCTCCAGTTGCTTGACCTGCTGGCTGACCGCCGCCTGGGTGACATGCAGCTCTTCGGCTGCGCGAGTAAAGCTGCCCAGGCGCGCGGAAGCCTCGAAGGCGCGCAGGGCATTGAGTGG
Source organism: Pseudomonas fluvialis (assembly GCF_002234375.1). GTDB lineage: Bacteria > Pseudomonadota > Gammaproteobacteria > Pseudomonadales > Pseudomonadaceae > Aquipseudomonas > Aquipseudomonas fluvialis. Next base: position 79,096 of record NZ_NMQV01000002.1, read on the forward strand.
TGGCAGGCTGGACATGGCTGGCCTTATGCGATGCACGGGTGGCTGGGCTTGGCAGTTAAGCGCTGCGACGTGACAGCGCGATGACAAGTCATAAGAAAAGCTGGGGCATTGGCCAAGCCCAGGGCGCTGGGCGAGCGGCAGGGGCACGTCGATACTGCGCCAGGTCTTTCACCTGGCAGGCAAAGGTGCCCCATGCAGGAACTTACGCTGGCGATTTTCGACCTTGACCATACCCTGCTGCCGCTGGATTGCTCGGCGCAGTGGGCCGCGCGCATGCAACAGCTGGGTTGGGTGGCCGGCGCGCAGTTTCGCGCCCGGCATGCTGCGCTGATGGCTGAATACGGCGAGCGCGGGCTGGACATGCAGGCCTACCTGCAGCTGACCCTCGAACCGCTGCGCGGACGCTGCGCGCAGGCTGTGGCCGAGGCAGTACAGCAACTGGTCGATGAGCACCTGCTGCCGGCGGTCTATGCCCAGGCCTGGCGCTTGTTGCAGACGCACCGCGAAGCCGGACACAGCCTGTTGCTGGTGTCGGCCAGCGAGGACTTCCTGGTCGAGCCGATGGGCCGGGCGTTGGGCTTCACGCATATCTTTGGCGTGCCCTGCGCTCGCCAGGACGGTTGCTTCACCGGCGCGCCGGGTGGCCCGGCTACCTATGCCGAGGGCAAGGTGCGCTGTGTCGAAGCCTGGCTGGCGGGCCAGCAGGCGCGTGTGCGGCGTAGCTATTTCTACAGTGACTCGCACAACGACCTGCCGCTGCTGCACTGGGTCAGCGACCCGCGTCCAACCAACCCCAACGCGCGCCTGCAGGCCGAAGCTCAGCGCCTGGGTTGGCCATGCCTGTGGCTCGATCCGCAGCAGGCCGCCAGCGCCTGATCCCAGGCTTCCTTAGTTCCCATCAAGGGTGCCGCCTGGGCGGCGCCAGGAGTACTTTCATGCGTGAACCCGTACTGCTTACCCCCGGCCCGCTGACCACCAGCCTGGCTACCAAGACGGCCATGCTGCGTGACTGGGGCAGCTGGGATACGGCCTTCAACCAGCTCAGCGCATCCGTGTGCAGCGACTTGCTGGCGATTGCCGACGCCGGTGACAGCCATGTCTGCGTACCCTTGCAGGGCTCCGGGACCTTTGCCGTAGAGGCCGCCATCGGCACGCTGTTGCCGCGCGACGGCACGCTGTTGGTGCTGGTCAATGGTGCCTATGGCGAGCGTATGGCGCGCCTTACCGAGGTCATGGGACGGCGTGTGGTGCGTCTGACCTTTGCCGACCACCAGGCGGTTTGCCCGCGCCGCCTGGCGGCCGCCCTGGCCGCGCACCCGGAATGCAGCCATGTCGGGGTCATCCATTGCGAAACCAGCACCGGGCTGCTCAACCCGCTGGAGCAGATCGCCGGTGTGGTAGCGGCCGCTGGGCGCGCGCTGATCATCGACAGTATGAGTGCCTTTGGTGCCTTGCCGGTGCTGGCCCGCCAGGTACCCTTTGCCGCGCTGGTTTCTTCGGCCAACAAGTGTCTGGAGGGCGTGCCGGGCATGGCCTTTGTCCTCGCCGAGCGCCAGGCGCTGCTGGCCAGCGCCGCTAACAGCCATTCGCTGGCGCTCGACCTGCACGACCAGTATGTCTATCTGCAGCGCAGCGGACAGTGGCGCTTCACGCCGCCGACCCATGTGCTGGCGGGCTTGCGTGCGGCGCTTGACCAGTACCTGGCCGCGGGTGGCCAGCCGGCGCGCCTGGCTCGTTACCAGGCCAACGCCGCACGGTTGCGCGACGGTCTGCGGCGCCTGGGGCTGCGCAGCTATCTGGCCGAGGACGTGCAGGCGCCGATCATCTTCACCGTGCATGCGCCACCCCTGCCGGGCTATCGCTTCGCCGCGCTCTACCAGGCGGTCCGTGCGCGCGGTTTCATCCTTTATCCGGGCAAGCTGACCTCGTGCGAAACCTTCCGCATAGGCTGTATTGGTGCGCTGGATGGCGCGGAAATCGACCAGGCCCTGGCCGCCCTGGCGGCGGCGCTTGATGAACTGGGCTATCTGCCCGCAGCGGAGGTGGCGGCATGAGCTATCGCTACCAGCGTCGTTACTGTGCCCCGCTGCAGGCGGTGATCCTCGACTGGGCAGGCACGGTGGTGGATTTCGGCTCGTTTGCCCCTACCCAGGTGCTGATCGATGCCTTCGCGGCCTTCGGCATCAGCGTCAGCCTTGACGAAGCACGCGTGCCCATGGGCTTGGCCAAGTGGCAACACATCCAGGCGCTGGGGCGCCTGCCGACGGTGGCGGCGCGCTGGCAGGCCCGCTATGGCAAGGCGATGAGCGACGCCGATGTGGATGCGCTGTATGCACGCTTCATACCCCTGCAGATCGAACGCGTCGGGCAGTATTCGGCACCTATTCCCGGTGCCTTGGCGGCGGTTGCCGCGCTGCGCCAGCGTGGCCTGAAAATCGGTAGCTGCTCCGGTTACCCGCGTGTGGTGATGGACGCGCTGTTGCCGATTGCCGCGGCGGCGGGCTATCAGCCTGACCATACGGTGGCCACCGACGACCTGCCGGCGGGCGGTCGCCCGGGACCCTGGATGGCGCTGGAGAATGTGCTGCGTTTGGGGGTGAGCGACGTGGCGGCGTGCGTCAAGGTTGACGATACCCCGCCGGGGATTGCCGAAGGCCTGGCGGCCGGCATGTGGACAGTCGGCCTGGCGGCTTCGGGCAACGAAGTGGGTGTCGACTACGCGCAGTGGCAGGCTCTTGACCCGCTAGCCCGCGAGCAGCGCCTGCAGGGCGCCCGCCAGCGTCTCTACCAGGCCGGTGCCCACTATGTGCTGGACAGCCTGGCCGAGTTGCCGGCGTTGCTGGACGAGATCGACGCCCGCCTGGCGCGCGGCGAGCGTCCCTGAGTGGAGGCTCAGGCGTGTTGCGGCTGCAGGATGCGCAACAGTGCCTGGGCGTGCTCGGCGGCGTCCAGGCCCAGGCTGGTCAGGTAGCCGCCATCGGCCTGGCTGATCAGTCCCTTGGCATGCAGGCGCTGGGCGGCGGCAACGGTGGCGGGGGCGGCGCTGTGGTGCACCTTGAGGCCTTCCTGGGTGTTGTCCAGGTTGAACAGGGCGAGCAGTTCGGCTTCGGCAATCAGTTCGGCGGTGTAGGCCATGGGAACTCCAGAGGTGGGGGTGTGCCAGCAGTCTAGACCCTGTGGCGTTGCCACGGGGCGTGGATAAAGGTCGCAGGTAGTTTTACGGGCCGCCCAGCTTGAGCAGGGCCGGCTGGGCATGCGCGGCCGTGGGCGCCCAGTCGCGCAGGATGGCCTGATAGCGCCCGCTGCTGTGCAACGCGCGCATGCCACGGTCGAAGGCGGCGAGCAGCGCCGGTGCCTGTGCATGCTGGCGGGAAAAACTGAGGTACAGGCTGGGACGGTGTACGGTGGCCAGGGCATGGAACTGCCCGGCCAGCTCGGGGTGTTCGCTGAACAGCACGGCAGCTGTGCCGCGGTAGGCGACAAAGAACGCCACGCGGCCGCGCTGCAGCATGCGGAAGCCGTTGAGGTCCTGGCGTACCGGGACACGCAGGATCGCTTCCCGGCTGTCGAAGCGGCTACCGTATTCGTAGCCGATGGTCACCGCGACCCGGCGGCCGTCGAGCTGTTGCAGGTGCTGGATCTCACTGTATTCGCCCTGGCGCGCCCACAGCAGGATGTCGTCCTGGAACAGCGGTTGTTCGGGCAGCAGGTAGTCGCGGGCGATCTGTGGGTTGGGTGCGGTATTGAAGCAGCCGGCCAGCTCGCCTTTGCGGGTCATCTGCATGCAGCGCGCGTAGGGATAGGCGAGCAGCTCGACTTCCACCCCGGCAGCGGCAAATGCGGCGCGAACGATATCTACCGACAGGCCACGTATTTCACCCTGGCGCACGGCGCTGTAGGGATACCAGTCGTCCTCGACGCCGATTCGCGGCACGTCGGCCTGGGCTGTGCCCAGTGCGCCAAGCAGCAGGGCCAGCAGCGCACAGGCGAGGTGCTTACTGCGCGGCTTCATCCGCCAGCTCCGGCAGCGTCGGCAGTTCACGGAGCAGGCGCTCGTAGCCGGGCATGTCGAAGGGCTGGCCGCTGTCGAGCATCTGCTTGATGCTGTAGGCCAGTACCTGGCTCATCAGTTCGATGATCTCTTCGCGTGCATAGCCCACCAGGCTGAGCTTGTTGAAGCTGGCCTGAGCGGCTGGCGGTTTGCCGGCGGCGAGCTGGTTCTCCACCGCTTCGGCGAGCATGGCCGCGGTGAACTGCTCTTCGTCGTCGTCATCATCGTGTGGGGCGTGTGGTTCGGTATGCATGGCGGAATTTTCCAGTGAGGTGGCCTGTTCCAGTTGGCACAGCTGGCAGTCATCGGGGTCGCCCAGGGTGCCTTCCTGATAGCGCACCCGGCGTTGTGCGGACTGACGGTCGGCACTGAAGCGAAAGTGCGCCGGTCGCTTTGGCGATTGTTCTGGCACGGCGGGCTCCACAAGGCGCAGGTCAGGTTGGACAGTGTACGCCAGCCCGGTTAGCGAGAAGACTGACGCTGATCAGCGCGCTGACTGTCGCGCAGTTGCCAGAGCAATACCAGCAGGCCGGCAAAGGCCAGGCTCCACAGGCCAGCCGCCAGCGCCAGGCAAAGGGCGGGAGGCAGTCCCGGCAGCCCGGCGAGCAGGCGAGCCAGGGCGGCCAGGCTGGGCAGCAGGGCGATCGCGTGGATCCAGGGCCGGGCATTGGCGTTACGCCAGCATAGCAGCAGGCGGGTGCGCGCCATCACCGCCAGGCTCAGCGTGCCCAGTGCGCCGATGCTCAGCGCATGCAGGGCGGCATTGCCGCCTGGCAGCGGCCAGAGCAGGTGCAGGCCGTACAGGGCCAGACCGATGACCAGCCAGGCATAACCCAGCAGCAAGATCAGCAAGTCAGCCCGTTGCCGGTAGCGCCAGGGTTGCCAGCGTAACCAGCGCAGCAGAACCAGCAGGCTGGTCAACAGCAGTGCCAGGCCGGCGAGGGGCTGGCTGAGCGGCTGCAGGCCAAGCAGTAGGGCCGCAGCCAGACCAAGCAGCCCGGCACCTTCCAGGCGCGGTTGCACACGGTGCTGCAGCGTCCAGCCCTGCTGCTGTGCGTGGCCGGCCAGTGCCGGGGCAATGATCCGCCCGCCCATGAAGAACAGCAGGCCAGCCAGCAGCAAGAGTGCACTGCGTGCCTGCGCCGGGCCATCGAGCAGCCCTGTGCCCGTGGCCGGCAAGCTGCTGAGCAGGGCGAGCAGGCCAACCATCGGCGCTACGCTCTGGTTGCGCCACTTTTTCGCTGCGCCGAGAAAGCGCGGCAGTACCTGCCAGGTCAGGCCGGCGGCGAACAGCGCGGCGGCCAGCCCCGCCAGCAGGCTGCCGGGATAGGCGAGGAATAACAGGCGCGCGGCCAGCCAGCAGCCGAGCAGCGCCAGGCAACGCGGTTGTGGTTGTGGGCCAAGCAGGTAGCCGGCGACCACTGCCAGGGCATAGCCAAACAGCAGCTCGTGGGCGTGCCCCAGCGGCTGGGCGAGTCCCGGTGGCATCGGTAAAACACCCAGCAGGCCGGCCACGCTCAGCGGCAGCAGCAGGGTGGCGTACAGCGCCGCCGCGGGAAAGAACCAGGCATGCGCCATGGTCGGGCGTGGGCGCTGCATGGTCATGTCAGCGGCAGGCCCGGCCTATGCCACGCAGATTGCGACGGAAGAACTGCAGCTGATAACCGGCCTGTCGTGCCTGGCGACACAGCGTGCGGCTATAGGGACGGTATTCGGCAATGAACACTGGCTTGCCCTGGCTGCGCATCAGCTGGTAAGCGGCGCATTCGCTATAGCGGTAGCAGCTTTCGTTGACGGCAAAGTCGAAGGCCTCATGCAGCTCATCCAGCAGTTCGACGGCATTCTTCAGGCCGACCGCCAGGTCGCGGGCATGCGCCTGCTCGGCCAGCCAGCGGTTGAACAGCAGTTGCTCGCTGCGCGTGAGCGCCAGTCCGTTGTGGTTGGCATAGCCGTCGACATTGTCGGGATCCACGCCGTCACAGCCCTTGTCGCGGGCCAGGTCCAGGCGCGCGGCCAGCACTGTGCGTACCTGTGGGTAGCGATAGTCCAGCCAGCGCTCACCGGGCCAGTCCGCCAGGGGCAGGCCCAGACTGTCTGGCGGGAATTGCCCGGCATCTGCGCGCCAGTCTTCCCAGGTGCCGGCACTGAAATAGCACAGCACGATGTGCCCGCGCGCCTTGAGGTGGGCGATGCGCGGCGCGCTGTGGTCGAACAGATCGATGATGTACACCTGGCGGTGCGGCTGGCGCAGCGGGCCATCGAGTTGCAGATGCCAGCTGCTCTGCGCAGGAATCACCAGGGGCGTGGCCAGTGCTGGTGTGGCAAGCAGCACAAGCAGGACAAACAGTGCACGCATGGCGATCTCCTTGAGCCTGTGCGAAAGCCGGTGGCTGGCTACTGCCGTGCGCGTAGCGCCTGTCCGGGCAACATGACCGGCGGGCCGGCCGGACAGAGCCGGCCAGGCCAACCTGTTAGCGGCTTGCCAGCAGTTCGCGGCCGCGCGCCACGGCCGCGCGTACCTGGTTCGGCGCGGTGCCGCCGATATGGTCACGGGCGTTGACCGAGCCTTCCAGGGTCAGCACGGCGAACACGTCCTGTTCGATTTGCTCGCTGAACTGGCGCAGCTCGTCCAGGCTCATCTCAGCCAGGTCCTTGCCGGTTTGCACGCCGTACTTCACCGCATGGCCGACGATCTCGTGACAGTCGCGGAAGGGCAGGCCCTTGCGTACCAGGTAGTCGGCCAGGTCGGTGGCGGTGGAGAAGCCACGGCGCGCGGCTTCGCGCATGATGTCCTTCTTCGGCTTGATCGCCGGAACCATGTCGGCAAAAGCGCGCAGCGAGTCGCGCAGGGTATCGGCGGCGTCGAACAGCGGTTCCTTGTCTTCCTGGTTGTCCTTGTTGTAGGCCAGCGGCTGGCCCTTCATCAGGGTCAGCAGGCCGGTCAGGGCGCCGAATACGCGGCCACTCTTGCCACGCACCAGTTCCGGCACGTCCGGGTTCTTCTTCTGCGGCATGATCGAGGAACCGGTGCAGAAACGATCCGGCAGGTCGATGAACTGGAACTGCGCGGAAGTCCACAGCACCAGCTCTTCGGAGAAGCGCGACAGGTGCATCATCGCCAGGGAGGCGGCGGCGCAGAATTCGATGGCGAAGTCGCGGTCCGACACGCCGTCCAGCGAGTTGCCGCCCACGGCGTCGAAACCCAGCAGCTCGGCGGTGATTTCGCGGGCGATCGGGTAGGTGGTGCCGGCCAGCGCGGCCGAGCCGAGCGGCATGCGGTTGACCCGCTTGCGGCAGTCGACCAGGCGCTCGTGGTCGCGCGACAGCATCTCGAACCAGGCCAGCAGGTGATGCCCGAAGGTCACCGGCTGGGCGGTCTGCAGGTGGGTGAAGCCGGGCATGATGGTGTCCGCTTCGGCTTCGGCCAGGCCGAGCAGGCCCTGCTGCAGGCGGGTGATTTCGCCGAGGATGATGTCGATCTCGTCGCGCAGCCACAGGCGGATGTCGGTGGCCACCTGGTCGTTGCGGCTACGTCCGGTGTGCAGCTTCTTGCCGGTGATGCCGATGCGCTCGGTCAGGCGCGCCTCAATGTTCATGTGCACGTCTTCCAGGTCGACGCGCCAGTCGAACTGGCCGGCTTCGATCTCGGTCTGGATCTGCTGCAGGCCCGTTTCGATGGCGTCACGCTCCTCGGCGGTCAGTACGCCGACCTTGGCCAGCATGGTCGCGTGGGCGATCGAGCCCATGATGTCGTGGCGGTACAGGCGCTTGTCGAAATCGACGGAGGCGGTGAAGCGGGCGACGAAGGCGTCGACGGGCTCGCTGAAGCGGCCGCCCCAGGACTGGTTGGTTTTCTCGCTGCTCATGCTGGACTCGTGCAGTTAAGGCCGGAAAAAGTGGCGCGATCATAGCAGGCTGGCGCGCCCCGCGCAGGGCTGTGGCCTGCCGTAGGTAACTGTCGGCTGGTTCACGCAATGACGTTTTGCCAGGCCTTTGACGCCGGCAAAATGGCCGGTCGGCGCCTGCCCCGCTTGTCGCCAGGCGGGGGCTGGTCAACACTGCGCAGATGCACAAGACCACGCCTGCCGCGCCGCCTGCGCCCGCTACCGATGATTTCTTCGTTCCCGAGCTGTGTCAGTCGGAGGCGCTGCTCGCCCTGGTGTTGCTGGCCGAGCTGCTGGTGCTGGTGCTGGTGCTGGCCGAGCCGATGAATGGCAGCTTCGATTGGCTGCGTCTGGCGCTGACTTCACTGTTTGTGCAATGGATCGTCCTGCTCTCGGCGGCCCTGACCTGCCGTCTGCGTCCCTGGCTGGCGCGCTTGCCGGTGGCTCTGGCCGGCGTGCTGTGCTGCCTGCTGGTGGTGCTGCTGACGCTGCTGTGTACCTGGATTGCCGACTATTACCTGTTGCTGGACGAGCCGCAGGCCGACTTGTACCTGCGCCATGCGTTGATTGCCCTGATCATGTCGGCGTTGCTGCTGCGCTATTTCTACCTGCAGAGTCAGTGGCGCCGCCAGGAGCAGGCCGAGCTGCGCGCGCGCATCGAGTCGCTGCAGGCGCGTATCCGCCCGCACTTTCTGTTCAACAGCCTGAACAGCATTGCCAGCCTGGTGGCTGTCGACCCGCACAAGGCCGAACAGGCCGTACTGGATCTCTCCGACCTGTTTCGCGCCAGCCTGGCCCGTCCCGGTACGCTGGTGCCCTGGCGTGACGAGCTGGCGCTGGCGGAACGTTACCTGTCGATCGAGCGTTACCGTCTGGGCGAGCGCCTGCAGCTGCATTGGGACATCGCCGGTGTGCCGGACGACTTGCCGATTCCCCAGTTGACCCTGCAGCCACTGCTGGAAAACGCGCTGATCTACGGTATCCAGCCGCGCATTGAGGGGGGGCGGGTGGATATCCAGGCGCGTTATGCCGATGGCCAGTTCAGCCTTTGCGTGAGCAACCCGTGTGACGCGGACGAGGTGCCGACCAACAGTCGCGGTACCAGGCTCGCGCTGGGCAATATCGAGGCGCGCCTGGCGGCGCTGTTCGGTCCGGCGGCGCGGCTCAGCCAGGAGCGCCGCGACGGTCGCCATTTTGCTTGTCTGCGCTATCCTTGTGCCAGACCCCTGCAGGAAGCCGGAGCACCATGAATGTTCTGATCGTCGATGACGAACCGCTGGCCCGCGAACGCCTGATCCGCCTGTTGAGCGAGATCGAGGGTTGTCGGGTGCTGCAACCCTGCGCCAGTAATGGCGAAGAGGCGCTGACCCTGATCGACAGCCTCAAGCCCGACGTGGTGCTGCTGGATATCCGCATGCCCGGGCTGGACGGCCTGCAGGTGGCGGCGCGCCTCTGCGAGCGTGATGCACCGCCTGCGGTGATCTTCTGTACCGCGCACGACGAGTTTGCTCTGGAAGCCTTCCAGGTCAGTGCGGTGGGCTATCTGGTCAAGCCGGTGCGTGTCGAGGCCCTGGCGGCGGCCCTGAAGCAGGCCGAACGGCCCAACCGCGTGCAGCTGGCCGCGCTGACGCGCCCGCCGCAGACGCCCGGACAGGGGCCGCGCAGTCACATCAGTGCGCGTACACGCAAAGGCATCGAACTGATTCCGCTGGAACAGGTGATCTATTTCGTGGCCGATCACAAGTACGTGACCCTGCGCCATGAGGGCGGCGAGGTACTCCTCGACGAACCGCTCAAGGCTCTGGAAGACGAATTTGCCGCACGCTTCGTGCGTATCCACCGTAATGCCCTGGTGGCCCTGGAACGCATCGAACGCCTGCAGCGTACACCGCTGGGGCACTTCCAGTTGTACCTGCGTGGCCTGGGTGATGAAGCGCTGACGGTCAGTCGGCGACACGTCGCCGGGGTGCGCAAGCTGATGCAGAGCCTCTAGCGTTCCCGGGCAATTTCCTTGATCCCGGCCAACCGGTGGCCTCTGCCTGCCTGTTATGATCGCCACCAGTTCAGCCTGTGGAAGTCATCATGTCCCGCGAAATCCGTATTGCCACCCGCAAGAGCGCCCTGGCCCTGTGGCAGGCCGAGTACGTCAAAGCCGCGCTGGAGCGTGCCCATCCCGGCCTGCGGGTGAGCCTGGTGCCGATGGTCAGTCGTGGCGACAAGCTGCTCGATGCGCCGCTGGCAAAAATTGGCGGCAAGGGCCTGTTCGTCAAGGAGCTGGAAACGGCCCTGCTGGAAAACGAAGCCGACATCGCCGTGCACTCCATGAAGGACGTGCCGATGGATTTCCCGGAAGGCCTCGGGCTCTACTGCATCTGCGAGCGTGAAGATCCGCGCGACGCCTTTGTGTCCAACACCTACGACAGTCTCGACGCGCTGCCGCCAGGTAGCGTGGTGGGCACTTCCAGCCTGCGCCGCCAGGCGCAACTGCTGGCGCGCCGTCCGGATCTGAACATTCACTTCCTGCGCGGCAACGTCAACACGCGGCTGGCCAAGCTGGATGCCGGCGAGTATGACGCGATCATCCTCGCCGCCGCCGGGCTGATCCGCCTGGGCTTTGCCGAGCGCATCCGCAGCTCGATCAGCGTCGAGGACAGCCTGCCGGCTGGTGGCCAGGGTGCCGTGGGTATCGAATGTCGCAGCGCCGATAGCGAAATCCACGCGCTGCTGGCGCCCTTGCACCATACCGCGACGGCCCTGCGGGTCAGCGCCGAACGGGCGCTCAACAAACACCTGAATGGCGGCTGCCAGGTGCCGATTGCCTGCTATGCCCTGCTGGAAGGTGATCAGCTGTGGCTGCGCGGCCTGGTCGGCCAACCCGATGGCGGCCTGCTGTTGCGTGCCGAAGCGCGTGCTGCGGCCAGCGCTGCCAGCGAGCTCGGAGTACAAGTGGCCGAGGCGCTGCTGGCCCAGGGTGCCGACCGCATCCTGCAGGCGGTGTATGGCGAGACCGATCCGGCGTGAATGACTGGCGTCTGCTGCTGACCCGGCCGGCGCAGGAATGCGCCCGTCAGGCGGCGCAGTTGGCCGAGGCCGGGGTGTTTGCCTGCTGCCTGCCGATGCTGGAGGTCGAGGCCCTGCCTGATGACCCGCAGCAGCAGCGCTGCCTGGAGGCTCTGCCCGAGTACAATGCGCTGATCGTGGTCAGCAAGCCGGCAGCCCAGTTGGGCCTGGCGCTCTACCAGCGCTACTGGCCCGGGGCCGTGCAGATGCAACCGTGGTTTACGGTCGGTGCTGCCACTGCCAGGGTGCTGGAGGATGCTGGCTTGCAGGTGCACTGCCCAGCGCAGGGTGATGACAGCGAGGCCCTGCTGGCGCTGCCCAGCCTGGCGCAGGCGTTGGCGGTGCGCACGCCGCGGGTGTTGATCCTGCGTGGCACCACGGGGCGCGATTACATGGCCGAGCAGCTGCGCAGCCAGGGCGTGCAGGTCGACTATCTGCCGCTGTACCGGCGCCTGGCGCCGATCTATGCCGAAGGCCAGGTGTTGCAAACCTGCCGGCAACACGGCTTGAATGGCCTGGTGGCCAGCAGTGGCGAAGGCCTGGCCAATCTGTGTGCCAGCGCCGCGGCAGACTGGCCGCAGCTGGCTGAGCTACCCTTGTTCGTGCCCAGCCCGCGAGTGGCCGAGCAGGCGCGCCAGGCCGGTGCGCGGCAGGTCATCGATTGTCGGGGGGCCAGCCTGCAGGCGCTGCTACAAGCCTTGCAGAAACACACCCCGGACTCTTCTCGAACCACAGGATGAACGTGTGAACGAAGCCCAGACGCCCGAAACCCCGCCACTCGACGCCCCTGTTACGACCCCGCCCAGTGCCGCGCCGAAGCCCAGGCCGGCCGGGCGTGGCCTGGCTGGGCTGGCTGTTTTGCTGGCCCTGGCGGCTGTGGCGGGTACTGCCTGGCAAGGCTGGCAGCAGCGCCAGGCGCTGCACGAGCAGCAGACTTGGCAGCAACAGCTGGACAGCAGTCAGGCGCAGTTGGCGGCGCTGCTGGCGGCGCAGGCGCAACTTGGTACGCGCCTGGAGCAGCTGCCTAGCGCGGCGCAGTGGCGCGAGCGTGAGCAACTGCTGGCCAGCCTGCAGGGTGAGCAGCAGCAACAGACGGCCCGTCTTGATGCGCTGTTCGGCAAGAGTCGTGAAGACTGGCGGCTGGCCGAGGCGGAGCACCTGTTGCGCCTGGCGGCGCTGCGCCTAAGTGCTCTGCAGGACATCAACAGTGCCGAAGCGCTGCTGCAGGCCGCGGACCAGATTCTTCACCAGCAGGACGACCCGGCGGCCTTTGCCAGTCGCCAGCAGCTGGCGCGCGACCTGGAAACCCTGCGCACCCTGCAGCGCCCTGATCGCACCGGACTGTTCCTGCGCCTGGCGGCGCTGCGCCAGCAGGCCGAACAGCTCACCCCGCTGCAACCTCTGGCAGAGGGGCAGGGTGGCGTACTCCTCGATCTGGCTGAGCAGGAGGCCCCGGACAGTCCCTTCAAGGCGTGGCTGCAGACGCTGTCGGGTTACTTCCGCATTCAATTCGATGCGCAGGAAGAAGTGCGTCCGCTGCTGGCCGGTCAGGGCCTGCAGCAGGTGCGCCTGGCCCTTTCGCTGGCGCTGGAGCAGGCGCAATGGGCGGCACTGCACGGTTATAGCGCCGTCTATCGACAGGCTCTGGGCCAGGCCGAGGAGATCCTCGCGGCGCATTTCAACGCCGAGGACCCAGCCGCTGCCGGCCTGCGCCAGCGCCTCGGCGAGCTGGCCGACCTGCCAGTCGAAGTGCAGGTGCCTGATCTCAGCGATAGTCTGGCTACCCTGCAGGCCTACCTGGCGCGCCGTGCCGGGTTGCGTGAGGCGCCGGCCGCGGAGGAACAGCCATGAAGCGCCGCCTGCTGTGGGGCCTGGTGCTGTTGGCTGGCCTGCTTGGGCTGGGCTATGGGCTGTGGTGGCTGATCAGCCAGGACCCCGGTTACGTCCTGCTGGCGTTCAAGGGCTTTCGCTACCAATCCAGCCTGTGGGCTTTCCTCGCCCTGCTGCTGGTGACCGGCCTGCTCGGCTGGGCGCTGCGCCGGGCTCTGCGCTTATTGCTGCTGTCGCTGGGGGTGGTCAATCCCTGGTCGCGCCTGCATCGCGGGCGCCGCCTGCGCCTGGCCTGCGAGCAAGGCCTGCTGGATTTGGCCGAGGGGCGCTGGCAGCCGGCCTTGCGCCATCTGCGCCGGGCCGCCGAGGGTAGCGCCCAGCCGTTGCCCTACTACCTGGGGGCTGCCAGGGCCGCCGAGGAAATGAGCGACAGTGCCAGTGCCGAGCAATTGCTGGCGCGGGCGCGTGAGCGGCAGCCCAAGGCGGAGCTGGCCATCGCCCTGACCCAGGCCGACCTGCAGGCCGAGCGCGGCGACTGGGCAGCCGCACAGGCTACCTTGCAACAGTTGCGCGACCAGTATCCGGCACATCCGCAGTTGTTGCGCCAGCTACAGCGTGTACTGACGCAACGTGCCGACTGGTCGGGGTTGCTGGGCCTGCTGCCTGACCTGATCAAGGCCAAGGCCCTGCCGGCTGCCCAGCTGCAGGCGCTGCAGGAGCAGGCCTGGCAAGGCCGCCTGCTGGCGGCTGGCCAGGCCGGTGGCGAGGCGCTGGCGACGGTACAGGAAGCCTGGCAACAACTGCATGCCCACGAGCGGCAGAATCCTTTGCTGCTCAAGGCCTATGCCGGCCAGCTGCAGGCCCTGGGGGCTGATGAAGAGGCTGAGTCTGTGCTGCGTGCGGCACTCAAGCGCAGTTACACCTCCGAGCTGGTCGCCCTGTATGGGCAGCTGTGCGGGCGTGACCCGGGCAAGCAACTGCAGCTGGCCGAGAGCTGGCTCAAGCAGGCACCGCAGGATGCACAGCTGCTGTTGTGCCTGGGCCGCCTGTGCCTGCGCAATCAGCTGTGGGGCAAGGCGCGCGAATACCTGGAGGCTAGCCTGCAGTTTGCTCGTCAGGCTGACACCTGTATCGAACTGGCCCGCCTGCTGGCCAGTCAGGGTGACCTGGCGCGTAGCAACCAGCTGCTGCAGGAGGCCGTGCAGCTGCGCGGCGGGCAGTGGCCGAGCCTGCCCCTGCCGTCAGGTCACTGAAGCCATCCAGCCGCCTGTGCCTTGCTGGGCTGGGCGGCTTTCCTCTACCGTAGCGGCCTTTGCCGATTCTCATCCTGGAGCCATCATGCCGCTGCCCAGTTCCCGTCTGTTGAATGCCCTGGCCTTCCTGGGCTGTCTGCTGCTCATGCTGGCGGCTTTGTACCTGGAGCATGTCGAGGGGCTGGAGCCCTGCCCGCTGTGCATCGTGCAGCGTATCTGCGTGCTGCTGTTTGGCCTGTTCTGTCTGGCGGCGGCGCTGCATAACCCGCAAGCCCTGGGCCGTCGTTGCTATGCCGGGTTGGCCGGACTGGCTGCTGCGGGTGGCCTGGCGGCAGCCTGGCGACAGATCTGGCTGCAAGGTATCCCGCCGGAAGAGTTGCCGGCCTGTTTGCCCAGCCTGGAGTACATGCTCGAAGCGCTGCCCTTCCAGGACATCCTGCGCCTGGTGCTGCACGGCACCGCCGAGTGCGCCGAGGTCAAATGGACCCTGCTGGGCATGAGCATCCCCGAATGGAGCCTATTGGGCTTTATCGGCATGCTGCTGTTGGTTGCCGTGCAGTTGCTGCGCCGCGATTAATGATTTGCGGCAAGTACCGGGTTGTACCCGGCGCGCAGAATGATCACGGATGATTAAACGCTTGTATTAAATTTGTCCGGGCGCTGGCTTGAAGGCGTTATGCCAGCGGCATACTCTGGCGCTGCACAGTGCCGGAAAACTGCCGTTGCGGCGCTGCGCCGCCAATCCCTCTCCCACGTGGGAGCCTGGACAGTACAAGAAAATCAAGGGAAGCGAGGCTGCCATGCTCGAGAAATGCCGAAATGCCCAGGAGCGCTGGGGTGGGGTGCATCAGCTGATTGATCGCTGGTTGCAGGAACGTCATGAGCTGATCAGTGCCTACCAGCAGCTGCAAAGCCAGCTTGATCGCTGCAGCCGTGAAACGCTGCAGGTGTTTTGCCAATGGCTGGTCGACTATGCGTCGGCAGGACATTTCGAGGTCTACGAGCAACTGCTCCGCGAAGCCCAGGATTTCAATGATCAGCGTGGTCTGGAACTGGCCCGGCAAATCTATCCGCGCCTGCAGGTCATCACCCAGCTGGCGCTCGACTTCAATGATCGTTGCGATGCCCAGTTGGCGCGTGGCGAGCAACCGCAGCTGGCCAGCGAGTTAGCACCTTTGGGGCAGTTGCTGCACGAGCGTTTCGAGCTGGAAGACTGCCTGATCGAGGTGCTGCATACCGCTCACCAACAGCAGGCCATGCAGGCGGTATAGGACGCGCAGCGCGCTAGCCAGGGCCTTGGCCTTGTGGCTAGTATGGCTGGCACATTTGTCAGCCAGGAGGCTCGTCATGTCATCGAAGAAAAAGCCGGTAACCACCCCCCTGCATTTGCTGCAGCAGCTTTCCCACAGCCTGCTGGAACACCTGCAGGATGCCTGCAGTGCAGCCCAGGCGGATGCCGAGAAGCTGCTGGCCAAGTTGGAGAAGCAGCGCGGCAAGGCCCAGGACAAGCTGCATGATGCGCGTGGCAAGCTGGAAGCCGCAGCGGCTGCCGGCAAGCAGAAAGCGCAGAGCAAGGCACGTGCCGCCATCGATGAGTTGGAGACGCTGCTGGAAAGCCTCCAGCAGCGCCAGGCCGACACCCGTCACTATATCCTCCAGCTCAAGCGCGATGCCGAGGATAGCCTCAAATTGGCACAAGGCGTCGGCAAGGTGCGCGATGCCGCCGCCAAGGCGCTGGGTGCCCGCGAAGTGGCGGCCCGCCAGGTGTCGGCCAGCGCGGCTAAGCCCGCTGCCAAGCCCAAGACGGCGCGCCGGCCTGCAGCATCGACCAGCAAAACGGTCAGTAAAAACCCGGCTGGGCAAGCTGCGCCACGCAAACCGAGCACCAGCAAAGCAGTGGCCGCTAAGCCGGCAGCCGCCCGTAAGCCGGCGACTCGTCAGCCAGCCGCCAAGCCGGTGGCAGTCCCTGCCAGCAAGGCCGCTGACGCCGCGCAGGTCAGCTGATCTCTGTCTGCTGCAGGGCCTGTTGCAGGCGCTGCAGCAGGGGCCTGTTATTGGTGTTTTGCAGCACTGGCAGGGCAGTCAGCCACGCGGCGGGCTGCCCTGCCGGCCATGTCTCACAGCCGGCCTGCAGGCGCTGCAAAAGTGTCTGCTCGGCGTGCAGTTCCAGCTGCTTGAGCTGGTCGCGCAGTGCCGTCAGTCGTTCGTCGCGCTGTGCGGCGTCACGCCATTGCTGGCGCAGCAGGCGCAGTGGCGTGATCACCTCGTTTTGCCAGGGGCTGGCCAGCTCGCGCAGTTGCTCTACGGCGCGCGCGCTGCGGGCTATGCCGCGTCGTTCCAGCCAGCACAGACACAGCAGCAGGCAGACATCCTCGCCCTGTGCCTGCAGTACCAGGCAGTCATCAGCGACTCCCGGCAAGGCATAGAGATTCAGGGCAAACTCCCACAACGCATCACGCATGCTGTTCTCCCGGGCGAACTGCTAAACTCCGCCGCCTTATGATCAGACTGCAAAATCTTACCCTGCAACGCGGCCCGCAGCGCCTTCTCGAAGGTGCCGAGCTGACATTGCACGCCGGCCACAAAGCCGGTTTGATCGGTGCCAATGGCGCTGGTAAATCCTCCTTGTTCGCCCTTCTGCGAGGTGAGCTGGCTGCCGACGGAGGTGACTGCCAGTTGCCTCCCGACTGGCGCATTGCGCACATGCGCCAGGAGGTCGACACCCTCGAGCGTCTGGCCGTCGACTATGTGCTCGATGGTGACGTGGCGTTGCGGGCGATCCAGCAGGCACTGCGCGTTGCCGAGGCGGCCCACGACGGTGCGGCCATCGCCCGCCTGCACGTGGAGCTGGACAATGCCCAGGGCTACAGTGCCGATGCCCGGGCGCGCAAGCTGCTGGCCGGACTGGGGTTCAGTAACGAGCAGATGGAACGCCGGGTGGGCGACTTCTCCGGTGGCTGGCGGATGCGTCTGAACCTGGCCCAGGCACTGATGTGCCCGTCCGACCTGTTGCTGCTCGACGAGCCGACCAACCACCTCGATCTGGATGCGATCCTCTGGCTGGAAGACTGGCTGAAGAGCTATCCGGGCACCTTGCTGCTGATTTCCCACGACCGTGACTTCCTCGATGCGGTGGTCGACCACGTGGTGCATCTCGAACAGCAAAAACTGACCCTCTACCGGGGTGGCTACTCGGCGTTCGAGCGTACCCGCGCCGAACGACTGGCCCAGCAGCAGCAGGCCTTCGAGAAGCAACAGGCGCAGCGTGCGCACATGGAAGACTTCATTCGCCGCTTCAAGGCCAAGGCCAGCAAGGCGCGCCAGGCACAGAGCCGCATCAAGGCCCTGGAACGCCTGGAAGAGCTGGCGCCGGCGCATGTCGACTCGCCGTTCGACTTCCGTTTCCGCGAGGCGCTCAAGGTTTCCAGTCCCTTGCTTGACCTGGCCGAGGGCGTGCTGGGCTATGCCAGCCAGCGCGTGCTGGAGCAGGTCAAGCTGCAACTGGTGCCGGGCGCGCGCATTGGCCTGCTCGGTCCCAATGGGGCGGGCAAGTCGACCCTGATCAAGACCCTGGCGGGTGAGCTGGCGCCGCTGGCGGGGCGCCTGGCGCGTGGCGAGAACCTGGCCATCGGTTATTTCGCCCAGCACCAGCTGGACGGGCTGGACGCCAAGGCTAGCCCGCTGTTGCACCTGCAGCGCATTGCCAGCGGTGAGCGTGAGCAGACCCTGCGCGACTTCCTCGGTGGTTTTGATTTCCGTGGCGCGCGCTGCGACGAGCCAGTGGTCAATTTTTCCGGGGGAGAGAAGGCCCGCCTGGCCCTGGCCTTGATCGCCTGGCAGCGCCCCAACCTGCTGCTGCTCGACGAGCCGACCAACCATCTCGATCTGGAAATGCGCCTGGCCCTGACCCTGGCCCTGCAGGACTTTGCCGGCGCGGTACTGGTGGTGTCGCACGACCGTCACCTGCTCAAGAGCACCACCGATGAGTTCCTGCTGGTGGCGGATGGCCGCGTGCAACCCTTTGCCGGCGACCTCGACGACTATAGCCGCTGGCTGGTCGATTACCGGGCCCGCCAGCAGGCGCCGCAGACGAGCGCGCCGGCTGCCGACAAAACCGACAAGCGCGCGCAGCGCCAGGCTGCGGCGGCACTTCGCCAGCAGCTGGCGCCGCATCGCAAGCAGGCCGACAAGCTGGAACAGGAACTTGGCCAGCTGCATGAGCAACTGGCCGTCGTTGAAGCCCAGTTGGCGGATAGCAGCCTCTACGAAACCGCGCGCAAGGATGAACTGCGTGAGCGGCTCGCCGAGCAAAGCCGCCTGAAGAGCCGCGAGGCGCAGTTGGAAGAGGCCTGGCTGAATGCCCTGGAGCATCTGGAACAGCTCCAGCAGCAACTGGAGGACAGTCTCTGATGGATTACCTTGGCGTACTGCATGAGTGGCGCGAGCCGTTATTGGTGGCCGGGCAGGTACTGCTGATCCTCTTGCTGGCCTGGCTGCTGCAAGGTTTGCTGGTGCGTGCGATCAGTCGCCTGGGCGATCGCTACAGCCTGGTGCCTCGCGAGGTATTGCTGCTGTTGCGCGGGCTGTTGCGCTGGTTGGTGATCGGCAGTGCACTGATGCTGGTGCTGGAGCGTCTGGGTGTGTCGGCCAGTGTGCTGTGGGCTGCCCTGACCGGCTTTGCCGCGGTAGCTGCCGTAGCCTTCTTCGCCATCTGGAGCGTGCTCTCCAATATGTTTTGTGCCTTGCTGATCTTCGCCCTTGGACCGTTTCGCCTGGGGGATCTGGTGGAGATCATCGAGACAGCCGACAAGCCTGGAGTGAAGGGCCGGGTGCATGCCATCAACCTGTTCTACACCACCCTGGAGGATGTCAGCGACGAGCATGCCGGCGCGCTTCTGCAGGTTCCCAACAGTATGTTTTTTCAAAAGTCCGTGCGCCGCTGGCGTTGAGCGGCTACCTAGGAGTCCTGTGTTATGGAGTGGTTGAGCAATCCGGAAATCTGGGTGGCGTTCTTCACCCTGACTGCTCTGGAAATTGTCTTGGGCATCGACAACATCATCTTTATCTCCATCCTGGTTTCCCGCCTGCCGGTTGCCCAGCAGCCACGCGCGCGATTCTTCGGCCTGGCTTTGGCGATGGGCACGCGCATCCTCCTGCTGCTGTCGATTACCTGGGTCATGCAGTTGACCAGCGACCTGTTCCAGGTGTTCGAACAGGGTATCTCCGGGCGCGACCTGATTCTGCTCGGTGGCGGCCTGTTCCTGTTGTTCAAGAGTACGCTGGAGATCGGCCATAGCCTGGAAGGGGCCGCTGATGAATCAGGCAGTACGCCGCGTAGCTATGGTTTCATGGGCATCATCCTGCAGATTGCAGTGATCGATATCGTGTTCTCCCTCGACTCGGTGATCACTGCGGTAGGCCTGGTGCAGAATGTGCCGGTGATGGTGGCGGCGATTGTCATCTCGGTCGTGGTGATGATGCTCTCGGCCAGTACCATCAGCGAGTTCATCGACAAGCACCCGAGCCTGAAGATGCTGGCCCTGTCGTTCCTCATGGTGGTGGGCACCATGCTGGTCGCTGAAGCGTTCGAAGTGCATGTGCCCAAGGGCTACATCTACTTTGCCATGGCGTTCTCGCTGGCGGTGGAGACTCTGAACATCCGCATGCGCGTGCGTCGTGAGCGTCGCACGCAGCCGGTCCAGCTGCACAAGAACCTGCCGTAACCGACAAGGAGGCAATCCATGACCCTGGAAACCTGGTTGGCATTCTTCGTGGCCTGTTGGCTGATCAGCCTGTCGCCGGGGGCCGGCGCTGTCGCCTCGATGTCGGCTGGCTTGCGCTATGGCTTCTGGCGTGGCTACTGGAATGCCATTGGCCTGCAGCTGGCCCTGCTGATGCAGATCGGCATCGTCGCGGCAGGCCTGGGTGCGGTGCTGGCGACTTCGGAGCTGGCCTTTGCGGTCATCAAGTGGTTTGGCGTGGCATATCTGCTCTACCTGGGCTGGCGGCAGTGGTGCGCGGCGCCCGAACCGCTCGACGAAGGGGCGTCTGAGCGGCCGTTGGGTCGGCCGCTGAGCTTGATGTTGCGGGGCTTCCTGGTCAATGCCAGCAACCCCAAGGCCATCGTTTTCATTCTCGCCGTGTTGCCGCAGTTTCTCGATCCGCGCCAACCGCTGCTGGGGCAATACCTGGCCATGGCCCTGACCATGGTGCTGGTGGACCTGGTCGTCATGGCCGGCTACACCGGCCTGGCGGCCCGGGTACTGCGCAGCCTGCGCTCACCCCGCCAGCAGCGCCTGCTCAACCGCAGCTTCGGCGCACTGTTCATGGGCGCCGCCGGCCTGCTGGCCAGTGTGCGGCGCGCCGCCTGATGCGTGTCTGGATCGATGCCGATGCCTGTCCGCGGCTGGCCCGCGATCAGTTGGTGAAGTTTGCCCTCAAGCGCGGCCTGGAGGTGGTGCTGGTGGCTGGCCAGGCGGTAGCCCGGCCGAACTTTGCCTGCGTGAAGCTGGTGGTGGTGCCGAGTGGCCCCGATGCGGCGGATGACTACCTGGTGGAGCATGCCGCCCCCGGTGAGCTGGTGATCTGCAGCGATATTCCGCTGGCTGCGCGGCTGGTGAAGAAGGGGGTGGCGGCGCTCGATCCGCGGGGCCGTGAGTTCGACGAGCGCAACATGGCCGACAAGCTGGCCACGCGCAATCTGTTCACCGAGTTGCGTGAGCAGGGGCAGGTGGGGGGTGGTCAGGCCAGTTATAGCGACAAGGACCGCCAGGCTTTTGCCAATGCGCTGGATCGCCTGCTCACCCGCCTGAGTCGCCGCTAGCGAATAGCACGGTGCTGCCTGGCGTCGTGCCACGCGCGACGCGCTGCACGGCTTAGCCGCACAGGTAGGTTCCGGTGCCTACGGCGACCAACAAACCTTCCTCGTTGAATAGTTCGCTGCGCACCACGGCGACCTTGTTGCCCGAGCGCAGCAGGCTGGCGCAGGCGGTGAAACGCTGGCCGCGACCGGGGCGCAGGTAGTCGACGCGCAGGTCAATGGTGCCGAGCTTGGCCAGCTTGCTCATGCGCTCATGAGTGCTCAGGTGCTGGTGCCGGTCCATGGCGCCAATCAGCGCCATGGCACCGCCGGTGACATCCAGCAGCGTGGCGATGACGCCACCATGCAGGATGCCTTGCACGTAGTTGCCGATCAGCTCGGGCTTCATCGGCAGGTGCATGGTCACCCGTTCCAGGCTCAGTTCGTCGATCTCGATATCGAGGAACTGGTTGAACGGGATGCGGGTGAAGAAGGCCCGCACCGCCTGCTGGATGTCCTCGGTCAGCACAAAGTGATTCTGGGTCATGCTGCTCTCCTGTCTGCACGGCCCGCAGGCGGCGCTGCCTTACTGCTGGGTGAGTTCCAGTACGCGGTCGACCAGCTTGTTGATGCCGGCGGCGGCCTGGCTGATCGACTGGGCGAGCATGTAGGCCGGGGTGCTGACCAGCTTGTGCGTGCTGTCCTCGACGATCTCGTCGACCGGGCACTCCTGGTGCACGGCGCCCATCTGGGCGATGGCCGCGGCGGTGTCATGGTCGTTGCCGATGGTACAGGTGACACCCGGGCCGAACAGTTTGGCGGTCAGCGCCGGGGCGATGCAGATCAGGCCGACCGGCTTGCCGGCCTTGGCAAAGGCCTGCACGGCCGCCTGTACATCGGCCTGTACCTGGCAATGCACGCCGCTGATGGCAAAGTCCGAGAGGTTCTTCGCCACGCCAAAGCCGCCGGGCATGATCAGCGCATCGAACTCGCCAACGTGCAGTTCGCGGACATCCTTGATGTTGCCGCGGGCAATGCGTGCGGCTTCCACCAGGACGTTACGCTGCTGGTCCATTTCGTCGCCACTGTAGTGGTCGACCACGTGCAGTTGCGGCACGTTGGGCGCAAAGCACTGTACCTGCGCGCCGCGTTGATCGAGGCGCAGCAGGGTGATCACGCTTTCATGGATTTCCGCGCCGTCATAGACGCCGCAGCCGGAGAGAATCACGGCGACTTTCTTGTGCATGCTAGGCTCCTCAGCAAAGGCATGATGAACCCCGCTGTTTTACTCCCTGCGCTGGCCAGCGTCGAGCCTTGCACGAGGCGGTCGGCTGTTGAGTTGTTCCTGATCAGGTCACGCCTGTCACCAATTGGTCATAATGCCCCGGTATAACCGTCAAACTCGCCCGCCTCGCGGGTTCTGGAGCCTGTTGTGAGCATTACTCCCGCCAATCGCCTGTTTCCTGCCACCCGCCTGCGTCGCAATCGTCGTGATGAGTTCTCGCGCCGCCTGGTACGCGAGAACGTGCTGACCTGCAATGACCTGATCCTGCCGGTGTTTGTCCTCGACGGTGAGAACCGCCGTGAAGCGGTGCCCTCGATGCCGGGCGTCGAGCGGCTGTCCATCGACCTGCTGCTGCAGGAAGCCGAGCGCTGGGTCGAGCTGGGTATTCCCATGCTGGCGCTGTTCCCGGTAACCCCGCTGGACAAGAAGTCGCTGCTCGCCGAGGAAGCCTGGAATCCCGAGGGTATCGCCCAGCGCGCGATCCGCGCCCTGCGTGCGCGCTTCCCCGAGCTGGGGGTGATGAGCGACGTGGCCCTGGACCCCTTCACGACCCATGGCCAGGACGGCATCCTCGACGAACAGGGCTATGTGCTCAATGACGTCACGGTGGACGCGCTGGTCAAGCAGGCGCTGTCGCATGCCGAAGCCGGTGCCCAGGTGGTGGCGCCTTCGGACATGATGGACGGGCGTATCCAGGCGATTCGCGAGGCGCTGGAGCTGGCCGATTTCCCCAATGTGCGCATCATGGCCTACTCGGCCAAGTACGCCAGCGCCTATTACGGACCGTTCCGCGATGCGGTGGGTTCGGCGGCCAACCTCGGCAAGGGCAACAAGGCTACCTACCAGATGGACCCGGCCAACGGTAACGAAGCCCTGCATGAAGTGGCTGCCGACCTGGCCGAAGGTGCCGACATGGTGATGGTCAAGCCGGGCATGCCCTACCTGGACATTCTCTGGCGGGTCAAGGAAGCCTACCAGGCGCCGACGTTCGTTTATCAGGTGAGTGGCGAATACGCCATGCACATGGCTGCCATCCAGAACGGCTGGCTGTCCGAAGCGGTGATTCTCGAGTCGCTGCTGGCCTGCAAGCGCGCTGGCGCCGATGGCATACTCACATACTTTGCGGTGCGTGCTGCGGAACTTTTGCGTCAGACGGACGCCTGAAGTCGCGTGCTGCAAGGCGCAGCCCGTGACGGCTGCGCCGCCGCCCATGACAACAAGGGGCCCGGCCCCACACAGGACTTGCCTTGCGATGAACAGTGCCGAACCGCTCGAAACCCCACCGTCGTCCACTGAACCGGCCGTCGCCGAGGCCGAGCTGCTGACGCCTGCGCCGCAGGAGGTTGCCGTAGTCAGCGAACCCGTGCCGGTGATCCCCGGGCTGGATGACAGCGGCCTGTACATCCATCGTGAAATCTCCCAGCTCAAGTTCAACATCCGCGTGCTGGAGCAGGCGCTGGACGAGTCCTACCCGCTGCTGGAGCGCTTGAAGTTCCTGCTGATCTTTTCCAGCAACCTCGACGAGTTCTTCGAGATCCGCGTGGCCGGCCTGAAGAAGCAGATCACCTTTGCCCGCGAGCAGGCGGGGGCCGATGGCCTGCAGCCGCACCAGGCGCTGGCGCGGATCAGCGAACTGGCCCACGAACAGGTGCATCGCCAGTACGCCATCCTCAACGACATCCTGTTGCCCGAGCTGGCCAAGCACCAGATCAACTTCATTCGTCGCCGGCACTGGAACACCAAGCTCAAGGCCTGGGTGCGTCGTTATTTCCGCGACGAGATCGCGCCGATCATTACCCCCATCGGCCTCGATCCCACCCACCCGTTTCCCTTGCTGGTCAACAAGAGCCTCAACTTCATTGTCGAGCTGGAAGGGGTGGATGCCTTCGGGCGCGACTCCGGCCTGGCCATCATCCCGGCGCCGCGCCTGCTGCCGCGGGTGATTCGCGTGCCGGCCGAGGTGGGCGGCGCGGGCGACAACTTCGTGTTTCTGTCGTCGATGATCCACGCGCATGCCGATGACCTGTTCCAGGGCATGAAGGTCAAGGGCTGCTACCAGTTCCGCCTGACCCGTAACGCCGACCTGGCGGTGGACGCCGAGGATGTCGAGGACCTGGCGCGTGCGCTGCGCGGCGAGCTGTTCGCCCGCCGCTACGGCGATGCGGTGCGCCTGGAAGTGGCCGACAACTGCCCGCGCCACCTGACCGACTACCTGCTCAAGCAGTTCGGCCTGGGCGAGAACGAGCTGTATCAGGTCAACGGGCCGGTCAACCTGACCCGCCTGTTCAGCATCACCGGCCTGGATAGCCATCCCGAGCTGCAGTACAAGCCGTTCACGCCGACCATTCCGAAGATGCTGCAAAGCAGCGAGAACATTTTCTCGGTGGTCAGCAAGCAGGACGTGCTGTTGCTGCACCCGTTCGAGTCCTTCACGCCGGTGGTCGATCTGCTGCGTCAGGCGGCTAAGGACCCCCATGTGCTGGCCATCAAGCAGACCCTGTATCGCTCCGGGGCCAACTCGGAGATTGTCGACGCGCTGGTCGAGGCGGCGCGCAATGGTAAAGAAGTCACGGCAGTGATCGAACTGCGTGCGCGCTTCGATGAGGAATCCAACCTGGCCCTGGCCAGCCGCCTGCAGGCGGCCGGTGCGGTGGTGATCTACGGCGTGGTGGGGTTCAAGACTCACGCCAAGATGATGCTCATCCTGCGCCGTGAGAACGGTGAGATCACTCGTTACGCGCATCTGGGGACTGGCAATTACCACGCCGGTAATGCTCGGCTGTACACCGACTACAGCCTGCTGACCTCCGATGATGCGCTGTGCGAGGACGTTGCCAAGCTGTTCAGCCAGCTGATCGGCATGGGCAAGACCCTGCGCATGAAGAAGTTGCTGCATGCGCCCTTTACTCTGAAGAAGACCCTGCTTGACCTGATCGCTCGGGAAACCGCGCTGGCTCAGGAAGGCAAGGCGGCGCATATCATCGCCAAGTTCAACTCGCTGACCGATCCGAAGATCATTCGCGCACTGTACAAGGCCAGCCAGTGCGGGGTGCGTATCGATCTGGTGGTGCGCGGCATGTGCTGCCTGCGTCCGGGGGTGCCCGGGGTGTCGCACAATATCCAGGTGCGTTCGATCATCGGCCGCTTCCTGGAGCACACGCGGGTTTTCTACTTCCTCAACGACGGCGAGGAGAAGCTCTACCTGTCCAGCGCCGACTGGATGGAGCGCAACCTCGACAAGCGGGTCGAGACCTGTTTCCCGGTGGAAGGCAAGAAGTTGATCACGCGGGTCAAGAAGGAGTTGGAAAGCTACCTGACCGACAACACCCAGGCCTGGCTGCTGAACAGTGATGGTACCTACTCGCGCCTGCAGCCCACCGGCAACCAGAACCCGCGCAACGCCCAGCAGAGCCTGCTGGAGCGGCTCGGCAGCCCGCTGGTCAGCGTGCGTTGATCAGCTGACCTTGAGCTCCAGGTCGATGCGTTTGAGCCACTCGGCTTCCTGAGCGAAATCGGCCTGGGTCAGCGGGTTGGCTTCCAGCCAGCCGCTGGGGAAGTGCACTTCCAGGCTGCTGCTGGTCACCTGCAATTCCACCTTGGGCATCTCCTGATGGCCACGGATGTGGTGGAACAGGATGGCAAAGCGCAGCAGTACGCAGAGGCGCACCAGCTTGATCGCCTCGTCGCCGAACTCGGCCAGCTTGTCGCGTGGAATGTTGCGGCGATGGCCGCGCACCAGCAGAGCGAGCATTTGCTGATCCTGGCGTGAGAAGCCGGCCAGGTCGGAGTGTTCGATCAGGTAGGCACCATGCTTGTGGTACTGGTAGTGGGCAATATCCAGGCCGATCTCGTGAACCCGCGCGGCCCATACCAGCAAGTCGCGGTGCCACTCGTCATCGAGCTGCCAGGCCTGACGTACCTGCTCCAGGGCTTCCAGGGCCTTGCTTTCAACGCGCGCGGCCTGCTCCAGGTCGACGTGGTAGCGCTCCTGCAGGGCGCTGAGGGTGCGTTCGCGGACATCTTCGTGGTGGTGGCGACCAATCAGGTCGTAGAGCACGCCTTCGCGTAGCGCACCTTCGGAATGGCTCATGCGCTGCAGTTCCAGAGCGTCGAAGATGGCTTCCAGGATGGCCAGGCCGGCCGGGAAGATGCTGCGCCGATCCGGCTTGATGCCGTCGATGTCGAGCTTCTCGGTTTCACCTATCTTGAATAACTTGCGCTTGAGCCAGGCCAGCCCTTCCAGAGTGACTTCGGCGTTGCTCAGTCCGGCCGCCTGGGTGGCCAGGCCGACCGCCTTGATGGTGCCGGAGGCGCCTACGCTGTCCTGCCAGCCGATGCGCCGCAGGGCATGTTCGATGCCCATCAGTTCCAGGCGGGCTGCCGTGTAGGCCTGGGCGTAGCGTGCCGGGGTGATCTTGCCGTCCCGGAAATAGCGCTGGGTATAGCTGACGCAGCCCATTTGCAGGCTTTCACGAATCAGTGGCTCGAAACGCTGGCCGATGATGAACTCGGTACTGCCGCCGCCAATGTCGGCGACCAGGCGGTTGCCCGGTGTGTCGGCGATGCTGTGCGATACGCCCAGGTAGATCAGGCGGGCTTCCTCGCGGCCGGAGATGACCTCCACCGGGTGGCCAAGTATCGCTTCGGCACGACGAATGAATTCGCCGCGGTTGCGCGCCTCGCGCAGCGCGTTGGTGCCGACCACGCGAACGGCGCCTTCGGGCAGGTTGCAGGTCAGTTGGGCGAAGCGGCGCAGGCAGTCCAGCCCGCGCTGCATGGCGTCTTCGCTGAGCAGGCGCTGTTCATCGATGCCGGCGGCCAGTTGTACCTTCTCGCCCAGGCGTTCGCGGATGCGCAGCTCGCCATGGGTGACCGTGGCCATGACCATGTGGAAGCTGTTGGAACCCAGGTCAATGGCGGCGATCAACGGGAAATTGCTGGCTGGGGTATGCGGCATCAGGAGACTTTCCTCGGAACTTGGCTACCATCGTGCCACGCACGGGCAGCCTCGCCAATCAAAGAAATATGACAGCCACTGCGACCAAATGCCTACTTGCCAGCGACGCGGGGCGTCATGGCCGGCGCTGTAGGGTGGCTGACAGAGGCGCTTTCGGTGCCTGGCAATGACGGCTATGATAGCGACCACTTTTATTGCTTCCGACCACGGAGACTATCCATGAGCGACTTCATCACCAACGTCAGTGACGCCAGTTTCGAGGCCGATGTGATCAATGCAGATTGCCCGGTGCTGGTCGACTACTGGGCCGAATGGTGTGGCCCGTGCAAGATGATTGCGCCGGTCCTGGATGAAATCGCCAAGGACTATCAGGGCCGTCTCAAGGTGTGCAAGCTGAACATCGATGAGAACCAGGCTACCCCGCCGAAGTTTGGTGTGCGCGGTATCCCGACCCTGATGCTGTTCAAGAATGGCAATGTCGAAGCGACCAAGGTCGGTGCGCTGTCCAAGTCGCAGCTGGCCGCTTTCCTCGACGCCAACCTGTAATTCGCAGGGGTTTCGCCTAAAGCCGCAAGTTCATTGCGGCTTTTTTCCAGCTCAGGCTGGACGCATTCCTTTACAGGATGCTACATTCCGGACAGCCGCACTTCTCGCTGCGGTTCCCGTAAGCCGTCGCCGACGCATTCCTTCCGTAAGCATCGCGATCCTGTCGCCCTCTTTCCGGCCACGGCTGTCCAAGCCCAACGCTTAATGCCCCTACCTACGTCATTCCTATGAATCTGACCGAACTCAAGCAAAAGCCGATTGCCGAACTGCTGGACATGGCCGACCAGATGGGTCTGGAAAACATGGCCCGTTCGCGCAAGCAGGACATCATCTTCGCCCTGCTCAAGAAGCACGCGAAAAGCGGTGAAGAGATCTCCGGCGACGGTGTGCTGGAGATCCTCCAGGATGGCTTCGGCTTCCTGCGTTCCGCGGACTCCTCCTACCTGGCCGGCCCGGACGATATTTATGTCTCGCCCAGCCAGATCCGCCGCTTCAACCTGCGTACCGGTGACACCATCGTCGGCAAGATCCGTCCGCCCAAGGAAGGCGAGCGTTACTTCGCCCTGCTCAAGGTCGACTCGATCAACTTTGATCGTCCGGAAAACGCCAAGAACAAGATTCTCTTCGAGAACCTCACGCCGCTGTTCCCCAACGAGCGCCTGACCATGGAAGCCGGCAACGGCTCCAAGGAAGACCTCACCGGCCGCGTGATCGACCTGTGCGCTCCGATCGGCAAGGGTCAGCGCGGCCTGATTGTCGCCCCGCCGAAAGCGGGCAAGACCATCATGCTGCAGAACATTGCCAGCAACATCACGCGCAACAACCCTGACTGCCATCTGATCGTCCTGCTGATCGACGAGCGCCCGGAAGAAGTGACCGAGATGCAGCGCACCGTGCGCGGCGAAGTAGTGGCTTCGACCTTCGACGAGCCGCCGACCCGTCACGTGCAGGTTGCCGAGATGGTCATCGAGAAGGCCAAGCGCCTGGTCGAGCACAAGAAGGACGTGGTCATCCTGCTCGACTCGATCACCCGCCTGGCGCGTGCCTACAACACGGTGATCCCGAGTTCCGGCAAGGTGCTGACCGGTGGTGTCGACGCGCATGCCCTGGAGAAACCCAAGCGTTTCTTCGGTGCCGCGCGCAACATCGAGGAAGGGGGTTCGCTGACCATCCTCGCCACCGCGCTGGTGGAAACCGGCTCGAAGATGGACGAAGTGATCTACGAGGAATTCAAGGGCACCGGCAACATGGAGTTGATCCTTGATCGCCGTGTTTCCGAGAAGCGTGTGTTCCCGGCCATCAATATCAACAAGTCGGGTACTCGTCGTGAGGAGTTGCTGACCGGCGAGGAAGAGCTGTCGCGCATGTGGATTCTGCGCAAGATCCTCCATCCAATGGACGAAATTGCCGCCATTGAGTTCCTCCTCGACAAGCTCAAGGACACCAAGACCAACGACGAGTTCTTCTTGTCGATGAAGCGCAAGTAATCCTCAGGGTTGCCCGCTTCACCCAGCAAGGCCGGGGCAACCCGGCCTTGTCATGTCTGCCTTCTTCTGAATAGCCGACTTCGGCGCTAAACTTCAGGCCTTTGGCGCTAACGTCAGGCCTTTTTGCGCGCCCCCCGAGAGGCTCAAGCATGCAGTATCGCGACCTTCGCGACTTTATCCGCGGTCTGGAACAGCGCGGTGAACTCAAGCGTATTGCCGTGCCGGTTTCGCCGGTGCTGGAAATGACCGAAATCTGCGACCGCACCCTGCGCAAGGGCGGCCCGGCGCTACTGTTCGAAAACCCCACCGGGTTCTCCACTCCGGTGCTGGGCAACCTGTTCGGCACGCCCAAGCGCGTGGCGCTGGGCATGGGCGCCGAGGATGTCTCCGAGCTGCGTGAAATCGGCAAGCTGCTGGCCTTTCTCAAGGAGCCCGAGCCGCCCAAGGGCCTGAAGGACGCCTGGAGCAAGCTGCCGATCTTCAAGAAGGTCCTGGCCATGGGGCCGAAGGTGCTCAAGGATGCGCCCTGCCATGAAGAAATCATCGAAGGCGACGATGTCGACTTGGGCCAGCTGCCGATCCAGCACTGCTGGCCGGGCGATGTGGCGCCGTTGATCACCTGGGGACTGACCATCACCAAGGGTCCGCACAAGGAGCGGCAGAACCTTGGCATCTACCGCCAGCAGGTGATCGGTCGCAACAAGGTGATCATGCGCTGGCTCAGTCATCGCGGCGGCGCCCTGGATTTCCGCGACTGGTGCGAGAAGTTTCCCGGCAAGCCCTACCCGGTGTGCGTGGCGCTGGGTGCCGATCCGGCGACCATTCTCGGTGCTGTGACGCCAGTGCCGGATACCCTCTCCGAGTACGCTTTCGCCGGTCTCTTGCGCGGCCACAAGACCGAGCTGGTCAAGGCCATCGGCTCCGACCTGCAGGTGCCGGCCAGTGCCGAGATCGTCCTGGAAGGGCATATCTATCCGGGCGAGGCCGCGCCGGAAGGCCCCTATGGCGATCACACTGGCTACTACAACGAGGTCGATACCTTCCCGGTGTTTACCGTCGAGCGCATCACTCAGCGGCGCAAGCCGATCTACCACAGCACCTACACCGGGCGGCCGCCGGATGAGCCGGCGATCCTCGGCGTGGCGTTGAACGAAGTGTTCGTGCCGATCCTGCAGAAGCAGTTCCCGGAGATCACCGACTTCTACCTGCCGCCCGAAGGCTGCTCGTACCGCATGGCGGTGGTGACCATCAAGAAGCAGTACCCGGGGCATGCCAAGCGGGTGATGCTCGGCGTGTGGAGCTTCCTGCGCCAGTTCATGTACACCAAGTTCGTCATCGTCACCGACGACGACATCAATGCCCGCGACTGGAACGACGTGATCTGGGCCATCACCACGCGCATGGACCCCAAGCGCGACACGGTGATGATCGACAACACGCCGATCGACTACCTGGACTTCGCTTCGCCGGTCTCCGGCCTGGGCAGCAAGATGGGCCTGGATGCCACCCATAAATGGCCTGGCGAAACCAGTCGCGAGTGGGGGCGCTGCATCGAGCGTGATGCGGCTACCGTACAGCGTGTGGACGCGCTGTGGGCCGAGCTGGGCCTAGACTGAAGTCATACGCCACGCGTTGTAAGAAGAGTTCTAGACAGTGCTTAAAGTAACCCTCCAGCCCTCCGGCCTGGTTTTCCAGGTCGAACAGGGCGAACGCATCCTCGACGCCGCCCGGCGTCAGGGTGTCGAGTGTCCGCAAAGCTGCCGCAACGGCAATTGCCGGATTTGCGCGGCCCTGCTGGTCAATGGGCGTATTCGCCAAGCCGGGCAGTCGCTGGAGCAGGGCGAAGTGTTTTCCTGCCTGGCGGTACCCGAAGAAGATTGTGTCCTGCACTGGGAGGGCGTCTTGGCACCCGGGGAGTTGCCGGTGCGTCGCCTGGCCTGCCAGGTGCTGGGTTGCGAGCCACTGGGTGGCGATGTCTACCGTGTGCAGTTGCGGGCGCCGGCAGGCAAGCCGCTGCGCTACCACGCCGGGCAGTATCTGCTGGTCGAGCGCGCCGATGGTGACATGGCGGCTTTCTCGATCGCCTCGGCGCCGCATCAGGGGCGTGAACTGGAGTTGCACATTCTGGTGCGCGAAGAGAGCACCCGGCAGCTGCTCGCCCAGCTCCAGCAGCAGGGTACGGTGTCCGTACAGTTGCCGATGGGCAGCGTGCAGCTGCGCGAGCCAGCCCCTGCGGGACTGTTGCTGATTGCCGCGGGCACCGGCCTGGCGCAAATGCACAGCCTGGTGGCGCATAGCCTGGCCGAGGGCTGGACGCAGCCCATTCATCTGTATTGGGGCGTGCGTCAGGCGACGGATTTCTATGCGCTGCCGGCGTTGGCGGCGTGGCAGGCCAGTGGTCAGGTGCGCGTGCATCAGGTGGTGAGTGACGATCCCGCCTGGGCGGGGCGCCAGGGTTTGCTGCACGAGACGGTGTGCGCCGACTTTGCAGACTTTCGTGGCTTGCAGGTCTATGCCAGTGGCTCGCCCGGCATGGTCTATGCGACCCTCGATGCGCTGCTGGCGGCGGGTATGCAGCGTGAGCAGATGCAGGCTGATGTCTTCGACTATGCGCCCCGCGACTGAGCAGCGGGCATAAAAAAGGGAGGCCTGCGGGCCTCCCTTTTTCGTTGCGGCAACGGCTGTTAGAACAGCACGCGACTGCGGATGGTGCCGTTGACGTGCTGCAGCTTCTCCAGCGCCAGGTCGGAGTATTCCTTGTCCACGTCGATCACCACGTAGCCGACCTTCTCGTTGGTCTGCAGGAACTGCCCGCAGATGTTGATGCCGTTGTCGGCGAACACCTTGTTGATCTCGCTCATCACGCCAGGGATGTTCTGGTGGATGTGCAGCAGGCGGTGCTTGCCCGGGTGCGACGGCAGGGCCACTTCGGGGAAGTTGACCGAGGACACCGAGGTGCCGTTGTCACTGTACTTGACCAGCTTCTCGGCGACTTCCAGGCCGATGTTGGCCTGCGCTTCGGCGGTGGAGCCGCCGATGTGCGGGGTGAGGATCACCCGGTCCAGGCCGCGCAGCGGGCTTTCGAACTCTTCGTCGTTGGACTTCGGCTCGACCGGGAACACGTCGATGGCCGCACCGATCAGGTGCTCGTCCTTGATCGCGGCGGCCAGGTGGTCCAGTTCGACCACGGTGCCGCGGGCGGCGTTGATCAGGATGCCGCCCTTCTTCATGGCGCGGATTTCCTTCTCGCCGATCATCCACTGGGTGGACGGCAGTTCCGGTACGTGCAGGGAAACGATGTCGCACATGCCCAGCAGGTCATACAGGTTGCCGATCTGCGTGGCGTTGCCCAGCGGCAGCTTGGTGACTACGTCGTAGAAGAACACCTGCATGCCCAGCGCTTCGGCGAGTACCGAGAGCTGGGTGCCGATGGAGCCGTAGCCGACGATGCCCAGCTTCTTGCCGCGGATTTCGAAGGAGTTGGCCGCCGACTTGATCCAGCCGCCACGGTGGCAGGAGGCGTTCTTCTCGGGGATGCCGCGCAGCAGCAGGATGGCCTGGCCCAGCACCAGCTCGGCTACCGAACGGGTGTTCGAGTAGGGCGCGTTGAATACCGCGATGCCACGCTCGCGAGCCGCATTCAGGTCAACCTGGTTGGTGCCGATGCAGAAGCAGCCCACCGCAACCAGCTTCTTGGCGCAGTCGAAGACCTCGGCGGTCAGCTGAGTGCGCGAACGGATACCGATGAAATGGGCATCGGCGATCTTTTCTTTCAGTTCGTCACCGGACAGCGCGCCCTTGAGGTACTCGATGTTGCTGTAACCGGCCGCCTTCAGGGTGTCGACGGCGTTCTGGTGTACGCCTTCGAGGAGAAGGAACTTGATCTTGCTCTTGTCGAGAGAGGTCTTGCTCATCGGGATACCTGTGGTCGCGCTGGAAGTGAGTCTGGGCAGGCGCTGGCAGGCGTCTGCGACCCGCCGATATCGGCCTGCTGGCGTGATTCGCGGGGGGCGTATGCTAGCATAGGAGCCCTCCGAAATACCCAGCCTTGGCCGATGAAGCGTGCTCAGGGTGACCATGAATCCTTTGAGAGTTCCCTAGATGACCGACAACGCCCTGATCGAAGCGCTGAAGAGCCTGGTTGAACCGGGCAAGGTGCTGACCGACACCGATTCCCTGCAGGCTTATGGCAAGGACTGGACCAAGCACTTCGCGCCGGCGCCGCTGGCCATCGTGTTTCCCAAGAGCATCGAGCAGGTGCAGGCCATCGTGCGCTGGGCCAACCAGCACAAGGTCGCCCTGGTGCCGTCCGGTGGGCGTACCGGGCTGTCTGCCGGCGCGGTGGCAGCCAACGGTGAAGTGGTGGTGTCCTTCGACTACATGAACCAGATCCTCGCCTTCAACGAGTACGACCGTACGGTGGTCTGCCAGCCAGGCGTGGTGACCAAGCAGTTGCAGCAGTTCGCCGAGGACAAGGGTCTGTACTACCCGGTGGACTTTGCTTCCAGCGGTTCCAGCCAGATTGGCGGCAACATCGGCACCAATGCCGGCGGGATCAAGGTGATCCGCTACGGCATGACCCGCAACTGGGTGGCCGGCCTCAAGGTCGTCACCGGCACTGGCGACCTGCTGGAACTGAACCGCGACCTGATCAAGAACGCTACCGGCTACGACATGCGCCAGCTGTTTATCGGCGCTGAAGGCACCCTGGGTTTTGTTGTCGAGGCGACCATGCGTCTGGAGCGGGCGCCGAAGAACCTCACTGCCATGGTGCTCGGTACCCCGGACTTCGATTCGATCATGCCGGTGCTGCATGCCTTCCAGGGCAAGCTCGACCTGACCGCCTTCGAGTTCTTCTCCGACAAAGCCCTGGCCAAGGTGCTGGCGCGCGGCGATGTGCCGCCGGCTTTTGAGACCGACTGCCCGTTCTATGCCCTGCTGGAGTTCGAGGCGACCACCGAGGAAGTGGCCAACCAGGCCCTGGAAACCTTCGAGTACTGCGTCGAGCAGGGCTGGGTACTGGATGGCGTGATGAGCCAGAGCGAGCAGCAGCTGCAGAACCTGTGGAAGCTGCGCGAGTACATCTCGGAAACCATCAGCCACTGGACGCCGTACAAGAACGACATTTCGGTCACCGTGAGCAAGGTGCCGGCGTTCCTCCACGATATCGACCGCATCGTTGAGGAAAACTACCCGGACTTCGAAGTGGTGTGGTTCGGCCATATCGGCGACGGCAACCTGCACCTGAACATTCTCAAGCCGGAGAGCCTGTCCAAGGACGAGTTCTTCGCCAAGTGCGCGACGGTCAATAAGTGGGTGTTCGAGACCGTGGAGAAGTACAACGGCTCGATCAGCGCCGAGCACGGCGTGGGCATGACCAAGCGCGACTACCTGCACTACAGCCGTTCCGAGGCGGAAATCGCCTACATGAAGGCGGTCAAGGCGGTGTTCGATCCGAACGGCATCATGAACCCCGGCAAGATCTTCCCGGTTTAAAGCTGCTGCGGGCTTGCGCGCACCAGGCGTTGTTGGCGCAACCGGGAAAAATGCTCATTGGCTACAGCCAACTGCGCTTTTTCCCGCTTACGCCGCCTAGCCTGGCCTTCGCTCGCGACGCTTTAAACAGCTCCCAGTAATGGAGAAGCCGCAATGAGCTACCAGCACCACTACACCGACGGCACGCCGATCCACTTTCCGCTGGGCAAGGTGGTCTGTGTCGGGCGCAATTACGCCGAGCATGCCGCCGAGCTGAACAACCCGATCCCCAGCGAGCCGCTGCTGTTCATCAAGCCGGGCAGTTGCACCGTACCCATGGAGGGCAGCTTTGCCATCCCGCAGGAGCGCGGCGCCGTGCACTTCGAGGCGGAGATCGCCGTGCTGATCGGCAAGCCACTGTCGAAAAAGCCGAGCGAAGAAGAGGTGCGTGATGCCATCTCCGGCTATGCCCCGGCACTGGACCTGACCCTGCGTGACGTACAGGCCAAACTGAAGGAAAAGGGCCTGCCCTGGGAGCTGGCCAAGAGCTTCGACGGCGCCTACGTGCTGGCACCCTTCGTGGCGGCCGATGCCGTGGAGGATGTCACGGACATCGGCATTCGTTTGTCCGTCGATGGTCAGCTACGCCAGGACGGCAACAGTCGCGACATGCTCAACCCGATTATCCCGCTGATCCAGCACATCGCTGCTCACTTCAGCCTGCAAGCCGGCGACGTGGTGTCCACCGGCACGCCGGCCGGGGTTGGCCCGTTACACAGTGGCGAGCAACTGCACATTGAGTTGCCCGGGCTCAGTGGATTTACCTGTCGCGTCCGCTAGGTGTTGCGTAGTGCCAGGGAACCAGCGCCTCTCCCGGTGGGTCTGAAACGCTCTGTAGCCTGAACGGGTGGTTGGATGTTTCCTGTATTACGTCGCTATCGCGGGCGTTTGCTGCTGCTGTTGTCGTTGCTGGGTGGTACGGCACTGGCCGGCTACATGCACTGGGATGACCGTGGCCTGTTTTGGCTGCAGCAGCAGCGCAGTACCCCGGCCGAGCGGGCTGCCGCGATCTGGTTGCCGGATTACCATGCGGTAATCGATGGCAAACCGTTGCAGGGCCTGGAGGAGGATGAGACCTCGGGGCTGACCTATCATCCGGCTACCGGCACCCTGTTCACCGTGACCGGACGTAATCCGCTGCTGGTCGAACTGTCCCGCCAGGGTGATGTGCTGCGCCGTATTAGGTTGCGCGGCTTTGCCGACCCGGAAGCGGTCGAGGTGCTGGGTGCCAATCGCCTGGGCATCGTCGATGAACGGCGGCGCCAGCTGGTGGTCTTCGAGCTATCCGCCGCCACCCGGGAAATTGATGCTGCCGACTGGCCGGGCTATGACCTGGGCTTTGCTTCGGCTGGCAACAAGGGCTTCGAGGGCATGGCCTGGAATCCGCGTACGCAAAGCCTGCTGTTGGCCAAGGAGCGTGAGCCACTGGGCCTGTTCAGCCTGCCCTTTCCAGGTGAGGACGGTGCGCCCGGGGCCTTGCAGCCGTTGCGTGGTGGGCATCTGTTCGTGCGTGATCTGTCATCGCTGACCTACGACCTGCGTACCGGCCACACCCTGGTGTTGTCCGACGAGTCGCGTCTGCTGCTGGAGCTCGACGCCGCGGGACAGCCGGTCAGCTTCATCAGCTTGCTGGGCGGGCAGCGCGGCTTGAAGTTCAGCATTGGCCAGGCCGAAGGTGTGGCCATGGACGAGGACGGCACCATCTACCTGGTCAGTGAGCCAAACCTGTTCTATGTGCTGCGCAAGCGCTGATTCAGTTTCGCTTCAGCTGCGTCCGCTATAACGCTTGGCGGATGACCAGCCTGGAGCTCTACCCCACCATGAACAAGCCGATTCGCCTTGTCGTTCTGCTCGGTCTGAGCCTGCTGCTGGTGGGGCTTGCCCAGCATTACCGGTTGTTCGAGCGGGCCTGGTTCAGTGTGCAGGAGTGGCGCAATGCCGCGCAGTGGCGGGAGCGTTCGCTGTGGCTGGGTGACTATCAGGTGGTTATCGAGGCGCAGCCGGTAGCAGGGCTCAGCGACCTGTCGGCGCTGACCTACGATCCGCAGCGGCGTAGCCTGTTCAGCGTGACCAACAAGCCGGCGCGGGTGGTTGAACTGAGCCTGGATGGCCAGCTCAAACGGATTATCGAGTTACGTGGCTTTGGTGATCCGGAAGCCATCGAGTACATCCAGCCGGGTATTTTCGTGATTGCCGATGAGCGTGAGCAGCGCCTGGTCAAGGTATTTATCGATGAACATACCCGCCTGCTCGATGCCAACGGCCTGCAACAGCTGGCGCTGGGGTTGGGGCGCAACGGCAACAAGGGCTTCGAGGGGCTGGCCTGGAACAGTAGCAGCGAGCGCCTGTGGGTAGCCAAGGAGCGTGATCCGGTGCGGATCTTCGAAATCGTCGGTTTTCCCCATGTGCAGCGTGAGTTGCCGCTGAGCCTGGAGGTCAACAGTGACCCGCACCGCGATGCCGGGCTGTTCCTGCGCGACCTGTCGAGTCTTGATCATGACCGTAGTACCGGGCACCTGCTGGTGCTGTCGGACGAGTCGCGGCTGATTCTTGAGTTGGATAGCCAGGGCAAGCCGGTCAGTAGTCTGTCCCTGTTGCGCGGCCGTCATGGTCTGCAGCGCAGTGTGCCGCAGGCCGAGGGGCTGGCCAGCGACGAGCAGGGCAACTTGTATCTGGTCAGCGAACCCAACCTGTTCTACCGCTTCAGCAAGCCTGAGCAGGCTACGGCAAACTGAGGCGCCTGGGATAAAAAAGCCCGGCACATGGCCGGGCTGGAGAACAGCGTCGCACGCGCGACGCGTGGCTTCAGTTCATACCCAGCAGCGCGGGCAGGCCCAGGGACACCGCGGGAATGTAGGTGATGATCAGCAGGAAGCTGAGCAGCAGCATCAGCCATGGCCAGGCGGCGCGAATCACCGAGGTCAGGGGCATGCCGGTGACGGCCGAGGTGACGAACAGGTTGAGCCCCACGGGCGGGGTAATCAGGCCGATTTCCATGTTCACCACCATGATGATGCCCAGGTGGATGGGGTCGATGCCCAGCTGCACGGCGATGGGGAACAGGATCGGCGCGAGGATCAGGATGATCGCCGACGGTTCCATGAATGCGCCGGCCAGCAGCAGCACGATGTTCACCACCAGCAGGAACTGCCAGGGCTGCAGGCCCAGTTCGACGACCCAGGCGGTGATTTGCTGGGGGATCTGCTCGGTGGTCAGCACGTGGGCGAACAGCATGGCGTTGGCGATGATGAACATCAGCATGATGGTCAGCTTGCCGGACTCCAGCAGCACGCGCGGGGTTTCCCGCAGGCGCATGTCCTTGTAGACGAAAATGGCTACGAAGGCGGCATAGACCGCCGCCACGGCGGCTGCTTCGGTGGGGGTGAACATGCCGGTGTAGATGCCGCCGAGGATGATCACCATCAGCAGCAAGCCCCAGATCGCCTTGCGTGCTGCGCTCAGCCATTCGCGCAGGGTGGCACGCGGCAGTGCCGGCAGCTTCTTGACCCGGGCGACGATATAGATCGCCAGCATCAGTGCCACACCGAGCAGGACTCCGGGAATGACTCCGGCCATGAACAGCTTGCCCACCGACTGCTCGGTGGCGGCGGCGTACACCACCATGACGATCGATGGCGGGATGAGAATGCCCAGGGTGCCGGCATTGCAGACGATGCCGGCGCCGAACGCCTGCGGATAACCGGAACGCACCATGCCGGCGATGGCAATCGAGCCCACCGCGGCCACGGTGGCCGGCGATGAGCCGGACAGGGCGGCGAACAGCATGCAGGCCAGCACCGCGCCAATCGCCAGGCCGCCACGGATATGTCCGACACAGGCGTTGGCGAAGTCGATCAGGCGCTTGGCCACGCCGCCAGTGGTCATGAAGGCACCAGACAGCAGGAAGAATGGAATGGCCAGCAGGGTGTAGTGCTCGCTGGTTTCGAACAGCTTGATGGCCAGCGAACGGACCGAGTCGGGGCTGAACAGCATGATGGTGATCGAGCCGGCCAGCCCCAGGGAGGCAGCGATCGGCACGCCGATGAACATCAGCAGGAACAGCAGGAGGAACAAGAACAGCACGGTCATGGCTTGGCCTCCTCGTGCTCGTTGATTTTCAACGCATCGGCGGCTTCGTCAGCCAGGCCCAGGCCGGTCTGCTGGTTACGCAGGATGCGCACGAGGATTTCGCAGAAGCGCACAAACACCATGGCGTAACCGAAGGGCACGATCAGCGCGATCTGCCACTGCATGACGCCAAAGTGGCCAAGGTCTTCGGCACCGATGCCGGCGATAAACAGGGTGCGCACCCAGTCATAGCTGCCCAGGGCAATCAGCCCGGCATAGCCCAGGCAGCACAGGCAGGCCAGCACCCCGATGCAGCGCTGTATGCCGCGCGGGGCCAGCTTGACCAGCGCGTCCACGCCGATGTGTCCGGCGGTGCGTACGCCATAGGCCAGGCCGAAGAAGATCAGCCAGCCAAACAGGGCCTTGGTCAGCGCGTTGCTCCAGGTCATGGCCTGCGCCAGGTCGAGAATGAAATCGCCGATGGCCAGCAGCGCTTCATGGCCGCCAAAGTAGTCACCCAGCCAGTAGAACAGGGTGTAGAAGTTGTTGAGGATCACGTAGGCGAAGGTGATCAGCGTCATGGTCGCCAGGAGAAAGGCGATGAAGCCTTCCTCGAAGTGCTCCCAGGCGCGCCGCAAGGCGTTCATGGTCGGTTCTCCGCAATGCAGGGACGGGCAGGGCAGGCCGGCACTCGGCCTGCCCCGTCGATTGGCCGCAAGGCCTGCGTGTTACTGGTTGGCGTCCTGCGCCGCCTTGATCAGTTCGGCACCGATCTCGCCCTCGAATTTCTTCCACACCGGCTGCATGGCGTTGCGCCATTGCGCGCGCTGCTCGGCGCTGAGGGTGATGATTTCGGTGTTGCCGGCGGCGAGGATGCGCTGCTTGTCGCCTTCGTTGAGTGCGTCGGCCTGGCGGTTCACCTCGACAGTCACCTCGGCCATGATCTGCTTCAGCTCGTTACGCACGTCCTCCGGCAGGCCGTCCCAGAAGGTACTGTTGGCAATCACCATGTAATCGAGCAGGCCGTGGTTGGACTCGGTGATGTACTTCTGCACTTCGTGCATCTTCTGGCTGTAGATATTCGAGTAGGGGTTCTCGGCACCGTTGACCACGCCAGTCTGCAGGCCCTGGTAGACCTCGGCGAAGCTCATCTTGCGCGGGTTGGCGCGTACGGCCTTGAACTGCTCTTCGAGCACGGCCGAGGCCTGCACGCGGAACTTCAGGCCGCGCGCGTCCTTGGGCTCACGCAGCGGCTTGTTGGCCGACAGCTGCTTGAGACCGTTATGCCAGTAGGCCAGACCGGTGATGTTCTTATCCTTCATCGAGGTCAGCAGGCTTTGTCCGGCGGGGCTCTTCTGGAAGCGGTCGACGGCCGCCATGTCGTCGAACAGGAACGGCAGGTCGAAGATCTGGATCTGCTTGGTGTAGTGCTCGAATTTGGCCAGCGATGGGGCGATCAGTTGTACGTCGCCGAGCAGCAGCGCCTCTATTTCCTTGCCATCACCGAACAGCGAGGAGTTCGGGTAGACCTCGACGCGCACCTTGTCGCCCAGGCGCTCTTCGGCCAGTTGCTTGAACAGCAGGGCGCCCTGGCCCTTGGGTGTGTGTTCGGCGACGACGTGGGAGAACTTGATGACGATGGGGGCGGATTCGGCGGCCTGGCCGAGGCCGGCAACACCGAGGGACAGGGCGCAGAGCAGCGCCTTGGCAGAGAACTTGAACATGCGAGAGCTTCCTCTTGTTGTGATTGTGCCGGCAGGTCGCAGCGGCTGGGGCGGTGCCGAACCTGTGCAACGGTGCGGCAGCAGAGCAAGAGCAAGGGCTGTGCCAGTAGGTTGGCGGGTAGTTATTTGCAGATAAAAAGCGACTATTTGCAGCTAACGTGCGGGAAATTGGCTTTTCTGCATGAGCCATGACGGGGTGGTGGCGTGAGCGCTTGGCGAATCTTCGCCAGTTGCTCCGGGTGGGTTGGCGGAAATCCGCCAGCGTGCTGGGTGGGGCTAACCAGGCAGGTGCAGACGCGTTTCGCCCAGCGCCTGACCCAGTGGCCCAAAGCGTCGCTCGCGCAGTTGCTGGCGACCATCGGCAAACTGGCGCAGCAGGGTGCTGGCGCGTGTGCCGTAGTGTGCGCTGTGGATGAAGATGCTCGACAGTAGGCGCTCGCTGGCCTGGCCGATGCCGGTATCCGGCAGTTCGGCGTCCGTGGCCGGCTGGCGGTCGGCGAGCAGCTCCAGCAGGCGCTCGTCATCGGCGTCGAGGTGCTCCGCCAGGCCCTGGCGCAGGCGCAGCAACTTGGGCCAGGGGCTGTCCAGGTCGGCATTGCTCAGAGCGTACAGGCCGGGTGCGAGGACGCGCGCCTGGCCGCTACGGGCGTTGAGGTGGCAAAGCTGCTGGCCGTCGCCGAGCAGCAGGTTGAAGCCGGCATAGCGTGGCAGTTGCGCCTGCAGGCGCGCCAGGTAGTCGGTGATCGACAGTTCGCCCTGCAGGAAGTCGCGTGGCAGCGCGCCGCGCGAGTGCTGGCCGGGTGGCTGGCGCGGGTCGCGGATGTTGGTCAGCGCCGCGAAGCGTCCCCGTCGGTCAACGCCCAGCCAGGTGCCGCCGGCTTGCAGATCGCGGCCGGCGAACAGCCCGGGGCTGTCCGGCCATTCGCTCAGCGCCTGGCTGGGCCGGGCATAGAATTCGTCGCGATTGGCCAGCACCAGCAGGGGCTGGGGCTGGCCGGGTCGCCAGGCAAAGGCCAGCAGGCACATGGTAGAGCTCCGGGCGAGTGCGCCGGGTGGCGCGGCTGATGGCCGACAGTAGGCGATGGCCGGGCAGCTTGTCCATTCACAGACCGAGCAGCGAGCTTTAGCTCGGCCCGCCGAGCAGTTACCATGCCGCTTCGCGTACGGGGGTGTCATGGAATTTCTGCTCTACATGCTGCTGGGGGCTGCCGCCGGCGTGCTGGCCGGGCTGTTCGGTGTCGGTGGCGGGTTGATCATCGTGCCGGTGCTGGTGTTCAGTTTCACTGCCCAGGGCTTTGCCCCCGAGGTACTGACCCACCTGGCCGTGGGCACCTCGCTGGCCACCATCATCTTCACCTCGATCAACTCGGTGCTCGAGCACCAGCGCAAGGGCGCGGTGCGCTGGCCGATCTTTGCCTGGATGGCGCTGGGTATCCTCCTCGGCACCGGCCTGGGCAGCCTGACGGCCGCTTCCCTGCAGGGTCCCCTGTTGCAGAAAGTCATCGGCAGCTTTGCCATTCTGATCGCCATCCAGATGGCCCTGGATCTCAAGCCGCGGGCCAGTCGCGCCGTGCCCGGGCGGCTGGGGTTGACGGCTGCCGGTGGCGTCATCGGCTGGGCCTCGGCGATCTTTGGTATCGGTGGCGGTTCGCTGACCGTGCCGTTCCTGACCTGGCGCAGTGTGATGATGCAGCAGGCTGTAGCGACCTCGGCAGCTTGCGGGTTGCCGATAGCCCTGGCCGGTGCGCTGAGCTTCATGCTGATCGGTTGGGAGCGCCCGGCGCTGCCGGCGTGGAGCCTGGGCTTTGTCTACCTGCCGGCGCTGCTCGGCATTGCCCTGACCTCGATGTATTTCGCCCGCTTGGGGGCGCGTCTGGCCCATCGCCTGTCGCCGCGCCTGCTCAAGCGCCTGTTCGCCCTGCTGCTGTTCTGTGTTGGCAGCAGCTTTCTGCTCTGAGGCTCGACCATGCTGGCTTATCCTGCGATCAACCCGGTAGCCCTTGACCTGGGCTTTGTACAAATCCACTGGTACGGCCTGATGTACCTGATCGGCATTGGCGGCGCCTGGTGGCTGGCCGCGCGCCGGCTGGCGGCCTTCGACCCGCGCTGGACGCGTGACACGCTGTCGGATCTGGTGTTCTGGGTGGCCATGGGGGTGATCCTCGGCGGGAGACTGGGTTACGTGCTGTTCTATGACCTGTCCAGCTACCTGGCCAACCCGGCGCTGATCCTCCAGGTATGGAAGGGCGGCATGTCCTTCCACGGCGGCTTCATCGGCGTGTTGCTGGCCACCGCCTGGTTTGCCCGTCGGCAGGGCAAGACCTTCTTCGAGCTGATGGATTTTATCGCCCCGCTGGTGCCGATCGGCCTGGGTGCCGGGCGTATCGGCAACTTCATCAATGCCGAGTTGTGGGGCAAGGCCAGCGACCTGCCCTGGGCCATGGTGTTTCCCACCGACCCGCAGCAGCTGCCCCGTCATCCCTCGCAGCTTTACCAGTTCGCCCTGGAAGGCCTGGCGCTGTTCGTCATCCTCTGGCTGTATACCCGCAAGCCGCGCCCGACCATGGCGGTGTCCGGGCTGTTCGCCATCTGCTATGGCAGCTTCCGTATCCTCGTCGAGTTCGTACGCGTGCCGGATGCCCAGCTGGGCTACCTGGCGTTTGGCTGGCTGACCATGGGGCAGTTGCTCAGCCTGCCGATGATTGCCGTTGGTGTGCTGCTGATGGTCTTGGCGTATCGCCGCCAGGCGGCTGCCTGAAGCCCGGCTGATTTGGATACACTGGCTACTTTGCCCGGGCGCCTGAGCAGGCACCCGCGACCTGTCCCGCGGAGCTGAGATGAAACAGTACCTCGACCTGATGCGCCACGTGCGCGAGCACGGCACCTTCAAGGAAGACCGCACCGGCACCGGCACCTATTCGGTGTTTGGCTACCAGATGCGCTTCGACCTGGCCGAGGGCTTTCCCCTGGTGACCACCAAGAAGTGCCACCTCAAGTCGATCATTCACGAGCTGCTGTGGTTCCTCAAGGGCGAGACCAACATCCGCTACCTGAAGGAAAACGGCGTGAGTATCTGGGACGAATGGGCCGACCAGAACGGCGAACTGGGGCCGGTCTATGGCTACCAGTGGCGCAGCTGGCCGGCGCCGAATGGCGAGTCGATCGACCAGATCAGCAAGCTGATCGAGATGATCAAAGCCAATCCCGATTCGCGCCGGCTGATCGTTTCCGCCTGGAACCCCGCATTGGTCGAGCAGATGGCGCTGCCGCCCTGCCATGCGTTGTTCCAGTTCTATGTGGCGGACGGCAAGCTGAGCTGCCAGCTGTACCAGCGCTCAGCGGACATCTTCCTCGGTGTGCCCTTCAACATCGCCAGCTATGCGCTGCTGACCCTGATGGTGGCGCAGGTCTGCGACCTGCAGCCGGGTGAGTTCATCTGGACCGGCGGTGACTGTCACCTCTACGCCAACCACCTGGAGCAGGCCGATCTGCAGCTGGGTCGCGAGCCGCTGCCGCTGCCGACCATGCAGCTCAATCCGCGGGTGAAGGACCTGTTCGCCTTCCGTTTTGATGATTTCGAGTTGCTTGGCTATCAGGCGCACCCGCACATCAAGGCGCCTGTGGCGGTATAAGCGTCGGCGGTTGCTCGGGGCGTGCCCGGGCTAGGCGCTGTGGCGGTGTGACGTACGCTGCTGCAGGGCCTGGCCGTCATCCCAGCCGGCCTCCCAGGCCGCGGCGGGAATGGCCGCCTGGTAGGGCTGGCGGGTCAGTGGCTGGCCGGTCATGCCGGCCATGTAGCCTTGCTGGTAGGCCTTGTTGAGGCTTTCCAGACTCCAGTGTTGTTCGGCATCCGCAGCGTCCATGACAGCCACCCGATGAGGGAATCGATCTGCGACCATCCTAGCGGCTGTCTGGCGTGCGGGCCTGGCCGGTCGTCTGCGTACACCGGCAGCTGGTCAGATCTGTGCGCTGTCGCACAATGTTGAATGATCGGTCAGCCAGCCTGGCTACAGGCTGGCCTGAAACGCCGCGACGTAGGCGGCGAAATCCTCCTGCGGCTGGGCTTCCAGCGCGGCCTGGTCGGCCAGCGA
Organism: Pseudomonas fluvialis; assembly: GCF_002234375.1. Taxonomy (GTDB): domain Bacteria; phylum Pseudomonadota; class Gammaproteobacteria; order Pseudomonadales; family Pseudomonadaceae; genus Aquipseudomonas; species Aquipseudomonas fluvialis. Next base: position 123,666 of record NZ_NMQV01000002.1, read on the forward strand.
CTGCTCGGCCAGGGCCGTGAAACGTGCCTGCGCGTCAGCGGACAGGGCGTTCTCGCGCAGTGCCTGCCTGTGCTGGCGGCTCAGTTGCAGGGCCAGCTCGCGGAAGCTCTGGCCGCTGTTGCGCAGATCATCAAGCAGGCGTGCCGAGGGCGTCAGGCTGACATCGGCGAGCTTGTCGCGCTGGCTGGCCAGGGCGCGGGTATGTCGGTCATCGCCATGTGCCTGGTCGAGCAGGGCGGCACACTCGGCGATGCCGTCGAGCAGTTCGCCAGCCCAGCTGCGCAAGTCGATGGCCTGGCCTTGGCGCTGCAGTTGCAGGCCGGGCTGGCGGCCCTGTTTGACCACGCGCTGGAAGTTGTCCTGGCAGGCCGGGCACTCGTTGCCGGTCAGCGCCGGGCTGTCGCTCAGGCTGCAATAGAGCAGGAAGGCATCGAGGAAATGCGCCTGGGCCAGGTCGATGCCCAGCGGCAGGTAGGGATTGATGTCCAGGCAGCGCACTTCCACATACTGCACGCCGCGTGCGGCCAGTGCCTGCAGTGGGCGTTCGCCGGGCAGGGTGACGCGTTTCGGGCGAATGCTCGAGTAGTACTCGTTTTCGATCTGCAACAGGTTGGTGTTGAGCTGCAGCCATTCGCCGTCACGCTGCGTGCCGATCGCCTCGTAGGGCGGGTAGGGCGTCGAGACGGCCTGGCGCAGGCTGGCAATGTAGCTGTCCAGGCTGTTGTAGCAGGGCGTCAGGCTGGACTGGGCATTGTTCTGGTAGCCCAGGTCGCTCATGCGCAGGCTGGTCGCCCAGGGCAGGTAGGCGGTATCCGCGTCGAGGCTTTGCAGGTCGTTTGCAGCGCCGCGCAGGAAGCTCTTGTCCAGCGCCGGTGAGGCGCCGAACAGGTACATGAGCAGCCAGCTGTAGCGGCGGAAATTGCGGATCAGGGCGATATAGCCCAGGGAGCCGGCTGCCGCTTCCTGCTCGCCATAGAGCAGCGTCCAGAGCGCCGGCGGCAGGCTGAAGTTGTAGTGAATGCCGGCGATGCACTGCATGGTCTTGCTGTAGCGCACGGCCAGGCCCTGGCGGTAGACGTACTTGAGGCGGCCCTGGTTGGACTGGCCGTAGCGGGCAATGGGGATCTGTGCCTCGTCGGGCAGCAGGCCGGGCATCGACGGGCTCCACAGCAGCTCGTCGTGCAGCTGGCTGGCGGTGAAGGCATGGATGTCGCGCAGTTCGTCGAGGGTATGCGCAACGTCGCGGTGCGTGGCAGTGATGAACTCCAGCAGCGCTTCCGAGTAGTCGGTAGTGATTTGCGCGTGGGTCAGCGCCGAGCCGAGCGCACGCGGGTGCGCGGTTTGCGCCAGTTGTCCCTGTGCGTCGACGCGCAGGCCTTCACGCTCGATGCCGTGCAGGCACTGGGTGAGCAGCGACAGGTGATCGCCCTGGCCGAGAAGCGCCAGGCGGCGGGAAAGTAGAGTGCTCAACGGCGGGATTCCTTACACGGGTATCGCGCCAATATGGGGGCGCTCGGGACACTCTGCAAGGGGGCGGGGCATGCCGCCCCGCCTGCCGGGCGCTTACTTCTTCTTCAGGCTGCGGGCATTGGCGAACAGGTTGGCCATGGCGCCGTTGGCCGGGGCCGGCTTGTCCTGGCTACTGTGACGCTCGCTGCGTGGCGTGTTGCCGCCGCGCGGCTGGCCGCCACGGCCCTGGCCACGGGCGGGGCCGTCGACTTTCTCGCCCGGGGTGTCGCTCATGCGCATGGACAGGCCGACGCGGTTGCGCGGGATGTCCACTTCCATGACCTTGACCTTGACGATATCGCCGGCTTTCACCACCTCGTAGGGGTCCTTGACGAACTTTTCCGACAGCGCGCTGATGTGCACCAGGCCGTCCTGATGGACGCCAATGTCGACGAAGGCGCCGAAGTTGGTGACGTTGGTTACCACACCTTCGAGGATCATCCCCGGTTGCAGGTCCTTGAGGCTCTCCACGCCGTCCTGGAAAGCGGCGGTCTTGAACTCCGGGCGCGGGTCGCGGCCGGGCTTGTCCAGTTCCTTGAGGATGTCTGTGACGGTCGGCAGGCCGAAGCGTTCGTCGGTGAAACGTGCCGGGTCCAGCTGACGCAGGAAGCTGGAGTCGCCGATCAGTGTGCGGATATCGCGCCCGGTATCCTGGGCGATGCGCTGCACCAGCGGGTAGGTTTCCGGGTGCACCGCGGAGGCGTCCAGCGGGTTGTCGCCATTCATGACGCGCAGGAAGCCGGCGGCCTGCTCGAAGGTCTTCTCGCCCAGGCGCGGCACTTTCTTCAGCTCGGCACGGCTGCGGAACGCGCCGTGGGCATCGCGGAAACTGACGATATTGCTGGCCAGGGTCGTGTTGAGTCCGGAAATGCGTGCCAGCAGGGCGGCCGAGGCGGTGTTCAGGTCGACGCCAACGGCGTTCACGCAGTCCTCGACCACCGCGTCCAGCGAGCGGGCCAGCTGCAACTGCGAGACATCGTGCTGGTACTGGCCGACTCCGATGGATTTCGGCTCGATTTTCACCAGTTCGGCCAGCGGGTCCTGCAGGCGGCGGGCGATGGATACCGCGCCACGCAGCGAGACATCCAGCTCGGGGAATTCGCGCGCAGCCAGTTCGGAGGCCGAGTACACCGAGGCGCCGGCCTCGCTGACCATGATCTTGGTCATGCGCAGTTCCGGCAGCAGCTTGACCAGCTCGCCGGCCAGCTTGTCGGTCTCGCGGCTGGCCGTGCCGTTGCCGATGGCGATCAGCTCGACGCGGTGCTTGGCGCACAGCTTGCCCAGCGTCGCCAGGGTGCCGTTCCAGTCATCGCGCGGCGCGTGCGGGTAGACGGTGGCGGTATCCAGCAGCTTGCCGGTGGCATCCACCACCGCGACCTTGCAGCCGGTACGCAGGCCGGGGTCGAGCGCCAGGGTCACCTTGGCGCCGGCCGGGGCGGCCAGCAGCAGATCGTGCAGGTTGCGCGCGAATACGCTGATCGCCTCGCTTTCCGCTTTTTCGCGCAGCTCGCCGAACAGATCGGTTTCCAGGTGGCTGTACAGCTTGACCTTCCAAGTCCAGCGCACCACTTCGGCCAGCCATTTGTCGGCGGCGCGACCCTGGTTGCGGATGGCGAAGCGCTCGCTGATCATCAGCTCGCAGGGGTGCAGGCTGCCTGGTTGCTCCTCGCCCACGGTCAGGCTGGCGCTGAGGATACCTTCGTTGCGTCCGCGGAAGATCGCCAGGGCGCGGTGCGAGGGTACGCTGTGCAGGGCTTCGTCATGCGCGAAGTAGTCGCTGAACTTGGCGCCTTCGCTTTCCTTGCCGGGCACCACGCGGGCGCTCAGGCTGGCCTCGCTCTTCAGGAAGCTGCGCAGGCGTTCGAGCAGGCTGGCGTCTTCGGCGAAGCGCTCCATGAGGATGTACTTGGCGCCGTCGAGCACGGCCTTCACATCGGCGAAGCCTTTTTCCGCGTCAACGAAACGCTCGGCCTGCTCCTGCGGGTTCAGCGTCGGATCGGCGAACAGGGCATCGGCCAGTTCGCCAATACCCGCTTCCAGGGCGATCTGTCCCTTGGTGCGGCGTTTCTGCTTGTACGGCAGATAGAGGTCTTCCAGGCGCGTCTTGGTATCGGCCAGGTTGATTTCGCGGGCCAGTTCGGCGGTCAGTTTGCCCTGTTCCTCGATGCTGGCGAGGATGCTGGCGCGGCGCTCGTCCAGTTCGCGCAGGTAGCGCAGGCGTTCTTCCAGGTGGCGCAGCTGGGTATCGTCCAGGCTGCCGGTGACTTCCTTGCGGTAGCGGGCGATGAACGGCACGGTGGAGCCTTCATCGAGCAGGCTTACCGCGGCGGCGACCTGTTGCGGGCGTACGCCCAGTTCTTCGGCAATCCGTTGATTGATGCTGTGCATGAAACTACCTGAGTCGGTGGGGCAGGCAGGCCGTAGCCTGGGCAAAGGCGGGGATTATAAGAGCAAAGCCGGGCAGGCCAAGAGGCAGGCGCCGGCAGGCGCAAAATCTGCTAACAATGCCCGACACGCCGGTTGCGGCGTGGCTGCGCCATAATGCGCACACCTGTCTGGGAGAGCTGCAATGACCACTGCCGTGCCGAACGAAGGCGAGAAGATCCTTTTGGTTGACGATGACCCCGGCCTGCGCCGTCTGCTGGAGCGTTTCCTCAGCGAACAGGGCTATCGCGTGCGTACCGTGGAGAATGTCGAGCAGATGGACCGTCTGCTGGCCCGCGAGCTGTTCAACCTGCTGGTTCTCGACCTGATGCTGCCAGGCGAGGATGGCCTCTCTGCCTGCCGGCGCCTGCGCGAAGCCGGCAACCAGATGCCGATCATCATGCTTACCGCCAAGGGTGACGAAAGCAGCCGTATCCAGGGGTTGGAGCAGGGTGCTGACGATTATCTGGGCAAGCCGTTCAACCCGCGTGAGCTGCTGGCGCGCATCAAGGCGGTGCTGCGTCGCCAGGCACCGGTAGTGCCGGGTGCGCCGGCCAGCGACGATGAGGTGGTCAGCTTTGGCGATTATCGCCTGTCGCTGGGTACCCGCGAGCTGACCCGCGGCGATCAGGTGCACATGCTCACCACCGGCGAGTTCGCCGTGCTCAAGGCCCTTGTGCAGCATGCCCGCGAACCGCTGACCCGCGACAAGCTGATGAGCCTGGCGCGTGGTCGTGAGTGGGATGCGCTGGAACGCTCCATCGACGTGCAGATTTCCCGCCTGCGCCGGCTGATCGAGCCGGACCCCTCGAAGCCGCGCTATATCCAGACAGTGTGGGGTGTGGGCTATGTCTTCGTGCCGGATGGTAACAAGTGATTCGCCATGAGGCTGGCCGCCGGACGTGTCGCGGATGAACGCACCGGCCTGGTTCCCGCAAAGCTTTTTTGCCCGCACGCTCTGGCTGGTGCTGGTGGTGGTGCTGTTTTCCAAGGCGCTGACCCTGGTCTACCTGATGATGAACGAGGATGTGCTGGTTGATCGCCAGTACAGCCACGGTGCGGCGCTAACCCTGCGTGCCTACTGGGCCGCCGACCCGGAAGATCGCGAGCAGATCGCCCATGCGGCGACCTTGCGTCGGGTGCCTGCCGAGCAGGTGCCGGCCAGTGAGCAGCACTGGCCGTACAGCGAGATTTTCCTGCGCCAGATGAAGTCCGAGCTGGGCGAGAACACCGAAGTCCGTGTGCGTGTGCAGAGTCCGCCATCGTTGTGGGTGCTGGCGCCGGATTTCGGCCCGGACTGGATTCAGGTGCCGCTTTATCCGCACCCGTTGCGCGGCCAGAAAATCTGGGACGTGCTGGGCTGGTTCCTGGCCATCGGCCTGCTGTCCACGGCCGCGGCGTGGATTTTCGTGCGGCAGTTGAATGCCCCGTTGAAACGCCTGGTGCTGGCCACTCGCTACCTCGGCCAGGGACGCAGTGTGCGCTTGCCGGTCAGCGATACGCCCAGTGAAATGACCGAGGTCTATCGCTCCTTCAACCAGATGGCGGATGAACTGGAACAGGCGGCCCGCGAGCGCGAACTGATGCTCGCCGGTGTGTCCCATGACTTGCGCACACCGCTGACCCGCCTGCGCCTGTCGCTGGAGCTGATGAGCAGTGATGCCGAGCTGACCGAGGAAATGATCCGCGATGTCGAGGACATGGACGCCATCCTCGACCAGTTCATCGCCTTCATCCGCGACGGGCGTGACGAGCCGCTGGAGCGCCTCGACCTGGCGGCGCTGATCCGCGAGGTGGTCGCTCCCTACAACCAGCATGGCGAACGGGTGCGCCTGTGCCTGCAGGTGTTGCCGGAAGTCAGCCTGCGCCGGGTATCGATCAAGCGCCTGCTGACCAACCTGATCGAGAATGCCCTGCGCTACGGTGGCGATGCGGTAGAAGTGGCCGCCTCGCTGGGTGGCGAAGAGACGGCGCCTTACCTGGTGCTCAGCGTGCTGGACCGTGGCCAGGGCATCGACCCGGCGGAGCTGGCATCGATCTTCAATCCGTTCATTCGTGGTGATCGGGCGCGAGGCGGGCGAGGTACCGGGCTGGGCCTGGCGATTGTCCGGCGTATCGCCGCGCTACATGGCGGCAGCGTCGACTTGCGCAACCGTGAAGGTGGCGGGCTGGAAGCGCGGGTCTGTTTGCCCCTGGGCCTGCTGTTGCCGCGCGACGCCAGCTGAGGCGCGGCTCAGCCCTTGCCGCGGGTGCGCGTCAGCCCCGGTCCGGCATGCTTCTCCAGGTGTTCGATGATCAGCCCGGCGACGTCCTTGCCCGTGGTGGTTTCGATACCTTCCAGGCCAGGTGAGGAATTCACCTCCATCACCAGGGGGCCGCGTTGCGAGCGCAGAATGTCTACCCCGGCGACGCTCAGGCCCATTACCTTGGCCGCACGGATGGCCGTGGAGCGCTCCTGCGGGGTGATCTTGACCAGGCTGGCACTGCCGCCACGGTGCAGGTTGGAGCGGAACTCACCGGGTTTGGCCTGGCGCTTCATGGCGGCGATGACCTTGTCGCCGACCACGAAACAGCGGATATCCGCGCCGCCGGCTTCACGGATGTACTCCTGCACCATGATGTCCTGCTTGAGGCCCATGAATGCCTCGATCACCGACTCGGCGGCCTTGTGGGTTTCCGCCAGTACCACGCCGATGCCCTGGGTGCCTTCCAGCACCTTGATGACCAGCGGCGCACCACCGACCATCTGGATCAGGTCGGGAATGTCGTCCGGCGAGTGGGCAAAGCCGGTCACCGGCAGGCCCAGCCCCTTGCGCGAGAGCAGCTGCAGGGAGCGCAGTTTGTCGCGTGAGCGGCTGATGGCGACCGACTCGTTGAGCGGGAATACGCCCATCATCTCGAACTGGCGCAGCACTGCGCAGCCGTAGAAGGTCACCGACGCGCCGATGCGCGGAATCACCGCGTCGAAGCCCTCCAGGGCCTGGCCGCGGTAGTGGATCTGCGGCTTGTGGCTGGCAATGTTCATGTAGGCGCGCAGGGTATCGATAACCAGGATTTCATGGCCGCGTTGCTGGCCGGCTTCGACCAGGCGGCGGGTCGAATACAGGCGCGGGTTACGCGAGAGAATGGCGATCTTCATGCGTCCCCCAGGGCCAGCAATGGCTTGTCCTGCACATAGCTGCGCGCTGGGTCGACCAGCAACCGGCCATCCACCAGCGCCTTGCAGCCCAGCAGCATGCGGTAGCGCATGGTCTTGCGGCAGGCCAGGGTCAGCTCGATGGGCCAGCTATGCCGGCCGAGGGTCAGGCGGGTGCTGATCACATAGCGCGATTGACTGTGGCCGTTGGAGCTCTTGATGGTCTTCAGCGAAACCAGCGGTGCCTCGCAGCGATGGCGACGCTGCACCTGAGTACCCAGGTAGGCGGTGAAGCGTACCCAGGGCTGGCCGTCGCGCTCGAAGGGCTGGATATCGCTGGCGTGCAGGCTGGAGGTGCTGGCGCCGGTATCGATTTTGGCGCGCAGGCCGATGATGCCTAGCTGGGGCAGATCCACCCACTCGCGTAGGCCGACGATATTGGCAGGGTCTATGGATTTCATGGTGGCTCAATCAGCACGGATGACCGCGTATGATGCGCAGGTTAGCGGGGCACGGAGGGGCATGCCAATGAGCGAACAGGGTGAACAGCGCGTGCGGCTCGACAAATGGCTGTGGGCGGCGCGTTTCTTCAAGACCCGCGCCCTGGCCAAGGCGGCCATCGACGGGGGCAAGGTGCATTGTCGTGGCGAGCGCTGCAAGCCGGGCAAGGAACCGCGGATTGGCGACGAGTACCTGATCCGTAGCGGCTTCGACGAGCGCAGCGTGCGCGTGCTGGCGCTCAGTGACGTGCGTCGTGGCGCGGCCGAGGCGCAGTTGCTGTACGCCGAAACCGCCGAGAGCCTGGCGCGTCGTGAGCAGGCCGCAGCGCTGCGCAAGGCTGGCGCGCTGGGGCTGCAGAGCGATGGGCGACCGAACAAGAAGCAGCGCCGTGAGCTGACGCAATTTCACGCCAGCCACGACTGAGCCTGTCTTGTCAGTGGCGCTGCAGAACCGCCCACTGGCCCACCAGGGGCAGTCGGGTAAGCAGCGGCAGCAGGGGTTGGTATAGCGCTTCCAGGCCGGCGGCCATGCGTCCGGCCAGTGGTGTGCAGTAGCCCCAGGCAAAGGCCAGCAGGGCCAGGAGCAGGCCGCCGACGGCCACGTCTACCAGCCAGTGGGCACCGGCGACCAGGCGCGGCAGCATGCACAGCACGACCAGCAGCTGGCCGGCGAACAGCTTCCAGCCGCGGCTGAAGCAGGCCATGAACAGGCCCCAGAGCAGCAGTACCGAGGCGTGATCACCCGGGAAGCTGCGACTGGAGCGGTCCTTGAGTTCAAAGACCCGCTCCAGCAGTGGGAACTGCTCGCTTAGGTGATAGGCGCCGGCGAGCACGACGGACGGGCTGGCGTGCTGCCAGTCGAAATAGCCGATCAGCTTGTTGAACAGTACCCGGCCAACCAGCAGCAGTGCCAGCAGCGCGAGAAAGTGCAGCAGCGCGCTGCGGGTTTCCTCGGCGCGGAAGGTCCAGCCACTGTGGATCAGCATGCTCAGCATGAGGGCGCCGACCAGAATGTCGAACACCCGCAGGCTGCTCAGGGCCCACAGCCAGTCCCATAGCGGCCAGTGGCCGAGGCTGCCGTTGAGGCTGTAGAACAGCGCCTCGTTGGCGGCCTGCCACAGCGGCCTGCTGGCCGGAGCCAGCCAGCTGGTCATGAGCAGCAGGGCGAGCAGGTGCAGTACGAGAAATGCCGGCCATCGCCAGCGGGCTTGGATGCGCGAGGTATTGTCCATAGAATCGCTCACTTCCCTTGAGTGCATGAATGCCTGGCGCGCCTTATAGCCAGCTGTCATGCATTTGTCATGTTCTTCTCGATAGCCGGGCCTGTATGAGCGATAGCGATTTCACTCAGCGTTTCCTTTTTGACGAGTTCGATGCCCGTGGCGAGTTGGTGTCGCTGCGCGACAGTTATGCCCATGTGCTGGCCAAACATCCCTATCCGCAACCGGTAGCCCAACTGCTGGGCGAATTGCTGGCCGCGGCGGCGCTGCTGGTCGGCACGCTGAAGTTTGATGGTTTGCTGATACTGCAGGCGCGCTCCTCGGGTGCCGTGCCGCTGCTCATGGTGGAGTGCTCCAGTGAGCGCGAATTGCGCGGTATCGCCCGCTACCATGCCGAACAGATCGATGCCACCGACGGCCTGCGCGAGCTGATGCCCGAAGGCGTGCTGGCACTGACCGTCGACCCGCGTAATGGTCAGCGTTACCAGGGCATCGTCGAGCTGGACGGCGACACGCTGGCGCAGTCGCTGTCCAGCTACTTTGCCAACTCCGAACAATTGCCGACCCGCTTCTGGCTGCAGGCTGACGGGCGCACTGCGCGTGGTCTGCTGTTGCAGGCGCTGCCTGCGCAACAACAGACTGACCCTGAAGAGCGTGCGGCCAGCTGGCAGCACCTCACCGTGCTGGCCGACAGCCTGCAGGCCGAGGAGTTGCTCGGGCTGGACAATGCCACCCTGTTGCATCGCCTGTATCACCAGGAAACGGTACGCCTGTTCGAGCCGCAAGCCCTGCAGTTCCGCTGCAGTTGCTCGCGCGAGCGTTCGGCGCGGGCGCTGGTCAGCCTGGGTGAGGCTGACGCGTTGCAGCTGGCCGAGGAACAGGGTGGGCAGATCAGCATCGACTGCCAGTTCTGCAACCACACCTATGCCTTTGATAGCGCCGATATTGCCCAGCTGTTCGCCGGAGCGGGTAGCGACGAACCGTCGCCTACCCGCCACTGATATGCCGCCGTTGGCTTATAGCGAAGCGCTATCAGCTCCATTAGCCTTTCGCGGGCTGCCAAAAGCAGCGGCTTTCTGGCATACTCCCGCGACTTTTTTATCGATGTAGTGCGCTTCATGGCGCACTACACACTGTTCGGAAGGATCGGCCGCTGGCCGACGGGGACCCACATGACGCAAGCCAACACTGCCGTGTACACCGATATCAGCGCTGCCCAGCTGGTAGAACAAGCGATTCAGCGTGGCGAGGGCGAACTGGCCGCCAACGGTGCGCTGGTCGTTCGTACCGGTCATCGTACCGGCCGTTCGCCGGCTGACCGTTTCATCGTGCAGGAGCCGAGCACCGAGGCGAAGATCGCCTGGGGCAACATCAACCGCCCGTTCCCGGCTGACAAGTTCGATGCCCTGTGGGCCCGCGTCGAAGCCTTCAATGCTGGCCAGGAACACTTCGTGTCGCATGTGCATGTCGGTTCCGCCGAGGCGCACTATCTGCCGGTCAAAATGACCACGCAGACCGCCTGGCAAAACCTGTTTGGCCGCTGCCTGTTCATTGAGCCCGAGCAGTACAACCCGGCGGGCAAGGCCGAGTGGCAGATTCTCAACGTCGCCAACTTCGAGTGCGTACCGGAGCGTGACGGCACCAACTCCGATGGGTGCGTGATCATCAACTTTGCGCAGAAGAAAGTCCTGCTGGCCGGCATGCGTTACGCCGGTGAAATGAAGAAAGCCATGTTCTCCGTGCAGAACTTCCTGCTGCCGGAAGCCGATGTGCTGCCGATGCACTGCGCTGCCAACATTGGCGAAGAAGGCGATGTCACCCTGTTCTTCGGTCTGTCCGGTACCGGCAAGACCACGCTGTCCGCTGACGAAAGCCGTTACCTGATCGGTGACGACGAGCACGGCTGGGGTGAAGGCGTGGTGTTCAACATCGAAGGCGGTTGCTATGCCAAGTGCATCGACCTGTCCGAGAAGAACGAGCCGGTGATCTGGAAAGCCATCCAGTTCGGCGCCGTGCTGGAAAACGTGGTGCTCGACGCCAACCGTGTTCCGGACTACAGCGATGACAGCCTGACCCAGAACAGCCGTGCCGCCTACCCGCTGGAGCACGTCGAGAAGCGCAGCGAGAAGAACCTCGGTGGCGAGCCGAACGCGGTGATCTTCCTGACCTGCGACCTGACCGGCGTACTGCCGCCGGTGTCGATCCTTAACAACGAGCAGGCGGCCTACCACTTCCTGTCCGGTTACACCGCACTGGTCGGTTCCACCGAAATGGGTTCGGGCAGCGGCATCAAGTCGACCTTCTCCACCTGCTTCGGTGCGCCCTTCTTCCCGCGTCCGGCCGGCGAGTATGCCGAGCTGCTGATCAAGCGCATCAATGGCTTCGGCTCCAAGGTCTACCTGGTCAACACGGGCTGGACCGGTGGTGGCTACGGCGTCGGCAAGCGTTTCAACATCCCGACTACCCGTGCGGTGATTGCAGCCATTCAGAGCGGCGCACTGATCGGTGCCGAGACCGAACACCTGCCGATCATCAACCTCGACGTACCCAAGTCGGTACCGGGCGTCGACAGCGTGCTGCTCAACCCGCGCAACACCTGGGCTGACCAGAACGCCTACGACGAAGCCGCCAAGGCCCTGGCCAAGCTGTTCATCGACAACTTCCAGAAGTTCGACGTCAGCGCCGCCATCAAGAACGCTGGCCCGCAGCTCTAACAGGCTATTGAAAGACCTAGGTGGTTTTTCAGCGGCCTGCTAAGCCCTGTCGTGACGTACCAACGCCCAGCCCGCTTTGCGTGCTGGGCGTTTTTCATGGCGTAGTGGCGGCTAGGCCTGGCCGTCTTCCTGGCTACCCAGGCCATGCTTGCGCAGTTTGTCGTGCAGGGTCTTGCGGGGCAGGCCCAGGGCTTCGGCCAGACTACGCAGCGAGCCATGGTTGCGCGCCAGTTCGGCGGCGATCAGCGCCCGCTCGAAGGCTTCTACCTGCTGGCTGAGGCTACCGGCGTTGGGCTGGCTGAGCGGCACCTGGCCATCCAGGTCGAGTGGCAGGCCCAGGGCGAAGCGCTCTGCGGCATTGCTCAGCTCACGCACGTTGCCTGGCCAACTGTGCCGCAGCAGTGCTGCCTGTTCGTGGCCTTCCAGGTGGCGCAGGCTGAGGCCGTGGCGCAGTGCGGCACTCTCGGCAAAATGCTGGAACAGCTGCAGGCAGTCGTCACCGCGTTCGCGCAGCGGTGGGATAGCCAGGCTGGCGACGTTTAGCCGGTAGAACAGGTCGGCACGGAAGCGGCCCTGTTCGGATGCCTGGCGCAGGTCCTCCTTGGTCGCGGCGATCACCCGGATATCCAGCGCCACCGCCTGGTTGCCACCCAGCCGTTCCAGACGGCGCTCCTGCAACAGGCGCAGCAACTTGACCTGGATATCCAGGCTCATGCTTTCGATTTCGTCGAGAAACACCGTACCGCCGCTGGCAAATTCGAACTTGCCGATACGTCGCTTGCTGGCCCCGGTGAAGGCACCGGCTTCATGTCCGAACAGCTCGCTTTCCACCACCGACTCGGCCAGCGCGCCGGCATTGATGGCCACGAAAGGCCCCTGGCGTCGGCTGGATAGCTCATGCAGGGCGCGCGCCACCACTTCCTTGCCGGCGCCGGTTTCACCGAGGATCAGCACGTCGGCCTGGGTTGCCGCCAGGGCCCCCACCTGCTGGCGCAGACGCTGCATGGCGGGTGACTGGCCGAGGAGGCGGCCGTCCAGGGCCTGGCGGTCGGCCAGAGCCAGGCGCAGACGACGGTTGTCCAGTACCAGGCGGCGCATCTCCAGGGCGCGTCGCACGCTGTCCAGCAGTAGATCGCTGGCGAAGGGCTTTTCCAGAAAGTCATAGGCGCCGGCGCGCATCGCCTGTACGGCCAGCGGCACATCACCGTGCCCGGTGATCAGCAGAACCGGTAACTGGCTATCGCGGGCCTGCAGTTGGGCGAGCAGCTGCAGGCCGTCGATGCCCGGCATGCGGATGTCACTGATTACCACGCCGGGCCAATCGTCTTCCAGTTCCTCGGCCAGGCCTGCGGCAGTACCCCGGCTATGGACCCGCAGGCCAGCCAGGTCGAGCGTCTGTGCCAGGGCCTGGCGCAGGTGCGGGTCATCGTCGAGCAGCAGTACCTGGCTGTCGGCGAGCAGATGGCTGGTCATGCAGGGGTATCCTCCGGAGACAGGGGGCGCGCGCCGGCATCTACTGCGCGCAGGCGCAGGGTCAGGAGTGCCCCGCCCTCGGCATGGTTGGCCAGCTGCAGCTCGCCACCCAGGGCGCGCAGCAGGCTGTCACAGATGGCCAGGCCGAGGCCCAGGCCCTGGGTGCGCGTCTTGGTTGTGAAGAAGGGCTCGCGAGCACGTGCCAAGGCCTCATCAGTGAAGCCGGGGCCGTTGTCGTGGATCAGCAGGGCGATGTATTCCCCTTGTGTCTGGGTGCTCAGGGTCAGGCGGCGGGGCGGTGGGCGCTCGCCCAGGGCGTCGAGGGCATTGCCCAGCAGGTTGCCGAGTACCTGGCGCAAGCGGGTTTCGCCGGCCTGTACCCAGAGTGGCGCCTCCGGCAGGTCGCGGATCAGCTCGACCTGTAGCTCGCGGCGTCGTTTGGCCAGCAAGGCCAGGGCGTCATCGATGGCTGGCTGCAGGGCTACACGCTCCGGGGCATGGCTATCACGACGGGCAAAGGCGCGCAGATGAGCGATGATCGAGGCCATGCGCGCCGTCAGGCCACTGATTTGCAGAAGGTTGTCGCGGGCCTCGGCCTGACGCTGTTGGTCGAGCAGCACCACGGCGTTATCGGCGTAGCTGCGAATCGCCGCCAGCGGCTGATTGAGCTCGTGGCTGATGCTTGCCGACATGGTGCCCAGCACCGAGAGCTTGCCGGCCTGCAACAGCTCATCCTGGGTGCGCGCCAGCTCCTGCTGGGCCTGCTCACGCTCCAGTACCTCATCCTGCAACCGCTGGTTGAGCTGCGAGAGGGCCTGGGTGCGTTGCTGTACGCGCTGCTCCAGGTGCTGGCGTGCCCGGCTGTCCAGGGCAATGCGTTCCAGATAGTGCCGGCGCCGCTGCAGCAGCAGGCCGAGGAGCAGGATCAGCAACAGCCAGGCGCTGCCGGCAATCAGCATGGCGCTTTGCACCGGGCGATCGAGCAGGTTGCGCGGCGTCAGGATACTGACCTGCCAGCCGGTTTCCGCCAGCTTGCGGTCCTGACGCAGCCACTGCGCTTGTTCCAGCTGCAGGGGGCGTGGCGCCAGGGTTGGGTAGGGCTGGTTGGCGGCAATCGCCGCGTGATCGGCGGCATCCAGCTCGCGGGTGGCGCGGAAGCGCCAGGCCGCGTGCGAGGTGAGGATCACCACGCCATGCTGGTCGGTGACCAGCAGGCGCTCGGGACTGTTGCCCCACAAGGTCTCGGTATGGTCGAGATCGACCTTGACCACCAGTACGCCGAGCGTGCGTTCCGCGTCACGGATGGCCGCCGCGAAGAAGTAGCCGCGCTTGCCCGAGGTGTTGCCCAGTCCGAAAAAGCGTCCCAGGCGGCCCTGCATGGCTTCGCGGAAGTACGGGCGGAAGGCGAAGTTGCGTTCGATGAAGGAGTCTTCCGCCGCCCAGTTGGAGGAAGCCAGGGTGCGACCATCCGGCGCCATCAGGTAGATCACATCCGCGCCGGTTTGCCGTTGCAGTCCGGCCAGCAGACGGTTGGCCTGGTCACGCCGTGTCGCCTCCTCGGGCGCCAGCAGGGGCGCACGGAGCACCGGCAGCTGGCCGAAGATGGCCGGCAGCACTTCGAAACGACGCAGCGTACCCAACAGGTTGGCGACATACAGGTCGAGCGTCTGGCGATTCTGCTCGGCCAGCTGCTCGCTGTAATGGCGCTGAACCACTCCTTGCAGCGGCCACAGCAAAGGCGCCAGCAGCAAGGCCAGCAGCAACAGGCTACGCCAGCGCAGGCGCGGCGGTAGGTGTTTTTTGTCCATGCGCCGATTATGCCTGAGGCTCCGCGCGCACGCCGCGTGCCTGCGTGCCCGCGCGTTGGCGCAGTGGAAGGTGCGCGCCCATCCCTCCCGGTTGTTGATGACGGTCTGCCGGCCCGAAGGCAGGCGCTCGTGGCGTTCCGCTTCGCTGAGTTGGAACTCATTGGTAATCCGCTCGCGCAATGCGCTCAGTGCCAGCGGAGCACCATCGGCCACTGCGGCAAGTACGGGCGTATAACCGTTTGGCAATCTGGAATGGGCATAAAGCCTCCTTGCAATCAGCGGGGCAGGGGTGCCGCCAATTGGCCGCTGCTGGGTTTGCGTGAAAAACGCAGGGTATCGTTGTGCAACTGTTCCAACACCTCGGTTAGCCCGGCGCGGCGTAGGCCCTGTTCGGCCTCTGCGCGCAGTTCATCAAGCCATGGGGAGTGCCCGGAGCAATGTGGCCATAGCTCATGGTCGGCCTCCAGGGGGTGAGGGCGGCACTTGCCCAGCCAGTTGGGGATAAGCTCTTTATGGTGACTCAGCTGATACAGGGAGGCCTCATCCAGCTGCGAGCGGCGCATGATGGTGCCGTGGTGATGGGCGATAGCCAATACCTGTAGGAGATGGATCAAACAGGGCCGATGCTCGAAGTGACCGCCTGCGGTGAGGTGGTAAAAGCGTCTGCACACTGAATGTTCTTCATTCATTCGCTCCAGAAGCAGAGCGTAATAGCCGGCTGAGTCCGGCCCGATTTCGCGGGTGTCGGGTGTGAGCAGGTGCAGCGTGAACTCAAGAAAGGTTTCAGGCGTGCGGTGTTCCTGAAACCATTGATTTAGCCGTTCCGGCGCTTTGTAGCTGAAGAGATGCTGATGAGCTGAATCGCTTTGCCCGGTCAGCCAGCCTTCTGCGAGCGCGAAATGCTGGTTGAGCCAATCCAGGTGTGCTTGGCGCAAGGCCAGCTTGAGCTGATCGGCACTCGACCATTGGTAGGCGGATAGCTGTAGCGCCTCCGGTAACAGAGCGTTGATCTCAGTGCGTGCCACGCCATGGGCTTCAAAAGTCGCCAGTACGCGTGCGGCCTGCTGGCGTGCAGGGCTTGGCGTGATCGGGATGATCTTCTTGGTCATTACAACGCCTTTGAGCGACGGTTCTACGAGAAGGACTGCTTGCAGGCGCTATACAAAGCGCAGACCCCGCGTTGGGAAGGCATTTGGCAAGGCACGTGCTGAGCGCAAGGAGGAGGTCGTCCAGTTGCTAAAGGACTTGACCGGCAATGCCTTCACCGAACAGTTGGGCAGCCAGTTTGAGCTGGGCTGGGGGACCTGGATGCGCGTGCCTGGTCCTAGAAGCAAGTAGGCTGTATTGAGCGTTCTGAAATGGAACTCCTCGTGATGGTGCAGAAGTGACGTTCGGACGAAGTCTCCGACATCCCACCGTCTTTCACTGTCGAAGATAACCGTGTGTGCATAGACCAGAGCAGGTTGTCGTCGGGTCTTTGCCAGTTGTAGGCGCTGGCTTTCAGTGACATCCAGATCAAGCCACCGCCAGTTCCGCACCAAGCAATAGCCGCCATAAACAAAATGCTGCCGTGCATAGGCCATGGCCTCAGTGTCGTTCATGCCACTGCCGCTCATCGGCTCGCCTGCTGAATACAGCAAGTCCGCCATTTCCCTAAGTGTGGCCATGGTCTAAGGCTGTTCGTGCTGAGCGCTGCTATGGTGGTGCTCCTCAAGCTCAATGCTGCACAACAGGGCCGCAAAGTCCGAGTCGAGCAGATGAATGCGCTGAGGGCGGGCATCCACGATGGATTTGATGATCGCGTCGACCCGTTGTGAAACAGGCATCTGGCTTGGCGATTTCGAGCGGTCATGCTGATAAATGATCGTGCTGAGCGAAGCGACGGCTCCACGCAACTGGTGCTCCTGCGCTTCAGCAATTTCAAAACCGTTTTTCGCACTGAATTGGTCGGAGAGCTCTTTGAGCACGGCTTTGCGGTTTCCTGGCTCAGCCTGTTGCGCTCGCCAGTTCAGAATCCGCTTCAGCACCGCAGGTGCTGCCGTTGCAGTTGGCGGTGTCGGCCCTGCCAGCGGTGTGGGCTCACCAAAGAAATGTGCGCGCAACTGATCGAGTCGCATGCGGGCGCCGGGGGAAACCTTGCGCGAGCTAAGGCTTTTCAGCCAGAACTCGAATTCCGACTGCGGCAGGCACAGCATTCGTTTCAGCAGTGGTTCCCCAGGCAGGGCAACGTCATGCTCGGTCGGGCTGTAGCGAGGGGGCTGCAGTTTGGCGGCTTGAGCATGCCAGTTAAGACCCATAGCTTCGCAAATGGGGCGTATCGGCCAGTAACGCTCATTGTCGCTGCTGATCAGACTTGGAATCGACAGTCCCTGGATTTTGATTTTGGTGGCGCGCATCGGATTACTGTCCTCCCGGAGCTGCATGGTTGGGGGAAGTGGCCGGTGGGTGTTGATGCTGTCTGCTGAGGATCTTGTGCATTGTTTGCGTGGCTTCATCAGAGTCCATCCACTTCAGCCATGTCTCGTAGACGTGGGGTTTGGTCTGTTGCAGCCTGGAAATCTTGTTGGCGCTAGCTTCAATGGTTCGGCAAGCATCTCGGAATTGCACGGCATCTGTTCTGCTATCTGAATCCAACTGGTCAAGAATCAGATCGATGAAGTCAGCAGATAGCTGCATTGGTAAGTAGTACAGCGGTGATCCTGAGTCGGGATCCTCTGTTATTAAGAGCTCGTTTTCCCAGGTCGAAGCTGCAGCTTTAGCCAGGGTGGTGGGTGCGCTGAACGCACGGAGCAGTGAGCCAAGTTCGATCTTGGTTTGCTGTGTTTTCTTGTCGATCAAAAACAGGATTTCCGAATTGCTCGATGGTGTCTTGGTGAGGGTATCCATGAATGACTCCGTGAACCTTTATCCAGATAATCTGTAAATCAGATATCTGTAGATTAGATATACCCTTGCCGGATTGTCAAGCGTGAGGTGTACCCGTTGGAAAAGTCGGTGTATCGGGATGAGAACCTGGTGCTGCTCAGACTGCTAAAGCAGTGTCGAGTGGAAGCTGGTTTGACCCAGGCGCAATTCGCCCAAGCGCTGGAGCGCCCACAGTCGTTTGCCAGCGATATCGAGCGCGGCTTGCGCCGGATTGATCTCGTCCAACTGCGGGATATCTGCCACGCGCTGAACATCGGCCTCGTCGAATTCGTGCAGCGCTTCGAGACCGAGTTAGCGCGTAAGGACGCTTAAGGCTGGAGCTGGTTTTCTGCTTTGCTGCGTTCGCATGCTGCCGCATACAGCGCAGCAGCATCGGAGCACAGCAGCCGCAGTGCCATGATGCAGTCCAGAAGCAAATGGTTTTCCAAGGTGTTCAAGTCACTTGCGCTGGAGAGCGCGTGGAGCATGCCGACTGCGGCGTTTTGGCGAAGCTGGGCTTCGTCATGCAACTGGTCGGAGGTGACATCGCTGCGGACAGTGAACAGGCCGCTGAACGCGTCGAGGGCCTGGGGAGCGGAGTCGGTGGTACTCGAAGGGATATTGGTCTGCTGCATAGGGTGATCTCTTGAGTTTTAAGAGACCGCCACCTTCGCTTCCACACGAAGGGTGGCGGCTGCATACGGGTGTGGAAGACCGAGACTCAAGGAACTCGGTGCGCCGAAGCGCCCCGCATGCAGCCACCATGACACAAGAATCCTCTGGCGCTGTGTTCCTGAAGCCAGGTCTGTCGACCCGCCCAATCACCCTATGCTGCCCGCAGAGGCCCTGCAAGGTGGCACTTTACGGGATCTGGGCGCAAAAGGCTCTGACCATGAGTAGCCTTCAAGATGCTGTTAATGCCTAGATTTTGATGGCGGGGGATGTGATGCGGAGGGCGCCATCGGTGATGACAGATAAAATAGCCCGACGAGCGGCTTTGAGACTGGCGCAGATTTTTTCTAACCGAGAGGTGGCGCGGTGGCAAATCCCTACCCCAATCCTACCCCAGGCCGAATTTCAGGCACAAAAAAGGGCTACGCTTTCACGTAACCCTTTGATTTGTATGGTGCCGGCACCAGGAGTCGAACCCTTGAACTACTGATTACAAGCCGCTTGTCCTGGTGATTTTCGGTGTTTCGCAGGGTTGCTGATAAGCCTATATATTCTTGTATTTAAAGGATTATCGCTATTTTCTTGTTCTTTGCTGTTTCAGGTTGTACCGTTCGATTACACCCTCGAACGGGGAGCAGAACGGGGAGCAGATTATGGCCGTTTCTAAGACCAAGGATGACAAGCGGATCACTGATCTTCAGGTGCGCAACCTGAAAGGCAAGCTATCTGAGCCTGCAGACAAGGACCAGAAGCGCGGC
Organism: Pseudomonas fluvialis; assembly: GCF_002234375.1. GTDB lineage: Bacteria > Pseudomonadota > Gammaproteobacteria > Pseudomonadales > Pseudomonadaceae > Aquipseudomonas > Aquipseudomonas fluvialis. The sequence continues at coordinate 142,784 of NZ_NMQV01000002.1, forward strand.
TTTGGGACTTTGCAGTTCGAGCGCAGGGCCTCTGGCATCGTTGAAGCCTATTACCGCCAGCGAGTGGAGGGGGCCGACGTGGCGCTAAAGATCGGCGTCTATAAGGCCAATCCCCGTGCTGCTGGGCTGACTGTCTCCCAGATCAGAGATAAGGCAAACGAGTACGCAGCAATCGCTGCCAAGCACGGTAGCGTCAAAGCGTATATCGAAGAACAAGAAGCCGCCGCTGCTGTTGAGCGGGCGAGGCTTCAGCGTCTAGCCGAGATCGAAGCGTCTCACGGCACTTTCAGCGAGCTATTCCTCGATTACATCGACTCGCGCAGAGCGAAGGCCACGCCTGGTGTCGTTAAGGAGCTCGAGCGTCTGTATCAGACCAACATGCTTGGGCCGCACCCTTGCATCATGGCCATGAAGGCGCGCGATATACGGCCCGACCATATCCTCGACATTCTCAATACGATCTGGGAGCGCGGTGCGAAGGTGCAGGCCGAGCGTATGCGTTCGTTCTTGTCGGCAGCCTTCAATCATGGCCTGCGTGCCGAGAATGCGGTCGGCAGGGCTAATGCCAAGAGCTACAACCTAGAGAGCAATCCTGCCGCGGTGGTTGCGGTCGAAAAGGTGTCCGTACCTGCTACCCGAGCGCTTACTGATATCGAACTGCGTCAATTCTGGGAAAGCATCGAGCATACGGAAGGCGTTGGGCCAGTTATGGCGTTGCTCTTCAAGTTCGTCATTGCTACGGGTGGTCAGCGCATTTTCAATATTTGCCAGACCACCTGGGAGGATTACGACCTGGATGCCGCTACTGTGCGCCTGGTTCATCGTAAGGGGCGTGGTGGTCAGGCGATGAGCAGGCCGCACCTTGTTCCGCTTTCGTCGCGCGCCATCGCCATTCTAGAGCGCGTGAGGGAGATCAACGGCTGCCACCCTTGGCCATGGACGACCACAGGAAAGCAGCACATCGTTGTCAGCAGCCCGCGCCATGCAATTGCCGACTGGCTGCAGTCGGAGCACGCGGTTATCGACGGGAAGCAGATCCCCAGCTTCTCGCCGCGCGACCTGCGTCGCACCTGCGCCCAACTGATGCAGAAACACGGCGTCAGCGATCAACTGTCCGACCTGCTGCAAGCGCATGGGCAGACCGGCGTGGCGAATCTGCACTACCGCAACAACCCCGAGGCGGCCTTGCCGGAGAAGCAGCGCGCCATCGAACTGTTCGAGCGTGCACTCGCCAAGGTGCTGGGAGAGCGGCAGTCCGGCAACGTGGTGAAGTTGTCGAGGCGTGGTCGTTGAAATATTTTGTTACGTTTCAGGATGATGGCGGATTTTTGATAGAAGGTTCCATGTGGAACGCAACGAAACATCAAGAAGCCGTTATTGCTTACAATAAAACCTATAAAGCGCTGTTGATGGCAGCCTAATGTTTCTATAACCAAATGATTTATAAGGATTTTTTTATTATATTGAGACTGTTTGTGTTCTTTTGAATCGCACAGGTAAGATAAGACAACTGGTTAGACATACAGGCCAAGATGAAACGTACGACCACACCACGGTGCTGGCTGAGCCGCGTAGAATCGAGGTCGCTGTCGGGCTGGAATGCAGACAAAGAAAAGCCCCCGGCACGCCAATGCCGGGGGCTGATTCGGGGAGGACGCGCCAACGTCCGCGCATACCAGCAAGCCAGTACACACCCCGAGGGGATGAAGCATTTCGACGGGCTTCAATGGGTGAACCATTGGTTCACCTATACGCTAGGGTATTGTGCCGGACTCAGAATATCAACGGGTTGTTTATTCGACCCGTCGAGCGGTTCCGGTGGATTCCTGATCGCACCTCCTCGGGTTCTTCAGCTTCACTCCACATCGGAGAACCCGAACATGGCACAGCTTGCCACCTGCACCACCGCAGAACCCAACCTGCCGATTCCTGGCACCTTCGCCACCACTGAGCAGCTTTGCACCCGTTTCCAAGTCAGCCGCACGACGTGGTGGCGCTGGTCGAAGACTGCCGACTTCCCGCGTGCTGTCCGCTTTGGCCGCTCGGTTCGCTGGCCGGTTGAGGCCGTCGAAGCCTTCCTGACCCAGCAGTCGGAGGCTTAACCCATGCATACCCAACAACCTGCCAATCAGCGCAGGCCGGCAGCGTTCGGCCTGAAGAAAGCCGCCGCCTGGCTTTACCGTCACCCGCTGGCCGTCGAGCTGCTGGTACTCGCCGCCGTGGTCACCCTGATCGCGCTGCCGGAGGTGCTGGTATGACCACCTACACCGGGAACCGCGCCGAGGATCACGAAGGCTTCATTCTGGACGAACTGCTGCCGCGCATCGTCGTCTATGCCCGTGCCAGCAGCACCCCGTCCGAGGTAGTCGCCCTGGCCTGTTTCCTGAGCCTGGCGACGATCCTGCAGGCCAAGGGTCTGGGCCGTGACACGCTGCTCAAGGCCCTGGACGCCTCCCGCCTGCCGACGATCCACGAAGCGCCGGAGGGTCTGCACTGATGACCCTTCACTTCGAGATTCAGCGCATCGCGGACGCGGCTCTGCATCAGGCCGACCACCTGCTCGCCGACTGGCTACCGGACGGCACCCGCAAGGGCACAGAGTACTGGCCGACCAACCCGGTACGCGGCGACCGCCAGCCGGGCAGCTTCAGCATCAGCACGACCACCGGCACCTGGCACGACTTCGCTAGCGGCGACAAAGGCGGCGATCTGGTGTCGCTGCTCGCCTACTTGCGCGACTGCCGGCAGACCGATGCCGCCCGGATGATTGCCCAGCAGCTCGGGCTGTCGTTCGGAGGCGAGCATCACAAGCGCGACCTGCTCGCCGAGGAAGCCGAGCGCCAGCGCATCGCCCGCCAGCGTGACCAGCGCCAGCGCAAAGCCGATGCAGAGCGCCAGGCCGGGTGGGATCGTGTTGCCGCCCGGGCACGTCGTGATTTCGCCCTTGCTGGCGTGCCTGATCCCGACCACCCGTACCTGAGCCGCAAGCGCATCAAGCCGCACCACCTGCGCCAGCGCGGCGACATGCTGCTCGCCCCGATTTGCTGGCGCGGGCAAGTGGTGAACCTGCAGCGCATCGCCGCCGATGGCTGCAAACGTTTCCTGCCAAGCGGGAGGATTACCGGCTGCTACTGCCCGTTCGGCCGTATCGAGGCCGGCGTCGAGCTGCTGATCGTCGAAGGCATCGCCACCGCTGCCACCCTGCACGAGCAGACCGGCAAGCCGGTAGCCGCTGCAATGAGCGCGGGCAACCTGCTGCCGGCTGGGCAGGAGCTGAAGCGCCGCTATCCCGATGTCGTACCGATCATCGGTGGCGACGATGACCGCACCAAGGAAACCGAGGGCAAGCCCAACGCGGGCAAGCTGGCTGCCATCCACGCAGCCACGCAGCTCGGATGCGGTTACGTCCTGCCTGCCTGGCCGACGGATGCGCCTATGCATCTGAGCGATTTCAACGACTTGGCCATGTGGCAGGAGGGTCGGGTATGAACGCGCGACTGCTAACGGAGGTTCAGACCCCGACTGGGACGGCACCGCAACCGCTGCTGCCAGAAACCGCGCCGCCGACACCCTACCCGGTAGATGCACTGCCCTGCGTAATGCGTGAAGCGGTCGAGGCCATCGTCGAACATGAGCTCGTCCCTGCAGCCATTGCCGGCCAGTGTGTTATCGGCGCAGCCACCCACCTGGCGCAGACCCGCGTCAACGCCTGGCACCCCAAGGGAAAACCCGGAGGAGCACCCTGCTCACTGTTCGCGCTGTCGCTGTTCGGCAGCGGGGAAGGTAAGTCGAGCGCGCGAAAACTGGCCTTCAAGACAATCGACGAAGCGGAAAAGGATGCCCGCACCCGATACCGCCAGGCCTGCGCGGAAGTCGAGGCAATGGCCGCCGGCATGAAAGGCAAGGCGCGTGAGGAGTTCCTTGCTGCCCATACGCTGCCGCCTGATCCGCAGACTCAGTTCAGCGATGCGACCTTTGAACCGCTGGCCGGCGAGTTCATCCGGGGCAAACCGGCGGCGAGCTGGGACACGGATGAAGGCGGGCAAATGCTCGGTGGTTCATCGCTCAAGGCTGACACCGTGGCCGCGACCCTGGGCGGGCTGACCAAGGGTTTCGATGATGGACGCTTCGAGCGCACCCGTTCCAAGAGCAACTTGGAAGGCTCGGGCGTGGCCTACAACCGCCGCCTGAGCATTCACCTGCTGGCACAGCCGGTAACGGTCGCCGAGGTGCTGAGTAACCCGCTGATGGTAGGCCAAGGCTTTCTTGCGCGGTTTCTACTGGCTGCGCCAGATAGCTTGGCCGGGCAACGCTTCACCACTATCGAGGCACTGAAGCGCAGTTCCTACGCTGATCCGCGCTTGCAACGCTACTGGGCGCGCTGCCAGGAGGTCGCAGCCAGCCCCGAACATATCGAGATGGAAACCGGCGAAGTCAGGCCGCCCGTTCTGCAGCCGGAGGCAGAGGCGATTAAGGTTTGGGTGGGATTCCGCAACGAGATCGAAAGCCACCTCGGGCCGCTCGGCAAGTTTGCCGGGCTCAAACCGTTCGCCAACCGGGGCGCCGAGCAGGCGCTGCGCCTGGCTGCCGTGCTGGGATGCTTCGAGGGTATTGAGCAAATCGACGGCGACTGTATGCGCCGGGCTTGCGAGCTGGTGCGCTATTCGCTGTCGGAGTGGCTGCGCTATACCGATGCCGGCGCGGTTGATCCTGATCTGCAAAAGGCGGCCCACCTGATGAGCTGGCTGCGCGACCCGAAGCGCGCGGCGAAGTGGCACGAGTTCCACGCCAACGATCTGGGCAAGTCGGGGCCGGCTGCGATGCGCTCAGCCAAGGTGCGCAACCGGGTTCTGGCGGCGCTAGTACGGCATCACCACCTGCTGACCAACGATGGCAAGCAATTCAGGCTCAACCCCCTTGCGGAAGCTGCGGATTCTGCGGAAACCCAGCAATCACAAGGCATTGAGGTTGCGGGGAATTTGCGGAAGGTTGCGGACACCAGGCAAATCATCACCGCTGAGCGCCCGGCATTCGTAGCGCTTCCGCAAACTTCCGCAGGCCTTCCGCAAGCTGAAACCCAGCAAGTACGGGGCCTTCCGCATAATCCGCAACATCCGCAGCCCCAGGCGTCCGCAGATGCCGATGAACAGTGGGAGTTGGCACTGTGACCGCCGTCGAACTGATCCGCCGCGCGACCGAGGCCGGCGTCGAGATCGCGCTCGAGCAGGATGGGCGGCTGCTACTGCGTGCTAAGCGAGAGCCGTCCGCCGGTCTGCTCGCTGATCTGGCTGCGCACAAGATTGAGCTGGTCGAGCGGCTGATCGAACTGAGTGCCTCCAGCGATGCGCAGCCGAGCGCCTGGCTGCACCTGCTGGCGCTGGCCGATGGCAGTGTGATTCAGCGTTGCGGCGAACAGGCCACCGTACTTGTCGATAAGGAGGCCCGACTGCGGTTCGGTGACCAGTTGCAGGCCGTGGTGGCTGTTCCAGGCTACGAGCGACCGTTTACCGATGAGGAGATCGTTAAGGCGCTGGCCGGTACCTTTTCTGCACCAGCAGCGTTACCGCCGCCGTCGAGTGTCTGGCTGGCCCGTGTCGCCCGCTTGCTCGGCGCCAGGCCGGCCGAGCTGCTGGCTGGCCGGCATCTGGAACAGCACGATCTTGTCGAGCTGGCTGGCAGCGATGCGGCCCAAGTGGCCAAGACGATCCTGAACAGTCCGGCATGGATAAACCGTCCGCGTCCGGTCGAGCAACTGGCTGAGCGCATCACCGAGGAAAAGCCCGAGGAGCAACGCTTCACCCACGCCGCTGCCACGGCAACACCCGCATGGCGTAAAGCAGCGGCTCACTACCACAACCACCTAATGGCCTGCCGTGCCTGTCACGCTCCCACGAGCCGCTACTGCCCCATCGGCAGCGACCTGCGCCAGCACTACAACAACATCTCACGAGAGGCGAATACATGAGCGATAAGCCCAAGATAACCAAGCGCGAGGGCGAAACACCTTCCCAGGCCATGGCCCGTTTGAGCCTGACCCCGGAATGCCTGAGCGCTGTCGTGCTGCTAGACAGCAAAATGATGGGCAATCTCGATGTCATCGACGTCGTGGACGAGCTGCGCCGGCAGACTGCCGCGCTCAACAGCGGCGATATGACCCGCGCCGAGGACATGCTGTTGGCACAAGCCCATACGCTCGACAACCTGTTCGCCCAACTCACCGGCCGGGCGCTGCGTTCTCAGCAGCTCAGTGCTTTGGAGCCCTACATGCGCCTGGCACTCAAGGCTCAGAACCAGGCCAGAGCCACCTTGCAGACCCTGGGTGAGCTCAAGGCTCCCAAGCAGGTCGCCTTTGTTCAGCAAGCCAATATCGGCAATCAGGTGCAAGTGAACAACGGCACGGCCGCGCAACCTGCGCGCACGCGGAAAACCCAAAAAGCGCCAAACGAACTATTGGAGGTGCAGCATGGCGAACGGTTGGACACCCGAGCGACGGGCTCGGCAGGCAGCGCTGATAAGGCAATGGCAACCCTGGAAGAGCAGCACCGGCCCAGTCAGCGTCGGCGGGAAGGCTAAAGCGTCGCGCAATGCTGACAAAGGCGGAATGAAACGGCAGCTGCGTGAGCTAAGGGCGTTGCTCAGGGAACAAGAACAATGGCTGAGGGACCTGCTGTAAGCCGCCGCCATTGCAACAATATGCGCCCGGCAGGATGGGATAGAATCCCCGGCATTTCTGCCCACACGGGCGCGGATAAAGGATTTCGCAATGCCCCTTACCCTTCCTCAACTCGAACGTCACCTGTTTAAGGCGGCCGACATCCTGCGCGGCAAGATGGATGCCTCGGAGTTCAAGGAATACATCTTCGGCATGCTGTTCCTCAAACGCTGCTCCGACGTCTTCGAGCAGCGTTACAACCAGCTGATTGAACAGGAACTCAACAGTGGCAAAAGCCTGGCCGATGCAACCGTAACCGCGCAGACCCAGCGCTGGTACTCGCGTGATGGCAGCTTCTGGGTGCCGCCCGAGGCGCGCTTTGCCTATCTGCTGGACAACGCCCACCACAACGTCGGCACCTTCCTCAACAAGGCGCTGTCGGCCATCGAGCAAACCAACACCAGCCTGGCCGGTGTGCTTGAACACATCGACTTCACCCGCAAGGTCGGCCAGAGCAAGATCCCCGACCTCAAGCTGCGCCAACTGATCACCCACTTCGGCGAAGTGCGCCTGCGCAACGAGGACTTCGAGTTCCCCGACCTGCTCGGCGCCGCCTACGAGTACCTGATCGCCGAGTTCGCCGACTCCGCCGGCAAGAAGGGTGGCGAGTTCTACACCCCGCGCTCGGTGGTGCGGCTGATGGTGCGTCTGCTCAGGCCAAGTCTGGAACACGACATCTACGACCCCTGCTGCGGCTCGGGCGGCATGCTGATCGCCGCCAAGGAATACATCGACGAACACGGCGAGGACGGCCGCAAGGCCAACCTGTTCGGTCAGGAGTTCAATGGCACCGTCTGGTCCATCGCCAAGATGAACATGTTGCTGCACGGCATCAGCACCGCCTCGCTGGAAAACGAAGACACCCTGGCCGAGCCGAAGCACGTCGAAGGCGGTGAATTGCTGCGCTTCGACCGCATCCTTACCAACCCGCCGTTCTCTATCAACTGGGGCAACACCGAGAAAAACGCAGACGGCCAGCCCGCCTGGCAGCCCAAGTTCCCTGAACGCTTCCAGTACGGTCAGGTGCCGCTGGGCAGCAAGAAGGCTGACCTGATGTTCCTTCAGCACATGCTCGCCGTTTGCCGCGACCAGGGCATGGTTGCCACTGTGCTGCCCCATGGCGTGCTGTTCCGTGGTGGCGAGGAGCGCGGCATCCGCGCCGGCATCATCGAGAACGACCTGCTCGAAGCGGTGATCGGCCTACCGGCCAACCTGTTTTACGGTACCGGCATCCCGGCCTGCATCCTCATCCTGCGCCAGCAGCGGCAGGAGGGCGCCAATCGGGTCAGCGGCAAGCCGGCCGAGCGCCAGGGCAAGGTGCTGTTCATCAATGCCGACCGTGAATACTTCGAGGGCCGTGCGCAGAACTTCCTGCTGCCTGAGCACATCGAGAAGATTGCTACGGCTTTCGACGAGTTCCGTCGCATCGATGGGCTGAGCGACGTGGTGGATATCGCCACCCTCAAGGCCAACGACTACAACCTCAATATCCGCCGCTATGTCGACAACGCTCCTCCGCCCGAGCCGCATGACGTGCGGGCCCACCTGCTCGGCGGCGTGCCCAAGGCCGAAGTTGAAGCGAAAGCACCGCTGTTCGCCGCCCACGGCCTCGACCCGCGCGACCTGCTCGACGCCCGCGACGAGCGCTATTTCGACTTCAAGCCCGAACTGGTCAGCCGCGCCGACCTCAAGCCGGCCATCGAGGGCAATCGCGGCTTGCAGGCCAAGGAAGCGGCGATCCGCGACGCCTTCGAGGCGTGGTGGGAAGAACACAGCCCGCGTATCACCGCCCTGGCTGGGAAGCTGGATAACAGCGCCGCCCTGGTCGAACTGCGCGGCGAACTGCTGGCCAGCTTTAGCCAGACCCTGGAAGGCATCGGCCTGCTCGATCCCTTCCAGGTCCGCGGCATCGTCGCCGGCTTCTGGTACCAGAGCAAATACGACTTCCTCGGCCTGATGGCCCGTGGCAGCAGGGGCGTGATCGATGCCTGGCGCACCAGCATCGTCACCGCCCTGGAAGACAAGGCCAGCAAGCAAAGCCCGCTGGAGCACAAGCTGGTGAAGTTCCTGCTCAGCGATTTCGTTACCGGGCTGGCCGAGCTGGAAGCGAAAAAGGCCGAACTGGACAGCCAGCTCAAGGCCGCCGCGCCAAGCAAGGGCGAGGACGGCGACGAAGCCGAGGGCAGCGATGCGGAAACCGGCGACGATGAGGAAAACGCCGTCGACGAGGCCCAGCTCAAGGCCTGGAAGGCCGAGCTGACCAAGGTGAAGAAGCAGCTTAAAACCCAGCAGGAAAACTTCGCCAGCCACCTCAATCAGGCCGTCGACGGGCTGGACGAGCCGCAAGCCGCCGAACTGCTGCTGACCATCCTGCACAACGACATGCAGGCCATCGTCGAGCGCTATATCGCCGCCCAGCGCAAGCAGATCGTCGCCGCCTTCGAGAACTGGTGGGACAAGTACCGAGTGACGCTGACCGAGATCGAGCGTGAGCGAGATGCGGCTGCGGTGGCGTTGCAGGGGTTCTTGAAGGGGTTGGGGTATGTCTGAGCTCGGCGCACTTCTCTCTCTCGAATATGGCGAGCCGCTACCTGCTGAACGCCGCGCTGGTTTCGGCTTTCCCGTATTCGGCTCAAATGGTGAGGTTGGTCGCCATCAATCGGCATTGATCGCCGGGCCAGGGATCGTTGTCGGCCGCAAAGGCAGCGTTGGTAAGGTCACATGGTCGGATGATGATTTCTGGCCCATTGATACGACGTATTGGGTGAACTGTTCGCCAGAAGAGCGTCGTTGGCTGTACTGGGTGTTGTCTTGGTTGCCGCTTCATCGACTGGATACGTCTACAGGTATCCCAGGCCTGAACAGAAATGATGTCTATGAGCTTGAGGTTTACCGGCCGGAGGCTGGGGAGCGACGTCAGATCGCCCAAGTCCTCGACACCCTCGACACCGCCATCCGCGAAACCGAGGCGCTGATCGACAAGCTCAAGGCCGTCAAGCAGGGCTTGCTGCATGACCTGCTGACCCGCGGCATCGACGCCAACGGCCAACTGCGCCCGCCGCAGAGCGAAGCGCCGCAGCTCTATAAGGAGTCGCCGCTGGGGTGGATTCCGAGGGAGTGGGAGGTTGAGCCCATCATCAGTCTGACTTCCAACTCTGTGATCGGACCATTCGGTAGTGACCTCGTTGCTGCCGACTATCGCGACTCTGGGGTGCCGGTGATATTCGTGCGAGACGTTAAACCGGATCAGCTCGTTTGGAAGAGTAACGTCTTCGTGACCACTAACAAGGCACTGGCTTTGGCAGCGCATGAGGTCCACGCGGGAGATGTCGTTGCCACAAAGATGGGCCTGCCACCATGTGTAGCTGCCGTCTATCCAGAATCCATGTCCAGCGGGATCGTGACCGCAGACATCGTTCGTCTGCGACCATGCACGGATCGTATCTGCCCTGACTGGATGTCGATTTTTATGAACTCGCCTGCCGTCGCCAAGCAAGTCGAGCAGATCACTGCCGGTGTCACTCGACCCAAGGTCACATTGCGCGATGTTCGGAATCTGCTGATCGGACTCCCATCAATCAAAGAGCAAGAGCGGATATTGGATCGGCTAGTTGCTGTGCAGTCGCGAATCCAACTCGAAGAAACCTCGCGTGAGAAGCTCATCGCCGAAAAATCCGGCCTGATGGACGACCTGCTAACCGGCCGCGTCCGCGTCACCCCGCTGCTGAAGTCTCTACAGCAGACTGCTGCACAAACGGGAGCCTGATATGCCCCAACGCCTGCCACCCCGCGAATCCCTCACCGTCGAGTTCAAGAGCGACGTAAAAAAGCTCTCCGACCGCGAGTTGATCGAGGCACTGGTCTGTCTGGCCAACGCCGAGGGCGGCGAGCTGTGGCTGGGCGTCGAAGACGACGGCACGCCCACCGGTCTGCATGCCGAGCATCACCTGCTGGAAGGCCTGGCCGGCATGGTGGCGGCGCGCACCTCGCCGTCGCTCTCCGTCCAGACAGAAGCAGTCGAATTGGACGACGTGACGGTGGCGCGCATCCACGTGCCCAAGGCTCACGGCGAGGTGGCCACCACCAGCGGCGTCTACCTGCGCCGCCGCCTCAAGCACGACGGCACCCCGGAGTGCGTGGCCATGCTGCCCCACGAGCGGGCCAGCCGTGCCTCCAGCTTCGGCTTGATCGATGTATCCGCCCAGCCAGTAGCCGGCGCGACCCTGGCCGACCTCGACCCGCTGGAACGCGAGCGTTTGCGCCAGGCGGTGCAGCAATACGGCGGCGACCGCGTGCTCTTGGAGCTGGACGACGAAGCCCTGGACGGCGCGCTGCTGCTGACCGCTCGCCAGCCGGATGGCTCGCGGGTGCCGACCCTCACCGGCCTGTTACTGGTCGGCCGGGAAACCTCCCTGCGCCAGTTGGTGCCCACCCACGAATTCGCCTTCCAGGTCATGGCTCAACAGGCGGTGCGCTTCAACGAGTTTCGCCGCTTCCCGCTGCTCAAGGCGCTGGACTGGCTGGAAACCAACTTCCGCCCCTATAACCCGGAAGAAGAGCTGCAGGTCGGCCTGTTCCGCGTGCCAGTGCCCAAGGTGGACCTCGGCGCCTTCCGCGAAGCCGTAGCCAATGCCCTGGTCCACCGTGACTACCACGGCCGGGGCGCGGTACATGTGCGCCTGGAGGACGATGCCCTGGTGGTCAGCAACCCCGGGGGCCTGGTGGATGGTGTGACCCTGGCCAACCTGCTGGTGACCGAACCGCGCCCGCGCAACCCCGCATTGGCCGATGCCATGAAGCGTATCGGCGTGGTCGAACGCTCCGGCCGCGGCGTGGACAAGATCTTCCGCGGCATGCTCAAGTTCGGCCGCCCGGCCCCGGACTACAGCTACACCACCGCCCAGAGCGTGGTGCTGCGCCTGCCCACCGCCGAGGCCGACCTGGACTTCCGCCGCCTGGTGGTCGAACACGAGCGCGCTACCAACGCCGAGCTGCCCATCGACAGCCTGATCGCCCTGGCCGCCTTACGCGAAAGCAAGCGCGTCACGGCCGACGAGCTGGCGGTGCAGATCCAGCGCGACACCACCAGCGCCAAACGCACCCTGGAAGCCCTGACCGAAGCTGGCTTGGTGGAGGCTCACGGCTCTACCCGAGGGCGCAGCTATACCCTGTCGGCCAGCCTCTACCAGGCCGTGGGCGACAAGGCCGCCTACACCCGCCAGGCCGGCTTTACACCGATTCAGCATGAGCAGATGGTGTTGAACTATGTGCAGCAGCATGGGCAGATCCAGCGCGCTGAAGTGATGGATCTGTGCCGGCTATCGCCTGATCAGGCGGCAAAACTGCTCAAACGCATGAAAGACAAAGGTGTGCTGAGACAGCAAGGCGAGAGACGCTGGGCGGTCTATAAGCCTGCTTGAGATGCTATGAGCCGCTATGAGCCTGTATGAGCCTGTATGGCTCATATGCCCCGCAACCGGATTAAGGGAGTAAGCCTGTGGGCTGGGAACTGGAAGACGTCGAGAAGCCCTTTGTGGCTCAGTTGCAAGGGCTGGGCTGGACGCATATCGAGGGCAGCATCGACGACCCGGCGGTAACCGCGCGCGGCAGCTTTGCCGAGGTGGTGCAGGAGGCGGTACTGCGCGAGCGCCTGCGGGCCATCAACCTGCGCGACGGCCAGCCCTGGCTGAACGATGAGCGTATTGCCGAGGCAGTGGCTGCCATTACCCGGCTGGGCACCGCCAAACTGATGGAGGCCAACCAGAAGGCCACCGAGCTGCTGCTCAAGGGCATTACCGTCGACGGCCTGCCGGGCTGGGATGGCGGGCGCGGGCAGACCATCCAGTTCATCGACTGGGACAACCTGGCCAGCAACTGCTTCACCGTGGTCAATCAGTACCGGGTCGACTGTCCGCCCGGCTACGACAGTGGCAAGAAGTTCATCATTCCCGACCTGGTGCTGCTGGTGAACGGCATCCCGCTGGTGGTTGTGGAGTGCAAGAGCCCGTCGGTGCCCGAGCCGCTAGCCGATGCGGTGGACCAGCTGCGCCGCTACAGCAACCAGCGCAAGGCGGCCTTCGAGGTCGAAGACAACGAGGGCAACGAGCAACTGTTTGCCAGCGTGCAGCTGCTGATTGCCAGCAGCTTCGACGAGGCTCGGGTCGGCTGCATCGGCGCCGGGTTGGCGCATTACGCACAGTGGAAGACGGTGGTTGGCACGGATGGACGCGGTAGCGAGCAGGAGGTGGCGGTCGTGCTGGGTAAGCCGGCACTGTCCGAGCAGGAACGCCTGATCGCCGGGTTGCTGGCACCGGCTCAGCTGCTCGATGTGGTGCGCCACTTCATGCTGTTCATGCAGGCCGGCGGGCAGACCATTAAGACCGTCTGCCGCTATCAGCAGTACCGCGCAGTGAACCGTGCGGTGAACCGCCTGAAGACCGGACAGACCCGTCTGGAACACGGCGAGAGCGACCAGCGTGGCGGCATCGTTTGGCACACCCAGGGATCGGGCAAGAGCCTGACCATGGTGTTCCTGGTGCGCAAACTACGCACCGACGGGCGCCTGCGCCGTTTCAAGGTCATCGTGGTGACCGACCGCAAGGACCTGCAGCGCCAGCTGTCTGCCACCGCCACCTTGACCGGCGAACGCCCGGAAGTAGCCACCAGCACCGAGGGCGTGAAGGCGCTGGTGCGGCGTCAGGGGCCGGGGCTGGTGTTTGCCACCATTCAGAAGTACCGCAACCCGGAGCTGGAGGACGAGGCCGAGGCGCAAAGTGCCGGCCCGGCCCGTCAGGCGGCGGAGAACCGCGCCGGCTATCAGGGCGGCAAGCCCTTCGAGGTGCTGAACAGCGATGACAGCATTCTGGTGCTGGTCGATGAAGCGCATCGCACTCAGGCCGGCGATCTGCATGCCAACCTGCTGGGAGGGCTGCCCAACTGCGCACGCATCGGCTTTACCGGCACGCCGATCATCATGGGCGAGAAAAAGCGCACCCACGAGATATTCGGTGAGTTCATCGACAAGTACACCATTCGCGAGGCCGAGGCCGATGGCGCCACTGTACCGGTGCTATACGAGGGCCGCACGGCCAGCGGCGCGGTGAAGGATGGCGCCAGCCTCGACGAACTGTTCGAGGACCTGTTCCGTGAGCACAGCCCCGAGGAGCTGGAGGCAATTCGGCAGAAGTACGCCACCAAGGGCAACATCCTCGAAGCCCCGGCGCTGATCACCGACAAGGCCCGCGACATCCTCCGCCACTACGTCAGCAACATCCTGCCCAACGGCTACAAGGCGCAGGTGGTGGCCTATAGCCGGCTGGCAGCAATCCGCTATTTCAACGCCCTGCAGGCGGCCCGCGACGAAATGCTGCAGGAGGCGGAAGCATTGCCTGCCGAGGACAAGGCGCTGGACGACGAGGCGCTATGCCAGCGTCCGCCCAAGGTACAGGCGCGCATTCAGGCCTGGCGCTACCGCGACCTGCTGGCGCGGCTGGAGTTCGCACCGATCATTTCCGGCAGCAACAATGATGATCCGGCCTGGAAGACCTGGACCGATGGCAGCAAGCAGGAGCGGCTGATCGAGCGTTTCAAGAAGCCGCTGCAGCATGCCCAGGCTGACAAAGCCGATCCGCTGGCCTTCCTGATAGTGAAGTCGATGCTGCTGACCGGCTTCGATGCCCCCATTGCAGGGGTGATGTACCTGGACCGGCCCATCCGCGAGGCCGAGTTGCTGCAAGCCATCGCGCGGGTCAACCGTACCGGCTTCGGCAAGCGCTGCGGCATCGTGGTCGACTACTACGGGGTTGCCAACCACCTGCAGGAGGCTTTGGCCGCCTACGCCGATGAGGATGTCGAGGGCGCGCTGGCGAGCATCAAGGACGAGGTGCCGGTGCTGCGGGACCGACACCTGCGCGTGATCGACGTGCTGCGCCGCGAAGGCATCGAGTCGCTGGATGACACCGAGGCCTGTCTTGCGGCGCTGGGTGACGAGCGTCTGCGAGCCGAGTTCGACGTCAAGCTCAAGGCCTTCCTCGCCAGCCTGGATACCGTGCTGCCACGCCCCGAAGGGCTGCCGTTCACTGCCGACGCCAAGCGCCTGGCTTATCTCTATGCCCGTGCCCGCAACCGCTACAAGGATGTGCCGGTGCTGGGCAAGGATGTTGGCGCCAAGGTGCGCAAGCTGATCGACGATCATGTGATTTCACTGGGCATCGATCCGAAAATCCCACCGATCCAGCTGACCGATGTGGACTTCGAGAAGCAGGTGCTGCGCCAGCCCAACGACCGCGCCAAGGCCTCGGAAATGGAGCACGCCATCCGCTCGCACATCCGCAAGCATCTGGACGAAGACCCGGTGCTGTTCCGCAAGCTGTCTGAGCGCCTGAGTGACATTCTCAAATCCCTTGGCGAGCAATGGGATGCACTGATCGAGCAACTGCAGCAGATCATCGATGAGTTGCGTAGTGGGCAGAGCAGTGATACCGCTTCTGCACTGGATCTGCCTACGCATTACGCGCCCTTCCTGCGCAGTGTGTTGGAGGTTGCATGTGCCGGCACCGAGCCGCAACCCGCTGAGCTGCTGCGCCTGAAGGATGTCACGGTGGAGCTGGTCGACCTGCTGGTGGACGAGCTGCAAAGCCACCGGGACATCTGGAGCCCGCGCAAGAAGGCCGCTCAGGAGGACCTTAATGGCCAGTTGTTTGAGCACCTGATGCGTTTACGCCCGCCACTGGTGGATGTGGCGGGTGCCGAGCAACTGGCCGACCGGCTGATGGAGCAGGCACGGGCCAGCCATGACAAGCTCATGCAGGTCTGAGATGAGCGAAAGCCTTCTGCAGGTCGATGACCTGAGCCTGACATTGCGCCGCAGCCCACGGCGCAAGACCGTACAGATCACCATTGAGCGCGACGGCCAGTTGCTGCTGCTGGCACCGCCGCAAGCTGACGAAGAACTGCTACGCCAGTTTGTGCAGGCAAAACGCTTCTGGATCTACTCGCGTCTGGCCGAGAAGGATCGCCTGCAGCAGGTCGCTCCGGCCAAAGAGTTTTTGGATGGAGAAGGTTTCTCCTATCTGGGGCGCAGCTACCGGCTCAAGCTGGTGGACGAGCAGGACGTGCCGCTCAAGCTCGCCGCCGGACGCTTCCGCCTGCTGCGCAGCGAACTGCCGCAGGCGCGTGAGCACTTCATCCGCTGGTACAGCGCCCACGGCAAGGCCTGGCTGGCGCAGCGTGTGGCAGCCTTCCGCAATCGCATGGCGGTCAATCCGGGTGGCGTGAAGGTGCAGGATCTAGGATACCGCTGGGGCTCCTGCGGCAAGGGCAACTGGCTGTACTTCCACTGGAAGACCATCCTGCTGCCAGCGCCTGTTGCCGAGTATGTGGTGGTCCACGAGTTGGCCCACCTGCACGAGCCGCACCACACTCCAGAGTTCTGGCTGCGCGTTGAGCGTGCCATGCCCGATTACACCCGGCGCAAGACCTGGCTGGCGGAGCATGGGATGGAGGTTGAGGGGATTTGAGGTGCTACGCCGCAGGCAAGCGCTCAGCTGCATTGAGTCTGTAGGTGTCGAGCTGCGTGGTTGCAATTGGGAAACTGAGTCGTGATTGCGGTGGTTTACACGGTACGCAATCCGCTCAATTTTCCAATTGATTAAGGTTCCCCAAATGGCCAGAGCGAAGGAAAAATCCGCGACTAGCGACTACCGGGCACTGGACGTTCGCGGCCTGCACAAAGCCGGCGTCCTGTCTTCAGGGTATGCCTGTGCGTGGCAGTGGAAACTCCGGGGCGAAATGGTGGCGAGCATCGACATTCACACCGAAAGCCGAACCGGCGTGCGCCTGAGATACCAAGTGAAGGCCGGAGGCAAAGCAGAGCAGAAGGACTATCGCGTCCCGATAGCCTGGACACCCTGCCACCTTGGAGGGAGCGTCCGTGGTTTTTGTGCCCGTGCTGCCATCGTCGCGTGGCCAAGCTGTACGGCGGTGCCGTGTTCGCCTGTCGTCACTGCTGGCGCTTGAACTACGCCAGTCAACAAGCCAGCAAGCGAGACCGGGCGTCCGATCGTTCGTGGAAACTGCGGCAAGCCTTGGGCTGCGATGAGGGTTTTCTGTGCCTGCCGGCAGAGTGCATCCCCAAGCCCAAGGGTATGCACTGGCGGACGTTCGAGCGAAAGATTGAGCAGCTCAAGCAAGTGGATGATCGAGCCTTAGCGGATGTCTCAGCAGTGATTTCCAGTGTTGAGCGACGTGCCGGTCGTGCGCTGTCTCGCCTTCTACCCTGATACCAGAGGTTGTCAAAATTTAACATTTCATTCAGGTTGCTTTTCCGAAGACTCTTCGCAACCAGACCCTAATTCGCGGCTGTGGCTTCGGGATTGTGCGCAGCCCTTAGGAGATCATTGGCCTGTCGAGGTACGACAGGTCATCCTCTTCGTCTACCTTCGCCTTGCCTTGGCTGCCTTCCTTGTCGCAGTTGTCCGTCTTGTACATTGCTGCCTTTCGGTTCGGTTAAGCCGCCGACGATTCGGCTTCGTCGTGTTCAGTTCAGTTTGCGATAGGCAGAAGCCACCGGCAATGCAGGTGAGGGCGAGACAGGGGCGTGGCAAGCTGCCTAGTAGCGTGCTCAACGGGGAGCAATACGGGGAGCAGATACCCCAGAAACAACAAAGGCCCGCATTGCTGCGAGCCTAAGTCGTTGATTTATATGGTGCCGGCACCAGGAGTCGAACCCGGGACCTACTGATTACAAGTCAGTTGCTCTACCAGCTGAGCTATACCGGCTAGGGGCGGCCATTATAGCCATTGCGCGGGGCGAGTAAAGGGGTTTGCTGGACGCTGGCCTGGTAGTGGTTATGCACAATAGGCTCGGGCTATGTAGTGCGTGTGGCAGCCTTTGTGCGCTGCTTCTCGGTTTTTCGTAACTGTTTGAATTTTAAAGTTTTAACGGGGATGCCTGAAAACTAGACAGGTCCTTGCACGGCTGATGTGACGCGGCTTGCAGGCATTGATCCCAGGCTCATCAACAGAGTTATCCACAGATACTGTGGAATAGTTCAGGCGGAGCGCTCAGCGAGTAGGAGCAGGTTGCGGGGGGTCAGCTGGCTGGCGCAAAACAGTCCGAGCTGCACCTGGTAGCCCTGTTCCTGCAGGTAGAGGGCGCGGTCGAGGAGCAGCCAGAGTTCCAGTGGGCGGCGGAACAGGGCGCGTGGCAGCTCCAGATTGCGTACTACGGCCAGACGTTGCCAGCCCTGTTGCTCAAGCGCCGACCAGTTGCGCGGAGGCGGCGGCGGGAGTTGCTTGAGCGCGGCAAGGTCTCGGCAGTAGTCGGCAAAGGGCTTGTGTAGCCAGTCTGCGGGCAGCGAGGGAGTGGGTAGGTACTCCGTGCTGTTACGCAGTTCTCGCTGCAGCAGGTCGAAGGCCAGGCGCCAGGCCATCGACTGGTCGCGTTGGCGTCGCGTACGTGAGCTGGCAGTGACGGTTTCACTGAGCGGCAGGCGCAGGTCATCCAGTGACAGCTGCAAGGTGGACTGTTGCGCCGGGCGGCTGAGTGGCTGGTAGTACGCGGTGCTGATGCGGTTGTAACAGCAGGGGGCCACGGCCAGGCGCGGGCAGCCGGCGGCGCTGGCCAGTTGCAGCAGGCGCACGTGCAGGTCGCCACAGGCGTGCAGGGCTACCGGGGTGTGATCGCTATGCAGGGCGGCAGCGCTGTCGTTGGCCAGCACGTCCTGCTGGCGGTGTGTGGCCTGTAGGTGCAGGCGCTGGCTGAGCTGTGCGCCGCTGGCTACCAGTGCCGGGTCGCTCTCCAGGCAGGTCAGTTGCTGCGTGGGCCAGGCTAGCAGGCGACCCAGGTGCCCCTTGCCGGAACACCAGTCGAGCCAGTGTGTTGGCTGAGTGCGAAACGGCAGGCAGCTGGCGAAGGCTTCGATTTGCTGGCGTTTGCGTCCGGGGACGTCGACGAACAGGCTGTGTGGTGTATCGCCCAATGAATGGCTGGGAAATTGCCCCAGGCTGATCAGCTGCCTGGCCTGTGCGGCCAGTTCGGGGTAGGGCGGTGGCGCCTCGGTCAGCTGTTCGGGGTGATTGTGCTGGGTTTCGGCTTGCTCCAGGCTGCGCGCGCGCAGCCAGTTGGCCAAGATGGGGTGCCGGGTTTCCCAGGGCAGCTCCAGCAGGGTGAACGGGCGCGGTCGCCAGATATCCTGATGCTGGCCGAGGAAGGCGTCCAGTGCCTGGAAACGCTCGGCCAGTGCGTTGCCGCTGAGGATCATTGCTCGCTCTCAGCGCCCCTGGCAGGCATCGACGCGTAGCCAACGCTCGAGCAGCTTGAAGGCCTGGACCAGGACAAAGGCGATCAGCAGGTAGAACAGGCCGGCGGCAAAGAAGATCTCTACCGGCAGGTAGGTGCGGGCAATGATGGTGCGCGCCATGCCGGTCAGTTCGAGCAGGGTGATGGTGCTGGCCAGGGCGCTGGCCTTGAGCATCAGGATTACTTCGTTGCTGTAGGCCGGCAGGCCGATGCGTGCAGCGCGCGGCAGGATGATGTGCAGCAGGGTCTGGCGGCGGCCCATGCCCAGGGCGCGTGCAGCTTCGATTTCGCCGGGGGGGATGGCCTGGATGGCACCTCGGAGAATTTCCGCGATATAGGCTGCGGTATGCAGGGTCATGGTGATGATGGCGCACCAGTAAGGGTCACGCAGGTAGGGCCACAGCGGCCCCTGGCGGATCACGTCGAACTGCGCCATGCCGTAGTACACCAGGAATAGCTGCAGCAGCAGTGGTGTGCCGCGGAAGAAGAAGATGTAGCCAAAGGGCAGGGCGCGCACATACCAGTGGCGCGAGGCGCGGGCGATACCCAGCGGGATGGCCAGCAGCAGGCCGGCGATCACCGCGATGGCGACCAGTTCCAGGGTCAGCAAGGCGCCTTCGGTCAGGCGTGGCAACCATTTGATGATGACGTCCCAGTTCATGACGCGCTCCGCACGAAGCCGCGGTTGGCTCGTTTTTCCAGGAAGTACATGCCAGTCATGGCGAGGATGGTCAGCCCCAGGTAGATGAAGGCGGCAACCATGTAGAAAGTGAAGGGCTCTTTGCTGGCCGTTACGGCGATCTGCGAACGACGCATGATTTCCTCAAGGCCGATCACCGAAACCAGCGCGGTGTCCTTCATGAGGATCATGAACAGATTGCCCAGGCCTGGCAGGGCGATGCGCCACATTTGCGGCAGGATGATCGTCCAGAGAATGCGCGGGCGCGACAGGCCCAGGGCCAGACCGGCTTCGCGATGACCTCTGGGAATGGCCAGGATGGCACCCCGGAAGACCTCGGTGGCATAGGCGCCGAAGCACAGGCCAAGGGCGATGGTGCCGGCGGCAAAGGCGTTCAGTTCCAGGCTTTCCAGGCCCAGCCAGTCGGCCAGGCTACGCATCAGGCCGACCGTGCCGAAATAGATGAGCAGTACCCAGAGCAGCTCCGGCACGCCACGTACGATGGTCGAATAGCTGCTGCCCAACCATTGCAGAGGCTTGTAGGACGAGGTTTTGGCCAGGGCGCCGAGCAGGCCCAGCACCAGGCCGACCGCCAGCGCGGCGAGGGCCAGCTGAATGGTCATCCAGGTGCCGGCAGCCAGGGCCGGGCCGAATCCGTGAAGGTCTGGGGTCATTGCTTAACTACGCAAGGCAGGGCCGGGGCGGAGGCCCCGGCCGGTGGCATCAGTAGATGCTGAACGGGAAGTACTTGTCGTTGATCTTCTTGTAGGTGCCGTCTTCGACGATCTCCGCCAGGGCCTTGTTCAGGCGCTCGCGCAGCGGATCGTTCTTGCGTACGGCAATGCCGATCTTGTCGTTGTCGAAGACCGGCTCACCCTTGAACTCGAAGGACTGGCCGGCATCGCTTTTCAGCCATTCCCATTGCACGAAGGTGTCGGCGAGGATGCCGTCGAGGCGTCCGGACGACAGGTCGAGATAGGCGTTTTCCTGGGTGTCGTACAGTTTGATATCGACCACGCCGTCGAGGTTGTCTTCCAGCCAGGTGCCGGCGATGGTCGCGCGTTGGGCGCCAATCACCTTGCCCTTGAGGCTGGCCTTGTCGGTCTTGAATTCGCCACCCTTGGGCGCCACGAACTGCAGCTTGTTGGTGTAGTAGGGCTCGGTGAAGTCGACTGCAGCCTTGCGCTCTTCGGTGATCGACATGGAGGCAATGAGGAAGTCGAACTTCCTGGCATTCAGTGCCGGGATGATGCCGTCCCAGTCGGAAGTGACCACTTCGCACTCAACCGCCATCTTGGCGCACAGTGCCTGGCCGATTTCCACGTCGAAACCACCGACTTGACCACTGGCGTCGATCAGGTTGAAGGGCGGGTAGGCGCCTTCGGTGCCGAGCTTGAGTTTTTCCGCGGCAACGGCCTGGGCGCCGAAGGCCAGGGTGGCAGCAGCAGCGAGCAGGATCTTCTTGTAGTTCTGCATGGTGGAGCTCCGTTAGCGATTGCTGGACATGAATTGCTTGCAGCGGGCCGACTGGGGGTTGTCGAACACCTGGTCGGGCGGGCCTTGCTCCTCGACCAGGCCCTGGTGAAGGAATACCACTTCACTGGATACCTGGCGGGCAAAGTTCATCTCGTGGGTCACCAGCAGCATGGTACGGCCTTCTTCGGCCAGCGCACGGATAACGCTGAGGACTTCCTGCACCATTTCCGGATCGAGTGCCGAAGTGGGCTCGTCGAACAGGATGACCTTGGGCTGCATGGCCAGGGTGCGGGCGATCGCTGCGCGTTGCTGCTGCCCGCCGGACAGCTGGTTGGGGTAGCTGTGGCGTTTGTCGGCAATACCGACCTTGGCCAGCAGGGCTTCGGCGCTGTCGATCGCTTCGGCCTTGCTCAGGCCCAGCACGCGACGCGGTGCCTCGATGATGTTGTCGAGGATGCTCATGTGCGGCCAGAGGTTGAAATTCTGGAACACGAAACCCAGCTCGCTGCGGATGCGGTTGATCTGCTTGTGGCTGGCAGCGACCAGCTCGCCGTTCTTCGCCGCTTTGAGCTTGAGTTCTTCGCCGGCGACGATGATCTGTCCCTGGTGAGGGTTTTCCAGCAGGTTGATGCAGCGCAGGAAGGTCGACTTGCCGGAGCCTGAGGAGCCGAGGATGGAAATCACATCACCGTCGCGGGCGGTGAGGGAAATGCCCTTGAGCACCTCCAGGTCACCGTAGCGCTTGTGCAGGTTGCGAACTTCCAGTGCGGGGGTGGCCTCGGCCATGGCGATTCTCTTTGTTGGCTGGTTATGGGTGTATGTGCCTTCCTGGCAGAAGTGGCAGCGGCCGGGCGATCCACTGGTTTGCTGGCGGTCAAGCTAGCATAGCGTTTTGCCCAGCGCCAAGCCGCATGGGCGTTGAGCCGGGTTGCCGGGCCTGGGCTGTCGCATTGTTGCAGCTGCCTGTCGCCAGGGGCAAAGAATGCCGGGCAGCGCGCGCGGCTGGCACTTTAGCTGATCTGGCTGGTGCTGGCTGCGCGACGGGTGGTCGCGGCTGGCAAGCACCCTAGACAACAAAAAACCCGCACTAGGCGGGTTTTAAGTGTTTGATCGGCAAGGCCGTTCAAACGTAAGAGTGGTGCCCAGAGACGGAATCGAACCGCCGACACGGGGATTTTCAATCCCCTGCTCTACCGACTGAGCTATCTGGGCAACGGGGCGCAATTAAACGGGCTTTGTGCACTAGTGTCAACCCTGCGCCCGAAAAATATTTAATTATTCCGGGCGCTTAGCGATGCTCAGGCGCTGGGCGGCACATAGCCTTCAGCTTTGGCGTAGTCCTCGCCGCTGAGGAACTTGTCCATTTCCTGCTGGAGGAACTTGCGGTCTTCGGCGTTCATCATGTTCAGCCGGCGCTCGTTGATCAGCATGGTCTGGTGCTTCTGCCATTCGTCCCAGGCCTGGCGTGAGACGTTCTGGAAGATGTCTTCACCCTTGGCGCCAGGATAGGGCGGACGATCGAGGCCGGGAAGTTCTTGCTTGTGCTTGCGGCACAGTACGGTACGGGTCATCGCGACTCTCCTTCGGGCAATGCGTGGGCGGCGCGCTTGAGCAGGGTCTTTACCGGGGCTGCCAGGCCCAGGCGCGGCGGGCTGGCGAGGTTATACCAGAGCCAGTCGCCTTCGGCCATGCGCGGGGCAACCTGCTGGCAGTGCACCAGCCAGGGTTCTATGTGTAGCTGGAAGTGGCTGAAGGTATGACTCAGCGTGGGCAGTGCCTGGCGCGCGCCCAGTTGCAGACCGTGCTGGCTGGCCAGGCTTTCGAGGTGGGCCAGCGTGCTGACTTCCGGCAGGCTCCACAGCCCGCCCCATAGCCCGCTTGAAGGGCGGCGATAGAGCAGGATGTCACCCTGCGGATTGCTCAGCAGCGCCATCAGGGTCTGGCGCTGGGGCAGTTGCCGGCGGGGCTTGGGCTCTGGGTAGGCGCTGGGGCAGCCAAGCTGGTGGGCGCGGCAGCTGTCGCGCAGCGGGCAGAGCAGGCAGCTGGGTTTGCTGCGGGTGCACAGCGTGGCGCCCAGGTCCATCATCGCCTGGGTGTAGTGGTTGACGCGTTGCGTGGGCGTCAGCTGCTCGGCCAGTGCCCATAGCTGGCGGGCCACGGCGCTTTCCCCCGGGTAGCCAGGCAGCGCGGCATAGCGCGCCAGTACCCGCTTGACGTTGCCATCCAGGATAGCTGCGCGTAGCCCCATGCTCAGGCTGGCGATGGCGCCTGCGGTAGAGCGACCGATGCCTGGCAGCTCGGCCAGTTGCTCGACGCTGCGCGGGAACTCCCCGGCATGCTGGGTAACGATGATCTGTGCGGTTTTGTGCAGGTTGCGGGCGCGGCTGTAGTAGCCCAGTCCGGTCCACAGGTGCAGCACTTCGTCTTCATGCGCCGCCGCCAGGGCCTGCACGCTGGGCAGGGCCTGCATGAAGCGTTCGAAGTAGCCCAGCACGGTGGCGACCTGGGTTTGTTGCAGCATGATTTCCGACACCCATACCCGATAGGGGCTGATGTCCTGCTGCCAGGGCAGGTCCTTGCGGCCGTGCTGGTCATACCAGGCCAGCACGGCATCGGCGAACGTGTGGGTGGTCATTGCTTGAACAGGCCGCGCAGGGCGTCCTTGAGTTCCGGGCTGACTTTGTCGCCGAGTTTTTCCTCAAGTTTTTCGGTCAGCTTGCTGCCGGCCAGGCGCGCCGCGATCTTGCCCAGGCCGTCCTTGTCCAGGCGGCAGGCCTTGCCGCCCAGCTCCAGTGGGCCGCGGCAGCGCAGCGGCCATTCGATGCCCTGGTAGCGTTCATTGACCTGGCAGGCTGGGTCGGGCATTTCCCGCTGGTCGCCTTCCAGGGTGATGCCGGCACGATAATCCATGCCCAGTACGCGCAGGTCGATGTCGCCCTGGCCCTTGACGCTCAGGCCGGGCAGGCGCACCTGCAGGTCCGGGTTGTTGGCCACGCCGTTGCGAATGCGCAGGCTGCCATCGAGGCGCTGGAACGGGGTGTCGCGACCGCTTGGCGGGTTGCTCAGCGGCTGGCGATTGAGCGTGGCAATGCCCTGGCATAACTGCTGTTCGAGGTTGGCATCGAGCAGTACGCCATCCAGCACGGCGAAACGCATGTCGCCACTGAGGGCATCGACCCAGGCCTGCTGGCTATTGCCCTGGGTGGTCAGTTGAGCCTGCAGGTCGAGCCGGCCGCGCAGCGGCAGCGATTCGCCCTGGGCTTTGAACAGTTGCTCCAGCGGCAGACGGCTGAGGGTTTTGTTGAGGCTCAGGCGAATCGGCTGCTCGCGCAGATCGGCTTCGCCGGTGGCTTCAAGGCGCCCGTCGAACAGTTCGCTGCGCAGCTGTTTAAGGGTCAGACGCCCCTGTTTGGCGTGCAGCTGTAATTGCAGGTTGCGTAGAGGCAGGCCGTCGTAGTTTAGCTGGCCAAGGCTCAGGCTGGCCTGCAGGTCGAGCGGGCGCAGGCGGGCCAGGGGCAGCATCTCGCTCTGGCTCCAGGCCTGCTGGGTCGGCGCGCCAGGCAGTTCGCTGGTGCCGCTGCTGCCGGCGCGGGCCAGCGCTTCGCGGACTTCGCCCTGGCGCTGGCTGGGTTGTTCAGCGGCTTTTGGCGGCAGGTAGCGGTCGAGGTCGAGGCGATCACCCTGCAGTTGCAGGCGCAGGGCCTGGCGTTGCCAGTCGCTGACGGCGATCTGGCCGGTGAAGCGGCTGTCGTCGAGGCGTAGCTTGAGATCCTGCAGGTTCAGGCTCTGGCTGTTGCCGCTGAGACGGGCGCTCAGTTCGAACTGCTCGAGGGCGCCGGCATCGTTCATCGCCGGTAGTTCGATGCCCAGGCCGGTGAGGAACTCGCGCAGGTTGAAGGGGGCCAGGGATAGTCCGCCTTCCAGCTGGCCGCCCTTGTCCAGTTCGCGCAGGCGCAGCTCGCCGATGGCACGCAGTTGGTTGGCGCTGAGCTTGAAGCTGCTCCATTCAGCAATTTGGGCGGCCTGGTCGAGCAGCAGTTGGCCCTGGCTGCTGAACGTCAGCGTCTTGCCTTGCAGGGGTTCGCCGGAGGCTTCGCCCTGCAGCTGCAGGTCTTCCAGCTGGTAGCGCTGCAGGCTGCGCTCGAAGCGCAGTTTGCCGCTGAGTTCGGCCTTGGCGCGCAGCACGGGCTGGTTATTGGCGAAAAAGCCGGACAGCTTGATCGGGATGCTTTGCCCTTCGGTAATCGCCCCGGTACTCAGCTGGATACCCTCCAGGCTGTACTGCTGGCCGCTGGCCAGGTCCTGGTAGCGAATCCGCGCGTTGCTCAGGGTCAGGCTGTCGATGTCCAGACGCACGGCCTGCGTGCTGCTCTGCGGCGCGGCGGGCGGCGGGCTGGCGGGCTGCGCGCCAGTAGCGGGACGGCTATCGCTGGGCGTTGCGGTCTGCGCCTGGCCAAGTTGCTGCCAGTTGCCACGGCCCTGGGCGTCGCGCTGCAAGTCGAGCTCCAGGCCGTCGACCCGGATGGCGCTCATCTGTACTTCGCGGCGCAGCAGGGGCATGACCCGCACCGACAGGCCCAGCAGGCGTACCCGTGCCAGGGGCTGTTCGGGTTGTTGCAGGCTGGCAATGGTTGCGTCGCTCAGTTCCAGGCCCAGCCAGGGGAACAGGCTCCAGCCGATGTCGCCCTGCAGGCGCAGTTCTACGCCGGCCTTGTCGCGGGCCAGCTGGCTGATCTCGTCCTTGTAGTCATTGGGATCGAACAGGTGAGTGAGTGCCAGGCCCAGGGCTACCAGCAGCAGAAGCAGGCCAAGCAGCAGCAGGCCGAGGATTTTGCCGAGCGCTTTCATCAAGCTGTCCTTGTTTCAACAGGGTCCGGGGCGGGGAGTATACCGCTGCCTCACAGGGCGGCGGCGACGCGTTCGGCGATGGCCAGGCTGGCGGTCAGTCCCGGCGATTCGATGCCGAACAGGTTGACCAGGCCGGGCAGGCCGTGATCCCCGGGGGTTTGGATGACGAAGTCGGCGGCCGGTTCCCCGGCGCCGCTGAGTTTCGGCCGTACGCCACTGTAAGCCGGTTGCAGGCGTGCCGGGTCGATGCCCGGATAGTAGCGGGCGATGGCGGCGGCAAACGGCTCGCGCAGGCTGGCATCCACCTGGTAGTCGAGTTCGTTCAGGTAATGGACGTCGGGGCCGAAACGTAGCTGGCCGGCCAGGTCGAGGGTGGCGTGGATGCCCAGCCCGGCCGTGTTGGCCGCAGGCAGCGGGTAGATCAGCTGGCTGAACGGGCTGCGCCCGCTGTAGCTGAAGTAGCGTCCCTGGCAGAGATGCTGACGAGGCACGCCGGTCAGTCCCTGGGTAGCCTGGGCCAGCGCGGGTGCGGCGAAGCCGGCAGCATTGATCACCTGGCCGGCGCGCAGTTGAAAGGGCTCGCCGGCACTCAGCCCGCTGACCCGCCAGCCGCCGGCGTATGGCTCAAGGTGCGTGGCGCGGGTATGCAGGATCAGCTGCGCGCCCTGTCGTTCGGCGTGAGCCAGCAGGGATTGCAGGTAGGCGTGGCTGTCGAAGATGCCGGTGCTCGGCGAGTGTAGGGCGGCCACACCACGCAGGGCCGGCTCGCGCTGGCGCAGTTGTGCGGCATCGAGTGGTTGCAGGTCGTCTACGCCACAGGCCCGGGCATTCTCGGCCAGACGCTGCAGGGCGGGCAGCTCCTCTTCGTCCACGGCCACCAGCAGCTTGCCCAGGCGGCGGTGGGCGATGTGCTGCCTGGCGCACCAGGCATACAGGCGTTCGCGGCCTTCCAGGCACAGGCTGGCCTTGAGCGAGCCGGGTGGGTAGTAGAGACCGGCGTGGATGACTTCGGAGTTGCGGCTGGAGGCGTGGCTGCCGATCAGCGCCTGCGCTTCGATGATCAGGCAGCTGCGTGTGGGCGATGCAAGACGTGCGGCGCAGGCCAGGCCGATGGCGCCGGCGCCGATGATCAGCAGGTCGACCTGGTGCATCGGCTCAGCCGGCCTGGGTCTTGCTCTGCAGGATGACCTGCAGTGCGCTGTCCAGACCTGGCGGCGCCTGCCAGTGCAGCGCTTGTCCGGCTTCAGCGGCCAGACGGCAGGCCTCCGCGTAGAGGCGCCGGGCCACCCCACGACGCCGGGTGACCTGGCGGACGCAGAGGTGTGACAGCTGCCAGCCTTCAGCGCTGCGCGACACGCAGGCGGCACCGAGCAGGCGGTCGTTGAAGCGCCCGGCCAGCAACTGGCCGCTGTCCAGCAGGCTATCCAGCAGATGTTGTGCGTCTTTGTAGGGGGCCAGCAGCCAGTCGGGCGCCTCGGCATAGATTTTCGCCAGGTCAAGACGATCCTGCGCGCTGGGCTGGCGGACAAATTCGACGACAACGGGCATGCGGCGGTCCTCGGGTGGCTAGGCGGGCGAGTGTAAACCCGCTGGCCGGGCGGCCGGTAGCCGGGCCCGCTGCGCCCGGCCTATAATGGCGGCCTTTCCGCAGCATTTATCCCGGAGTTGCACATGGCCGAGCGTACGGCATGCGTCGAGCGCAATACCCTGGAGACCCAGGTCAAGGTCTCGATCAATCTGGATGGCACTGGCAAGGCCAAGTTTGATATTGGCGTGCCTTTCCTCGAGCACATGCTCGACCAGATTGCCCGTCACGGCCTGATCGACCTGGACATCCACTGCAAGGGCGACCTGCATATCGACGATCACCACACCGTGGAAGACGTCGGCATCACCCTCGGCCAGGCGTTCGCCAAGGCCGTCGGCGACAAGAAGGGCATGACCCGTTACGGCCACTCCTATGTGCCGCTGGACGAAGCCCTGTCGCGCGTGGTGATCGATTTCTCCGGTCGTCCCGGCCTGCAGATGCATGTGCCCTTCACCCGCGCGGTGGTCGGCGGCTTCGACGTGGACCTGTTCCAGGAGTTCTTCCAGGGCTTCGTCAACCACGCCTTGGTGACCCTGCACATCGACAACCTGCGCGGGCACAACACCCACCACCAGATCGAGACGGTGTTCAAGGCCTTTGGCCGCGCCCTACGCATGGCCATCGAACTGGACCCGCGCATGGCCGGGCAGATGCCGTCGACCAAAGGGTGCTTGTAAGTGCAGACCGTTGCAGTAATCGACTATGGCATGGGCAACCTGCACTCGGTGGCCAAGGCGCTGGAGCATGTCGGCGCCGGCCGGGTGCTGGTGACCAGCGACGCCAATGTGATCCGCGAGGCTGACCGCGTGGTGTTCCCCGGGGTTGGGGCGATCCGCGACTGCATGGCCGAGATCAAGCGCCTGGGCTTCGACAGCCTGGTGCGCGAGGTCAGCGCTGACCGTCCGTTCCTTGGCATCTGCGTCGGCATGCAGGCCCTGCTGGAGCGCAGCGAGGAGAACGATGGCGTGGACTGCATCAGTCTGTTCCCCGGCCAGGTGCGCTTTTTCGGCAAGGACCTGTATGAAGGGGGCGAACACCTGAAGGTGCCGCACATGGGCTGGAACGAAGTCGAGCAGGTGATCGACCACCCGCTGTGGCACGAGATCCCAAACAAGGGTCGTTTCTACTTCGTGCACAGCTACTACATCGACGCCGGCAATCCCGCCCAGGTGGTCGGGCGTGGTCACTATGGCAAGGACTTCGCCGCGGCGCTGGCCGACGGCTCGAAGTTCGCCGTGCAGTTCCACCCGGAGAAGAGTCACACCCACGGCCTGCAGCTGTTGCAGAACTTTATCGGCTGGAACGGCCGCTAGGCTCGCTCCAGTTGGCGGCTGCGCTTGCCGACTCTGCGTCGCGCGCTGCTCGGACGGCAGCTGCGCTGACGAACGTATGAAATGCGGCCCGGAGGGCGAGCGAAGCGAGTAATCCTCATGTACTGCAGTACATTCCGGTTCCTCCGCTCCGGGCTTCTTGATTCGCCTGCGCTCGCTCACCACCTGAAGCGAGCCAGTTAAGAGGAAGATGTTTGAAATGCTGATTATCCCCGCTATCGATCTCAAGGACGGCGCCTGCGTGCGTCTGCGCCAGGGCCGCATGGAAGACTCCACGGTGTTCTCCGATGACCCGGTGAGCATGGCCGCCAAGTGGGTCGAGGGCGGCTGCCGCCGTCTGCACCTGGTCGACCTGAACGGCGCCTTCGAAGGCCAGCCGGTCAACGGTGAAGTGGTCACCGCCATCGCCAAGCGCTACCCGACCCTGCCGATCCAGATCGGCGGCGGCATCCGCACCTTGGAGACCATCGAGCACTATGTGCGCGCCGGTGTCAGCTACGTGATCATCGGTACCAAGGCCGTGAAGGATCCGCAGTTTGTCACTGACGCCTGCAAGGCCTTCCCGGGCAAGGTGATCGTCGGTCTGGATGCCAAGGATGGCTTCGTCGCCACCGACGGCTGGGCCGAGGTATCGAGCGTGCAGGCGACTGATCTGGCCAAGCGTTTCGAAGCTGACGGTGTATCCGCCATCGTTTATACCGATATCGCCAAAGACGGCATGATGCAGGGCTGCAACGTCGAGGCCACCGCCGCGCTGGCCGTTGCCAGCCGCATCCCGGTGATCGCCTCCGGCGGTATCCATAACCTCGGCGATGTCGAGAAGCTGCTGCTGGCGCGCTCGCCGGGCATCATCGGCGCCATCACCGGCCGTGCCATCTATGAAGGCACCCTGGATGTCGCCGAGGCGCAAGCCTTCTGCGATCGGCAGGCGAAATACGAATAAGGCGCTGGAGGCTGGAGGCTGGACGATGGCCGAGTTGCCTTTTCGTTCAGCTTTCAGCCTCCAGCCTCCAGCGAATTCAGGATTGGGAGGCCCGCATGGCCCTCGCTAAACGCATTATTCCCTGCCTCGACGTGGACAATGGCCGCGTGGTCAAGGGCGTCAAGTTCGAGAACATCCGCGACGCCGGTGACCCGGTGGAAATCGCCCGCCGCTACGACGAGCAGGGCGCCGACGAGATTACCTTCCTCGACATTACCGCCAGCGTCGACGGCCGTGACACCACCCTACACACGGTGGAGCGCATGGCCAGCCAGGTGTTCATCCCGCTCACCGTCGGTGGCGGCGTGCGTACCGTGCAGGACATCCGCAACCTGCTGAACGCCGGTGCCGACAAGGTGTCGATCAACACCGCCGCGGTGTTCAATCCGGAGTTCGTCGGCGAGGCCGCCGCGCGCTTCGGCTCGCAGTGCATCGTCGTCGCCATCGATGCCAAAAAAGTTGCCCCGGGCCGCTGGGAAATCTTCACCCATGGCGGACGCAAGTCGACCGGCCTGGATGCCGTGCTCTGGGCGAAGAAGATGGAAGACCTCGGCGCGGGCGAAATTCTCCTGACCAGCATGGATCAGGACGGCGTGAAAAGCGGCTACGACCTCGGCGTGACCCGCGCCATCAGCGAGAGCGTGGGCATCCCGGTGATCGCCTCCGGCGGCGTCGGCAACCTGCAACACCTGGCTGCCGGTATCCTCGAAGGCAAGGCCGACGCGGTGCTGGCCGCCAGCATCTTCCACTTTGGCGAATACAGCGTGCCGGAAGCCAAGGCCTACCTGGCCAGTCGCGGTATCGTGGTACGTTGACTGCCGTCTGGTGTTTTGCCATGACGCAGGTCGCAGCTTGGGCATGATGGGCTTGGCAAGCCGCCGACGCTGATTAAGCTGCGCCCTTTGCAAGGCTATGGAAGCCGTGGAGGGAACACATGCACAAGATACTGCTGAGCCTGTCTTTGGTCTGGGGCCTGTTGCTGGGGCTGCCGGCACAGGCCGAGGATGCGCCTGTCGCGGAAATCGTTCTGCTGACCGAAAACTTCCCGCCCTACAACATGGCCAGCAACGGGCGCAATTTTGCCCGTGAAGACCAGTTGCAGGGAATTGCCGTCGAGTTGGTACAGGAGATGTTCCAGCGCGCCGGGGTCAGCTACCACATGACCCTGCGTTTCCCCTGGGCGCGTATCTACAAGATGGCCATGGACAATCCCAATCACGGGGTTTTCACGATTGCCCGACTGCGCGAGCGTGGCCCGCTGTTCAAGTGGGTGGGGCCGCTGGGTACCGATGACTGGGTGCTGTTGGCCAACGCCGACAGCAACATCCGCCTGGACAACCTGCAGCAGGCGGGTGCTTATCGTATCGGCGCCTACAAGGACGACGCGATTTCCCAGCATCTGCAGGCCGAAGGCATTCCTTTCAGCACGTCGCTGCGTGACCAGGAGAATCTCAGCAAGCTGCAGAAGGGGCAGATCGACCTGTGGGCCACGGGTGACCTGTCCGGGCGTTACCTGGCCAAACAGGAGGGTGTCAGCGGGCTGAAGACCGTGCTGCGCTTCAACAGTACTGACCTGTACCTGGCCCTCAACCCGCAGACCCCGGATGAGGTGGTCAACAAACTCCAGCAGGCGTTGCAGGAAATGCAGGCGGAAGGCGCCCTGGCGCGCATCGTCGCCAAGTACCTGTAACGCCCCGGCGCGGCCAGGGAGCGTGGCCGCGTGACTGTTCGCAGGATGCGCTATTGCAACTCATGCTTTCGGGTGGACTCCATGCGCAAATTGCTCAAACGTTCTCTGGCTGTAGCCAGTCTGGCCTTGGCCGGCCTGGCTCAGGCGGAGGTTCCTGCGGACTACAAGGTTATCCTGCTCACCGAAAACTTCCCGCCCTACAACATGGCGATCAACGGCAAGAACTTTGCGCAGGAAGACAATATCGACGGCATCGCCGTGGATATCATTCGCGAGATGTTCAAGCGTGCCGGCATCGAGTACAGCATGACCCTGCGTTTTCCCTGGGAGCGCATCTACAAGCTGGCCCTGGAAAAGCCGGGCTATGGAGTGTTCGTCACCGCCCGCCTGCCGGAGCGCGAGGAGCAGTTCAAATGGGTCGGCCCGATTGGTCCGGATGACTGGGTGCTGCTTGGCCGTGCCGACAGCAACATTCGTCTGAACAGCCTGGCCGAGGCAGCCAGCTATCAGGTGGGCGCCTACAAGGGGGATGCCATCTCCGAGCACCTCCTCGAACAGGGATTGCAGCCGGTGCTGGCGCTGCGTGACCAGCTCAATGCACAGAAGCTGCAGTCCGGGCAGATTGACCTGTGGGCTACCGGCGACCCCGCAGGCCGCTATCTGGCCAAGCAGGAGGGGATCAGCGGGCTGAAAACCATCCTGCGTTTCGATAGCGCGGAGCTTTACCTGGCACTGAATCGCGAAGTGCCGGACGAGGTAGTCAGCAAGCTGCAGGCCGAGCTGGACAAGTTGCGTGAAGAGGGTTTTGTCGACGACATCGTCAACAACTATCTTTGATAGGCCCGCTGGCATCTGACAACAACAATCCTGAAGAGCCAAGATCATGCTGAAAACTTGCAAACGCGTCCTTTGTGCCAGCCTGCTGCTGGCGGCTAGCAGCGCCCAGGCCGAACTGCCGGAAGGCTACAAAATGGTCGTGCTGACCGAAAACTTCCCGCCATTCAACATGGCCGTGGATGACAAGAACTTTGCCCGTGATGATGGTATCGATGGCATCAGTGCAGAAATTGTCCGCGAGATGTTCAAGCGTGCCGGCATCGACTACAGCATGACCCTGCGCTTTCCCTGGGATCGCCTGTACCGGTTGACCCTCGACAAGCCCGGCTATGCCTTGTTTTCCACGACGCGTACCGCCGAGCGTGAAGCCCTGTTCAAGTGGGTGGGGCCGCTGGGGGAAACTTCCTGGGTGCTGATGGCGCGTGGCGATAGTGCCATCCAGGTGAACAACCTGAGTGAAGCCAGCCAGTACCGTATTGGTGCCTACAAAAACAACGCGCTCAGCCAGTCGCTGGAAAGCCAGAAGATTCCGCTGGTGCTGTCGCTGCGTGATCAGGAAAACATTCGCAAGCTGGCCGCCGGGCAGATCGACCTGTGGGCCACCGACGATCCGGCGGGACGCTACATGGCGCGCGCCGAAGGCGTGCAGGGACTCAAGGTGGTCTTGAAGATGAACCAGGCCCAACTCTACCTGGCGCTCAACAAGGATACCCCGGACGAGGTGGTCGAGCGTCTGCAGAAGGCCCTGGATGAGATGCGCCAGGAAGGTTTCGTCGAGGAAATGACCAACAGCTACCTGTAGGTCGCGAGCCCGGTCTGAGTGCCGGGCTGCCTGTCTGCCGAGCAGGCCCTACTGGCGGGTGATGTTCAGGCCCTTGAGCAGGTTGAGCGCCTGGCTTAGTTGGTAGTCGTCATCCTGCGGGCGTGGGCTGCGCGTATCCTGGCGGCGCGGCTTGTCCGGTTGGCCATTGCCGTTGCCCAGGTGGCCTGCCAGGTCGGCTTCCTTGATGCCTTCGTTGTCCTGCTCGCGGGTGACGCGGGCGCGTGCCACCTCGATGTCCGGGACGATGCCCTGGGCCTGGATCGAACGCCCCTTGGGCGTGAAGTACAGGGCGGTGGTCAGTTTCAGGGCGCGCTCGTTGTTCAGCGGCAGGATGGTCTGTACCGAGCCTTTGCCGAAGCTGTCGGTGCCCATCAGTACTGCGCGGCGATGATCCTGCAGGGCGCCGGCAACGATTTCCGAAGCCGAGGCGCTGCCGCCGTTGATCAGTACCACCAGTGGCACACCCTCGCTGGCATCTTCGGGGTCGGCCGAGAAGCGCAGCTCGGAGTTGGCCAGACGCCCCTCGGTGTAGACGATCAAGCCCTTGCTGAGGAAGTGGTCGGTCACTTCGACGGCGGCCTGTAGCACGCCCCCCGGGTTGTTGCGCAGGTCGAGTACCAGGCCCTTGAGCGGCTGCTTGCCGTTGTCACGCTTGAGTTTGCTCAGCGCCTTGGCCACTTCGTCGCCGGTATTGATCTGGAACTGACTGATGCGGATCAGTCCGTAACCGTCATCCAGCAACTGGCTCTTCACGCTGCGCACCTTGATCACCGCACGCTGCAGGGGCAGATCGAACGGCTGGCCGCCTTCACGCACCAGGGTCAGTAGTACCTTGCTGCCCGGCTTGCCACGCAGTTTCTCCACCGCCTCCATCATCGACCAGCCCTTGGTCGGCTGGTTGTCGATCTTGAGGATCAGGTCGCCCGGCTGGATACCGGCCTTGGAGGCCGGGGTGTCGTCGATGGGCGAGATGACCTTGAGGAAGCCGTCCTCCATGCCGACCTCGATACCCAGGCCGCCGAATTCGCCACTGGTGCTTTCCTGCAGTTCGGCGAAGGCCTGTGGTTCGAGGTAGGCCGAATGCGGGTCAAGGTTGCTGAGCATGCCTTTGATGGCGTTTTCCAGCAGGGTCTTGTCGTCGATGGGTTCGATGTAGGCACTCTTGATGCGGTCGAGCACCTCGGCAAAGGTGCGCAGCTCGTCCAGCGGCAGTTCCGCCTTGGCGGGCGCTGGTTCGGCGGCCTGCAGAGGGCCGGTCAGCAGGCTCAGGGCCAGGGCAAAAGGGGTAAGGCGAAAGCGGTGCAGCATGCTGTGCTAACTCCAGAAAAGAAGGATCAACCGTGGCTCCGGCACCACTGCGCCGGGTCGCTGGGGCGCCCCTGCTGGCGAATGGCAAAGTACAGCGCGGCGCTTTGCTGGCCGCCACTGCTGCCCACCGTGGCAATGGTTTCGCCGGCGCTGACCAGGTCACCGGGGTTTTTCAACAGGCTTTGATTATGGCCATACAGGCTCAGATAGCCATTGCCATGGTCGATGATCACCAGCAGCCCGGCACCACGCAACCAGTCGGCAAAGACTACGCGGCCACCATGTACGGCGCGCACCGGGCTACCGGCGCTGGCGCCAATCAGCACGCCGTCCCAGGTGCTGCGGGCGTCGCCGGCGCGCGGGCTGCCGTAGCGGGCCAGCAGGCGGCCGTCCACCGGCCAGGGCAGCTTGCCTTTGGCCTGGGCAAAGGGCCCCGACTGGCCGCTCCCGCTGCTGACCTGCGGGCCGCTGCCAGGGGTGCCGGGGGTGCTTTGTTGGGCCAGGCGCTGGGCTTCTGCCGCGCGTTGCCGAGCCAGCTCGGCTTCACGTGCCTGGCGGGCCAGGGTTTCCTCGATGGTGCGCAGTACCCGGGCAAATTCGGCCTGCTCCTGCTGGCGGGCACGCAGCCGCTGATCACGACTGCGGTATTCCCGGTTGAGTTTGGCCAGGGCTTGCTGGCGTTGCTGGCGCACCTTGGCCAGCTCGTCGCGGCGGCCCTGCAGCTCGTGCTGGCGCTCGGCCAGGCGATTTTGCTGGGCAATGATGTCGTACTCGACATTGGCCAGTTGGCGCAGGGTCTCATTGAAGGTTTCCAGCTGGCGCAGGCGGGCCTGCCCCAGGTATTCATACTGGGTCAGGGTGCGTGACAGCTGTTCCGGTCGTTGCTGGTTGAGCAGCAGGCGCAGAGGCTCCTGACGGCCACTCTGGTAGGCGGCGCGGGCCTGGATGCCAATCAGTTGCTGTTGCTCAAGGCGCGATTGCTGGAGTTTTTTTTTCTCACCGTCGAGCCGCTGCAGCTCGCTTTCGCTGTCCTTGATCTCTTCCTGCAGGTGCTTGATGTCGCGCTCCAGGCCGCCCATCTCACGTTCGGTCTTCTGCAGGGCCTGCTGTACGCTGGACTTCTCTTTTTCCAGGGTTTTCAGCAGTTTTTGCAGTTCGGCGACGTCCTGGCGGGCCTTTTCCAGTTGTTGCTGGGCGGCGCTACGCTCGTCGGCCTGGGCCAACAGGCAGAACGCGCTAAGCAGGACGATGGACAGGGTGCGAAGCATGGCGAGGCTCACCGCTGGAAAAGACCGGCCTAGTATGCCTAAAAAAGCCGGGGCAGGCTGCACGCGACAGTCGTGAAAAGCGATGGGGTTGGCGCAGCTGGCTTGCCGCTGTCGCGCGTGCACTGCTCAGCGGTCACGTGCTGGGCTGGCAGCACGCGACCGCTGGCGAGCGCTTAGTGCAGCTGGACGATGCTGGTGCCGGTCATTTCCGCAGGAACCGGCAAGCCCATCAGGGTCAGCAGGGTCGGTGCCACGTCGGCCAGTACGCCGCCTGCGCGGATGCTCGCCGGGCGCTTGCCGACATAGATGAAGGGCACCGGCTCGCAGGTGTGCGCGGTATGCGCCTGGCCGGTGCACTCATCTTCCATCTGCTCGACGTTGCCGTGGTCGGCGGTGATCAGCGCTTCACCACCGACCTTGTCCAGCGCCTCGACGATGCGCCCGACGCAACTGTCGAGGGTTTCCACGGCCTTGACCGCGGCCTCGAATACCCCGGTGTGGCCGACCATGTCGCCGTTGGCGTAGTTGACGATGATCACGTCATAGCGCTGGTTTTCGATGGCCTCGACAATCCGTTCGGTCACCTCGGGGGCGCTCATCTCCGGCTGCAGGTCATAGGTGGCGACGTTCGGCGAGGGAATCAGGATGCGTTCTTCCCCGGCAAACGGTTCTTCGCGGCCGCCGGAGAAGAAGAAGGTCACGTGGGCGTATTTCTCGGTTTCGGCAATACGCAGCTGGGTCTTGCCGTTCTTCGCCAGGTATTCGCCGAGCACGTTGTCCAGCGATTCAGGGGCAAAGGCGCAGGGCGCGGGGATGCTTGCCGCGTACTGGGTGAGCATCACGAAGCCGGCCAGTTGCGGCACGCGCGGGCGTTGGAACTCCTGGAAGCCCGGCTCGACAAAGGCGCGGGTCAGCTCGCGGGCGCGGTCGGCGCGGAAGTTCATGAACACCACGGCGTCGCCGTCTTCCACCTTGACCGGTGCACCGATGGTGGTGGCCTTGACGAACTCGTCGCTCTCCTCGCGGGCATAGGCGGCGGCCAGGCCTTCGCTGGCGCTGTCGGCGGCGAACTGCCCCTGGCCGTCGACGATTAGCTGCCAGGCCTGCTCGACGCGGTCCCAGCGGTTGTCGCGGTCCATCGCGTAGTAGCGGCCGATCACGCTGGCAATGCGCCCTTTGCCCAGCCTGGCGAAGGTGGCGTCGAGCAGTTCGATGGACGGCTGGGCGCTGCGCGGCGGGGTGTCGCGACCGTCGAGGAAGGCATGCAGGTAGATCTTCTCGGCGCCGCGCTGGGCAGCGAGTTCCGCCATGGCGACCAGGTGATCCTGGTGGCTGTGGACGCCGCCGTCGGAGAGCAGACCGAGGATGTGCACCGCCTTGCCGGCAATCACGGCCTTGTCCACCGCGGCATTGATCACGGCGTTGTCGAAGAACTCACCGTCGCGGATGGCCTTGGTCACCCGGGTGAAGTCCTGGTACACCACGCGGCCGGCGCCGAGGTTCATGTGGCCCACCTCGGAGTTGCCCATCTGCCCGTCCGGCAGGCCGACATCCATGCCGCTGCCGGAAATCAGGCCGTGCGGCTGGGTGGCGCGCAGGCGATCGTAGACCGGGGTATGCGCCGCGTGGATGGCGTTGTACTCGGGCTTGTCGCTGTGGCCGAAGCCGTCGAGGATGATCAGGACCAGGGGTTTGGGCGTGGCGCTCATGCAGGCTGGCTCGCTCTGGGCAGTGGCTGGAAAGGCGGGATTTTAAGAGCTGCGGCGCGTGTCGTCACGGCTTGCCGGCTCTGTGTATACTTGGGCCCATTTTACGCCTGTGGAACCCTCTGATGTTGGCCCAACTGATTGAATTTGCCACTAACCACTATGTACTGAGTGGATTGTTCGTCGCCCTGCTGGTGGCCTTGCTGGTCTCCGAACTGCGCAAGGGCGGCAAGGCCCTGAGCTGTCGTGAGCTGACCGCACTGGTCAATTCTGGCGAGGCGCTGGTAGTCGACGTCCGCGCGCAGAAGGAATTCAGCGCCGGGCATATCGTCGATGCCCTGCATATTCCGCACGACAAGTTCGCCGCACGTATGGCCGAGCTGGACAAGCACAAAGAGAAAACCTTGATTCTGGTCGATGCCCTTGGCCAGCATTCCGGTAGTCTCTGTGCCCAGCTGCAGAAGGCCGGCTTCAAGGCCGCCAAACTCTCCGGCGGTATTGCCAGCTGGCGCAACGACAACCTGCCATTGGTCAAGTGACATGCCCAAGGTTCTGATCTACACCACCGCGACCTGCCCCTATTGCCTGCGCGCCAAGCAACTGCTTGACGACAAGGGCGTTCGTTATGAAGAGCGGCGTGTCGATGGTGATCCCGCCCTGCGTGCGGAAATGGCGCGGCAGGCCGGGCGTACTTCGGTACCGCAGATCTGGATTGGCAGCACCCATGTGGGCGGCTGCGATGACCTGTATGCCCTGCAGCGCGCCGGCCGCCTTGATGCCCTGCTGGCCGATTAATACTTTCGAATCAACCATGCCAAGGATTTCTCATGTCTGAGCAGAACGGCGCCCAAGAAGCGCATAACCCGCAATTCTCCCTGCAGCGCATCTACGTCAAGGACCTGTCCTTCGAAGCGCCGAAGAGCCCGGAAATCTTCCGTCAGGATTGGGCGCCGAGCGTGCAGCTTGACCTCAATACCCGGCATAAGGAACTGGAGGCGGGCTTCCACGAAGTGGTGTTGAGTCTCTCGGTGACCGTCAAGACCGGTGAGGAAGTGGCGTTTATCGCGGAAGTACAGCAGGCCGGCATCTTCCTGATCCAGGGCCTCGACCCGGCCTCGATGAGCCATACGCTGGGCGCCTTCTGTCCCAACCTGCTGTTCCCCTATGCTCGCGAAGCCCTCGACAGCCTGGTCATCCGTGGCTCGTTCCCCGCGCTGATGCTGGCTCCGGTGAACTTCGATGCGCTGTATGCCCAGGAGCTGGCGCGCCAGCAGCAGGCCGGCGCACAGGCCTGATCAGCGCTGGGGAAAAACCCCGGCACTGCCCCTCGCAGGCCGGGGTTTTTTAATGCTTAGGCCTGGTAGCTAATGCGTCCGTCGAGCAGGGTGTAGCGCACCCGGCCCGGCAGGCAGTGACCAAGGAATGGGCAGTTCTGGCCCTTGGAAAACCATTGCTCACCAGCCAGGGTGCTGGCCTGCTCGGCAAACAGCAGGATATCTGCCGGAGCCCCTACGGCCAGACGGCCGGCGGGCAGGCGCAGGGCCTGGGCTGGGCCACAGGTGAGGCGGCTGAGCAGGCTGGGCAGGTCGAGCAGGCCGTCCTGCACCAGGGTCAGGGCCAGTGGCAGAAGCAGTTCGACACTGCTGATGCCTGGCTCGGTGGCGCCAAAGGGGGCCAGCTTGGCATCGTGTTCGTGCGGCTGGTGATGGCTGGCAATGCTGCCGATCACCCCCTGCCTGACCGCCTCGCGCAGGCCTTCGCGGTCACGCCGGCTGCGTAGCGGCGGCTGTACGTGGTACAGGCTGGAGAAGTCGGCTAGCGCTTCGTCGGTGAGAATCAGTTGGTACAGCGCCACGTCGGCGCTCACCGGCAGGCCACGAGCCTGGGCCTGGGCGATCATTTCCGCGCCACGTGCACTGCTGATGCAGCTGAAATGCGCGCGCACACCGCTCTGTTCGACCAGCAGCAACTGGCGGGCCAGGGCCACGGTTTCGGCGCTCTCCGGAATGCCCGGCAAGCCGAGGAAGCTGGCGGTGGCGCCTTCGTGGGCCAGGCCGCCTTCGGCCAGATCGTGATCCTGGGCGTGGAAAACCACGGTGAGGTCGAAGGTGGCTGCGTATTCCAGCGCGCGACGCAGGGTGCGACTGTTCTGGAAGCTGTACAGGCCGTCACCGAAGGCTACGCAGCCGGCATCGCGCAGCGCGACCAGTTCGGCCAGTTGCTCGCCGGCCAGGCCTTTGCTCAGGGCGCCAATGGGAAATACCTTGGCATGGCCGGCCTGCTGAGCGCGGTCGAGGATCAGCTCGGCCACGGCCGGGGTGTCCAGTACCGGACGGGTCTGCGGTGGGCAGCACAGGCTGGTTACCCCGCCTGCGGCAGCGGCCAGGGTTTCGCTGGCGATGCTGCCCTTGCGGCCATAGCCGGGCTCGCGCAGGGCTACGGACAGGTCGACCAGCCCGGGAGCGGCAATCAGTCCGCTGGCATCGATCAGTTGGCGGGGATTGAAGCCGAGCGGGGCCTGGCCGATGGCGACGACCTTGCCGCCATCGATGAACAAGTCGGCGTTCTGGTCAAGGCCGCTGGCCGGGTCGAGCAGGCGCGCTCCACTAATTTGCATCGACATCAGTTGTGCTCTCCGGCGTCCTGGTTGAGTTGGCGCTGGGCGGCCTGGCCGCTCATGCACATCGACAGTACCGCCATGCGCACGGCAATCCCGTAGGTCACCTGGTTGAGGATCACCGACTGCGGGCCATCGGCTACCGCCGACTCGATTTCCACGCCGCGGTTGATCGGCCCTGGGTGCATGACCAGGGCATCGGGCTTGGCCAGGGCCAGGCGCTGTTCGGTCAGGCCGTAGAGGCGGAAGAACTCGCCTTCGCTGGGCAACAGGCCGCCCTGCATGCGCTCCTTCTGCAGGCGCAGCATGATCACCACGTCGACATCGCGCAGGCCTTCGCTGAGGCTGGTGAATACACGCACGCCATACTGCTCGAGGCCGACCGGCAGCAGGGTTTGCGGGGCGATGACGCGGATGTCCGGGCAGCCCAGGGTGCGTAGGGCCAGCATGTTGGAGCGTGCCACGCGCGAGTGCAGGATATCGCCGACGATGGCGACCGAGAGGTTTTCGAAGCTGCCCTTGTGTCGGCGAATGGTCAGCATGTCGAGCATGCCCTGGGTGGGGTGGGCATGGCGGCCGTCGCCGGCATTGATGATGGCTACCTGCGGGCA
Organism: Pseudomonas fluvialis; assembly: GCF_002234375.1. Lineage (GTDB taxonomy): Bacteria > Pseudomonadota > Gammaproteobacteria > Pseudomonadales > Pseudomonadaceae > Aquipseudomonas > Aquipseudomonas fluvialis. The sequence continues at coordinate 183,561 of NZ_NMQV01000002.1, forward strand.
GACGTGCTCGGCGATGAAGTGCGCGGCGCCGGAGTCGGCATGGCGTACCACGAACATGTCGGCGGCCATGGCCTCCAGGTTGCGCAGGGTGTCGAAGAGCGTTTCGCCCTTGCTGGTCGAGCTGGTCGACACATTAAGGCTGATCACGTCGGCGGACAGGCGCTGCGCGGCCAGTTCGAAGGTGGTGCGGGTGCGTGTGGAGTTCTCGAAGAACACGTTGCATACCGTCTTGCCACGCAGCAGTGGAACCTTCTTCACGGCGCGGGCGCCCACCTCAAGGAAGGAGTCAGCGGTATCCAGTAGTTCGGTGAGCAGCTCGCGCGGCAGGCCGTCGAGGCTGAGAAAGTGGCGCAGCTGGCCGTTTTCGTTGAGCTGCAGCGGGCGCTTGGCGTCAATCGGAGTCATTGCGGGAGTTCTCGGTCGGCGAGGGTTTGCAGCTCAAGGCTCAGGGGCGTGGGGCCGGACAATTTTACCCGTTGATTGGCCGCCAGGGACAGGCTGGCGCCGACCACGTCCGGGCGGATTGGCAGCTCATGGGCGTTGAGGTCGAGCAGGCAGACCAGGCTGACGCTGGCCGGGCGGCCGTAGTCGAACAGTTCGTTGAGGGCGGCGCGCACGGTGCGCCCGCTCATCAGTACGTCATCAATCAGTACCAGGTGCTGGCCCTCGATGTCGAAGGGCAGGGCCGAGGGGCGTACTTGCGGGTGCAGGCCGTGCTGGGTGAAGTCGTCGCGGTAGAACGATACGTCCAGCGTGCCCAGCGGCTGGCTGAGGCCTAGCTCGGCCAGCAGGGCCTGGGCGACCCAGACGCCGCCGGTATGGATGCCGATGAAGCGGGCCTGGTCGATGCCGCGTTGCTGCAGGTGCAGGCGCAGTGCCGCAGCCATCTGCGGCAGGAGCTGGCTGGGGTTGGGCAGGTGCATGGGCTCTCCTCTGGCGTCTAGGCGCCGTGCTGTTCAAGCCAGCCCTGCAAGAGCAGGGCGGCGGCAATCGCATCCACCGGGCGTTCGCGGTAACCGCCGCGTTGTCCCTGGGCCAGGCGCTGGCCCTTGGCTTCGTAGGTGGTCAGGCGCTCGTCGTGGGTGTGTACGGGCAGTTGATAGCGGCCGTGCAGGCGCCGGGCGAATTTTTCGGCGCGCTCGCTCATTTCGCTGGGCGAGCCGTCCATGTTCAGCGGCAGGCCGACGACCAGGGCGTCGGGCTGCCACTCCTTGAGCAGGGCTTCGATCTGCTGCCAGTCGGGTACGCCGTTTTGTGCCTTGAGCACGCAGAGTTCGCGAGCCTGGCCGGTAATCATCTGGCCGACGGCTACGCCAATTTGCCGGGTACCGTAGTCGAAACCGAGGAGCAGGCGCAGGTTGCTCATGCGTGTCCGGCCTGCGCGGTGAGCAGGCTGAGGTTGACGCCCAGGCGCGCGGCAGCGGCGTCCAGGCGCAAGTCGGCGGGCAGGTCGAAAAGAATATCCAGGCTGGCGGGGCAGGTCAGCCAGGCGTTATCGGCCAGCTCGGCTTCCAGCTGTCCGGCGTCCCAGCCGGCATAGCCGAGGGCGATCAGGTGTTGTGCCGGGCCCTGGCCGTCGGCAATCGACAGCAGAACATCCTGCGAGGTGCTCAGGGTGACGTCGCCCAGCACCACGCTGGCCTGGAATGAAGGGCCTGTCGGGTGCAGTACGAAACCCCGCTCGGTCTGCACCGGGCCGCCGCTGTATACCGGCATGCCATGGCAGCGTGCTGCGGGCGGGGTTTCCGGGCGCAGTTGTTCGAGGATGTCGGCCAGGCTGAGGCCACTGGGACGGTTGATGACCAGGCCCATGGCACCCTGCTCGCCGTGGTCGACCAGATAAGTGACGGTTTGCGCAAAATTGCCATCGGCCATATGCGGCATGGCAATCAGGAAGTGGTGCTTGAGGCAGATCGGTGCGCTGTTCATGGCGCTAGTGTGGCGGCGGCGCGGCCAAGCTTCAAGGGCTGCGGCTACTGGCTGGAGAGGCGGTCACCCCGCTCGAAGCGCCAGGTGCGGATGATTTCCAGGCGGTCGAATTCCGCCAGGTCACCACTGAACGGGGCGTAGGGTGCGGCCAGGCGTACGATGCGCATGGCGGCCTGGTCGAGCACACTATGCCCGGAGGACTCCAATACCTGTACTTCGTACAGGGTGCCGTCGCGATTGATGGTCACCAGCAGGCGCAGCGAGCCATAGATGCGCTGCCGGCGTGCTTCGTCGGGATAGTTGAGATTGCCGATGCGCTCGATCTTCTTGCGCCACTCTTCCTTGTACCAGGCGCCCTTGTCGCGCAGCGTGGACGCGGCATTCAGGCGATGGATCTTCGGGCGCTTGGCATACAGTTCGCGCTCCATGCTCAGTTGCGCCTCGAGGCTGGCAATTTCCATCGACAGCTGGCTGCTGTCGAAGATCGGTGCCGGCGGGCTGGGCGGTTGCGGTGGAGTCTTCTCGGGCTTGACCTGCACTTTCTGTACTTGCGGTGCCTGGGTAGCGAGTACCTGCTTGCGCGTTTCGACCTGCGGGCTGGGTGGCGGCGCGCTGGGGGGGGTGACCTTGCGGATTTCGCTGTCCTGCAGGGGCGCTTGCTCGGTGGTTTTCGGGGCGGCCTTGTGCTCCAGGCTGCCACTGCCTTCCTGATTGTGCTGAGCAATGAAGTCAGCATCCTTCGGCGCCTGTTCGCTCTGGAAGGTAGCCAGGGTGACTTCCAGGCTCTTGCTGATCTGGCTGGGCTTGGGCATTTCAAAGCCCACGCCGATGATCAGTGCCAAGTGCAGTACGGCGGCGATCAGCAGGGTAAAGCCCAGGCGGTCAGCTGGGCGGGCGCTGGAGGAGGGAGGCACGGAAGGGGTTGCTTTCATGGGTGTCGCAAGCCGGCAAGATGCCCGGCAGTCTGCCCAGCGTTGCGATAAAAGTCCATGAAGCAGGCCACGCTTGGCGGTTCTGCCTAACGTGTGGCGAGTTTTTCGGCAATCACTTGCATCAGGCGCTTGCCGATGCGCGTATCAAACGCGGCATCAATCTCGCGTATGCAGGTCGGGCTGGTGACGTTGATCTCGGTCAGGTGCTCGCCAATCACGTCGAGGCCGACAAACAGAAGGCCGCGGCGGCGCAGCTCAGGGCCGACTGCGGCGGCGATCTCGTGGTCGCGGGGGGTGAGTGGGCGCGCCTCGCCGCGGCCGCCAGCGGCCAGGTTGCCGCGGGTCTCGCCCTGTGCAGGGATGCGCGCCAGGCAATAGGGTACCGGCTCGCCATCGATCATCAGGATGCGCTTATCGCCATCGACAATCGCCGGCAGGTAACGCTGCGCCATGATCTGCTGGCTGCCGTGAGCCGTCAGGGTTTCCAGAATGACCGACAGATTGGGGTCTCCGGCGCGGTGGCGGAAGATCGACGCGCCGCCCATTCCGTCCAGGGGTTTGAGAATGATGTCACGCTGTGCCTCGGCGAATTGCCGCAAAATGTCCGGGCGACGGCTGACCAAAGTGTCAGGAGTGTAGGCGCTGAATGCCGTGGCAAAGAATTTCTCGTTGCAGTCACGCAGGCTCTGCGGGCGATTGACCACCAGGGTGCCGGCGCGTTCGGCCTGCTCCAGCAGGTAAGTCGAATAGATGAACTCGTTGTCGAACGGCGGATCCTTGCGCATCAGGATGACCTGTAGTTCGGCCAGTGGCTGGTCTAGTTCCTCGCCAAGGGTGAACCAGCCGTCGGCATTGTTGAACACCTGCAGTGGCTGCATGCGGGCGCGTGCCTCGCCAGCGAGCTGATAAAGGTCACGCTGCTCCATATAGAAAAGTTGCCAACCACGTGCCTGGGCGGCAAGAAGCATGGCCAGCGAGCTGTCCTTCTTGAAATTGATGCTGGCAATGGGGTCCATGATGATGCCGAGACGAACGGTCATGGGCGGTATTCTCCTGGCAGGCGGCGGGTGCCGCACGATAGCGGGGATGCTGGCCAGGGTTCAAGCTGAAACGCCGTCAGGCAGCCGGCACGGCTGGCGATAGGGCGGTTTGTGGAATGGTTCAGGAGACTGTGCTAAAAAGACCGCACGATTGGGTCGCAGCCCATCGGTGGCAGGGCCTTCAGCGCACTGATATAACGCATATAACGACTCACCGAGGCGGATGGTAGGGCGAACATGGAACAGCATTCCGAAGGCTTGAGGGTAATGGTGATCGACGATTCGAAGACGATTCGTCGGACGGCGGAAACACTGCTTAAGAAAGTCGGTTGTGACGTGGTCACGGCCGTCGATGGTTTCGATGCGTTGGCCAAGATCGCCGATACCCATCCCAGCATCATCTTTGTTGATATCATGATGCCGCGACTGGATGGCTATCAGACCTGTGCGCTGATCAAGAACAACAGTGCGTTCAAATCTACCCCGGTGATCATGCTGTCCTCCAAGGATGGTCTGTTCGACAAGGCCAAGGGGCGCATCGTTGGTTCCGACCAGTACCTGACCAAGCCCTTCAGCAAGGAAGAGCTGCTTGGCGCCATCAAGGCCCACGTCCCTGATTTCACTCCAGTGGAACAAGCTTCCTGAAGTCCGGCCGATCGGCCGGTGATGCCTTATTCGTATGGGAACAACCATGGCTCGTATTCTGATTGTTGATGATTCGCCCACCGAGATGTACAAGCTGACAGCCATGCTGGAAAAGCACGGCCATCAGGTATTGAAAGCTGAAAACGGCGCCGATGGTGTAGCCCTGGCTCGCCAGGAAAAGCCCGATGCGGTGTTGATGGATATCGTGATGCCGGGCTTGAACGGCTTCCAGGCCACCCGTCAACTGACCAAGGATGCGGAGACCAGTCACATTCCGGTGGTCATCGTTACGACCAAGGATCAGGAAACCGACAAGGTCTGGGGCAAGCGCCAGGGGGCGCGTGACTACCTGACCAAGCCGGTTGACGAGGCTACCCTGCTCAAGACGCTGAATGCGGTGCTGGCTGGCTAATAGCTGCCTTCCTGCTTCATTTTTCCAGAAGAACAAGAAGGCGCCAGCTTGCATGGCTGAACAAACCTCTCCATTCCAGCGTCTGCAACAGATCGATCAGTCGTGCCGTGCCCTGGCAGCCGGTCTTCCTGCCCAGCAGGAGGCGGTGCAGACCTGGAGCGGCATCGGTTTTCGCATGGGCGGTCGTCTGTTCGTCGCGCCCATGGGTGAAGTGGCCGAAGTGCTGCATGAGCCGCGCTTTACCTTGCTGCCTGGGGTCAAGAGCTGGGTGCGTGGCGTGGCCAACGTGCGTGGTCGCTTGCTGCCGGTAATGGATCTGTGCGGCTTCTTCGGTCATGAGTTGAGCAATCGGCGCAAGCAACGGCGTGTCCTGGTGGTCGATCACCAGGAAATTTTCGCCGGTCTGACCGTCGACGAAGTGTTCGGTATGCAGCACTTCCCGGTGGATGCCTTCAGCGAGCATTTGCCGCCGCTGGAAGCCAATATCCAGGCATTCATTCACGGTGTCTTTCAGCGCGAACAGCCGTGGCTGGTATTCAGCCCCTACGCGCTGGCACAGAATCAGGAATTTCTCGACGTTGCTGTATGACGACTGCCTGCTGGGCGGTGCGTCTTGGTTCGCGTGGAGCAAGGCAAGATCGGGTCGCAAGGCTCGCGTGGTACGGATGAGCCGGGTAACCGGCTTTTAAGCGTTACAGGAAACGATCGGTGGTAGGTCCAGGCGGGGGCCAGATAATGAAGAAAATCAACGCAGGCAATCTCCTTTCGGGTATTCGCAGCAGTGCGCTGATCACCGGACTCTTCGTGGTCCTGGTGGTCTCTATCGTGTTGCTGTTCGCGAACTTCGCATACCTCAACACCCAGTCGAACTACGACAAGGAATACATCAGCCATGCCGGCGAACTGCGCGTACTGTCGCAGCGTATCGCCAAGAACGCCACGGAAGCGGCGGCCGGCAAGAGCGAGGCCTTCCCGCTGCTCAAAGAGGCGCGTAACGACTTCGAGAAACGTTGGAATATTCTCCTGCGTGGTGATGAGGAAAGCGGCCTGCCGCCGGCGCCGGATGCCGTCCGCGAGCAAATGGGCCTGGTACAGAAGGACTGGGACAATCTGCGGCAGAGTGCTGACGCCATCCTGGCCAGTGAGCAGACCGTACTGTCGCTGCACCAGGTAGCCGCGACCCTGGCCGAGACCATTCCGCAGCTGCAGGTTGAGTATGACGAGGTGGTGACCACCCTGTTGGATAGTGCCTCGCCGGCCGATCAGGTAGCCGTGGCGCAGCGTCAGACCTTGCTGGCTGAACGTATTCTGGGTTCGGTGAACAAGGTGTTGGTGGGTGACGAAGACTCGGTACAGGCCGCTGATATGTTCGGTCGTGATGCCAGTCTGTTTGGTCGCGTACTGGCCGGCATGCTCGAAGGCAACGAGGCCATGCAGATCACCCAGGTGACGGATACCGATGCGGCGGAGCGCCTGGCGGAAATTTCCGAACTGTTCGAATTCGTTTCCGGTTCGGTAGACGAGATTCTCGAAACCTCGCCGGAACTGTTCCAGGTTCGTGAATCGGCGAACATCATCTTTACCGGTTCGCAGACCCTGCTTGACCAGGCGTCTTTGCTGGCCAGCGGCTTCGAAGAGCTGGCTACCGGGCGTCATTTCAATACCCTGGCCGGTTATGTGCTGGGCATTCTGGCATTGGCTTCGATCATTCTGATCGGTCTGGTCATGGTTCAGAGCACCCGCCAGCGCCTGGCCGAGACCGCCGAGAAGAACGAACGTAACCAGAACGCGATTCTCCGTCTGCTCGACGAGATCGCCGACCTGGCGGACGGTGACCTGACAGTGGCGGCGACGGTGACCGAAGACTTCACGGGTGCCATCGCTGACTCCATCAACTACTCCATTGACCAGCTGCGCGATCTGGTAGTGACCATTAACCAGACTGCTGTACAGGTGGCTGCCGCCGCCCAGGAAACCCAGGCCACGGCGATGCATCTGGCCGAGGCTTCCGAGCATCAGGCGCAGGAAATTGCCGGGGCTTCCGCGGCAATCAACGAAATGGCCGTGTCGATTGACCAGGTATCGGCCAACGCCGCCGAATCCACCGCGGTAGCGGAGCGTTCGGTAGCCATCGCCAACAAAGGTAACGAGGTGGTGCACAACACCATCACCGGCATGGATAACATCCGTGAGCAGATCCAGGATACCTCGAAGCGGATCAAGCGCCTCGGTGAGTCGTCCCAGGAGATCGGTGACATCGTTAGCCTGATTAACGACATTGCCGACCAAACCAACATCCTCGCACTGAATGCGGCGATCCAGGCCTCCATGGCCGGTGATGCGGGTCGTGGCTTCGCCGTGGTAGCGGATGAAGTACAGCGCCTCGCAGAGCGTTCCTCGGCGGCGACCAAGCAGATCGAGGCACTGGTTAAGACCATTCAGACCGATACCAACGAAGCGGTTATCTCCATGGAACAGACCACCTCCGAGGTGGTACGTGGTGCCCGTCTGGCGCAAGACGCCGGGGTGGCCCTGGAAGAGATCGAGAAGGTATCCAAGACCCTCGCGGCGTTGATTCAGAACATCTCCAACGCTGCACGCCAGCAGGCCTCTTCGGCGGGTCACATCTCCAACACCATGAACGTGATCCAGGAGATTACCTCGCAGACCTCCGCGGGTACCACGGCGACGGCGCGCAGCATTGGTAACCTGGCCAAGATGGCCAGTGAGATGCGCAAGTCGGTATCCGGCTTTACTCTGCCGGACTCGGCGGAAAAGGCCTAAGCAACTGAGGCGCGGCGCCTGCTGGGCGCCGCATGGACCGCCAGGTGGCAGCCATGAGCGAAGGGCAGAGCATGCAGGCAGAGGGCGTGTGGACCTTGCAACCGCTGGTCGAGCTGTCTGCGCAGGACTTTCGTGACTGGTGTCGGGTGCTGGAAGAGCGTACCGGCCTGGTGATCAACGAACAGCGACGGTCCTTCCTGCAGGCCAATCTGGGCATGCGCATGCGTGAGCTGGGCATGACCGACTATGCCAGCTACCTGCGCCAGGTTCTCGATGGGCCGCGTGGTGCGGTCGAGTGGTCGTTGCTGATGGATCGGCTGACCATCCAGGAAACCCGTTTCTTTCGTCACCCTCCGTCCTTTGCTCTGCTCCAGCGCTATCTGCAGGAGCGCGTGCAGGCCGGTCTACAGCGTCCGCTGGCGTTGTGGAGTCTGGGTTGCTCGACCGGTGAAGAAGCCTATTCGCTGGCGGTGGTCGCGGCTGAGGTGCTGCGTGATACGCAGACCGCGGATGCGTTTGGCGTCACGGCCACCGATATCAGCCTGAATGCGCTGAACAAGGCGCGTAGTGCCGAATACCCGGCACGTCGCCTGGAACAGCTGGAACCGCAATGGCTGGAGCGTTATTTCCAGGCGTTGCCCGATGGACGCTACAAGGTATTGCCGCAACTGGTCGCGCGAGTCTGTTGTGCGCGGCTGAATGTGCTGGAGTTGGCCAAGGCGCCGATGACCGGCATGGACGTCATTTTTTGCCAAAACCTGTTGATCTACTTTCGTCGCTGGCGTCGCCGCGAAATCCTCAACCGCCTGGCCGAGCGCCTGGTGCCTGGGGGCTTGCTGGTGATTGGCGTGGGCGAGATGAGCGACTGGCAGCATCCGGATCTGCAACCGGTGGCTGACGAACAGGTGTTGGCGTTTACCCGGAAGGGGTAATTCAGGCTTATGAGCAGTGGAGTCGCTATGGGTGATCGGCACGATTATGTCGCCCTGGAATGGGTCAAGGGCGAGATCGCGGAAACCCTGAAACAGGCCCGCCAGGCGCTGGAAGCGTTTGTCGAGAATCCGCAGGACACGACGCGCCTGCGCTTCTGCCTGACGTATGTGCATCAGGTGCACGGCACCCTGCAGATGGTCGAGTTTTTCGGTGCAGCCCTGCTGGCCGAGGAAATGGAGCAGCTTGCCCTGGCGCTGGCCGAAGGACGGGTCAGCAATCAGGCTGAAGCACTTGAAGTGATGATGCAGGCCATCCTGCAGTTGCCCAACTACCTCGATCGTATCCAGACCGCCCGCCGCGACCTGCCGTTGGTGCTGCTGCCGTTGCTGAACGACCTGCGTGCGGCGCGCGGCGAGAAGCTGCTCTCCGAAACCAGCCTGTTCAGCCCTGAACTGGGGGCGGGCCAGGCATTGCTGCCTGCCGAGCAGCTAGCTAGGCGGCAAACAGCCGAGCTGCCGCAATTGTTGCGCAAGTTGCGGCAGATGCAGCAGCAGGCGCTGGTGGGGGTGATTCGTAATCAGGAGTTACCGACCAACCTGGGCTATATGGCGAGGGTCTTTGCCCGCCTGGAAAGCCTTAGCCAGGATGCCCCGCTGCAAGAACTCTGGCAGATTGCTTCCGGCCTGATCGAAGGCCTGGCCAACGGCAGCGTCAGCCACGGTGCTTCGGTCCGGACCCTGTTGCGGCAGATCGACAAGGAGCTCAAGCGCCTGGTCGAGCAGGGTGTACCTGGACTCAACCAGCCGGCTCCCGGCGAGCTGGTGAAAAACCTGCTGTTCTATATCGCCAAGTCCACTGCCAGCTCGCCACGCATTGTCGCGCTGAAGAATCGCTACCGTCTTGACGAGGCCTTGCCGGGCAACGACCTGGTTGACGAAGAGCGTGCCCGCCTGGCAGGCCCTGACCGTGATGCCATGCGCTCGGTGGTCACCGCACTGTGCGAGGAGCTGGTGCGCGTCAAAGACAGCCTCGACCTGTTCGTGCGCAGTGATCGCAAGAATCTGGCCGATCTCGACGCCCTGTATGCGCCCCTCAAGCAGATTGCCGATACCCTGGCGGTATTGGGCTTTGGCCAGCCGCGCAAAGTCATCGTTGATCAGCTGGATGTGGTTCGCGCGCTGGCCAGCGGCCAGCGTGAGCCGAGCGACGCGCTGCTGATGGATGTGGCCGGCGCCCTGCTGTATGTCGAAGCCACCCTGGCAGGCATGGCTGGCCCGGTGGAAGGCGCACGCGACGAACAGAGCCAGCTGCCGACCACCGATGTCGGACAGATTCATCAGGTGGTGATCAAGGAAGCGCGCAATGGCCTGGAGCAGGCCAAGGACGCCATCATCGAGTTCATTGCCTCGCAGTGGAACCACGAACACCTGGCGCGTGCACCGCAGCTGCTGACCCAGGTACGGGGTGGCTTGGCGATGATTCCCCTGCCGCGTGCCGCTGCTCTGCTGGAGGCCGCACGTGCCTACATCGACGAACAGCTGCTGGCCCGCAAGGCCGTACCCAACTGGCAGCATCTGGATACCCTGGCAGACGCCATCACCAGTGTCGAGTACTACCTGGAGCGCCTGGCCGAAGATCATGCCAGCCAGGGCGATCTGATTCTCGATGTGGCAGAGGAGAGTCTCGATAGTCTCGGCTACCCGATCAAGCCGCAGCGCTCGATCCTCGACTGGGACAGTGCCGAGGCCACGGACGCAACCCCGGAACCCCTGGCTGACCCGCTTGACGAAATCGAAGTGCTGGACGCGCAGGCCGACGAGCCCCTGCCCACGCATGGGTCGACCTGGGCGAGCGAGTTGGAACAGCCTGATCACCAGCCTGACGCGCCATTGGCGAGCCCGCCCGAGCAAGCGGTTGCCGAGCAGCCGGCCGAACCGGCGGAGCATTGGGACAACGCATGGTCGAACACCCCGTCGCATACTGAGCCTGTGCTTGAGCCTCTGGATGCTTGGCAGCAAGACGTGGTCGAGCTGCCGACGAATGCTGTGACACTACTGGCCGAAGAACAGACCGAGCCCTTGGCCTGGGATGAGGCCAGCATCGCCGAATTGCAGTTGCCGGAAGTCGAGCTGCCCGCTCTGCCCGAGACACCCGCCGTCGAGCCGTCTTGTGCGGCGAGCGAGTTGTCGATCGCCGATGTGATGGCTGCGCCGGTTCAGGCGATCAATCCACCGGCCCAGGATGTGCCTCCCAGCCTGCTGCCGCCGCCCGCTGATGAAGAGCCGGTGGACGAGGAGTTGCTGGAAGTCTTCATCGAGGAAGCTGCCGAGGTATTGGAGACCATCCATACCTACTTGCCGCAATGGCGTGCCAATACCGATGATCGCGAAGCGCTGACCGAGCTGCGTCGCGCGTTCCACACCCTCAAGGGCAGCGGGCGCATGGTGCGTGCGCTGATCATTGGCGAGCTCTCCTGGGCGATCGAGAACATGCTCAATCGTGTTCTCGACCGCAGCATTCAGGCCGAACCGGCGGTACAGCAGGTGGTCGCGGATGTAGTGGCTCTGCTCCCGGCACTGGCCGATGAATTTGCCGCCAAGGCACAACGCCAGCGTGATGATGTCGACCTCCTGGCAGCTACCGCCCATGCGCTGGCGCGTGGCGAAACACCACCGCAGGGGCCTGTGCCGGATCAGGCTGACGAGCAAGACGCTGTGCTTGTGGGCGGCTTGCCTGAGGTTGCCGCTGACAACACGGCGCAGAGCGATACGCAGAGCGCCGCTGAAGCAGAACTGGACCCGTTGCTGCTGGATATTTTCCGCAATGAGGCGCTCACCCATCTGGAAACCCTGGTGGCTTTCCTGGCCGATTGTGCCCAGGAACTGCCGCAGCCGGTTACCGATGACCTGCAGCGCGCCCTGCATACGCTCAAGGGCAGTGCCTTCATGGCCGGCATCCTGCCGATTGCCGAGATTGCCGCCCCGTTGGAGAAGATGGTCAAGGAGTTCAAGGCCAACCTGATTCAGCTGGACATGAGCGAAGCTGAATTGCTGCATGCCGCCGAGCAGCTGATGCAGGCCGGCCTGGAGCAGTTGGACAGTCACCCGCTGGCAGCCCTGCCAGGCAGTGCCGAGTTGCTGGAGCGCATCGCCCGCCTGCACCAGGAGCGCCTGGCTCAGGCCAGCAGTGCCCGCGACGGTGTGGCCAGCGAAGAACAGCGCGATCCGCAGATGATTGCCATCTTCCTCGCCGAGGGCATGGATATCCTGCTGGACGCCGAGGATCTGCTGCGTCGCTGGCGCGAGCATCCCAGCGAGCGTCAGGAACTGGGTGACCTGCAAGCCGAACTGCAAACGCTGGAGCGCGGTGCCGAGCTGGCCGAGTTGACCCCCATCCAGCAACTCAGCCATGCCTTGCTGGAACTGTACGCGGCTGTGGAAGACGGTCGTCTGGCGGTCAGCGAGCGCTTCTTTGCCGAGGCCGAACACGCCCATGAAGCGTTGATCGGCATGATGGATCAGGTGGCGGCCGGCCTGCAGGTGACCGAGCAGCCAGAGGTGCTGGCAGCACTGGCCGACCTGTTGGCCAGCGCGTTTGACCCGGCCACCCTGGCGCAACTGGCCGAGGCCAGCCAGGGCATGCAGGTTGAGGAAGTGCTGGTCGATGCCGAACCGGAGTCAGTCGCCGAGCCTACGTTTGACGAGGCGCCCCCCGCCGTTGTGACCCCCGCCGAGCAGCCTGCGGTTGCGGCGTATGGTCTGGACGAGCTGGACGCGGAAATGGTCGAGATCTTCCTCGAGGAAGCGGTCGATATTCTCGATAGTGCTGCCGCCGCGTTGGAGCGCTGGCTGGGCGAGCCGAGCAATGCCACCCCGCTGTCAGCCCTGCAGCGTGACCTGCACACCCTCAAGGGGGGGGCGCGTATGGCCGAGATTCGCCCGATTGGCGATCTGGCCCATGAGCTGGAAACGCTTTACGAAGGCTTGGTCGACCGTCGCTACAGCCACTGCGATGCCCTGGCGGATTTGCTGCAACGCTGTCATGACAAGCTGGCCAGCCAGCTGGAGCAGTTGCAGGGCGGCCAGGCGATTGCTCAGGCCGATGATTTACTGGCGGCCATCCAGGCCTATCGCCAGGCCGGTGCCGCGGGCTTGCCCGGCGCGCTGCCTAGCGCCACCCTGAGCGCCGAAGCCGAAGCCGAAGCCGAAGCCGAAGCCGAAGCCGAAGCCGAAGCCGAAGCCGAAGCCGAAGCCGAAGCCGAAGCCGAAGCCGAAGCTTCCCTGCCCCTTGCCGTCGAGGCTCCGGCTGAGGGCA
>NZ_NMQV01000020.1 GCF_002234375.1 Pseudomonas fluvialis
TTGCCAGCCCCAGAAGGTGAAGGCAGCCAGGCCGTCCGAAAACAGGCGGGTCTGGCAGGTGCGTTGTACGGCGTAGTAGGACGTAGCGAACAGGGCACAGCCGCCAAAGGCGAAGATGACCGCGTTGGTGTGCAGCGGGCGCAGACGACCGAAGCTGGTCCACGGCAGGTTGAGGTTGAGGTCGGGCCAGACCAACTGGGCGGCGAGTAGGACACCGACGGCCATGCCGACGATCCCCCACACCACCGTCATGATGGCGAATTGGCGGACTACTTTATAGTTATAAGCAGTCTGTGTGATTGATGTGCTCATGTTGAGGGCTTCCATCCACTGTTATGGCGCTGTCACGCATCGTCCAGACGCACGGAAAAACCGCCCGTATGGGGACTTGAGACAGGGTTGGCAAGTTGCGAGGTAAGCATGAGCAATGCAAAGGGGGCGGTTATTGACAAGGATCAATGCCCACACACCTATCAGGGGCTTGAAGGGTGGCTGTTTGCCGCACCTGCCGAGCCCTGGGCAACCCTGTTGCTGGCGCATGGCGCGGGTGCCGGGATGGACAGTGAGTTCCTTGAGCAACTGGTAGCACAGTTGCTGGGCGAGGGCCTGGCGGTATGGCGTTTCGAGTTTCCCTATATGGCGGCACGGCGTACCGATGGGCGCCGTCGACCGCCCAATCCCCAGGCGCAGCTACTCGACAGCTGGCGTGCGCGTGTGGCGGACGCACGCCTGCGTAGCACTGGGCCGCTGGTGCTGGCCGGCAAGTCAATGGGGGGGCGCATGGCCAGTCTGTTGGCGGATGAATTGGCATTGCCGGTAGTGTGCTTCGGCTATCCCTTTCGCCCGCCGGGCAAGCCGGACAAGCTGCGCATCGCGCATTTGCAGGCGCTGCGTATGCCGGCGCTGATCGTGCAGGGTGAGCGAGATCCCTTCGGGCGGCGCGAGGAGGTGTCCGGCTACGCGCTGTCGGCCAGTGTGCGCCTGCACTGGCTGGTCGATGCCGACCATGACTTCAAAGCCCTGCGGCGCAGTGCTCTGGATCAAGCGGCATTGATCCGCGAAGCTGCCCGGCAGACGGCCGCCTTTGTCCGGCAACAGCTCAGCGATTGAAACGCTCGACCAGGGCCTGTTGGCTGGCCGCTGTCTGTTTGAGCGTTTCACTGAGCTGCGAGGTGCGTTGTGCTTCCTGGGAGGCCTGTTCGGTATGCGTGGCAATGCTGCTGATGCTGTGACTGATCTGTAGGGCTACGCTGCTTTGCTCTTCCATGGCGCTGGCGATCTGTTCGGTCATGCCGCTGATCTCGGCGACTGCCTGATTGATGCCCTGCAGGGCCAGATGGCTGTCCAGCACGCGCTGTACGCCTGCGGCGGCCTGGTCTTGTCCGTTGCGCATGCTGTCCACGGCGGCCTGGGCGGTTTGCTGCAGGCGGCTGATTAGTTGCTGGATCTGCTCGGTGGACTGACCGGTACGTTGCGCCAAGGCACGTACTTCATCGGCTACCACAGCGAAGCCGCGGCCCATGTCGCCGGCTCTGGCTGCCTCGATGGCTGCATTCAGGGCCAGCAGGTTGGTCTGTTCGGCGATGCTGCGGATGACTTCGACCATCCCGCCGATTTCACGGCTATCCTCGGCCACTCGGGCTACCGTGTCACTGCTGCCACTGATCAGAGTGGCCAATTGCTCGATGGCTGCACGGGTACCGTCGGCCACCTGCTGGCCCTGGCCGCTCAGTTGGCGCGCCTGCTGGCTGGCTTGTGCAGCCTGCTGCACATGTTGCGCGACTTCGCCTGTGGTGGCAGCCATCTGCTGTACGGCAGTGGCTACCTGTTCGCTTTCCAGGCGCTGCTGATGCAGGCTGTGGGCGCTGTGTTGTGCCAGTTCCTCGGCCTGGGTGGCTTGCTGGTAGAGGTGCATGGCGCTTTCCTGCAGGCGTGTAAGGCAGGTGCGTAGGTGGGCGCGCTGGCTGTGCATGGCCATTTCCAGGCGTGCTTCGGCGCCGCGGCTGTCGGTGTACATGCTGGCCGTCAGGGCGTCGCAGCTGGTGTCTTCGGCGTGACGTAGCAGGCGGCGAATGACCCGCTGTTGCCAGTGCAGGCCAGCCAGGCCCAGGGGGACGCTGAGCAGGGCAGCGAGGGCAAAGCCCCAGCCGCTGCCGAGCCAGCTACCAATCAGGAAGCCGATCTGACTGATGAGGATAAAGGGTAGCCAGTCCTGGGCGAGCGGCAGCCAGCGATGGCTGGAGGCGATGGCTGGTTGTCCGTTGTTCAGTCGGCGGTAGAGTTGTTCGGCGCGCCGGATCTGGCCGGGCGTTGGCTTGCTACGTACGGACTCGTAGCCAGTGATCGTGCCGCCTTCAAAAATCGGTGTGACATAGGCATTGACCCAGTAGTGATCACCGTTCTGGCAGCGGTTTTTGACGATGCCCATCCACGGCTTGCCTTGCTTGAGGTGCTGCCACATGTGTGCGAAGACCGCAGGCGGCACATCCGGATGGCGGACGATATTGTGCTCTGCGCCGACCAGTTGCTCGCGGTCGAAACCACTGATCTGCACGAATGCGTCATTGCAGTAGCGGATGCGACCGTGCAGGTCGGTGATGGAGATCAGGCGCTGCTCGTCCGGGAAACGACGTTCTTGCTGGGTGACGGGCTGGTTGTTGCGCATGGTGAGCATCCATCGGTGTAGGGGCGGGATTCCCCTTTAGGGTGCGACATATTACCTCATGGGAGGTATTGCATTGCTTAAAACTAGCAGTTGTTGAGCGATAGGGAAGTCGCCGGACGGGCGGGTAATCGTGACAGCGTTTATCATGGGCGCCTGCTGAGGAGCCTTGATCGATGAATACCCTGTTGCTGCACTGCCGTCCTGGTTTTGAAGGTGAAGCCTGTGCCGAAATCAGTGAATACGCCGCAGCCTTGCAGGTGACTGGTTTTGCGCGTGGCAAACCGGCTAGCGCCTATGCGGAGTTCGTTTGCAGCGAAGCCGATGGTGCGCAGCGCCTGATGCACGGATTGCGTTTTAATCAGCTGATTTTCATTCGCCAGTGGGCACGGGGTGGCTGGCTGGCGTTGCCGGAGCAGGACCGTATCAGTGTCCTGCTGGAGGCGCTGCAGGACTATCCCTGTGCGGGTAGCCTGTGGCTGGAGGTGTTTGACAGCAATGCGGGTAAGGAACTGTCGAATTTCTGCAAGAAGTTCGAGGCGCCTCTGCGCAAGGCGTTGCTCAAGGCCGGCAGGCTGCTTGAAGATGCGCACAAACCACGTTTGCTGCTGAGCTTCAAGAGCGGTCGGGAGGTCTTTGTTGGCCTGGCTGAAGCGAGCAATTGCGCACTGTGGCCGATGGGCATTCCACGGCTGAAATTCCCTCGCGAGGCGCCGAGTCGCTCGACCCTCAAGCTGGAAGAGGCCTGGCATACCTTTATCCCCCGTGAACAGTGGGATGAGCGTTTGTCTGGCGAGATGACCGGGGTCGACCTGGGTGCGGCGCCCGGCGGCTGGACCTATCAGTTGGTTCGCCGCGGCATGCTGGTCACTGCTATCGACAACGGGCCCATGGCCGAGAGCCTGATGGACACCGGTCTGGTGCAGCACCTGATGGTTGATGGTTTTACCTGGACACCCAGGCAGCCGGTGGACTGGATGGTCTGCGATATCGTGGAAAAGCCCGCACGTACGGCCGCCATGGTGGAGCGCTGGATTGGTGAGGGACATTGCCGCGAGGCGGTGGTCAACCTCAAGCTGCCGATGAAGCAGCGTTATGCCGAGGTGCGTCGCCTGCTTGAACGACTCCAGGAAGGCTTTGCCGCGCGCAAACTCAAGGTCTCCATCGCCTGCAAGCAGCTCTACCACGACCGAGAAGAGGTGACCTGTCACCTGCGGCGCCTGGGTAGATGACCTACGGCGTCCGATGGGGGAGAATGCCGACCTGTTTGTGGAGTAAGACCATGCCCCTGATCGCTGATGCCACCCTGGATGCCACCGGATTGTTCTGCCCTGAGCCGGTGATGATGTTGCACAACAAGGTCCGCGATTTGGCGCCGGGTGCGTTGCTGGAAGTCATCGCCAGCGATCCCTCGACGCAGCGTGATATCCCCAAGTTCTGCCTGTTCCTTGGTCATGAGCTGGTGCAGCAAGAGGCCGAGGCAGACGTCTTTCGCTACTGGATACGCAAGCAGGCCTGAGCAGGCTGGGTGTCAGTCAAGTGAGTATCACGGACGCAATGGCGTGCAGGTTGATGACCTGGTCGACGCCGCCCAGCTTGATTGCCTCCTTGGGCATGCCAAATACCACACAGCTCGCTTCGTCCTGAGCGTAGGTACGTGCGCCGCTGTCATGTAGCTCCTTGAGGCCGCGGGCGCCATCATCGCCCATGCCGGTCATGATGATGCCGGTGGCATTGCGCCCGGCGAAGCGCGCCACCGAACGAAACAGTACATCCACTGACGGACGGTGGCGGTTGACCAGCGGCCCATTGACCACCTCGACGTGATAGTAGGCGCCGCTACGCTTGAGCAGCATGTGCTTGCCGCCGGGGGCGATGAGCGCCAGGCCGGGAATGACCCGGTCATTGTTTCTAGCCTCACGAATCTCGATCTGCGCCAGACTGTTCAGTCGCTCCGCGAAAGAGGCGGTGAACTTTTCCGGCATGTGTTGCACGATCACGATACCCGGGCATACCCGTGGCAAGGCCGTCAACACGACTTCCAGTGCCTGCGTGCCGCCGGTGGAGGTGCCGATGGCGACGACGCGCTCGGTGGTTTGTGCCATCGCCTGCCCGTTGCCTGCCGGCAGAATGGCATCGGCATGTAGTTTGGCGGGTACTGGGGGGGCGCTGGCTGCATGTTTGAGCAGTTGATTCAGGTTGGCTTGGGCTGCAGCCCGGATGGCAGCTAGCAGTTCCGCGGCGGAGTCCTGCAGGAAGCTTTTCAGGCCAATTTTGGGTTTGCTGATGATTTCGACAGCGCCGGCTGCCAAAGCCTGTAGCGTGGTTTCTGCTCCCTTTTCCGTCAGTGATGAGCAAATCACTACCGGAGTGGGGCGCTCTGCCATGATCTTGCGCAAGAAGGTGATGCCGTCCATGCGGGGCATCTCCACGTCAAGCAGAATGACATCCGGCCACTGCTTGGCCATCTTGCCCATGGCGAACAACGGGTCGGAGGCGGTGCCAATGACCTGTATGTCCGGTTCGCGCTCCAGCAAGGCCAGGACGACCTGACGTACCACCGCAGAGTCGTCTACCAGCAAGACCTTGATTTTCCTCATCGGTACGTCAACTCCCTGTCAGGCGGTGGTGGCGTACCCATACGTCGCCCGTGGCAATATCGAAAAGGACCTGGCGGTGACCCGTGTGGCCCAGGCTTTCGGCGACCAGTTGCAGTTGATGTCGGGCAACCAGCCGACGTGCCGCTGCGATGTTGTTTTCAGCCACGCTGCCCTGTGCGGAAGGTTTGCTGAAGGCAGGGAACATGTTGCCGCCGCCGAACAGTTTGACCTGATATTCCTGGGGTAAGGTGCCATGGCGTGCGGCCTGCCGCAGGAACATCTGCATGGCCTCTTCGGCGTACCTGCCGTCCAGCTCATGGGTGGAGGTATGCCGGCTGGGTAGCATGTAGTGGCACATGCCACCAATGCGGCGTATGGGGTGCCACAGGGTGATGGCAACACATGAGCCGAGCAGTGTCTGAATACGTGTATTGGCACCGCCGAAGTGGAATTCGCCCGGTTGCAGAGTAACGAGTTGCATGCTGTCAGCGGTATTCATGGCTTGCGGTAGATCGACGGGCTGATGAGTTCCAAGGCATCGGTGACGCCATTTAGGCTTTCCGAGTGGCTAACGATGAAATAGCCCCCTGTCCTGAGCAAAGGCAGCATGCGCGCTACGACCTGCTGCTTGGTGGGCTGATCGAAATAGATCATCACGTTGCGCAGGAAAATGACCTCAAACTCGCCTATTGGCGGAAGCGTCTGGTTGAGGTTGATCTGCATGAAGTGCACGCGCTCGCGCAAGTGGCGTTCGATCAAAAAGGTGCCTTCCTGCCTGCCGGTGCCTTTCAGGCAATATCTGAACAGTTGCGGCTTGCCGATGTGGCGTGCACGCGCCAGTGGGTAGTGGCCACTGCGTGCCTGGGCCAGTACCTGGCTGCTGATATCCGAGGCAAGGATTTCCCAAGGCGCACTACCCAGGCAGTCCGCCAGGGTCATGGCAAGGCTATAGGGCTCTTCGCCGGTTGAGCTGGCGGCACTCCACAGGCGAAAAGGCCTGCCACTGAGCGGCTTGCCGAGTACCTGGCTACGCAGGAAGTCGAAATGCCGGGGCTCACGGAAAAAATAGGTTTCATTGGTGGTGAGCAGGTCCAGGGCAATCTGTTGCTCCTCCCCCGGCGTTTTGCTCATGATCAGTTGGAAGTAGTCACCATAGCTTTGTAGTTGGTGGTATTTCAGGCGCTTGCTCAGGCGCCCGGCTACCAGAGCTTTCTTGGCAGGGCTGAGGCTGATTCCCGCGGTGCGGTACAACCAGCCGCGGAACTGTTGGAATTCGCCATCCTGTAGTGGGGTGACATCCATCGTATTGCGTCCTTGGCCGAGCCCTGTTCGTTTTAGCTGGGGGTGGCGAGTGCGGGGCCGCTGGCTTCGGAGAGCAGGGTCATTTCATCGACGGACAGCACCTGGTCAACATTCAGCACGATGACAAAGGCGCCGTTGACCTTGGCCATGCCGCTAATGAAGTCCGCACGAATCTTCGCGCCGAACGCTGGGGGCGGTTCGATCTCGCTGCGGGCGATCTCCAGCACAGCCGAAACGGAGTCGACCATCAGGCCAATATCCTGTGTATTGCCATCGCTATCGGCCTCGATGATGACGATGCAACTGCGCCTTGTGACCTCTGCGTTATGCCGCCCAAAGCGCGCCGACAGGTCGATGACGGGCACCACGGCACCACGCAGGTTGATCACCCCGCGCACAAAGGCCGGCATCATGGGGACGCTGGTGAGCTGGCCGTATTCGAGTATCTCCTTGATGCCCAGTATGCCAATGGCAAACATTTCTCCACTGAGCATGAAGGTCAGGTATTGCGCCTCTTCCTGGGACTGGCGTAGGTCCGTTTCGCGAGTGAGCAGAGCACCCATGCTGACCTCCTCTAGAAGCGGGTGAAGTCGGCTTCCGCCGGACTGTTTGCGGCATGCAGCGAGCTGTTGGCCGGGGTGTGCAACGGCACGTGAGCAGGCTTGCCGGCGCGCATGGCGCGATGTACGACGGCCTTGTGTGCTGTGCCGGTCGAACCGGATACGCTGAAGAAACTCATGGCCTGCTGCAGTTGCTCGGCCTGGCTGCTCATTTCTTCGGCGGTGGCGGCCAGTTCCTCACTGCTGGAGGCGTTCTGCTGGGTGATCTGGTTGAGCTGGGTCATCGCCGTATTGATCTGCGCCACGCCACTGGATTGCTCCTCGGACGCTGCGCTGATCTCCTGTACCAGGTCGGAGGTCTTGTTGATTGAAGGCAGCATGGCGTCGAGCAGTTTGCCGGCTTTCTCGGCCAGCTCCACGCTGCTGGACGACAGCTCGCCAATTTCCTGTGCGGCAATCTGGCTGCGTTCAGCCAGCTTGCGGACCTCGGCGGCCACCACGGCAAATCCCTTGCCATGCTCGCCGGCCCGGGCGGCTTCGATAGCGGCGTTAAGCGCCAGCAGGTTGGTTTGGTAGGCAATGTCGTCGATGATGCTGATGCGCTGGGCAATCTGTTTCATGGCGGCGACCGTCTGCTGCACCGACTCGCCTCCCTCAGTAGCTTCTTTGGCCGCCTTGCTGGCCATGCCGTCGGTGACCTTGGCGTTTTCCGTGTTCTGGTTGATGCTCGCGCTCATTTGTTCAATGGAAGCGCTGGTTTCCTCGACGCTGGCGGCCTGTTCACTGGTTGCCTGGCTCATCGCTTGAGCAGTGGCGCTGACCTGCTCGGAGGCGCTGGCCAGGCTGTCCGCCGAGTTGCGTACTTCGCCGATGATCTGTGCCAGCTTGCCGACCATATCCCTGATCGAGGCAAGCAGGCTGCTGCTGTCGTCCTTGCGCAGGTTGATATCCACCGTCAGGTCGCCATTGGCGACTTGCTGGGCAATTCTCGCCACATAGCCCGGCTCGCCGCCGAGTTGGCGTGTCAGATTGCGGGTAATCAGCCAGGCGGCGACGAGCGCGACCAGTACCGCAGTGCCTGCGGCAATCAGCATGAGCAGGCGGGCATTCAGGTAATTCTTGTGCGCGGCCTCACCCGAGGCGACCAGCAGCTCAGCCTGATAGGCTTGCAGTCCTTTGGCGCTGGTCTGGTAGGCGATCAGTATGGGGCGCAATTCATTTTGCAGGTATTGCCGTGATTGCTCGGGAGAGCCCTGCTCGATGAGTTGCAGCAGTTGATCCTGGCTGGCGACATAGGCCTGGCGGTGCTGGATGATTTCCTGGAGTAGTTCCAGGCCCCTGACGGAGGTCAGTTCCTTTTCCAGTTTGTCGATGATGGCGCCCAGTTCAGCACGGGTTTGCAGAATGGTCTGTCGCTGCTGGGCACGGTCCTGCGGGTCGTCGGTCAGCATCATGTTGCGCAAGGCAATGGCGATGGTGTTGGTTCGCTCCACGATGCCATAGGCCATTTCGGTCCTTGGCCAGCGTTGCTCCATGACCTGATCCAGCGACTCATTGATCTGGCCCATTCGGCTGATGCCGATAAAGGACACAATAGTCAGCATGATGATCAGCACACCGAAGCCCAGGGCCAGCTTGGTTGCGACTTTCATATTGTTGAGCATGAGTTCTATCCCTTTTCTCAAGTTAAGCGATGCGGCAATCTGGCTGACCTGCTGTCGGGCTGGGTCGCGCAACCGTGTCAGTTATCTGTGCTCGATGTGTCTGTCATGGCATGTGCATGGTTCCTTGCTGTGCACCGCTTGTTTAGCGAGCGCAAATCGACAGCGCAGCGGGTTGCTGGGCGGCGTGAGATGCCTGGCGGGTAATCTGCAGCACCAGGGCGGGTACATCGAGAATCAGGGCTACGGCACCGTTGCCAAGAATGGTTGAACCACTGATCCCGCGTAATGTGCTGAACAGCTTGCCCAACGGTTTGATAACCGTCTGGAATTCGCCCAGCAACTCATCGACAACCAGGCCGGCCTTGTGCTCGGCACAGCGTACGACCACTACGTTTTCACGCCGCCCCGGGCTACCGTCGATGTTGAAGTGTTCGCGCAGGAAAATCAGTGGCAGTACCTCGCCCCGCAAATTGAGGTAGCCACGCTCGCGCGTGGCGCGCCGATCATCGGCAGATAGTTCCACGCATTCCTGCACCATGTTCAGCGGCACGACATAGCTGGCCTGGCTGATGCCCACCAGAAAACCATCGATAATGGCCAGGGTCAGTGGTAGGCGAATGCGCACGCGGGTGCCGAGGCCTGGCTGGCTATCCAGCTCCACGCTGCCACGCAGGGCGGTGATGTTGCGTTTGACGACATCCATGCCTACACCACGTCCGGATAAGCTGGTGATGGCACTGGCTGTCGAGAACCCGGCTTCGAAAATCAGGTTGTACAGTTCCGCATCCGTAGGTGTGGCGGTACTGCTGATCAGGTCTCGCTCACGGGCCTTTTGCAGGATGCGTTGACGGTCAAGGCCGCGCCCGTCATCGCTGATCTCGATAACGATGCTGCCGGAATCATGATAGGCGTTGAGGTGCAGGTTGCCCTTGCTGGGCTTCCCGGCAGCCTGGCGTACTTCCGGCAGTTCTATGCCGTGGTCCATGGCATTGCGGAGCAGGTGCATCAGCGGATCACCAATCTTCTCCACTACGCTCTTGTCCAGTTCGGTCTCCGCGCCGCTGATATGCAGCTCGATGTCCTTGCCCAGCTCCTGGCTGACATCACGTACCACGCGCTGGAAGCGATTAAAGGTATCGCCTATCGGTACCATGCGCAGACGCAGTGCGCCGTCACGGATTTCTTCAACCAGCCCGCTGACTACCGAGGTGGCTTCTTGCAGCGCTTCGTCCTGGCAGTTCTGTGCCAGCAGGCTGGCTCCAGCCCCTGCAATGACCAGTTCGCCGACCAGGTTGATCAGTTCATCGAGCTTGTCGGCCTGCACCCTGACGTAGCGCTGCTCACGGCTACGCTGCTCCTGTAGCTGGCTCTGCTTGTCAAGTGCAGCCTGGACGACCGCCGGCTGCACGACGCGCTGTTCAAGGAGAATTTCCCCGAGCAGCTGCTGGGGCTGGTTGCCAGATGGGTTTTCCTGGGCCGCCAGCCCGCGTTCCAGCTCCTGGGGCGTCAGCGCGCCGCTGCTGACCAGCAGTTCGCCCAGGCGGGAGAAGTCTTCTGGTAGTTGCTGGAGCATCTCGATGTATTCAGCGATCTTGCCGTGGGGTGGCAGGATATGAATCTGGCAGTCGTCACGAACGAAGTCGAAGGTTTCGGCGATCGTGGCACGTTCGGCATCACTTTGTAGCTCGATCTCAAAGCCCAGATAACAGCTTTCCGCGTCCATGCTGTCCATGGGCGGCATGCTGTCGCTTAGTGTGCTGATGCGCTGAATCGAGCCGATGCTGTTGAGGTAGCGCAAAAAGGACAGTGGGTCCATGCCGTTGCGCAGTACCTGTGGGCCGAAGCGTAGGGAAATGTGCCATAGCTCGGAGCTGACGTGCTGCTCGTCGCACACCTCAATGGTGGGCTCCGGGGCATGCACCACAGGCATGCAGGCTTCTTCGGTGACAGCTTGCTGGTAGCTGTACAGGCGCTCGCGCAAGCCGCACTCGTGGGCATGGGCAGTGGCGTCCAGTTGCCCGCCCTGTACAGCAACCACCTCGATCAGTTGTTGCATGTGATCGCCGCATTCGAGCAAGAGGGCGATCAACTGGGCCGTGACAGCAAGATTACCGTCACGCAGGCGTTGCAGGATGTCTTCGACGATATGCGTAAAACTGACGATAGGATCAAGACCAAACAGGCCTGCCGAGCCCTTGATGGTGTGTGCGGCACGAAAAATGGCTCCGAGTGTTTCGGCGTCATCCGGTGCACTTTCCAGACGAAGCAATGCTGCTTCCATCTCCTCCAGCAACTCGCGGGCTTCGGCGATGTAGGTTTGCAGGGCCTGATCCAGGGATGTGCTCATGGGGCATTCCTTTAGCGTTGGCTCAGCCGTTGGGCGAATGGGCAATCACCAGTGGGTCGCCGAAAAAGGCGGCCAGGTTGCATAGGTCGAAGACCTCGAGCACAGCCCGGCTATGCCGGCTCAGGCGCAAGGCTGTCTCGTTACGAGTGGCTTCGCGCTTGGCCAGGATCAGTAGTTGCAGGCCGGCACTGTCGATTTCGCAGACCTCGGCCAGGACGATTTCCAGCTCGCCGTCCTGCCCCAGGTGTGGCATGAGCTGCGCCTTGAGGTCGGCGGCGGTGTAGATCGTCATTTCGCCTTCGATGTGCAGCAGCGTGCGGCCATCCTGGCTTTCCGTGCGTATGCTCATGGCGGGCTCCTGGCTGACAGTCAGGGCAATATGAGCTTGGAAACGGCAGCCAGCATTTGTGCCGGCTGGAATGGCTTGACTACCCAGGCTTTGGCGCCTGCAGCCTGACCTTCCTGTTTCCTGGCTTCCTGGGATTCGGTGGTCAGCATGATGATCGGCGTGAATTTGTAGTTGGCGAGCTTTTTCACTTCCTTGACGAACGTGATGCCGTCCATGTTTGGCATGTTCACGTCACTGATCATCAGGTGGATTTTCTGTCCGCTGAGCTTGTTCAGGGCATCCTTGCCGTCGCAGGCTTCGATGACCTCGTAGCCGGCACCCTTGAGGGCGATGCTGACCACCTGGCGAACACTGCTGGAGTCGTCGACGACCATTACCGTTTTAGCCATGTGCTTCTCCTAGAAAAAGGTGATTGCCTGTTCCCGCGAGTTGTCCAGTGCCTGTCCGTGGTGAATCTGTCGCTGTTCGGTGGTGGCGTAGGTCAGTGCCATGTCGGCCAGCCAGGCGTCTGCGTCGATTTGCTGGAGCATTTCTGGTTGTTCAAGGCAGTCCTGCAGGTGACTGTGCAGCGCCTCCATGTTTTTGCGGACATGCGCCAGGATCTGGCTGACCCGATCCTGGAATTGCAGGGCAACCATGACCTCACTGATTTCGTCACGAATGCCTACGCTTTCCTGCTGGAGCAGTTCGGTGGATTGGCAAAGGCTCTGGGTAATGCCATGGAAGCGATCCAGCACATGCTGGATGCTCTCTTCCGAGCTGCGGATGGAGTGGTTGTCGTTGTCGGCAGTATTGCCGGCGACTTCCACCAGTTGCTGGATGGCGTTGTTGATAATGTCCACCGTGGCAGACATTTTTTGCCCTGTTTGACTCGATAGGCTCGACAGGCTGCGCACTGCGTCGGCGACAACGGCAAATCCCCTGCCGGCTTCCCCGGCACGGGCGGCTTCAATGGCGGCATTCAGTGCCAGCAGATTGGTTTGTGCAGCGATAGCCGCTACTTCGGTGGCCATGCTGCGAAGTTCGCCGGTATATCCGGTCAGTCCGCGGACCTGTTGGAGAAGCTCATCGCGGCTGGATTGGGCCGCCTTGAGCCTGTCGATGACCTTGGTCAGGGCGCTTTCGCTGTGTGCCATCACCCCCAGCACTCCGTCCTGATGATCGGTGGCCAGGTTGCCGGCGGCTTGCTGTGAGGTCTGCACGGCTTCTTGTAGTTTGTCGTAAAGACCGGCGAAGCGTGCAGTAAGGGCGACGATGGCTTCTTCAGTCTGCTCGCGTGAGCTTTCCACTTGCTGGGACCAGATGGGCATTGCGCGCAGGCACACGGCTTGCAGGCCCCGTGAAGTGGCTTGCTGCTGAGTCAGCTGTTGCGCCTGCTGCTCTCTATCCAGGTGTTCCTGCAGTTGCGCCAGTGCCTGCCGATGGCCGCGCAAGACCATGCGACAGGCCAGCGCGGCCAGAGCCAGCAGGCATAGCGTGGCGCCAGCCGTGGCTGTGTTGGCGCCCCCCAGAGCGAGCAGGAACCCACAAGCGACTAGTCCCAGCGCTACTAACGGGCCGAGCAAGACCATGCTGGAGGCCTGGTGGTTGCCGGCAGGGCGGGAATCGACAGGGAAGGAGGCTTGGCTGGGCATGTGATTATCCTTAATCAGTGCGCTCCGTGAGGTGTTGCCATGTTCAGTCTGGTCGCAGGCAGGAGAGGCTGGTTGTCTCTTGCCAAGGTTATTCAGTGAGCAAACCGGCGTCGCAGTGGTTTTGTCTTGATGGCTATCACTGTGGCAACAGCTTGCACCAAGCCCACTACAGGCAATCCTGGGCGGGGTATGGCCAATGTTTTCGAGCGTAGAACAGGTCGTGCTGACTGCAAGGTCAGGTATTGAAAAAAATCGGACAGGCTGACCAGTGGTTTGCCAGGGAGAAGCTGCGTGTTGCGCGGTCAGGTCTTTCTATGGCTCAGCGCAGGCGCCAGCGTGGCTGGCCAGGGGCCATCTGGCAGCTGCGTAGTAGCGCTTGCCAGTGCTCGATATGCGCCTGGCGGCTGGCCTGGAACGACTGCCACAGCGAGTGCTCGGTAGCGCTCAAACGGGCCAGATACTCATCCAGTGCCGGCGGTATGCCGGGTGTCTGGCGTAGCGCCTGCAGGGCCTGCTGCCAGGCCTGTCCCTGTTGTTCCACCTCGGCCAGGTAGGGCTGCAACTGGCCGGCGTAGTAGCGCTGAAAAACCCTCAGCACCGCCTGGGCGCGTGGATTGTCGTAGCCGCCAGGGCACAACGGGCGCTGTAGGCGGGCGCGCAGCAGCACATTACCGCGCTCCAGGCTCTGTTGCAGGCTGAGCAGGCTGGTCAGCAACTGCGCCAGGCTGTGATTGCGTTGCAGCGCCTGGAACAACTCGTCGCTGACTGGGCGTGGCGGGCCGGCATGCGGTGTCTGACCAATCAGTGCCAGGCGCTGCAGCGCAGCGAGGGCTTGCTGATCCATCGGCTGGCCGGATGGCAGGCTGTGCCGTGCAGCGCGTAGCAGGTGCTCGAACTCGCTACTGGCATTCAGCGCGTTCCAGAATACCGCGGGCATTTGCGCACGCTTTTGCTGGTAAAGCCCTTGCAGGCGCTCGGCGGCGGCCCCCTGTAGATGAGGTTGACAGTCCTGCATGGCCTGCAACAGTTCGTTGTCAAAACCCAGGCGCTGGCTGGCGGTGAGTTGTCGACCAAGACTGCCGTTGCGCTCGCCGAGCAGTTGCTGCAGGCGCGGACACGGCTGGATGTCGACCAGCAGCTCCAGCAGGCTGATGCGGATTTCCTCGATGGGCAGCAGGCGCGTGCGGCGTGCGGGCAGCCGGTAGTCGCTGCGCGGTAGCGGCTGAGCGCTGGGCAGTGGGCTGTCGAGAACCCGCGCCAGACGCTGCAGGTAATCAGCCTGCAGGGCCTGCCCCGTATCCTGAGGCTGGCAGGCGGCCAGGCACAGGGCGCTGAGTATCAGCAGTGCCCGGCCGCGCATCAGGCGTTCCTGATCTGCCGTCGAGCGCTGCGCGCCAGGCGGATGCCGAGCATCAGTGCGGCACAGGTCAGCCCCACCACCAGACCCTGCCAGAGACCGGCCGGGCCGCTGGGCGTACCGAACCAGTGGCTGAGCCCCAGGCCGTAGCCGACCGGCAGGCCGATGCCCCAGTAGGCGAACAGGGTGAGCAGCATGGTCACCCGGGTGTCCTGATAGCCGCGCAGGGCACCGGCTGCAGTGACCTGGATGGCATCGGAAAACTGGAACAGCGCGGTGTAGACCATCAGGCTGGCGGCGAGGCTGATCACCGCCGCATCGTGGGTGTATAGGGCAGCAATCGACTCGCGTAGCCAAAGCATGCTGCTGGCCGACAGACAGGCATAGGCCAGTGCGCTGGCCATGGCCACGCCTGCGGCAAAGCGCGCGGCACGTGGCTGGCCGGCACCGAGGGTCTGGCCAACCCGTACCGTGGCGGCCATGCCCAGCGAGTAAGGAATCATGAACACCATGGAGCTGAAGTTGAGGGCAATCTGGTGGCCGGCTACTACCTCGGCGCCCAGGCCGCCGATCAGCAGGGCGATTACCGAGAAGATGCTGGCTTCGGCGAAGATGGCAATGCCAATCGGCAGGCCAACCGCCAACAGGCGCTTCTGTACAGCCAGTTGCAGCCCGTCATAGCGCTGGAATACCTGGCAGGCGCGGTAGTAGGGCGCCCAGCAGACCCACCAGAGCATACCCAGCAACATGGCCCACATGACCAGGCCGGTTGCCCAGCCGCAGCCGACACCGCCCATTGCCGGCAGGCCGAGTTTGCCGTAGATGAACAGGTAGTTGAGGGGAATATTCAGTAGCAGGCCAAGGATGCCCAGCACCATGGCCGGTCGGGT
Organism: Pseudomonas fluvialis; assembly: GCF_002234375.1. Taxonomy (GTDB): domain Bacteria; phylum Pseudomonadota; class Gammaproteobacteria; order Pseudomonadales; family Pseudomonadaceae; genus Aquipseudomonas; species Aquipseudomonas fluvialis. Next base: position 15,366 of record NZ_NMQV01000020.1, read on the forward strand.
GTGTCCCAGGCCATCACTGAAGCAGCGCAGCACGTGATACAGCGCCACGGCAGGAAAGCCGCAGGCCACTGCCTGCAGGTAACCCATGGTGGGCGGGATCAGCGCTGCATCGACACCCATCAGGCGCAGCACGGGTTCGCTGTGCCAGAGCAGCAGGCCGCACAGGCCGCCCGTCAGCAAGGCCAGCCAGAGCGCCTGGCGTACCAGTGGGCCGATGCTGGCGTGCTCGCCGGCGCCAAAGCGCACTGCAACCTTGGGTGTGGTGGCCAGCAGGACGCCGGTCATCAGCAGGAACAGCGGTACCCACAGCGAGTTGCCAAGGGCTACGGCAGCCAGGTCGGCGGCACTGACCCGGCCGGCCATGAGGGTGTCGACGAAGCCCATGGCGGTATGTGCCAGTTGGGCGATGATGATGGGCACGGCGAGGCCGAGCAGGGCGCGCAGCTCGTGGCCGATGCGCTGGGTTTTGCTTTGCACGGTGTTCACACAACTTGCCGATAAGGTAGGGCGGCAGGGCAGTCTACGCCTGGCCGGACAGTCAGGAAAGCGCCTGCCCCCAGCGCCTGTCGACTGGCGTAGAATGGCGGCCCCGCGAAGGAGTCCTGCATGCATATCCTGGCTGACGAAAACATTCCCCTGGCGGAGGCATTCTTCGCTGAGTTCGGCACCTTGCGCCGTCTGCCGGGACGGCAGATCAGCGCGGCAGACCTGGAGGATTGCCAGGTGCTGCTGGTGCGCTCGGTCACCCGGGTTGACCGTGAGTTGCTGGCCGGCAGCGCGGTACGTTTTGTCGGTACCTGCACTATCGGCACCGATCATCTGGATCTCGACTACCTGGCCACTGCCGGCATCCACTGGGCCAGTGCGCCCGGCTGCAATGCCCAGGGGGTGCTCGACTATGTACTGTCGAGCCTGCTCTGTCTGGCTGAGCGTAACGGCGAAGCGCTGCACGACAAGGTCTACGGGGTGGTCGGTGCCGGTCAGGTCGGCGGTCGTCTGGTGGCCTTGCTGCGTGGCCTGGGCTGGCAGGTGCGCGTCTGCGATCCGCCTCGCCAGCGCCGTGAGGGGGGGGATTTCGTCAGTCTGGAGCAACTGCTCGCCGAATGCGACGTGATCAGCCTGCATACCCCGTTATCCCGTGAGGGCGAGGATGCTACCTGGCACCTGCTTGACCAGGCGCGCCTGGCAGCCCTGCGCCCAGGCTGCTGGCTGATCAATGCCAGTCGTGGCGAGGTGGTCGACAATGCCGCGCTGAAAGGCTGCCTGCAGGCCGGGCAGGCGTTGCAGGTGGTTCTGGATGTCTGGCAGGGCGAGCCGCTGGTGGATGTCGAACTGGCTGCGCTGTGCCAGTTGGCGACACCCCATATCGCCGGCTATAGCCTGGATGGCAAGCTGCGCGGTAGTGAACAGATCTATCGGGCGCTGTGTGCCTGGCTGGGGCAGGCACCCCGTCACCAGCTGTGCGACCTGCTGCCGTCGCCCTGGTTGGCCGGCTTGGCGCTGAGCGCACAAGCCACGCCAGAATGGCTATTGGCCACGCTGTGCCGTGCCGTGTATGACGTGCGCCGTGATGATGCGGATTTTCGCCGTAGTCTGCAGGGCGACGCTATCCAGCGTCGCCAGCAGTTTGATCTGTTGCGCAAGCATTACCCCATGCGCCGTGAGCTGCAGGGGCTGGCGGTCAGCCTGCAGGGTGACAACCAGCAACTGGCCGCGCTGCTGCAGGCCCTGGGTTGCCGGCTTCAGGCTGGGTGTGACTGAGTAGCCAGGCTTTGCTCCAGCTCGCGGCAGGCTTGCTGGATCATTTGCTCGGTGATGGGAATCTCCCGGCCTTCGGCATCGATGATTGCCGCGCTGTACAGCGGCTGGGCGGCACGGCTGGCGGGTTGGCGGGTAGCGGTAGCGTCGAGCTGTTGCATGGAGCGGTCCTCGTCAGATCGGTTTCTAGGCTGGGTACAGGCTAGACGCCGCTGATGACCGCTGGGTTACACGAAGATGTCAGGAATATGCACGGGGAGCAGGTGCTATGCGTATCGGTTTGATCATCAACCCGCTGGCCGGGCTGGGCGGCAGTGTGGCGCTCAAGGGCAGTGACGGGGTGGCCGAACAGGCCCTGGCACTGGGCGCCGAGCCGCGTGCCGTGTGGCGTACCGAGCAGGCCCTGCAGGTGCTGCTGCCCTGGCGCGAACAGGTGGAATTCCTCAGTCTGCCAGGGGCGATGGGCGGTGATCTGCTGGCGCGCATGGGCTTTCGTCATCAGTTGCTGACGCGGCCGCTGCAGGAAACGACTAGCGCAGCCGATACGCGCGCCGCGGTGATCGCTCTGCAGCAAGCCGGCTGTGCTCTGCTGCTGTTTGCCGGTGGCGATGGCACGGCACGTGATGTCGCCGAGGTCGTTGCGCCCGGTCAGGCCGTGTTGGGTATTCCGGCCGGGGTGAAGATCCACTCCGGGGTGTATGCGTTCAGCCCGCAGGCGGCGGGCGAACTGCTGGTGCGTCTGCTGCAGGGCGGTCTGGTGCGCCTAACCCAGGGCGAGGTGCGCGACCTGGATGAACAGGCACTGCGCGAGGGACGGGTGACTGCCCGCTGGTATGGCGAGATGACGGTACCGCAGGAGGGGCACTTCCTACAGCACGTCAAGCAGGCGGGGGTGGAGTCTGAAGAACTGGTACTGCTCGAACTGGCCGACTGGCTGAGCGAGGAGTGGCAGCCAGGTGTTCGCTATGTATTCGGCCCGGGCTCGACCCTGCACGGCCTGGCCAGCCAGCTGGGGTTGCAGACCACGCTGCTCGGCGTGGACGTGATCGAGGATGGGCGGGTGCTGGCTCGCGACGTGGATGCCGCGCAGTTGCTGGCGCTGGTCGACGGGCACGCAGCCCGCCTGCTGGTCACCGCGATTGGCGGGCAGGGGCATATCCTCGGCCGTGGCAACCAGCAGATCAGCCCGCAGGTGGTGCGGGCGATCGGTCTGGACAACCTGCGCGTGGTGGCCACCAAGCGCAAGCTGGCCACCCTGCAGGGGCGGCCGTTGCTGGTCGATAGTGGCGATCCCGCCCTGGATCAGGCCTTTCCCCCCGCGGTGCGGGTATGGGCTGGTTATCGCGAGGAACTGCTCTACCCGCTGGGCTGGACGAGTTCGGCTACGCCTTGCTGATCAGGTTGCCGGCGTGCAGGCCGCACTCCTTGTGAGTGGCTTCCTCCCACCACCAGCGACCTTCGCGCTCGTGCTGGTTGGGTAGTACCGGGCGGGTACAGGGCTCGCAGCCGATGCTGATAAAGCCACGCTCATGCAGCGGGTTGTAGGGAATCTCCAGCATGCGGATGTAGCCCCAGACTTCCTCGCTGGTCATCTGGGCCAGCGGGTTGAACTTGTAGAGCGGCTTGTCGGCTGTCGAGAAAGCGCCATCCAGCTCCAGCGCCGCTACCTGGCTGCGCGTGCCCGGACTCTGGTCGCGGCGTTGGCCGGTGGCCCAGGCACGTACGCTGGCCAGCTTGCGCTTGAGCGGGGCGATCTTGCGCACCCCGCAGCACTCGCCATGGCCGTCCTTGTAGAAGCTGAACAGGCCCTTGTCACGTACCAGAGCTTCGACCGCGGCGGCTTCCGGCGACAACACTTCAATGGCGATGCCATAGTGCTCGCGGACCTGCTCGATGAACCGGTAGGTCTCGGGATGCAGGCGCCCGGTGTCCAGGCTGAAGACCTTGACCTGCTTGTTCAGCTTCCAGGCCATGTCGACCAGCACCACATCTTCGGCGCCGCTGAAGGATATCCACAGGTCATCGCCGAAGTGCTCGAAAGCGAGCTTGAGGATGTCCTGCGGGGACTTGCTGGCATAGGCCGCGGCGAGGGCGGCGACGTCGAAGGCTTGGCTCATGCTTCAGGTTTCCTCATGGCTGGGTGCTGCGTGCACCTCTGTAGGCGGGCGATGGTAGCAAAGGCGTGTTATTCGCCTAAATAACGAAGTTCCATGATGACTGTGGGTTTTAGATATAAGGATGTGCCAGCTCGGATTGCGTGTGTCGCGCGCTGCCGCTAGAGTGCCGCCTTCTCCCACTCTTGCCGAGGATGTACTTGTGGAAATCGCCTGTCTTGACCTGGAAGGTGTGCTGGTTCCGGAAATCTGGATCGCCTTCGCCGAAAAAACCGGAATCGATGCGCTCAAGGCGACCACGCGTGACATTCCCGACTATGACGTCCTGATGAAACAGCGCCTGCGCATCCTCGATGAGCATGGCCTGAAGCTCAAGGATATCCAGGACGTGATTGCCACCCTCAAGCCGCTGGACGGCGCGGTGGAGTTCGTCGACTGGCTGCGCGAGCGCTTCCAGGTGGTGATCCTTTCCGACACCTTCTACGAGTTCTCCCAGCCGCTGATGCGCCAGCTGGGCTTTCCGACCCTGCTTTGCCACAAGCTGATCACCGACGAGACGGATCGTGTGGTGGACTATCAGCTGCGCCAGAAGGATCCCAAGCGTCAGTCGGTGATTGCCTTCAAGAGCCTCTACTACCGGGTCATCGCTGCCGGCGATTCGTACAACGACACCACCATGCTCAGCGAAGCGCATGCCGGCATCCTGTTCCATGCCCCGGACAATGTGATCCGCGAGTTCCCGCAGTTCCCGGCGGTGCACACCTATGAAGATCTCAAGCGCGAGTTCCTCAAGGCCTCCAATCGCTCGCTGAGCCTGTAATCTGCGGCGCTCGGTGCTGGGCCGCTCAGAGGTTTTCCAGGCTGCCTAACAAGACGCTGACCTTGCTGATCGATTCGCGGTACTCGGCCTCGCAGGCCGAGTCCGCGACGATGCCGCCGCCACCCCAGCAGTACGCCTGACCGTCCTCCAGCAGCAGGGTGCGGATGGCAATCGAGCTATCCATCTCTCCGCGTACATCCAGATAAAGCAGTGAGCCGCAGTAGATGCCGCGCTGGCAGGGCTCCAGTTCGTCGATGATCTGCATGGCGCGGATCTTCGGCGCGCCGGTGATCGAGCCGCCGGGGAAGCTGCCCAGCAGCAGGTCCAGGGCATCCTTGCCGGGCGCCAGGCGCGCGGTGATGCTGCTCACCAGATGATGCACGTTGGGATAGCTTTCCAGGCTGAACAGTTCTGGTACGCGCACGCTGCCAGTGGCGCAGCTGCGCCCCAGGTCGTTACGCAGCAGATCGACGATCATCAGGTTTTCCGCACGATCCTTGCTGCTGGCCAGCAATTCACGCGCCGCTGCCTGGTCGCTGCTCGGCTCGCTGCCGCGTGGCCGGGTCCCCTTGATCGGTCGGGTTTCCACCTGGCCCTGGCTGACCCGCAGGAAGCGTTCGGGGGACAGGCTGAGGATGGCGTTGTCACCGCCCAGCGTCAGGTAGCCGGCAAAGGGCGTTGGACAGGCCTGGCGCAGATGCTGGTAGGCCGTCCAGGGCGAGCCACGGTAGGCCGCCTGAAAGCGTTGTGCATAGTTGACCTGATAGCAGTCGCCGGCGGCGATATAGGTCTGGATACGTGCAAAGGCCTGGGCGTACTGTGCGGCGCTTTGCTGGGCCTGGAAAGGTGCCAGCAGCTTGAAGGGTGGCGCAACGTCTGTTGTCGGCTGACTGAACAGGGCAATCAGGCGTTGCTGCTCTGTCTCGTCGAGGGCCGGATGGAACAGCAGTTGACTGCTGCGTTGCTGGTGGTCCGTGATCAGTGCCCAGGCATACAGGCCCAGGCTGGCATCCGCCAGTTGCAGGTCGCGCGTGCGAGGTGCCAGGCAGTGCTCGATATGTCGGCCAAAATCATAGCCGAGGTAGCCGAGCAGGCCGCCAGCGAAGGGCAGTGCGCAGTCGGCCGGCAGGCTGGCCGGGCCAAGTGACTGCAGGGCCTGGCGCAGCCGTTGGGCAAACTGCGTGGCAGATTCTTCCGCGTGTGGCTGTAGCTGTTGCACAGGCCAGGCGCTCATCAGGTCAAAGCGCGCGGTGCGGCCATGGGGTTGCCCGGCATCCAGCAGTACGGCGCCAGGCGCCTGGCTAAGTCGGCTGAAATAATGGCTGGGGTCGGCCTGGTAAGGCAGGCGGTACAGGCTGCAGCGGGGCATGGGCTGTTCGCAGGCTACGGGAGGGCGATTGTAGGGCGCAGGGCAGGCCTGGCAAAGAGCTTGGCAGCGGTACAGCGTACCGCTGCCGGGTCACTCAGGCCTCGTTGACGTGACCGAACAGGCTTTGCGAGAAGCGCACGCGCTCTTCCGGAGTTTCCGAGACGCCCTGTTTTTTCAGGGTTTCCAGGTGTGCCTCGATGGCCAGGGTGCGTTTGGCCAGGCCGCAGTCGTTGGCGATCTGGATATTCAGGCCAGGGCGGGCGTTGAGCTCAAGAATCAGCGGGCCTTTCTCTTCGTCGAGCACCATGTCAACGCCGATATAGCCTAGCCCGCACAGCTCGTAGCAGCCGGCAGCCAACTTCATGAAGCCGTCCCAGTTGGGCAATTGCACGCCGTCCACGGCGTTGCCGGTATCCGGGTGCTTGCTGATCTTGTTGTTCAGCCAGGTGCCCTTGAGCGTGATGCCGGTGGCCAGGTCGACCCCAACGCCGATGGCCCCCTGGTGCAGGTTGGCCTTGCCGTTGGACTGGCGGGTTGGCAGGCGCAGCATGGCCATCACCGGATAGCCCATCAGTACGATGATGCGGATGTCCGGCACACCTTCGTAGCTGATGCTCTTGAAGATCGGATCGGGGGTCACCCGGTACTCGATCAGTACGCGGTCGCGGTGGCCGCCCAGCGAGTACAGGCCGGAGAGGATGCTCGACAATTGCTGGTCGATCTCCTCGCGGCTGATGATCTTGCCGGAAACCGACTTGAAGCGATCTTCGAAACGGTCGGCGATCACGATAATGCCGTCACCGCCGGCGCCTTGTGCCGGCTTGATGACGAAGTCGTTATGGCCTTCGACGATGCGCTCGAAGTTGTCGATTTCCTTTTCCGTGGAAATGATCCCGTACAGCTTGGGCACATGGATGCCGGCGGCGATGGCACGTTCCTTGGTGAGGATCTTGTCATCGACGATGGGGTACAGGTGCCGTTTGTTGTACTTCAGCACGTAATCCGCATTGCGCCGGTTGATACCCATGATGCCCTTGGCTTCCAGGGCCTTCCAGCGTTTGATCAGACCGAACATGGCATCAATCCTTGAGGAAGGCTTTGAAACGGAACAGTTCGGTCAGGCGGTAGCCGCGGTAGCGACCCATCGCCAGCATGAACCCGACCAGAATCAGCAGCACGGCGGGGAAGGTAAAGATGAAGTAGGTCAGCTCGTCGATGCTCATCAGCAGGTGCGCCAGGGTCGCAGCGATCAGCGTGCCGACGGCCACCTTGAAGGCATGGCTGGCGCCGCGCTCTTCCCAGGTAATGGACAGGCGCTCGATGGTCATGGTCAGGATCACCATCGGGAACAGTGCCACCGACAGGCCACGCTCCAGGCCCAGCTTGTGGCTGAGCAGGCTGATGATGGCGATCAGCACTACCACGAAGGTCAGCACGATCGACAGGCGCGGCAGCATCTGTAGCTTGAGGTGCTCCAGGTACGAGCGCAGCGACAGGCCCAGGGCGGTAATCAGGGTGAACAGCAGGATACCGAAGCCCAACTGGGTTTCCCGGAAGGCCAGGGCAATCAGTACCGGGGTGAAGGTGCCGAGGGTTTGCAGGCCGCCGAGGTTGCGCAGGATGAGGATTACCAGCACGCCAATCGGGATCATGATCATGATCTGGTAGGTCTGCTGGGTCTGCAGCGGCAGACCGTACAGCGAGTACTCGAGGAACGCTGCATCGGTATTTTCGTCGGTCAGCTTGGCCAGGCGGATGGCATTCATCTCGCTGTTGTTGAGGGTAAAGCTGACTTCGGCCTTCTTGCCGCCGTCCAGGGTGAGCAGTTCATCGGCACCGGTCCACCAGACCAGACGGTCAGCCGGCAGGCCCTGCTCGCCGGTATCCGGGTTGAAGTACAGCCACTTCTCGCCGTTGAAGCTGCGCACCCAGAGTTCCGGGCTTTGCTGCTGGTTGGCGACCAGGCGAATGGTGTGCAGTCGCTCCAGTGGTACGTGGGCAATCGACAGCAGCAGTTCGATGACGCGGGCCTTGTTGGCGGTGGAGTTGTCGCCGCCGAGCAGCAGCTTGACGTTGTCGTCGCCCTTGGCGTTGACGCGCTTGATGGTTTCGCTGATGAAGGTCTCGACATCCGCCGAGTGCTGGCGAATGGGTGCCAGCAGGGCTTCTGCGGCGATCTTCTCGGCGCCGGCTACCGGCAGGCTGTCACGGAAGATCGGGCCTTTCTCGATGGGCCGCTCACCGCTGTAGCGCTTGGTCAGCACCAGGCGATAGTAGAGGGTCTGCTTGCCGTTGGCGCGACGGGCCGACCAGGTCACCTTGCGGTTGCCGTTGGCGCGGTTGATGCTCACCCCGTAGTTATTGGAGATGAAGCTCTCGTTGAGGCTCACGTAGTCCTGGTTGAGCGGCGGTACGTACATCTGCAGCTTGACCGGCTCGCGCGGACTGGCCTGGAACTCGATGCGCGCATCGATATTCCACAGGTCATCGGTTTCATCCTCGGTAACCGGGATGCCGAGGACGAAGATCTGGTAGGCGGTGATCGCCACACCCAGGGTCACCAGCAGGGTAATGAGAACTTTCAAGTGAAGCGAGAGCGCGCGCATGCTGTTTACTCGGCAGAGTTGGCGACGGTGGTTGTGCAGTCGGGTTTGCCGGCTGCGTATTTCTGGCTCGGATCAACCAGCGCATCAAAGGTTTCCAGCGCGGTAGAGCCGATCAGCAAGGGGTATTCAAAGGCACTGCGGTCGGTCAGGTTGACCTCGATGCGCCGATAGCTTTCGCCCATGCAGACGTTCACATACACCACCGGGCGGGCGGTGTAGGTTTTGCCCTGCTTGGGATCATAGTCGCCGGCACGACGCTTGATCTTGCTGATGCGTGCCAGCGGTTTTTCGATCTGTTGCGGTTGTTCACTGTCGGTGGCTACTTCGAAGCGCACCCAGGTCTCTCCATCACGCTTGAAGCGCTGGATGTTGCGTGCGCTGAGCGATGCAGTCATCGCTCCGGTATCCAGTTTGGCCGGCAGTTTCATGCCGAAGTCATCCAGCAGCACGTATTCATTGAGACCGTAGATGGTTTTTTCCGTGGCCTGCGCTAGGGAGGGCAAGCAACAGAGGCAGCTAAGCAGGACGGCGAAATAATTGGATTTCATGGTGCCTTGGCTGAGACAGAGTGGCACGTCGAGGCGCCGGACAGACGGGAAGCTGTGTGACAGCTTCTTGATGGCGGTCATTCTAGCAGGGCTTTTTTAGCCGGCACAGGTACTTGCGGCTATCTGCTGAAGGACTTTACGGAGCGTGCTGGTAAAAAGTACCCGGATACATTGTCGACAATCCTAAGGTATTAGTTGACGGCTTGTCGGCTTTGTCCTAGTTTTTGCGCCACGCACTCTTGCAGGTTGTCGACAATATGCACTCAGCCGTAGAGCCTCTGCTGTTACCTGAGACTGATTCGGAAACGCTTTCCGAACACGTCTTCCGGCGTATTCAGGCGGCTATCGTCAAAGGCGAGATTCCGCCGGGCAGCAAGATTTCCGAGCCTGAACTGGCGCGTACCTACGGAATCAGCCGTGGCCCGCTGCGCGAGGCCATTCATCGGCTGGAAGGGCAGAAGCTGCTGGTGCGTATTCCGCATGTCGGTGCGCGGGTGGTTTCACTCAGCCATGCCGAGCTGATCGAGCTCTACGAAATCCGTGAATCGCTGGAAGGCATGGCTTGCCGGCTGGCCGCGCAGCGCATGAGCCAGCAGGAAATCGATGAGCTGCGCCGGGTCCTCGACCTGCATGAGCAGGACGCGGCGTTCAAGGCCGGGGTCGGTTACTACCAGCAGGAAGGCGACTTCGACTTCCACTACCGGATCATCCAGGGCAGCGGCAACCAGACGCTGGTGCGCATGCTGTGTGGCGAGTTGTACCAGCTGGTACGCATGTATCGCCTGCAGTTTTCCGCCGTGCCCAGTCGGCCGCGTCAGGCCTTCAATGAGCACCACCGCATACTCGATGCCATCGCCGAGCGAGACGGCGAACTGGCCGAGCTGCTGATGCGCCGCCACATCGGCGCTTCAAAACGCAATATCGAGCGTCACTTCGCCATGAGCGCGGGGCAGGGCGCACTTCCCAAGACAGCCAAAACCCGAGGTGAGTCATGAGTCAGCTTTCTCCTGGTCAGCGTTTCCGTCAGGCCCTTGCCGAAGAGCACCCTTTGCAGGTCATCGGCGCGATCAACGCCAACCATGCCCTGCTGGCCAAGCGCGCCGGCTTTCGTGCCATCTACCTGTCTGGTGGCGGCGTGGCGGCCGGTTCGCTGGGCCTGCCGGATCTGGGTATCAACACCCTGGATGACGTGCTCACCGATGTACGGCGTATCACCGATGTCTGCGACCTGCCGCTCTTGGTCGATATCGACACCGGATTTGGCCCATCGGCCTTTAATATCGAACGCACCATCAAGAACCTGATCAAGGCCGGCGCCGCTGCCGCCCATATCGAGGATCAGGTCGGTGCCAAGCGCTGCGGCCACCGTCCGGGCAAGGAGATCGTCTCCTGTGAGGAAATGGTCGACCGCGTGCGCGCCGCTGCCGATGCCAAGACCGACCCGGACTTCTTCCTCATCGCGCGCACCGATGCGATCCAGGCCGAGGGCGTGGACGCGGCCATCGAGCGTTGCCAGCGTTATGTCGAGGCCGGTGCCGACGGCATCTTTGCGGAAGCCGCCTACGACCTGCCGACCTACAAGCGCTTTGTCGAAGCACTGAACGTGCCGGTGCTGGCCAATATCACCGAGTTCGGTGCCACCCCGCTGTTCACCCGTGATGAGTTGGCCTCGGTGGGCGTAGCCATCCAGCTCTATCCGCTGTCGGCGTTCCGCGCCGCCAACAAGGCCGCCGAGGCGGTGTACACCGCGATCCGCCAGAACGGCCACCAGAAGGACGTGATCGAACTGATGCAGACCCGTGCCGAGCTGTACGACCGCATCGGCTACCACGCCTTCGAGCAGAAACTCGACGCGCTGTTTGCTGCCGGCAAGAAATAACCAGAACCCTGAGGAGATACCCATGAGCACCGAGACCACCCCAGGCTTCAAGCCGAAGAAATCCGTGGCCCTCTCCGGCACTGCCGCCGGTAACACCGCGCTGTGCACCGTAGGGCGCAGTGGCAACGATCTGCACTACCGTGGCTATGACATTCTCGATGTCGCCACGGCCTGCGAGTTTGAGGAAATCGCCCACCTGCTGGTGCACGGCAAACTGCCCAACGTCGCCGAACTGGCCGGCTACAAGGCCAAGCTCAAATCCCTGCGTGGTCTGCCGGCTGGGGTCAAGGTGGCGCTCGAGCAACTGCCGCCCTCGGCGCACCCGATGGACGTGATGCGTACCGCGGTGTCGGTGCTCGGCTGCCTGTCACCGGAGAAGGACGATCACAACCATCCCGGCGCGCGCGACATTGCCGACAAGCTGATGGCCAGCCTGGGCTCGGCACTGCTCTATTGGTATCACTTCAGCCACAACGGCAAGCGCATCGACGTGGAAACCGACGATGACTCCATTGGCGGGCACTTCCTGCACCTGCTGCATGGCGAGAAGCCGCGCGAGTCCTGGGTACGCGCCATGCACACCAGCCTGGTGCTGTACGCCGAGCACGAATTCAATGCCTCGACCTTCACCGGCCGGGTGATCGCCGGCACCGGTTCGGACATGTACTCCTGCATCGCCGGCTCCATCGGTGCGCTGCGCGGGCCCAAGCATGGCGGCGCCAACGAAGTGGCCTTCGAGGTGCAGAAACGCTACGACAACCCGGACGAAGCCGAGGCGGATATCCGTGCTCGCGTAGAGAAGAAGGAAGTGATCATCGGCTTCGGCCATCCGGTCTACACCGTGGCCGATCCGCGCAACAAGGTGATCAAGGACGTGGCACGCCAGCTGTCGGTGGAGCAGGGCAACACCAAGATGTACGACATTGCCGAGCGCCTGGAGAGCGTGATGTGGGATATCAAGAAGATGTTCCCCAACCTCGACTGGTTCAGTGCGGTCAGCTACCACATGATGGGTGTGCCCACCGCCATGTTCACCCCGCTGTTCGTCATCGCCCGCACCTCCGGCTGGTCCAGCCACGTCATCGAACAACGTATCGACGGCAAGATCATTCGTCCCAGCGCCAACTATGTCGGCCCTGAAGACCTGACCTTCGTGCCGCTCAAGGATCGTCGCTAATCATGAACAGTCAATTTCGCAAACCACTGGCCGGCACCGCGCTGGACTATTTCGATGCCCCCGCCGCCGTGGATGCCCTGCAGGCCGGCGCCTGGGCGCGCCTGCCCTATGTCAGCCGGGTGCTGGCCGAGCAACTGGTGCGCCGCTGCGAGCCGCAGCTGCTGAATGACGCGCTGCGCCAGCTCATCGAGCGTAAGCAGGATCTCGACTTCCCCTGGTATCCGGCGCGGGTGGTCTGCCACGACATCCTTGGCCAGACCGCGCTGGTCGACCTGGCCGGCCTGCGCGACGCCATCGCCGAGAAGGGCGGTGACCCGTCCAAGGTCAACCCGGTGGTGCCGACCCAGCTGATCGTCGACCACTCGCTGGCGGTGGAAGCGCCGGGCTTCGACCCGGATGCCTTTGAGAAGAACCGCGCCATCGAGGAGCGCCGCAACGAGGACCGTTTCCACTTCATCGAGTGGACTAAGACCGCGTTCAAGAACGTCGACGTGATCCCGGCCGGCAACGGCATCATGCACCAGATCAACCTGGAGAAGATGAGCCCGGTGATCCAGGCGCGCGGCGGCGTGGCCTTCCCGGACACCTGCGTGGGCACCGACTCGCACACCCCGCACGTGGACGCGCTGGGCGTGATCGCCATCGGTGTCGGCGGCCTGGAAGCCGAGACGGTGATGCTTGGCCATCCGTCGATGATGCGCCTGCCCGACATCGTCGGCGTCAAGCTCACCGGCAAGCGTCAACCGGGCATTACCGCCACCGATATCGTGCTGGCGCTGACCGAGTTCCTGCGCAAGGAACGGGTGGTGGGGGCCTGGGTCGAGTTCTTCGGCGAGGGCGCGGACAGCCTGTCGATCGGTGACCGCGCGACCATCTCCAACATGTGCCCGGAATACGGTGCCACCGCGGCGATGTTCTACATCGACCAGCAGACCCTCGACTACCTCAAGCTCACCGGCCGCGAGCCGGAGCAGGTGGCGCTGGTCGAGCAGTACGCCAAGACCCTCGGCCTGTGGGCCACTGCGCTGCAGACCGCCGAATACGAGCGCGTGCTGGAGTTCGATCTGTCCGGCGTGGTGCGCAACATGGCCGGCCCGAGCAACCCGCACAAGCGCCTGCCGACCTCGGCGCTGCATGAGCGCGGCATTGCCGACGAAGCCAAGCTGGCTGCCGCCAAGGCCGAAGAAGCCCAGGGCCTGCTGCCCGATGGCGCGGTGATCATCGCCGCCATCACCAGCTGCACCAACACCTCCAACCCGCGCAACGTGGTCGCCGCTGGCCTGCTGGCGAAGAAGGCCAACGCCCTCGGCCTGGTGCGCAAACCGTGGGTCAAGACTTCCTTCGCCCCGGGTTCCAAGGTCGCCAAGCTGTACCTGGAAGAAGCCGGCCTGCTCAGCGAGCTGGAAAAGCTCGGCTTCGGCATCGTCGCCTACGCCTGCACCACCTGCAATGGCATGTCCGGCGCGCTGGACCCGGTGATTCAGCAGGAAATCATCGACCGCGACCTGTACGCCACCGCCGTGCTGTCGGGCAACCGCAACTTCGACGGGCGCATCCACCCTTACGCCAAGCAGGCCTTCCTCGCCTCGCCGCCGCTGGTGGTGGCCTACGCCATCGCCGGTACCGTGCGCTTCGATATCGAGCAGGATGTACTGGGCCATGATGCCAGCGGCCAGCCGATCACCCTCAAGGACCTGTGGCCGAGCGACGAGGAGATCGACGCGATCGTCGCTGCCAGCGTGAAGCCGGAGCAGTTCAAGCAGATCTACATCCCGATGTTCGACCTGGGCGCCGTCAAGGAAGCCGACAGCCCGCTGTACGACTGGCGACCGATGTCCACCTACATCCGCCGTCCACCGTACTGGGAAGGCGCGCTGGCCGGTGAGCGCACCCTCAAGGGCATGCGGCCGCTGGCGATCCTGCCGGACAACATCACCACCGACCACCTGTCGCCGTCCAACGCCATCCTGCTGGATTCGGCAGCGGGCGAGTACCTGGCGAAGATGGGCCTGCCGGAGGAGGACTTCAACTCCTACGCCACCCACCGTGGCGACCACCTGACCGCGCAGCGTGCGACCTTTGCCAACCCGCAACTGGTCAACGAGATGGTGGTGGTCGATGGCCAGGTGAAGAAGGGCTCGCTGGCCCGCGTCGAGCCGGAAGGCCAGGTCATGCGCATGTGGGAAGCCATCGAAACCTACATGAACCGCAAGCAGAACCTGATCATCGTCGCCGGTGCCGACTACGGCCAGGGCAGCTCGCGTGACTGGGCGGCCAAGGGCGTGCGCCTGGCCGGGGTTGAGGTGATCGTCGCCGAGGGCTTCGAGCGCATCCACCGCACCAACCTGGTCGGCATGGGCGTGCTGCCGGTGGAGTTCAAACCGGGTACCACCCGCCTGACCCTCGCCCTGGACGGCACCGAGACCTACGACATCGAAGGCGCGCTGGCGCCGCGTGGCGAGCTGACCCTGGTGGTCAACCGGCGCAACGGTGAAGTACTGCGCGTGCCGGTCACCTGCCGCCTGGACACCGCGGCCGACGTGCGCGTCTACCAGGCCGGCGGCGTGCTGCAGCGCTTCGCCCAGGACTTCCTTGAGTCGTCCCAGGGCTGATGCATCACCGGGGCGGCAACGCCCCGGTCTTCTTTGAGGAGAATGCTTTATGGCTCATGCAGCCCAGATCAGAATCCCCGCCACCTACATGCGCGGCGGTACCAGCAAGGGCGTGTTCTTCCGCCTGCAGGACCTGCCGGCCAGCTGCCAGGTGCCGGGTGCAGCGCGTGATGCGCTGTTCATGCGGGTGATCGGCAGTCCCGATCCCTATGCCGCGCATATCGACGGTATGGGCGGCGCCACTTCGTCGACCTCCAAGTGCGTGATCCTGTCGAAAAGCACCCAGCCGGAACACGACGTCGATTACCTGTACGGCCAGGTGTCGATCGACAAGGCCTTCGTCGACTGGAGCGGCAACTGCGGCAACCTGTCCACCGCCGCCGGGGCCTTCGCCATCCATGCCGGGCTGATCGATCCGGCGCGTATTCCGCAGAACGGCACCTGCGTGGTGCGCATCTGGCAGGCGAATATCCAGAAAACCATCATCGCCCATGTGCCGGTGAGCAATGGCCAGGTGCAGGAAACCGGCGATTTTGAGCTGGACGGGGTGACCTTCCCGGCGGCGGAGATCGTGCTGGAATTCCTCGACCCGTCGGATGACGGCGAGGAGGGCGGTTCGATGTTCCCCACCGGCAACCTGGTGGACCAGCTGGAGGTCCCCGGCGTCGGTACCTTCCCGGCCACCCTGATCAGCGCCGGCATCCCCACGGTGTTCGTCAACGCCGCGGACATCGGCTACCAGGGCACCGAGCTGCGCGAGGCCATCAACGGCGATCCGGCACAGCTGGCACGCTTCGAACAGATCCGCGTGGCCGGCGCGCTGCGCATGGGCCTGATCAAGAGTGCCGAAGAGGCCTTGACCCGCCAGCACACGCCGAAGATTGCCTTCGTCAGCCCGCCCAAAACCTACACGGCGTCCAGCGGCAAGACCATCGCGGCCGACGAGGTCGACCTGCTGGTCCGTGCGCTGTCCATGGGCAAGCTGCACCACGCGATGATGGGCACCTGCGCGGTGGCCATCGGCACGGCGGCGGCGGTGCCCGGCACCCTGGTCAACCTGGCGGCGGGCGGTGGCGAACGCGAGGCGGTGCGCTTCGGTCATCCGTCCGGCACCCTGCGCGTCGGCGCTCAGGCGGTGCAGGCCGACGGGCAGTGGACGGTGACCAAGGCGAGCATGTCGCGTTCGGCACGTATCCTCATGGAAGGCTGGGTACGCGTGCCGGGCGACCTGCTGTAACAGGCGGTTATTCGACGAACAGGTCGGTCATCAGTTGCCCGGCCGGGTCATAACGGTACTGCTCGAAGTCCGTCTGGCCCTGCTCGTGCAGAATCTCCTCGTCGATCAGCAGGCGGCCGCTGATGCAGCGGCCGCTGCTGCTGAGGATGGCATGGGCGGCATCGGCCATGATCGCCGGCAGGCGCGCGGCCTTCATCACGGCGGGGCCGCCGGCCTCGAACTCGATGGCGGCGGTGGCGATCACTGTCTTGGGCCACAGCGCGTTGACGCTGATGCCGTATTTCCTGAATTCCTCGTGCATCCCCAGGGTCAGCATGCTCATGCCGTACTTGGTGGTGGTGTAGGGGCCGTAGCTGGCGAACCACTTGGGGTCGAGGTTCAGCGGCGGCGACAGACTGAGGATATGACCCTGGGTTTTCTTCAGGTAGGGCAGCGCCGCCTGGCTGCAGACCATCACCGCGCGGGTGTTGATCTGGAACATCAGGTCATAGCGCTTGGGCTCCAGATGCTCCACGCCCTTGAGGCGGATGGCGCCGGCGTTGTTGATCAGCGCGTCGATGCTGCCGAAGTGCTCGGCAGCCTGGGCCATGGCCGCTTTCACCGCTTCCTCGTCACGCACGTCCAGTTGCAGGGGCAGGGCCTTCCCACCGGCGGCGACGATTTCCTCGGCTACCGAGAAGATGGTGCCTAGCAGTTTTGGGTGGGCCTCGGCGCTTTTGGCCGCGACCACGATATTGGCGCCGTCGGTGGCGGCCTTGAGCGCGATCTCCCGGCCGATGCCGCGGCTGGCGCCGGTGATGAACAGGGTCTTGCCGTTAAGTGACATTTGGCCTCCATAAGGGCGCTTGCACAGAAGTGGGCAAACCCCGCCCAGAAGACTCTGGCGCGGGGCTTGGTATCAGCCAGTGGCGCGTGGCGATCAGGCTGGGTCGGCTTCGATTTCCACCAGCAGCTGACGGTTCTTGACCTGGTCGCCCTGGCTCACGCCGACCCGGCGGACCACGCCGTCGACGCCGGCCTTGAGCGGGTGTTCCATCTTCATGGCTTCCAGCACCACCAGGAGCTGGCCCTTGCTGACGCGGGCGCCTTCCTCGATCAGGACATCGACGATGGCGCCATCCATGGGGGCCTTCACCGCACCGGAGCTGGCGGCGTTCTGGCCCCCGGCCGGTTCGTGGGTTACGTCGGTGAGTTCCAGATTGCCGAAGTGGCCGAACAGCCACAGGCGGTCGCCATCGTGCTGGTAGGCCTGGCGGCGGCGGATGCCGTCCTGCTCCAGGGTCAGCCAGCGGCCGTCGCTGGCCAGCAGGCGCAGTTCAACCTGGCTGTCGCCGACGCGGGCGCGCAGGTGCGGCTGGGCGCCATCGCCGAGCACATCCAGCTCGACACTGTGCTTGTGTTCGCCCTGCTTGAGGATGAAGCGCCACGGCGCGCTACCGGCACTGCGCCAGCCAGCCAGACCGGACTGGTGGCTGCGGCTGTTGGCCGATTCCTGATAGAGCAGGGCGGCGGCGATGGCCAGCTCACTGGCGGCTGGCGCCTGCGGGGTCAGGCTTTCGTCGCTGGCAAAGTGCTCGGCGATAAAGGCCGTGGTGGCGTTGCCGGCGGCGAACTCGGGGTTGGCCAAGAGGTTGGCGAGGAAGCGCTGGTTGCCGTTGACCCCCAGCAGCACGCAGTTCTCAAGGGCACGCACCAGCTTGCGCCGGGCGTCCTCACGGGTGGCGCCGTAGGCGATGACCTTGGCCAGCATCGGGTCGTAGAAGGGCGTGACTTCCTGACCTTCGACCAGACCATGGTCGATGCGGATGCCTTCCAGCAGCTCCGGCTCCCAGCGCAGCACGCGGCCGGTCTGCGGCAGGAAGTTGTGCGCCGAATCCTCGGCGTACAGGCGCACTTCCATGGCATGGCCGGTGAGGGTGATGTCGTCCTGCTTGAGCGGCAAGTGCTGGCCTTCGGCCACGCGGATCTGCCACGCCACCAGGTCCTGCCCGGTGATCAGTTCGGTGACCGGGTGTTCCACCTGCAGGCGGGTGTTCATTTCCAGGAAGAAGAACTCGCCGCTGGCATCGAGCAGGAATTCCACCGTGCCGGCGCCGACATAGTTGACCCGCGCGGCGGCCTTGACCGCCGCCTCGCCCATGGCGCGGCGCAGCTCGGGCGTCATCACCGGGCAGGGCGCTTCCTCGACCACTTTCTGGTGGCGCCGCTGCACCGAGCAGTCGCGCTCACCGAGGTAAACAATATGGCCGTGCTGGTCGCCGAAGACCTGAATCTCGACGTGACGCGGGCGGATCACCGCGCGCTCCAGAATCAGCTCGCCGGAACCGAAGGCGTTCTGCGCTTCCGAACGGGCGGTGCGGATCTGCTCCTGCAGCTCGCTGGCCTGATGCACCAGGCGCATCCCGCGGCCACCGCCGCCGGCGCTGGCCTTGATCATCAGCGGGTAGCCGATGCGCTCGGCTTCACGCACCAGAGTCTCGTCGTCCTGGGCCGCGCCTTCGTAGCCGGGAATGCAGGGCACGCCGGCTTCGAGCATGGCGATCTTCGACAGGCGCTTGCTGCCCATCAGGTGGATGGCTTCCACGGTCGGGCCGATGAAGACGATGCCGGCGGCTTCACAGGCGCGGGCAAAGTCGGCGTTCTCGGAGAGGAAGCCGTAGCCTGGGTGGATCGCGTCGGCGCCGGTCTTCTGCGCGGCAGCGATGATGTTGTCGATCACCAGATAGGACTGGTTGACCTGCGCCGGGCCGATGCACACGGCCTCGTCGGCTACCTGCACGTGGCGGGCGCCGGCGTCGGCCTCGGAGTACACCGCCACGGTGCGGTAGCCGAGTTCCTTGGCGGTGCGCATGACGCGGCAGGCGATTTCACCGCGGTTGGCGATCAGAATCTTGTTGAAGGCGGGCATGGTGCTGCTCCGTTCGATGTTCTTATTGTGCCCAGCGGGCAGCGCGTTTCTGCACGAAAGCCATGGTGCCCTCGATGCCTTCGGCACCGATGACGGCGGCGGCGAACTGCTCGGCGGCCCGATCCAGCAGCGGGCCCAGAGCCTCCTGCTCGGTGGCCAGCAACAGGGCCTTGGTCGCCGCATTGGCGCCCGGTGCACACTGGCGCACCTGGCCGAGTACTTCGCCCAGGCGTTGTTCCAGCGCGGCATCTGAGGCTTCGCAGTAATGCACCAGACCCAGACGCAGGGCCTCGGCGCCGTCGAAACGGGCCGCGGTCAGCGCCAGCCGGCGTGCCTGGGTCAGACCCACGCGCTTGACCACGAAGGGGGCGATCTGTGCCGGCAGGATGCCGAGGGTGGTTTCCGGCAGGCCGAACTTGCAGGCCTGATCGGCGATGGCGATATCGCTGATGCAGGCCAGGCCGAAACCGCCACCCAGCACGGCACCTTCGAGCAGAGCGATCACCACCTGCGGTGCCTGCTGGAATTCCTCCAGCATGGCGCCGAAGGCACGGTTCAGCTCGCGGTAGGCGTCGCCGCGCCCTTCACCTTGAGAGCGTGCTCTGGCTCCCGCCATGTCCTTGATGTCGCCGCCGGCACAGAAGTGGCCGCCGGCGCCGCGCAGGACAATGGCGCGTACCTCGGCGTTGGCGCGCACGCTGTCGAGCACCGCGCGCAGCTCACCGACCATGGCCAGGCTCATGGCGTTGCGGCTGTCCGGGCGGTTGAGGGTGACGTGCAGCACGCCACCTTCAAGGTTGAGCAGCAGGGTTTCGCAGTTCGGCAGCTCGGCCATGACGTGCTCCTTACTTCTTCTTGCCGGGCAGAATGCCCATCAGCTTGCAGATGATGCCCAGCATGATTTCGTCGGCGCCGCCGCCAATCGAGACCAGACGCACGTCGCGGTAGGCGCGGGAAACCGGGTTGTCCCACATGAAGCCCATGCCGCCCCAGTACTGCAGGCAGGCGTCGGACACTTCGCGGCCGAGGCGGCCGGCCTTGAGCTTGGCCATGGAGGCCAGCTTGGTCACGTCACGGCCTTTGATGTACATCTCGGTGGCCTGGTAGACGAGGGCGCGCAGGGCTTCGATTTCGGTCTGCAGTTCGGCCAGACGGAAGTGGATGACCTGATTGTCGATCAGCGGGTTGCCGAAGGTGTGGCGCTGCTTGCAGTACTCGATGGTGCTGTCCACGCAGTGCTCCAGGCCCTTGATCATGTTGGCCGCGCCAAACAGGCGCTCTTCCTGGAACTGCAGCATCTGCATCATGAAGCCGGCGCCTTCGTGGCCGATGCGGTAGCGCTGCGGTACGCGCACGTTGTCGAAGAACACCTGAGCGGTTTCCGAGCTGCGCATGCCGAGCTTGTCCAGGTGCGGGCTGACGGTGATGCCCGGGGTCTTCATCGGCACCATGATCAGCGACTTGTTCACGTGCGGCTTGTCGTCGCTGGTATTGGCCAAGAGGCAGATAAAGTCGGCACTCGGAGAGTTCGTAATCCACATCTTGCTGCCGTTGATCACGTAGTCATCGCCGTCCTTGCGCGCGGAGGTCTTCAGACCGGCCACGTCGGAGCCGGCGCCGACCTCGGAGACGCCGATGCAGCCGACCATGTCGCCGGCAATCGCGGGCTTGAGAAACTCTTCGCGCAGCTCATCGGAACCGAAGCGGGCCAGGGCCGGGGTGCACATGTCGGTCTGCACGCCGATGGACATCGGGATGCCGCCGCAGCGGATGGTGCCGAACTCTTCGGCGGCGACGATGGAGTAGCTGTAGTCCAGGCCCATGCCACCGAACTTTTCCGGCTTGGAGATGCCCAGCAGGCCCAGATCACCGGCCTTCTTGAAAATTTCGTGGATCGGGAAGCGGCCGTCCTTTTCCCATTCGTCGACGTGCGGGTTGATTTCCTTCTCGACGAAATTCTTGACCGTGCGGCGCAGTTCTTCGTGTTCCTGGGTAAAGATCATGATGCAGGCTCCTAATGGGGTTACAGGCGGGCGACGCCGAAGGTGGACGATTTGAGCGGCCGTACCGCGGCCTCCGCGCAGATGTCGAGCAGAAAGCCCAGCAGCTTGCGGGTATCGCGCGGGTCGATCAGACCGTCGTCCCACAGGCTGGCAGTGCCGTAGAGCGCGGTGGATTGGCTGTCGAGTTTCTGCGCAGTCATCTGCTCGAGCATGTCGAGCATTTTCGGATCGGCTTCCTTGCCTTCCTTGAGGTGCTTCTCCTCGGTGACGATGCGCAGCACCTTGCCGGCCTGCGCGCCGCCCATCACGGCGGTCTTGCTGTTGGGCCAGGCGAAGATAAAGCGCGGGTCGAGGCCGCGGCCGCACATGGCGTAGTTGCCGGCGCCGTAGGAGCCGCCGACGACGATGGTCAGCTTGGGCACGGTGGCGTTGGCCACCGCCTGGATCATCTTCGAGCCGTGCTTGATCACGCCGTTCTGCTCGGACTCCGTGCCCACCATGAAGCCGGTGGTGTTGTGGAAGAACAGGATCGGCGTATTGCTCTGCTCGCACAGCTGAATGAACTGGGCCGCTTTCGCCGCGCCACGCGGGGTGATCGGGCCGTTGTTGCCGATGATGCCGCAGCTGTGACCTTCGATCTGCAGGTGACCGCAGACAGTCTGGCTGTCGAACTCGTTCTTGAAGTCGAGGAACTCCGAACCGTCGGCGATGCGCGCGATGATCTCGCGCACGTCGTAGGGCTTCTTGGCATCGGCGGGGACGATGCCCAGCAGTTCCTCGGCCGGGTACAGCGGCTCGCGCCAGGTCTTGGCCGGACGCGCCGGAAGTTGCGCGTTCCACGGCAGCATGCCGACGATCTCGCGGGCCAGGCGCACGCCATCGGCGTCGTTCTCGGCCAGGTATTCGGCGGTGCCGGCGACCTGGGCATGCATCTCGGCGCCGCCCAGTTGCTCGTCGGTGGCCACTTCACCGGTCGCAGCCTTGAGCAGGGGCGGGCCTGCGAGGAACATCTTGGCCTTGCCGCGCACCACCACCACGTAATCGGACAGGCCTGGCTGGTAGGCGCCGCCGGCGGTGCTGGAGCCGTGCACCACGGTGATCTGCGGCAGGCCCATGGCCGACATGCGCGCCTGGTTGGCAAAGCCGCGTGCGCCCTCGACGAAGATGTCGGCGGCGTAGTTGAGGTTGGCGCCGCCGCTTTCGGCCAGGGTCACCACCGGCAATTTGTTCTCGAAGGCGATCTGCTGCAGGCGCAGGGATTTCTTCAGGCCGGTGGGCGAGATGGTGCCGCCCTTGATCGCGCTGTTGTTGGCGATCACCAGGCTGCGTACACCGGCGATGTAGCCGATGCCGGCGATGATGCCGCCGCCGGCCATGCTGCCGTCCTTGTCGTCGTGCAGCTTGTAGCCGGCCAGCGAGGACAGCTCGAGGAACGGTGCGCCCGGATCGAGCAGCAGGTTCAGGCGCTCGCGTGGCAGCAGCTGGCCACGGCGCTCGAACTTGGCCTTGGCCTCATTGGCCTTGTCCAGCACCTTCTGCTCCACGTCGCGGAAGCTGGCGATGGCGGCAAGCATGGCCTCGCGGTTTTGCGCGAAGCCTTCGCCGTGAACGTCGATTTCCGACTGAATGACAGGCATCGGGTTACTCCTTGAACACGTCGGGCAGGTAGGCCCGGTGGAAGCCGTTGTAGGACTCGCTGGATTTCGCCTTGCCCAGGGTCCAGGCACGGGTGCCCTGGCTGGCGGCGCCGTCGATGCGGATGGTGTTGCCGCTGATGAAGTTGGCGCCCGGGGTGAGCAGGAAGACGATGGCCGAAGCCACCTCCGACTCGCTGCCGATGCGCTGCAGCGGCACGTGGTCCTTGAGGTTGCGGATCATGTTCTTCATCGACTCGGGGTAGGTGTCCATGCCGCTGGAGGCAATCCAGCCCGGTGCCACGGCATTGACCCGCACGCCCGAATGACCCCACTCGTAGGCGGCGGTCTTGGTGAAGTTCTCCATGCCGGCGCGGGCGGCACCGGAGTGGCCCATGCCGGGCATGCCGCCCCACATGTCGGCGAGCATGTTGACGATGCTGCCGCCGGTCTTGCTCAGGCTCTGCAGGTAGACTTCCTTGGCCACCAGGAAACCGCCGACCAGGTTGGTGCGTACCACCGTCTCGAAGCCTTTCTGGTTGATGCCGATCAGCGGGGCCGGGAACTGGCCGCCGGCGTTGTTGACCAGATGATGGATGGGACCGTGCTCGGCGATGACCGCCTTGACCATGGCCTTGACCGCTTCCTCGTCACGGATGTCGCAGACCTGAAAGCTGGCCTTGCCGCCATCTTCGAGGATTTCGCCGCAGGTCTTTTCCAGCTTTTCCAGCTTGCGGCCGACCAGCACCACCTGGGCGCCCAGGTGAGCCAGTTCGTGGGCCACGCAGCGGCCGATACCGCTGCCGCCACCGGTGACCAGGATGGTCTGGCCGCTGAACAGGCCGGGCTTGAATACGGAGTCGTAACTCATCGTGCGTGTTGTCCTTACAGGCTGTCAGCCAGTGCACGCGGCACCGGAATCGGGAATTCCAGCAGCTGCTGGGCGAAGGCCTTGCCCTGCGGATCGATGCGCAGGCTGGTCACGCCGCCGCCACCCAGGGCGTTTTCCAGCAGGAAGTTCAGGCTGTGGCTGCCCGGCAGGTGCCAGCGGCTGACCTTGCCGCTCTGGCCGTCGAGTACATGCGCCATCCATTGCGCCACGGCGCCTTCGGAGAGCGCAGCCGCGATCCACGCCAGATACTCGGGCTTTCTGACCATCACGCCGATATTGCTGTGGTTGCCTTTGTCACCGGAGCGGGCCACGGCCAGCTTGACCAGCGGTACCGTTGCATCGGCGCTGCCGGCCGGGGCGGGCAGGGCAGCCTCGCTGGCGATCTGGGCCGCGTCGAACACGGCGACTTCCGGCAGGGTGACCGGCTGGCGCTCGTTGTTGATTTCGATCTCCAGCGCGCAGGCGCTCTTGTCGACCAGAAAGCTGAACAGGCGGATCACCGGGTACACGGTGGGGCGCCCGCCGACGATGCCGGTCAGGCCTGGCGCCATTCCGGTGGCCGCCTGGGCGATCTCGCGGGAGAACAGGATCAGCGCTTCCTTCTTGGCGTGGCGCACGCCGAGCTTGACCACCACTTCGCGGGTGTCAGCGCGCTGGCTGCGGGGGCCATAGGTGGCCTCGGTGCCCAGCAGCTCGATGCACACTTCCTTGTACGGGCCCCAACCGCGTTCGGCGAACATCTCTTCGGTCTTGGCGATGATGGCCTGGCTGACGCGCTCGGCTTTGGCTGCGGCATCGATACCGGCCAGCAGGCAGCTGGCTGTGCAGCGGAAGCCGTCCGGGTGGGTGGCACTGACCTTGTACTGGCTGGTCGGCGCAAGGCCGCGGGCGCCTTTCAGTTCGACGCGGTTGGCGCCGACCTGGGTGAGTTGCACCTGGGTGAAGTCGCAGACCACATCGGGCAGGTAATAGGCACGCGGGTCACCGATCTCGTAGAGCATCTGCTCGCCCACCGAGAGGGTGGAGATCAACCCGCCGGTGCCTTCGGGTTTGGCGACCACGAAGCGGCCATCGGCCTGCACCTCGACGACCGGGAAGCCGATGTGTTCGTAGTCCGGCACGTCGCGCCAGTCGGTGAAGTTGCCACCGGTGCACTGCGCGCCGCATTCGATGATATGACCGGCGAGCGCGGCTTGAGCGAGCTTGTCGTAGTCGGTCCAGCTCCAGCCGAACTCATGTACCAGCGCGGCGCTGACCACGGCGCTGTCGACCACGCGGCCGGTAATGACGATGTCGGCGCCGGCTTCCAGAGCAGCAACGATTCCCGGCGCACCGAGGTAGGCATTGACCGACACGCACATGGGCGGCAGCGGGGCGCCGGTGAACATCTCGGTGGTGCCGGCCTTGGCCAGTTCGCCCAGCTTGGGCTGCAGGTTGTCACCGTGCAGCACGGCAATCTTCAGATTGACCCCGGCCTTCTCGCAGGCAGCGGCCAGGGCCTTGGCGCAGGAGGCCGGGTTGACGCCGCCGGCGTTGCTGATCACGCGGATCTTCTTCTGCGCGATTTCGCCCAGCAGCGGGGCGAGCACCTCGACGAAGTCGGTGGCATAGCCCTCGTCCGGCTTCTTCATGCGCGCTCCGGCCATGATCGACATGGTCACTTCGGCGAGGTAGTCGAACACCAGGTAATCCAGTTCGGCGCCACGAACCAGCTGGGCGGCGGCGGTGGAGGTGTCGCCCCAGAAGGCGGAGGCGCAGCCGATGCGTACGGTTTGGGTCATTGGAGTTATCCGCAACACATGAATAGGGTGAAGCGAACACTACCAAGCAAGCGCTTGGTTGAAAAGAGGGTGTGGCAATTTAATCCAAGCGCTTGCTTGGTTGGCTGCCTGCGCCTAGAGTGCGCGGCATCAGCAGTATGAGGCCCAAGACATGAGTCTGGATGAGCAGAAAGCCCGTGAGGTCATGCAGCAACTGGTGGCCAGCGGCCAGGTCACCGACCCCGAGAGTGCACGCGGCAAACTGCTGCAAACGGCTGCACACCTGTTTCGCAGCAAGGGTTATGAGCGCACTACGGTGCGTGATCTGGCTGGCGCGGTGGGTATCCAGTCGGGGAGCATCTTTCATCACTTCAAGAGCAAGGATGAGATCCTCCGTTCGGTGATGGAGGAGACCATTCGCTACAACACGGCATTGATGCAGGCCGCGCTGGCCGATGCGCAGGATATTCGCGGACGTGTACTGGCGCTGATTCGCTGTGAGCTGCAGTCGATCATGGGCGGTACCGGCGAAGCCATGGGCGTGCTGGTGTACGAGTGGCGTTCGCTGTCCGACGAGGGGCGTACCTATATTCTCGGTCTGCGTGACACCTACGAGCAGCTCTGGCTGCAGGTGCTGAACGAGGCACGGGATGCCGGGTTCTTCCATAGCGATCCGTTCATCATGCGCCGCTTGCTGACCGGTGCGTTGTCTTGGACAACCACCTGGTTTCGTGCCGATGGCCCGATGAGCCTGGACCAGTTGGCAGAGGAAGCCCTGGCGCTGGTCATCAAGGAACGCTGAACTGGCAAACGGCTGGCACTGCGCTAGCCTGACACTTCAGGCGTCCTCATTGATCAGTTGAGGTTTTGATGTCGTTACCCTGGCGCGGGCTGAAGCCGGTGGGCTTGGCCCTCATGCTGTTGTTCCATTCCCTGCAGGCACTGGCCGAACCACAGGATGTGCGTGTCGGCGCCTACCATTTCCCGCCCTATGTCGAGCATCCGGAGCGTGCCGGTGCTGCCGGCCTGTTGCCGGAGCTGCTGGTCTTGCTAAATCGCCAGCAGGCTGACTTTCGCTTCCACTTGGTGCCGACTTCGGCTACCCGGCGCTATCAGGACATGGCGCGCGGGCGTGTCGACCTGATGTTTTTCGAGTCGTTGCGCTGGGGTTGGCAGACGCAGCCGGTGCAAACTGTCGATCTGCTGATCGAGGATACCGAGGTGTATGTGGCCAAGGCCATGGCCGGGCGTGATCAGCGTTATTTCGATGATTTCACTGGCAAGCGCATGGCCCTGTACAGCGGCTACCACTACGGCTTTGCCGGCTTCAACGCCGACCAGGAACAACTACGTCAAACCTTCCAGGCAGTGTTGACCTACTCGCACGACAGTAACCTGCTGATGGTACAGCGCGGTCGTGTCGATCTTACCGTGGTGGCGCGTTCTTACCTGGCCCTGTACCTGACCCGGCACCCGCAGCTACGTCAGGCCCTCTTGGTATCAGAGCGCGCCGATCAGTATTACCAGCATCAGGCGTTGCTGCGGGCGCAAGCACCGATCAGCAGCACGCAGCTCAGTGAATTGCTCGAACAGCTGCGGGGCACGGCCGAATATGCCGCCTTGCTGGCGCGCTACGACCTGCAGGCGCGTTAACCACGCTAGGCTTGTTCGTCGCGATCGGCCTGGGCGTTGCGCTGGCGTATGCGCTCAAGTTGCTCGGGTGTGAGGTCGATCTTGCGGGCGCTGTCGCGTAGCAGCAGCAGGTTGCCGATGATCGCGCCGAGGGCCAGGGCGATGATCAGCCAGGCATACCAAGGCATGCTGTTCTCCTTGAGGGCGATTGATGGCCTGTGCAGTGTTGCAGAGATCAGGCCGACTACGCCAGCCGGCTACAGCTACAGGTAATTGAGCAGGATATCGTCATATAGGCTCGGGCCGATCTTGCCGGGTAGGCGGCGTACACGATCGAGGGCTTCCTGTAGCTGGCGTACCTGCTGATCATCGGTCTGTGGATGAAAGGCGTACCACAACTCACCTTCCTGCAGCACGTGGACTACTTCGAAATCCTCCGGGTCCAGGCGCACATTGCGCAGGAACCAGCGTGCCACATGCTCGTCGTAGGCCCACAGGTCGATGCGTCCGGCATGCAGCTGGCGGGCCAGGGCATCGGCGCTGGATGAACGCTGCAGTTGCTTCCGTGGCACGCCGACGCGCAGGCTGGCGACTTCGCCGATATCCTCGGGCACTACGCCGATGCGGTATTGCCTGAGCTGTTGTGGATCATCGATGCGGATCTGCCGGCTTTTCAGGGCGAGCAGTACGACCCGGGTTGCACAGATAGGGCCTGCCCATTTGAAGAGTGTTTCACGCTCGGCGCTGCGTGTGGTGGAAAACAGCACGCTGCCAGGCTCCTGCAGGGCCATGCGGTAGGCGCGCGGCCAAGGCAGCAAGCGGATCTGGCTGCGCGTCACCGGCTGGGCGCTGCCCTGGGTGGCGCTGACCAGCAAATCCACGGCAATGCCGCGCAGCACGTTGCTGTCGCTGTAGTTGTAGGGGGGGAATGATTCGGTCAGGTAATGCAGCGCCGGCGGTTCAGGTTGTGCGGCCAACAGGGCGCCGGATAGTGCAAGACCGAGCAGGAACAGGGTTGGGTGGGTAAGCATGGGCGTCCTCCTTGGCCGTTTTCGGGCTGATTAACAGCATAGTTGCCTGGGCGCTGGCCTGCCTTGCGCCGGTCGGCACTCCGGCCTGCTAGAATGCCCAGCGTTTTTTTGCCGAGAGCTGTCCATGTCCTGCCAGTCCCCCCTCATCGTCGCCCTTGATTTCCCCAACCGCGAAAGCGCCATGGCGCTGGCTACCCAGTTAGATCCGCAGCAATGCCGGGTCAAGGTCGGCAAGGAGCTGTTCACCCGCTGCGGCCCGGCTATCGTCGAGGACCTGCAGGGGCGCGGCTTCGAGGTATTCCTTGACCTGAAATTCCACGATATTCCCAATACCACGGCCATGGCGGTACGTGCCGCCGCCGAGCTGGGTGTGTGGATGGTCAATGTGCACTGCAGTGGAGGGCTGCGCATGATGGCGGCCTGCCGCAACGAGCTGGACAAGCTCGCCGGGCCACGCCCCTTGCTGATCGGGGTGACCGTACTGACCAGCATGGAGCGCGATGACCTCGTGGGTATCGGCCTGGATGTGCTGCCGCAGGCGCAGGTGTTGCGTCTGGCCAGCCTGGCTGCCGAGGCTGGCCTGGATGGCCTGGTCTGTTCCGCCCAGGAAGCACCGGCCTTGAAGCAGACCCAGCCACAGCTCAAACTGGTCACACCGGGCATTCGCCCCGCCGGCAGCGCCGCGGATGACCAGAAGCGTATTCTCACGCCGGCCCAGGCGTTGCTCGCTGGTGCCGACTACCTGGTGATCGGTCGGCCAATCAGCCAGGCGAGTGATCCGGCCCAGGCGCTGGCAGGGGTGCTGGCCGAGCTACGCTGAGCCGCTCAGGGCGCGCATGATCAATGCGCCGCATGGTCCGACCATTACCCGGCTGATGATGCTGCCGATGCCAGGCCCGGCATGACTAGACTGCAGGGGTTTTTTACTCAATGCAGAGGATCATGCAATGGCGATGAAGTTTTCCGGGCAGGTCGCCCTGGTGACGGGGGCAGCAGCAGGCATTGGCCGGGCCACGGCGCTGGCCTTTGCCGGCGAAGGGCTCAAGGTAGTGCTGGCTGACCGCGATGCGCACGGTGGCGAGGAAACTGCCGAGCTGATTCGTGCTGCCGGCGGCGAGGCTTTTTTCCAGGCATGCGACGTGACTTGCGCTGAGCAGGTCAAGGCGCTCATCGAGGCCGGCAAGGCGCGCTACGGTCGCATTGACTATGCCTTCAACAATGCCGGTATCGAGATCGAACAGGGGCGTCTGGGCGAAGGCAACGAAGCAACCTTCGACGCCATCATGGGCGTCAATGTCAAAGGTGTCTGGCTGTGCATGCGCGAGGAACTGAACCTGATGCTTGGCCAGGGCGGCGGGGTCATCGTCAATGCCGCGTCGGTAGCCGGGGTTAATGCGGCACCGAAGATGAGTATCTACAGCGCTTCCAAGCATGCGGTGATTGGCCTCAGCAAGTCGGCGGCCATCGAATACGCCAAGAAGAACATCCGCGTCAATGCGGTATGCCCGGCGGTGATCGATACCGAAATGTTCCGCCGTGCCTATCAGGCCGACCCGAAGAAGGGCGAATTTGCTGCCGCCATGCACCCGGTGGGGCGCATTGGTAGCGTCGAAGAAGTGGCCATGGCGGTGCTTTACCTGTGCTGTGACCAGGCGGCCTTTACCACCGGGCATGCCTTGGTGGTCGATGGCGGAGCGACGGTCATCTGAGTCCTTCGGGGCTTGCCAGGCGCCTGTTCAGGCGCCTTTTTTTTGTGCGTTGCCGGGTAGCAGGAGTAGGCACAGCAGCCCGGCGGCCAGGCCCCAGAACGCCGAGCCGATCCCCAGCAGGGTCATGCCCGAGGCGCTGACCAGAAAGGTCAACAGTGCCGCTTCGCGTTCGCTCGGCTCGCTCATCGCCTGGGTCAGGCCGCCGCTGATCGAGCTGAACAGCGCCAAAGCGGCAATGGACAGGATCAGTGCACTCGGCAGGGCGCTGAACAGCGCCGCCAGCGTCGCTCCGAAAACCCCGGCGATGGCGTAGCACAGCCCGCAACAGACGGCAGCCGTATAGCGTCGGCGGGGGTCTTCGTGGGCTTCCGGACCGGCGCAGAGTGCAGCACTGATGGCCGCCAGATGGATGCCATGGCTGCCGAAGGGCGCCAGCAGAAGCGAAGCCAGACCGCTGCTGGTCAGCAAGGGGGAAGCCGGTACGTCGTAGCCGTTGGCGCGCAGTACCGCCATGCCGGGCAGGTTTTGCGAGGTCATGGCGACGACGAACAGCGGAATGCCGATGCTGATCGTCGCCGCCAGCGAGAAGCTGGGGGTGGTCCAGTGCGGGGTCGCCAGCTGTAGCTGGAACCTCTCGAAGTTCAGCAAGCCGAAACAGCCGGCCAGCAGACTGCCGGTCAGCAGGGCAGCGAGTACGGCGTAGCGTGGCCACAGGCGTTTGCCGAGCAGGTAGGCGAGCAGCATGGCGATGACCAGGACGGGCTGCTGTTCGGCGGCTACGCAGATTTCCAGGCCGATCTTGAACAGCACCCCGGCCAGCAGGGCGGCGGCTAGCGAGCCGGGGATACGCCGCATGAGACGATCAAAGCTACCGCTCAGGCCGATCAGCACGATCAATGCGGAAGCCAGTATGTAGGCACCAATGGCTTCCCCGTAGGGCACTTGCGGCAAGCTGCTGACCAGCAGTGCGGCGCCTGGCGTCGACCAGGCGATCATTACCGGTGCGCGGTAGCGCAAGGACAGGCCGATGCAGCACACGGCCATGCCGATCGACAGGGCGGCGATCCATGAGGAAATTTGTCCGTTGCTCAAGCCGGCTGCCTGGCCCGCCTGAAACATCAGGACCAGCGAGCTGGTGTAGCCGGTGAGCATGGCAATGAAGCCGGCGATCAGGGTGCTGGGGGCTGAGTCGCGCCACAGGCGCTGCAAAAACGGCATGCTCATAGGCCACGCTCGGCGAGGATGGGGTAGAGCGACAGTACCAGCAGCATGGCCATGCCATGGTTGAACAGACGCCGTTTGCGCGAGTCCTGCAACA
This sequence comes from Pseudomonas fluvialis, assembly GCF_002234375.1. Lineage (GTDB taxonomy): Bacteria > Pseudomonadota > Gammaproteobacteria > Pseudomonadales > Pseudomonadaceae > Aquipseudomonas > Aquipseudomonas fluvialis. The sequence continues at coordinate 46,373 of NZ_NMQV01000020.1, forward strand.
GCTTGCGTAGCAGGCTGCCGGCCACGGTCCAGAGACCTACGCTGGGCCCGTTGACCAGGGCGAACAGTGGGGCAAGCAGCAACAGATTGCCGAGGAAATCCTCTTGGGGGATGTAGGTGCCTATGGCGGTGATCGCCATGATCCAGGCCTTGGGGTTGATCCACTGAAAGGCCGCGGCCTGGACGAAGGTAAAGGGCTTTCCGGGGGCTGCGCCGCTGTCGCTCGGCGCGACGCTGCGGGCGATCTTCCAGGCCAGGTACAACAGGTAGGTCGCGCCGCCCCAGGCCAGCAGCGCGTGCAGCAACGGCCAGCGCTGGAACAGCTGGCCCAGACCCAGGCCGACAGCCAGCACCAGCAGCATGAAGCCCAGGCTTACTCCGAGCATGTGTGGCACGCTGCGGCGCAGGCCGAAATTCACGCCGCTGGCCAGCAGCATCATATTGTTAGGCCCCGGGGTGACCGAGGTGACAAAGGCAAACAGGACAAAGGCCAACAGCAGTTCTGGGGTCATGACAGGCTCCGCGACAGCAGGCAAGCCTAGGCGTTGAGCGTGCCGGACGTCACGGTACAGTCAGCGGGTCAGTGAGCCGTACAGTCACGAGCCGACGTTGCGACCGTGGGCCAGGGCCAGGTTGACCTTCAACCAGCCCTGCACGGCGTCTTCGCCCACCTCGGCGAAGACGCGTTGCAGCAGGCGTGCCTGCTCACGGCGCAGGGCCTGTTCCAGGCGTGCACCTTCGGCGGTAAAACCGAGCAGGCGCTTGCGTTTGTCATCGGCGGCCGCCTCGCTCTGCACCAGATGCATTTCCATCAGCTGGCGCAGGGGCGTATTGAGTGCCTGCTTGCTCACCCCCAGGTAGCCAAGTAGCTCCTTCATGCTCAGTCCCGGGTACTTGGCGATGAAGAACAGGATGCGGTGATGCACGCGCGACAGCCCTCGGCGCGCGAGCATTTCGTCCGGCTTGGCGGTGAAGGCCTGGTAGCCAAAGAAGAAGGCTTCCATGGCGGCCTGTTGCACCTGTGGATTTTTTAGGTCAGGCATATTGACGTATCCCTGGGTGGCGGCGTAGTTTCGGTCAATCAGTTTGACTCATCTTTCTTGTCTTTTGCACCCAGGTATTTCCATGGCCTTCTCCGAACGCATCGCCCGCCTGAAAAGCTCCCTGATCCGTGAAATCCTCGCTGCCGCGCAGCGCCCGGAAGTCATGTCCTTTGCCGGCGGCTTGCCCGCCGAGCCGATGCTGCCGAAGGTGGAGTGGGACGAGATGCCGGCGGCGCTGAGCCAGTACGGCATGAGCGAAGGCGAGCCGGCACTGCGTGAGGCGATTGCCGCCGAGGCGCGCCGCCTTGGTGTGCCCTGCGATGCCAGTCAGGTGCTGGTGACTTGCGGTTCGCAGCAAGCGCTCGATCTGGCCAGCAAGCTGTTCATCGATCCGGGTACCGAGATTCTGCTCGAGGCACCGACCTACCTGGCTGCGCTGCAGTCCTTCCAGCTGTTCGGTGCCGACTGCCTGACTGTGCCACAAGAAGCTGATGGCCCTGATCTGGCGGTGCTGCGCGAGCGGCTGCAGCAGCACAAACCGGCTTTCGCCTACCTGATCCCGACTTTCCAGAATCCCTCTGCGGTGCGTTACAGCGAGGCCAAGCGGGATGCCGTGGCGGCGCTGCTGGATGAATTCCAGGTCACCCTGATCGAGGATGAACCCTATCGCGAGCTGGTATTCGACCAGGCGGACGCTACGCCGATTGTCAGCCGCCTCAAACGGGCCAGCTGGATCTATACCGGCACGCTGTCCAAGACCCTGCTGCCGGGCTTGCGCGTCGGTTTCCTGATCGCCACGCCGGATCTGTTCCCTTATCTGCTGCGCTTGAAGCAGGCGGCCGACCTGCACACCAACCGTATTGGCCAGTGGCAGGCGTTGCAGTGGCTGGGCACGGACAAGTACCGCGCGCACCTGGCCGAGTTGCGCGACTTCTATCGCCTGCGTCGTGATGCCATGCAGGTTGCGCTGGAGGAGCACTTCAGCGACCTGGCGACCTGGCAGGTGCCGCAGGGCGGGCTGTTCTTCTGGCTGACCCTCAAGCACAAGCAGGACACTCGCCAGCTGCTGGCGGCGGCCATGGCCGAACAGGTGGCGTTCATGCCGGGTGAGCCATTCTTCGTCGATCCCGAGGCCAATCCGGGTTATCTGCGGCTGAACTTCAGCCACGTTCCGCCGGAAAAGCTGTCTGAGGGCCTGCGCCGCCTGGCGGCGGTGATCCGTCGGGCGCAGGGAGTGTGCTAGCCATGCTCAAGGTCTATGGCGATGAGCGTTCCGGTAACTGCTACAAGGTCAAACTGCTGCTGAACCTGTTGCAGCAGGATTACCAGTGGCAGGCTGTCGATGTGCTCAAGGGCGAAACGCGCAGCGCCGAGTTTCTGGCCAAGAACCCCAACGGCAAGATTCCTCTGCTGGAGCTGGAGGATGGCAGCTTTCTCTGGGAGTCCAATGCCATCCTCAACTACCTGGCCGACGGCACGGCCTGGATTCCGCACGAGCCGCGTTTGCGTACACAAATGCTGCAATGGCAGTTCTTCGAGCAATACAGCCACGAACCCTATGTCGCTACCGCGCGCTTCATTCGCCTGTTCTAGGGCTTGCCGGATGAGCGTCGCGATGAATACGCGCAGTGCCTGTTGGGCGGCGACAAGGCCTTCCGGGTGATGGAGCAGCAGTTGCAGCGCACGCCGTTTCTGGTCGGGGAGCAGTACACCCTGGCGGATATTGCGTTATATGCCTACAGCCATGTGGCCGAGCAGGCGGGTTTTACGCTGCACGCTTATCCGGCTGTGCGTGCCTGGCTGGCACGGGTTGCCAGCCAGCCCGGGCACCTGGCCATGGCCTGTTAGGCGAAGCGTTGCTCCAGATAGGCGATGATCGCCTTGGATTCGTAGAGCCACTGGCTCTGGCCGTTTTCTTCGATGCGCAGGCAGGGCACCTGGATCTTGCCACCCTGTTCGGCCAGTGCCTGGCGATGCTCGGCGTTGTTTTTGGCATCACGCAGAGCAACCGGCACATTCAGGCGATGCAGGGCGCGGCGTGTCTTCACGCAAAACGGGCAGGCGTGAAACTGGTAGAGGGCCAAGTGTTGGGCGGCCTGTTCGACTTCGGCCTGGGCCTGTGGCGTGCGCTGTTGCTTGCGTGGGCGGGTCAGCAGGTCGAGCAGTACGATAAGTTGGCCAAGGGCCAGGCGTAATGTCTTGATAAGCATGGTCACTCCTGGTTAGCGACGAATCAGGCTGAGAAATTCACTGCGTGTAGCTGGGTTGTCGCGGAATTCGCCGAGCATGACCGAGCTGACCATGCTGGAGTTCTGCTTTTCCACACCGCGCATCATCATGCACATGTGCTGGGCTTCGATAACCACGGCTACGCCGAGTGCGCCAGTCACCTGCTGGATGGCATCGGCAATCTGCCGGGTAAGGTTTTCCTGGATCTGCAGGCGCCGCGCATACATGTCGACGATGCGCGCTACTTTGGATAAGCCCAGCACCTGGCCGTTGGGAATGTAGGCTACCTGGGCCTTGCCGATGAAGGGCAGCAGGTGATGCTCGCACAAGGAGTACAGCTCGATGTCGCGCACCAGCACCATCTCGCTGTTGTCCGAGCTGAACAGCGCGCCGTTGGTGACCTCCTCAAGGCTTTGCTGGTAACCGCGACACAGGTATTGCATGGCCTTGGCGGCACGCTTGGGGGTATCGCGCAGGCCCTCACGAGCCGGGTCTTCACCCAGTTGTTCAAGGATGGCGTGGTAATGCTGTTGCAGGGGCATGGCAGGGGTCTCTGGCAATACGGGGCGGGTGCGGCAGGCGGACGACTTATTCGTCGCGCCCTTCGAGCATGCTGCGCTTGAGCAACACATAGAGTGCGCCGGTGCCGCCATGACGCGGCAGGCAGGAAGTGAAACCGAGTACGTGTGGGTGTTGGCGCAACCAGGTGTTGACGTGGCTCTTCAGCAAGGGCTTGCGGCCATCGAGGCGCGCGGCCTTGCCGTGGGTGATGCGCACGCAGCGCACTTCCAGGCGGGTGGCTTCGGCGAGGAATTCCCAGAGGTTTTCCCGGGCTTTTTCCACGCTCATGCCATGCAGGTCGAGGCTGCCTTCGAAGGCCACCTGGCCAGCCTTGAGTTTGCGCAGCTGGCTATCCTGCAGGCCGTCACGCCCCCAGTACAGTGCATCTTCGGCGCCGACATCAATGACGAACAGATCGGACAGACCGTCCACCTGCAGACTACTTGTGGTCTGTAGCGCCTGTTGACGGCGTCGCTCGATCAATTGTCGATCAGCTCGGGGTTTGCCCGTGTCGGCCTGGTCGACCTGTAGCCGGCGTATGCCGTGTATCTGGCGAGTGAACAGGGAAAAATCGTCGTCTTGCATCGGGCTCTCCACAAGGGGGCGGCATTCTACCCGGGTTGCCACCCGCTCAGCGACCCTTCTTCAGCAGACGTGGATCAAGCACCAGGCTGTTGTGTTGCAGGCGGCGACCCTGACGGCGACGTACCAACCAGGCACTTGCCAGCAGCAGGCCGGCACCTGCCAGGTAGGCAATGGCCTGTTCCATGTCCGCCGCGGGCGTTGTGCGATAAGACCAGACGCTGAATCCGGCCAGCCCAGTCAACAGCAGTCCGCCGAGCAGCAGGGCGTGGGCGAGGAGGCGCAGTGGCCAGCAGCGCACCGTGTGTTGGCGCAGGCAGCGGGGGTTGAAACCGTTGTTCGACTTCATCGGCGATCCTCGCAGGGTTGGCCGTGAGACCGTATCGGAGGCGAGCGGTTCCTGGAGGATACTCAGTTGAGCGCCTGCAGGTTGTCGACCACGCAGGCAAAGTTGTCAGCCAGGGCAATCAGTTCGGCACGTTGTACCTGCTCAGCTGGCATGCTGCCACCGGTGCGGTCGGGCAGGTCGCGGGTGGCGCAGGCAGACTCGACCAGGGTGACGCGATAACCGTAGTCCTTGGCCGCTCTGACCGTGGTGCTGACACTGGAGTGAGTCATGAAACCAACCACGATCAGGTCAAGATTGCCAATGCTTTGCAGCTGCTCATGCAGTTGCGGATTGGAGAAGGCATTGGGCAGGCGCTTCTCGATCAGCACTTCGCCAGGCTGCGGGATGCACTCGGGGAGATGTGCGCCGCGCGGGCCACTGGGGTCGAGGATGCCACCGGGCACGCCCAGATGACGAACATGCACGATGGGACGTTGCTGTTCGCGGGCCTGCTGCAACAGGCGGCTGATTTCCGCCACGGCACTTTCCAGCGCGGGCAGGCGTAAGGCACCGCTGCGGTATTCTTCCTGCGTATCGATCACCACCAGGGTGGCATTCTTCAGGCTGGCCGGCGCATAGCTGCGCCCGGTCAGCTGTAGCAGGGTCTTGACGCTGGACATTGGCGGTTCCTTGTTGACGGCAGGGCGCTATTGTCAGTCCTCTGCCGTCCGTTGTGAACCGTCGCGATTCAATACAGGGCGAATACCTGATATTGCACGTACCAGGCGCCGAGCGAGCCAAAGAAGTTGACCAGAATGGCCGGCAGGAAGCGCAGGTGGACGCCGAAGCTGTAGCTGCGATCCAGGGTCATGGCCATGATCCCGGCTGCCGAGCCGACGACAGTCAGCGAGCCGCCGATACCGACCATCAGGGTGTTGAGAGCCCACTGGTCAGCGCCCAGGTTGGGTTTGGACATCAGCGCGGCGGCCTCTACCGGCACGTTGTCCATGATCCCGGAGATAACCCCGAGCAGCAGGTTGACCGTGGTCGGGTCGAACATCTCGAACAGTCGGGAGATGTAGCTGAGCCAGCCGACATGGTTGAGGCAGGCCACCGAGGTGATGATGCCGATGAAGAACAGCAGGGCGTTCCACTCGACCTTTTGTAGCTGATCCTGCCAGGGCAGTTCGATGCCGCGGCGCATCAGGGTCCAGGTGTAGAGGGCGACGAAGCCCAGGCCGATGCCAATGGCGAATTCGATACTGACATGCAGTACGACGTTACACAGTACGGCACCCACCACGGCGAGCAGTCCGACCAGGGCAATACCGGCACCGCCAGGTTTGAGGGCGCTGTCGACCGTGTCGCTGACGTCCAGCAGATCTTCACCCTTGAGTGGGCGCAGGTAGAAGAGGTGCATGACCAGGGCGAATAGCAGCCAGCCGATCAGCGCCGAGGGTAGCAACAGCAACAGGCCCAGCAGGCTGATCTTGCCTGCCAGCAGGACCATCAGGCTGGTTGAAGTGCCGAGAAACCAGACGCCGCTGTTGGACGCTACGACGATATTGCACAGGGCGATATGCCGGTAGCGGGTGTGGCTGGACATGTGGGTGATCGACTTGCCGAAGATCATTGCCGTGGTGAAGTTGTTGATGAAGGGCGCAAGCATCGCCGACAGTGCGCCGGTCGCCCAGAACATGCCGCGTGCACCGAGGCCACGCGCTTTCAGCCAGCCATTCAGGGCATTGAACACATTACGTTCATTGAGCAGTTCGACGATCATCCACATGAAGGCCATGAAGGCGATCAGCCCGAACAGCTCCTCTTTGGTTTCGTTCTGCGCCTCGAGGAAACGCGGGAAGCCGCTGGGGTCGTAGAAGGCATAGTGCACGCCAATGACCACCAGCCCGGACATCATGAACATCGCTGGCTTGAACTTGTCCATTTCCAGCTGGGCTTCGAAGATGATCAGCGTCATGCCAATCAGGAATATCGCCAGGACCAGCAAGCCGGTCAGCGAGAAGGGTTCAATAACCATGGTAGGCGTCTCGTAGGATGGGAAAGTGGCGTTCTGCCCGCAGCGGCGACTGCCTTCCTTGGAGAGCTTTGCCCCTGTTAGAGCGCCTGCCGGGCGGTCGAAAAAATTTGTTGCAAACTAGCTGGAAGCCCCGTCTGGGGCAAGATGTCGCAGCCTGGCTGGCAAAATATTTTTTTCAGCTTGACCGGCAGGCTAAACTGCCGGCCCCTTTCAAGGAGCGCATTTCGTGGCCACTACTTCCTCCCTGCGTACCCTGCGCGACCATATCCGCTGGGCGGTCAGCCGCTTTCACCAGCATGAACTGTTCTTTGGTCACGGCACTGACAATGCCTGGGATGAGGCGCGGCAACTGGTTCTGGGCGCCTTGCAGTTGCCCTGGAACATGGCCGATGCCTACCTGGACTGTGCTCTGGAGGACGACGAGCGCGAGCATTTGCAGTATCTGTTGCGTCGACGTATCGAAGAGCGTGTGCCGACGGCCTACCTACTCGGTGAAGCGTGGTTCTGCGAGCTGCCGTTCGTGGTCGACGAGCGTGTGTTGATCCCGCGCTCGCCCATGGGTGAGTTGATCCAGCAGGGCTTCGAGCCCTGGCTGGCCGAGCCACCGCAGCGTGTGCTGGATCTGTGTTGTGGCTCGGGTTGTATCGGTATTGCAGCGGCCTATGCCTTCCCCGATGCGGAGGTCGTGCTGGGCGACCTGTCTTTCGAGGCGCTGGAAGTGGCTAACCTGAACATCGAGCGACATGGCCTGGAGCAGCGGGTGTACACCGTACAGGGCGATGGGTTTGCCGGGCTGCCCGGGCAGCGTTTCGATCTGATCCTGTGCAATCCGCCTTATGTGGATGCCGAGGATATTGCCGATATGCCGGCCGAGTACCGACATGAGCCCATGCTGGGCCTGGCCTGTGGCGAGGATGGCCTGGATCTGGTGCGTCAGTTGCTGGCCGAAGCAGCTGATCATCTCAATGAACGCGGTCTGCTGTATGTCGAAGTCGGCAACAGCCAGGTGCATGTCGAGGCGCTGTACCCGGAAGTGGATTTCGCCTGGCAGTCGTTCAGCCAGGGTGGGCACGGGGTGTTCATGCTGAGCGCCGAGCAGTGTCGCCAGCACCAAGCCTTGTTTCGCAGCCGCGTGCAGAAGGATTGATCAGGCCAGGGCCATCCAGATCAGTAGGCCAGTCTGAAACAGGCAGAACACCAGCAGGCTGGTGATGGTGAAGCGCAGGCCATGCTCGTCGCGCTTGTGGGCGCGCAGTTGCTCGTTCAGTTGGCGCAGGCGGGCATCCTGCTCGCGCAGGTTCTGGTCAGCCTGCTGGAGCATGTTGGCGGCATCCAGCAGGCTGACCAGCTGGACTTTGTCGCGGTTCCACTCACCCTTGAGCTCGCTGATTCGACAGGGCTTCAGCTGCAGCTGGGTAAACAGTGGATCAAGGTACTCGTAGGCAATGCCCAGGCTGTCGAGCATTTGCTCGCGGCGTTGCCGCAGCTCCTCGTCGAGCGGGTTCTTCGGTTGCAGCAGTTGCCCTTCCAGCAGGTAATGCGCCCAACGCTGGCGTAGCCAGAGAATCGCCTGGGCCAGGATGAAACGGCCCAGGCCGCGGTTTTCCGGGTTGAGGCTCAGGCCGCCGGCAGGCCCCAGGCGAACCCGTTTATGGCCATGATCGACCCATATTTCCAGCAGGTTGTCTTCCTTGTGCAGCAGTTGGCCGGGCAGGGCCAGGCTCAGGCGTAGCAGGCTCAGGCGTGGGTGATGGCGTTCGACCCGGCCCAGCTCGACAAAGCGCAGGGGGCGCGCACCACTCTTGCGTTCGATCGGCAAGGGGGCCAGGCGCAATAGCTGAAAACGCTCGGCCGGCAGGTCGGCCCAGGGATGCGCCTGGTCTTCCCGTGGGAAAGCACTCGGCAGTTCCTCAGCCTCGCTGGCGAGGGGAGTCTCCGGGCTATGTGGGGCGGTTTCGCTCATGCGCAGGGCCTGTGGTGGTTTTCTGCAGTCTGCCGCAAGCATTGCGCCAGGCCAACAAGCTATCGGCCGCTATGCGCTGCGCTTGAAGCCGCTGTTATACTGCGCGGCCTTTGATCCTGCTGAATTTGCGGAGCTGCTGCATGTCCGGTAACACCTTTGGCAAGCTGTTCACTGTCACCACGGCCGGCGAGAGCCACGGTCCGGCCCTGGTGGCCATCGTCGACGGTTGCCCGCCGGGCATCGAGCTGAGCCTGGCTGACCTGCAGCACGACCTTGATCGTCGCAAGCCGGGCACCAGCCGCCACACCACCCAGCGCCAGGAAGACGACGTCGTCGAAATCCTCTCCGGGGTGTTCGAGGGCAAGACCACCGGCTGTTCCATCGGCCTGCTGATCCGCAATACCGACCAGAAGTCCAAGGATTACTCGGCGATCAAGGATCTGTTCCGCCCGGCCCACGCCGACTATACCTACCATCACAAGTACGGCATCCGCGACTACCGCGGCGGCGGGCGTAGCTCGGCGCGCGAAACTGCCATGCGCGTGGCCGCCGGCGCCATCGCCAAGAAGGTGCTGGCTGCGCAGGGCATCATCATTCGTGGCTATATGAGTCAGCTCGGTCCGATCGAGATCCCGTTCAAAACCTGGGACAGCGTCGAGCAGAATGCCTTCTTCAGTCCCGACCCGGACAAGGTGCCCGAACTGGAGGCTTACATGGACCAGCTGCGCCGCGACCAGGATTCGGTGGGCGCAAAGATCACCGTGGTCGCCGAAGGCGTGATGCCCGGACTGGGTGAGCCGATTTTCGATCGCCTGGACGCCGACCTGGCCCATGCGCTGATGAGTATCAACGCGGTCAAGGGTGTGGAAATCGGTGCCGGCTTTGCCTGCGTGGCCCAGCGCGGCACCGAGCACCGCGATGAGCTGACTCCCGAGGGCTTCCTCAGCAACAATGCCGGCGGCATCCTCGGCGGCATCTCCAGCGGCCAGCCGATCGTCGCGCACCTGGCGCTCAAGCCGACCTCCAGCATTACCACGCCGGGGCGTTCCATCGATGTCGACGGCAACCCGGTGGACGTTATCACCAAGGGCCGCCACGACCCCTGTGTCGGCATCCGCGCCACGCCGATCGCCGAGGCGATGATGGCCATCGTGCTGCTCGACCACCTGTTGCGCCAGCGTGGTCAGAATGCCGAGGTGCGTGTACAGACGCCGGTGTTGGGACAGTGCTGAATGTCCCTCTGCCTTGTGTGGCTTAGCCCGGCGCTACTCGCCACAAGGTGATGTCAATGCGCGCCGCCTTGCCCTATTGGCGCCTGTCCGGCTTCTATTTCTTTTACTTTGCCTTGTTGGGGGCTACGGCGCCTTATTGGGCGCTGTACCTCGCCGAGCTGGGCTTTTCCGCGGCGCGCATCGGTGAGTTGCTGGCTATTCCCATGCTTATGCGCTGTCTGGCACCCAACCTGTGGGGGTGGCTGGCTGATCGCAGTGGTCAGCGGCTGCTTATCGTGCGCCTGGGGGCGTTGGCCACGCTGCTCAGTCTGGCGTTGATCTTCGTCAGTCAGCAGTTCTTCTGGCTGGCGCTGGTCATGGCCCTGCATGCGTTCTTCTGGCATGCGGTGCTTCCACAGTTCGAAGCACTGACCCTGGCGCACCTGCAGGAGCGTCCGGAGTTGTACAGCCGCCTGCGTCTGTGGGGGTCGGTGGGCTTCATCGTCAGCGTGGTGGGCCTGGGATATCTGCTGCAGTGGTTGCCGTTGCGCCATTATCCCTGGCTCTTGCTGCTCATCATGGCGGGTATTTTGCTGGCCAGTCTGTGGGTGCCCGATGTGCGCCAGACGGTGGCGGCGGCGCGTGCCGCGAGCGGTTTTCTGCAGCAGTTGCGTGCCCCGGGCGTGCTGTTGTTCTACCTGGCGGTGGCGCTGATGCAGTTGTCCCATGGCCCTTACTACACCTTTATCAGCCTGTATCTGGAAGGTTTGGGCTACAGCCGCGGGTTGATTGGTCAGCTGTGGGCGCTGGGGGTGGTGGCGGAAATCCTTCTGTTCCTCGCCATGCTGCCGATCCTTGCGCGCGTGACGCTGCGCCAGTTGTTGCTGCTTAGCCTGTTGCTGGCCGCCTTGCGCTGGCAGGTGCTGGCCTGGTGGGCAGATCAGTTGGCGCTGCTGCTGTTCAGTCAGCTGTTGCATGCTGCCACCTTTGGCTGTTTCCACGCCGCTGCCATTCATTTCATCCAGCGCCACTTTGCCGCTGGCCAGCAAGGGCAGGGGCAGGCACTCTATGCCACCCTGTCGGGTATTGGTGGTGCGTTGGGAGCCCTGTACGCGGGCTATGCCTGGACTGTCCTGGGGGCGAGCTGGACCTTCGCGCTGGCCAGTCTGGCTGCATTGCTGGCTTTTCTGTTACTGGCCTGGCGCCTGCCTGTTGATCGCTGACCTGGAGTTGCCCATGAGTCGCTTGAGTGTGTTTGCCCTGGCCCAGCCTGCCCAGCCCTGGAAGACCCTGACGCATGCCGAGGATATTGCCACGACCCTGGCTGAGGCGGGCGTGACACTCCTGCACCTGCCTGATACGGCAGCCTGGCGACGTGCTCGTCAGGCTAACGATGATTGGTTGGAAGCCGTGCGCCAGCTCGAGGGTGTGCAAGCGCTTCTGGCCGCTCTACCAGCCTTGCAGTTGTTGAGCTGTGGCCCGCACCAGCCCTTATCGGAAGGCTGCCGGGAGCGCCTGGGCATGCCGCAGCGCTTTGTCGGGGCAGAGGCGCGCCTGGTGCTGGAGGGCAGTTGTCTACTGTCGCTGGTTTGTCAGGAGCAGGTCTGGCAGCTCTGGCTGGATGCGGGGGAGGGGCTAAGCCTGCCCGCCGGCACGCTGCACTGGATGCAGGTGGATTGCCAGCATGACACGCATGTACTGCGCCTGAGTGCGCTCGCCGGTGACTGGCAGGGGCAGGAGGAGTTGGCGTTGTGCGAAGTCGCTCGTCTGATGGCGGACGAGGCGCTCCTCTGAACGCCGCTCCCGGCGGGACTGCATGACCCGCCGGGGCTATCTGGACTAGCGTTCGATCACCGTCTTGATGGTGTCTTGAGGCACCTGCTGAATGCGACCTTCGCTATCGGTGAACTCCAGCAATCCGTTGTTCTTGTCGAGTTCCGGCTTGCCGTAGCTGGTCAGCACATCACCGTTGTTAGTGATCAACAGGTACTCGCTGGCACAGCCGGTCAGCAGCAGGGCAGCCAGGCCAAGGGTGAGCAGTTTTTTCATGGGCAAACTCCTTTTGTGATGGAAACGGTACGCCGGTACGGTGCGATACCAGAGCACTCATCTGACAATAATCCGCTTCGTTGTGGCTTGCCAGCGGATTGCATGTGCTGGGCTGCTGTAGCAGGGGCGATAAGCTGATTGCCAGGTCAAGTTATAGATATGCGACATTGCTGAATGTCTTGCCGACGCTCCGCCGGCTGTGCATCGCGGTACCTGCCGGCTTCCTTTAAGGTGCGCCACTTTGTCAAGCCGCTGCCTCCCACAAGGAGGCTGATGGTCTGTTGTGCAGCCAGCCAACCGCTGGCACGCACAGCGTGCGGCCAACCGCCCGAGCACGCGCCCGAACCGAATACTTTCCGTGTGGTGCTAACGCTTATGAACCAATTGCGCAGCCAGGACCTGTTGGCCCTTGGCTTTATGACCTTTGCCCTGTTCCTCGGGGCTGGCAATATCATTTTCCCGCCCAGCGCCGGGCTGGCCGCAGGGGAAAACCTCGTGCAGGCCGCACTGGGCTTTCTGCTTACCGGGGTCGGCCTGCCCCTGTTGACCGTGGTGGCACTGGCGCGTGTGGGGGGGGGGATGGATCGCCTGACTGCACCGCTGGGCAAGGTGGCCGGTAGCCTGCTGGCCGTGGCAGTCTACCTGGCAATCGGCCCGCTCTTCGCAACACCGCGCACTGCCGTAGTGTCTTTCGAGATGGGCGTGGTGCCTTTCGTTGGCAATAGCGCGCAGGCCTTGTTGATCTACACGCTGGTGTATTTTTCTGCGGTGTTGTTCCTGGCACTCAATCCCGGGCGCTTGGTCGATCGCATTGGTAAATTCATCACCCCGGTATTGCTGGCCGCCTTGCTGGTGCTGGGTGGCGCTGCGGCGTTTGCTCCGGCTGGAGAGATTGGCCAGGTGGCTGACAGCTATCGCGAGGCGCCGTTCGTGCAGGGCTTCCTGCAGGGCTATCTGACCATGGATACGCTCGGTGCACTGGTGTTCGGCATCGTTATCGCCACGGCCATTCGTGATCGTGGGGTCAGTGCAGCGGCGCTGGTAACCCGCTACTCGGTGATTGCCGGGGTAATAGCTGCCTGCGGTCTGTCGCTGGTTTACCTGGCACTGTTCTATCTGGGGGCGACCAGCCAGGGCATTGCCGGTGAGGCGCAGAATGGCGTGCAGGTACTCACCGCGTATGTCCAGCACAGTTTTGGCACGTCAGGCAGCCTGTTGTTGGCGGTGGTTATTACCCTGGCCTGCCTGACCACCGCGGTAGGCTTGCTGACGGCCTGTGGTGAGTTTTTCAGCAATCTGTTGCCGGTGTCCTACCGCACAGTCGTCGTCGTGTTCGGTGTGTTCAGTCTGCTGGTGGCCAACCAGGGACTGACCCAGTTGATCAGTGTTTCGATCCCTGTTTTGGTTGGACTCTATCCGCTGGCCATTGTGTTGGTGGCGCTGAGCCTGGCAGATCGCTTGTGGTTGTCGCCGGCGCGGGTGTTCGTGCCGGTGATGCTGGTGACCCTGTTGTTTGGGCTGTGCGACGGCCTGGCTGCGGCCGGCCTGAACGACTGGGTGCCGGCCTGGATTGGTGGGCTGCCTTTGGCCGAGCAGAGCCTGGGCTGGTTGTTGCCGGTACTGGCCATGTTGTTGGTGGCGGTACTGGTTGATCGCCTGCTCGGGCGCCCGCGCGTGGTTTGCCTGGGTTAAGCGGCGCGCCGCTCAGCGCGCTTGCTGGTGGTAGCTGGCAGCGGCCTGGCGCAGGAAGTTTTCCAGCGCTGCGCCGCGCAGCTTGCGTTGCTGGGCCTGTTGCAGTTGTTCGAGCATGAACGGGCGCATCTGTGGGTTGTCTGCAGCCATGGATAAGGCCAGGTCGCGTTGTGTCCACAGGCGGATGCGCCGGTATAGCCAGTAATGGAAATACAGTCCGGCGGCCGTGGTGATGAAAATGATGAAGTAGTCCATGTGCGGCACTCCTGATGATTGGGCTGACGGGAAAGAGCAGCTATTCTAGGGCCAGTTACGCCTTGCTGGCGTCTCGAAGAACACAAAGGATTGAACCAGATGCCGCTCGCCCTGCTCTAACAGGGTGCAGTCAAACAATGCATGGGCGCCAGAGGCGACCTGCCATAGGGAGAGAGTCATGGGTAAATCGATGTGGCTGGGTGTTACCCTCAGCGCCATGCTGCTGGGGTTGGCTGGTTGTACCTCCAACCTGAGCGGCGATACCTACAGTCGGGATGAAGCACGCCGGGTGCAGACCGTGCGCCTGGGGACCATCGAGTCGCTACGTCCGGTGCAGATCGAAGGCACCAAGACGCCGATCGGCGCAGGGGCGGGTGCGGTGATCGGTGGTATCGGTGGCAGTAGCGTAGGCGGTGGTCGGGGTAGTGCCGTGGCCGCGGTGATCGGTGCAGTGGCTGGCGGCATGCTGGGTGCCGCTGCCGAGGAAGGCTTGACCCGCACCCAGGGTGTCGAGATTACCGTGCGCGAGGATGATGGCAGCCTGCGAGCCTACGTACAGGAAGTGCAGCCCAACGAAATCTTCCGTGTGGGCGACCGGGTCCGTATCCTCACGGTCAACGGCACTAGCCGCGTCGCACGCTGAACCTGCCGCCGCCCCTGTTCTGGGGCGGCTTTTCGTTCTGGCACGGCCTGTGCTAGAAAGCTATCTCATTGCGTGGCCTGTTGATCGGCATATGACGTTCAGCGGCCACTCCGTTCGTGTTTGGAAATAATTGCGTACCTGACGATTGTTGTCAGGCTCGTGATAATCCGCGCTTTTGCCGAGTGCACCGCCGAGGTGCTTGGAGGATCACCCTAGATGACCCTGGCGCTGTTGATCGCCCTGCCGTTCCTTGGTGCCGGCCTGCCTTTGCTGGCCGAGCGTTATGGTCGTTCGCTGTGTGCCGTGGCAGCCGCCTTGGCACCCTTGCTGGCTTTGGGGCTGCTGCTGGGGGAGGCGGGGGCGGTGATCGATGGCGCGCGTCCGAGCCTGTACTGGCAGTGGTTGCCGCAGTTGGGCCTCAACTTCAGCTTGCGCCTGGATGGCTTGGCGCTGCTGTTCGCCTTGCTAATCCTCGGTATTGGCTTGCTGGTCATCCTCTATGCACGTTATTACCTGGGCAAAGAAGAGCCCATGGGGCGCTTTTATGCCTATCTCCTGCTGTTCATGGGGGCGATGCTCGGGGTGGTGTTGTCATCCAACCTGTTGCTCATGCTGGTGTTCTGGGAGCTGACCAGCCTTTCGTCTTTCCTGCTCATTGGCTTCTGGGGACAGCGTAGCGACGCTCGGCGTGGTGCGCGGATGGCCTTGACGGTGACAGCGGGTGGTGGCCTAGCGCTGCTGGCCGGTATCCTGCTGCTGGGGTATGTGGTCGGCAGCTTTGAGTTGCAGGATGTGCTGGCGGCCGGTGATCAGGTGCGGGCCCATGCGCTCTATCCCGTGTTGCTGGTGCTGATCCTGCTGGGCGCTTTTACCAAGTCGGCGCAGTTTCCCTTCCATTTCTGGCTGCCACACGCGATGGCGGCGCCTACCCCGGTTTCGGCTTACCTGCATTCGGCGACCATGGTGAAAGCCGGGGTATTCCTGTTGGCGCGTCTCTATCCGGCATTGTCCGGGCATGAGCTTTGGTTCTATCTGGTCAGCCTGACGGGGCTGACCACCTTGCTGGTAGGCGCTTGCATGGCGCTATTCCAGCACGACCTGAAAGGCCTGCTGGCCTATTCGACGATCAGCCACCTGGGGCTGATTACCCTGTTGCTCGGGCTGGATTCGCGCTTGGCGGCGGTAGCGGCGATTTTCCATGTGATCAACCACGCCACCTTCAAAGCCTCGCTGTTCATGGCCGCCGGTATTATCGATCACGAGACGGGGAGTCGCGACATGCGGCGCATCAACGGCTTGTGGAAGTACATGCCACATACCGCGGTGCTGGCCATGGTGGCGTCTTCGGCGATGGCCGGGGTACCGCTGCTTAACGGTTTCCTGAGCAAGGAAATGTTTTTCGGGGAAACCCTCGACCAGCACATGCTGGGTAGCTTCAGTTGGCTGATTCCCGCAGCGGCGACCCTGGCCGGGGTGTTTTCGGTGGCCTACTCACTGCGTTTCATCCACGACGTGTTTTTCAATGGTGAGCCGATCAACCTGCCCAAATACCCGCCGCATGAGCCGCCACGCTACATGAAGGTGCCGGTCGAGGTGCTGGTCTTCCTTTGCCTGCTGGTTGGCATGCTGCCGGCTTATACCGTAGCGCCCTTGCTGGCGGTAGCGGCCGAGGCCAGTGTCAATGCTGCGTTGCCGAGCTACAGCCTGGCGATTTGGCATGGCTTCAATCTGCCTTTGGCAATGAGTGTGGTGGCATTGCTGGGGGGGATTCTGGTCTATGCGCTGCGCCAGCCACTGTTTCGCTGGTATGCCGGCTTGCCCAGCGTGGACGCCAAGGACTTCTTCGAGCAGCAGGTGCAACGTCTTGTGGCGCTTTCAGGCTGGCTGACCGGCAGGCTGGAGAACGGTTCGCTGCAACGCTATCTGGCCTGGATGATGCTGGCCGCCCTGGTGCTGGTGGCCGTCGCGCTGGAGCCGCTACCCAGTCTGGGGGGGACTTTGCCTCGCATGCCGCTGGATGGCATCACGGCGCTGGGCTTGCTGCTGCTGGCGCTGGCCGCATTGGCCACCGTGCTATTTCATCGCCAGCGCCTGGTGGCCTTGCTGGCGGTCGGCGTGGTGGGGCTGATGGTCAGCCTGCTGTTTACCCGCTACTCGGCGCCGGACCTCGCGCTGACCCAGTTGTCAGTCGAGGTGGTGAGCATGGTGTTGCTGATGCTTGCCCTGTTCTTCATGCCGGCCTATACCCCGCAGGAATCGAGCAGCCTGCGCGGCCTGCGCGATTTCCTGCTGGCCGGGGGCATTGGCACGCTGGTAGCTACGCTGGTCTATGCGGTGCTGACCCGGCCCTATGAGAACATTTCCGGATTCTTCATCGACAACAGCGTGCCGGGCGGCGGCGGCAAGAACGTGGTGAACGTTATCCTGGTGGACTTCCGCGGTTTCGATACGCTGGGTGAGATTACCGTGCTGGCGATTGCCGGTGTTGGCATCTACGCGTTGTTGCACGGCCTGCGCCTGTTCCAGCCGAGCACCGATGCACAGGGGCGCAGTTGGGCGCGTGACCGCCACCCGCTGGTGCTGGCCACCTTGTCGCGAATTTTGCTGCCGATGGCGTTGCTGGTCTCGGTGTTCATCTTCCTGCGCGGCCACAACCTGCCGGGTGGTGGCTTTATCGCCGGCCTGGTAACGGCTGTCGCGCTGATCCTGCAGTACGTGGCGATGGGCGTGCAGTGGACGCAGCAGCGCCTGCCCTTCAACTATCACCGTATGGCGGCTCTGGGGGTCATCCTGGCCACGCTGACCGGCCTGGGCAGCTGGCTGTTTGGCCGGCCATTCCTCACTACTGCCTTCGGTCACTTCAGCCTGCCGCTGCTGGGGGAATTCGAACTGGCCACGGCGATGCTCTTCGACCTGGGCGTGTATCTCACGGTAGTGGGTACCACGCTGCTGATTCTTGCCAACCTGGGCAAGCTGACTCAGGAACCCGCTACCAAGGAGGCAACCTGATGGAAGCGTTGTATGCCATCACGCTTGGCCTGCTGACGGCCTGTGGTGTCTATTTGCTGTTGCGTGCCCGCACCTTTGCCGTGGTACTTGGGCTGACGCTGATTTCCTATGCGGTCAACCTGTTCCTGTTTGCCATGGGGCGCCTGAAGAGCGGGGCGGCTGCGGTCATTGGCCAGTCCAGTGAATATGCCGATCCCCTGCCGCAGGCACTGGTGCTCACCGCCATCGTCATCGGCTTTGCCATGACCGCCTTTGTCGTAGTGCTGGCACTGCGCAGCCTGGCCGAGCAGGGCAATGATCATGTCGATGGCGAGGAGCCGCGCCCATGAACCATGCGCTGATCCTGCCTATCCTGCTGCCCCTGTTGAGTGGCGCCTTGCTGTTGTTTGCCGCGCGCCTGAATCTGGTACACCAGCGCTTGCTGTCCTGCCTGGCAACCTGGGCTTCGTTGCCGCTGGCCGGCTATCTGCTCTGGCAGGCTGACAGCGGGCAGCTGTACAGCTATGCGCTGGGAGACTGGCCTGCTCCTTTCGGTATTGCGTTGTTGCTGGATCGCCTGGCAGCCCTGATGTTGCTGGTGACCGCGTTGCTGGCCAGTGTCGCGGTGTTCTATGCCTGCCGTGGTGATGATCAGCGCGGTGCCAACTTCCATGCACTGTTCCAGTTCCAGTTGCTGGGCATCAATGGCGCATTCCTGACGGCTGACCTGTTCAACCTGTTCGTCTTCTTCGAGATCCTGCTGATTGCCTCTTATGCCCTGTTGCTGCATGGCGCGGGCGCTGCGCGGGTGCGCGCGGGGCTGCACTATGTGGTGCTCAATCTGCTCGGCTCGTCGTTTTTCCTGATTGCCGTGGGGGTGCTCTATGGCATCTGCGGCACGCTGAACATGGCCGACCTGGCACGCCAGGTGGCCCAGGCTACGCCCGATCAGCAACCCTTGCTGGCCGCTGCGGGGCTGTTGCTGCTGCTGGTGTTCGGCCTCAAGGCCGCCGTGCTGCCGCTGTACTTCTGGTTGCCGCGTGCCTACGCCGCCGCCAGTGCGCCGGTTGCCGCGTTGTTTGCGGTGATGACCAAGGTGGGTTTCTACGCCATTCTGCGTGTCTACACGCTGCTCTTTGGCAGTGCCGCCGGCGCGCTGGAAGGCCTCGGGCATGCCTGGCTGTGGCCCATGGCGCTGCTGACTCTGCTGCTGGCGGCTGTGGGTGCGCTGGCCGCGCGTAGCCTGGGTGTGCTGCTGGGTTATCTGGTACTGGTGTCGGTAGGCACCCTGCTGGCCGGCTTGGCTATGGGCCATGTCGAGGCGCTGAGTGCCAGCCTCTATTACCTGCTGCACAGTACCTGGTTGGCGGGTGGCCTGTTCCTGCTGGCTGACCTGATTGCCCGCCAGCGTGGCGACAAGGCCGGCGAATTGCAGCAGGGGCCGGCTATTCTGCAAGGCCGCCTGCTGGGTGGCTTGTTCTTCCTTGCGGCAATTGCCGTGGCTGGCCTGCCGCCTTTCTCCGGGTTTCTTGGCAAGCTGCTGTTGCTGCAAGCCACGCCCGCCGCGCAAGCCTTGTGGTTGTGGCCGCTGCTTCTGCTGGCCAGCCTGCTGGTGTTGGTGGCGCTGAGCCGCGCCGGCAGCACCCTGTTCTGGCGTACCGCGCGGGATGTGCACGGGCGTGCTGAGGTGGATGGCGGGCGTACCCTGGCTTGCGTCCTGTTGCTGTCTTGCAGTCCGGTTCTGGTACTGCTGGCCGGGCCGGTGCTGGCCTATTGTGAGGCGACGGCGCGCCAGTTGCTCGATCTTGCCCCTTACCTGGCGCTGGTTTCCGGAGGTCGCACATGATCGCCCGCTGTTTGCCTCACCCTTGGCTAAGCCTGACGCTGTTGCTGGTCTGGCTGCTGCTGGTCAACGATTTCAGCGCTGGGCAATGGCTGCTGGGGGCTTTGCTGGGCGTGTTGATTCCCCTGCTCAGTCGCGTGTTGTGGATCAATCCGCCGCGTACGCGTCAGCCCTGGCGACTGTTGCCGTTCTTTCTGCGCGTGCTGGGCGATATCGTCATCGCCAACCTGCAGGTGTCCCGGCGTATCCTCGGTTCCATGGACGATCTGCAGCCGGCCTTCGTCGAAGTGCCGCTGGAGGTGCATGACGAGCTGGCCCTGACCCTGCTGACCAGCATCGTTTCGCTGACTCCGGGTACGGTGTCCGCCGATCTCTCCGATGACCGTCGTCGTCTGTTGCTGCATTGCCTGAATGTGCAGGACAGCGCGGCGCTGGTGGCGGAAATCAAGGCGCGCTATGAGGCGCCACTGCTGGAGGTATTCCCATGCTCAGCCTAGTGATCCCGCTGTGCCTGGTGCTGATCGGTCTGGCGGTGTTGCTGACGCTGGCCCGGCTGTTCAAGGGGCCTGACTTGCCGGACCGTATCCTCGCCCTGGATACCCTGTACATCAACGCCATTGCGCTGATCGTGCTGTTCGGTATCTGGCTGGGCTCGAACATCGTTTTCGAAGCGGCCTTGCTGATCGCCCTGATGGGCTTCGTCGGTACGGTGGCGGTCGCCAAATACCTGTTGCGCGGCGACATCATCGAATAAAGGAGGAGCTATGCATCCCTGGATCGAAGCGCTGGTGGCGCTGTTTCTCTTGCTCGGTAGCCTGTTCGCGCTGATCGGAGCCATCGGCCTGTATCGCCTGCCGGACTTCTATACGCGTCTGCATGGGCCGACCAAGGCCACCACCCTGGGAGTGGGTGGCATGGTCATCGCCTCAATGATCCACTTCAGCGTCAGTGAGCAGAGCCTCAGCTTGCACGAGTTGCTGATTACCCTGTTTTTGTTCATTACCGCGCCAGTCAGCTGCCACATGCTGGCCAAGGCTGCCTTGCAGCAGAAGCTGCCGATTCGCCCCGGTACAGGTGGTCAGCCCTGGGAACAGTGAACGCTTAGCGAGCCAGCCAGTGCAGGCTGACATCCAGCATGCGGTTGGCAAAAGCCCATTCGTTGTCATACCAGGCCAGCAGCTTGACCAGCTTGCCCTGTACCCGGGTATGGTTGAGGTCGACCACGCAGGACACCGGGTAGCCGGCAAAGTCGCAGGACACCAGCGGTAGCTCGTTGCACTCCATGACCCCCATTGGCAGCTGGCGCGCCAGGCGTTGCAGCGCGGCATTCAGCTCCTCGGCCGGCCGTGGACGCTGTACCTGCAGGCTGAGGTCGAGCAAGGACACTGCAGCTGTAGGCACCCGCACGGCAAGGCCATCCAGGCGTCCGGCCAGTTCCGGGAGAATCAGTCCGATGGTCTTGGCGGCGCCAGTACTGGTGGGGATCATCGACAGGCCCGCCGCACGTGCGCGATACGGATCGACATGCGTCTTGTCCAGCAGGTTCTGGTCGTTGGTGTAGGCATGCACGGTGGTCATCAGACCCTGCTCGATACCCAGCTCCTGATGCACCAGCATGGCCAGCGGCGCCAGGCAATTGGTGGTGCAGGACGCGTTGGAAACGATCTGCTGGCTGTTCAGCAGTGTGTGATTGACACCGTACACCACGCTCAGGTCGGCGCTGTCCAGTGGATGGGAGAGCAGCACCCGCGGAGCTCCGGCCTGCACATGCTGCTCGACCTGGGCGCGGCTCTTGAAGTTGCCGGAGCACTCCAGAACCAGATCCACGCCCAGCTCCGCCCAGGGTAGCTGTCGTGGATCGCGCTCGCGCAGCAGGCGAATCGACTGGCCGTTGACCTGCAGGATGTCGTCATGCTGGGCGACCCGTGCATTGAATCGGCCGAAGGTCGAGTCGAAGCGCGTCAGATGGCTGAGGATGCTGGCATCCCCCAGGTCGTTGATGGCTTCCAGATGGATCTGCTGTTCCAGGCCGCGTTCAAAGAGGGCGCGCAGGATGGCACGGCCGATACGCCCGTAACCGTTGATGGCAATGCGTAACATGGCGAGCTCCTAGGCTTGCAGGTTTACCTGCAAGCCTAGTGGGCTGTCCGGCTAATTCAACTCGCCGCCCAGGCTACGCGGTTTTGCTCAGTCAGCAGCAGGCTTCAGCGGGCCTGGCGGGCGCCACCGAAATAAGCACAGCCGGTATGCCGCTGGCCATTCAGGCGCAGCTCGGCACGCAAGTGGCTGATCGCCCCCGTCATGCTGTCGACACAGCGCGCGCTGACCAGCCACAGCTGGATATCTTCGCCGTCAGCCTGACTGCTGACCTGCAGGCGGCCGTCGGGAAGTTGCTCTTCGATGTAGGGCAGGGCCAGTGCGGGCTGTCCTGGGCGACTGAGCAGCAGGCCGCGTTGGCCCAACTGGATCGACCAGGCCGGCTCGTTGCCCGTGGCGCGCAGCAGCAGGCGGGAGAACGCCACGTCGTTGCACGCGGGTCCTTCACCCTGTAGGCGCCAGCGCTGGGTGAGCTGCAACAGACCATCCTGCTGGGCAGCTGCCTGCAGGTAGCCAGCGAGGTCGGCGAACAGTACCGGGCCGGCCTCCTCGGCCAGACGTTGCAACTCTTGGTTGAATCCTGGCAGCTGGCGACTATCCAGCTGAAACAGGCGTGCTTCGCCACAAGGCTGCAACAACCACTGGCCATCCTGCAGACGTAACTGGCCTTGCAGGCGTACCTCGTCGGCGGGGGCGACGGGAGCTTCGCTGAACAGCTGGCAACCGCCGAGTAACAGGCTGGAGATGAATGCAAGTAGCAGGCGCATGATGGAGCTCCGGGAAAACCTCGGCGCAGGCTACCGGGCGTGGCTGGGTGGGGCAAGGCTGCTGATCTGCGAATTACTGCACGCTTTGACAGTTCCATGTGCCAGAGACTGGCCAGTCAGCGCCGTGCTGCGCATGATGTGCGACTGATTTTGCCGCGTGGATCGGTGTATTCATGACTCTCGCCAGCCCTTGCACCATGGCCTATTTTGCTGCGCTTAGCGATCCAGGGCAGCTGCGCCCGCATAACGAAGACAGCCTGCTGTGCCTGCCGCAACAACAGCTATGGGCCATCGCCGATGGCATGGGCGGTCACCAGCGTGGCGAAGTCGCCAGTGCCCTGGCGTTGCAGGTGCTGGCGGAGCGCGTACAGGCCGGCGATGAGCTGCTGCAGGCGACTGCGGCAGCGCATCAGGCGATCTGCCAGGCTGCCGAAGACGACCCGGCCAGCCAGGGCATGGGTACCACGCTGGTGGCGGTACGTTTGCAGGCGCAGCGCTTCCAGCTGGTCTGGGTGGGCGACAGCCGTGCCTACCGTGTTGGCCCGCAGCACATCGAGCAGCTCAGCCATGACCACAGCTGGGTGCAGAGCATGCTGGACATTGGCCAGCTGGATGCTGAACAGGCTCGTCAGCACCCACAGCGCAATCTGATTCTGCAGTGCCTCGGCCAGGCGGGCGCCGAGTTGCAGCCCGGCTGGCTGGAGGGCCAGTTGGCCGACAATGAAATCCTTTTGCTGTGCAGCGATGGCCTGAGCAGCGAGCTGGAGGACGCAGAGATTCTGGCCTGCTGCAACACGGCCGCGACGCTTGAAGAGCTGGTCAGCCAGCTGGTTGGCGCCGCGAATGCCGCTGGCGGGCGCGATAATATTTCCTGCCTGGTACTGGCGCCGGCGTTGGCCGCCCGTGCGCTGCCAGCCGACAAACCGGGGCTGCTAGGCCAATGGCTGGCAGCATGGCGCAACCTATGAATAGCCCGAGCAGCATGACCGACAGCGAGATCTTCATTCCCGGGTACAGCATCCATGGCCGCCTGGGCAAAGGCGGCATGGCCGAGGTTTACCTGGCGACTCAGCAAAGCCTGCAGCGCAAGGTGGCGATCAAGGTGCTGAGTGCCGGAACCGATCCGGCGTTGTGCATTCGTTTTATCCAGGAAGGGCACATCGTCGCTTCGCTGCATCATCCGTCGATCGTCACCATCTATGACATCAACCGGCTTGATGACGGTCGCCACTACATGGCCATGGAGTACCTGCCGGGCGGCGACCTGTCTGCACACAAGGGTGAAGTGTTTGCCCCGCAGCGTGCCCTGAAGATCGTCCAGCAAATCGCCAGCGCGCTGGCGGTCGTGCATGACAAGGGGCTGGTACACCGTGACATCAAACCGGCCAATATCCTTTTTCGCACGCCCGACACGGCAGTACTCACCGACTTCGGGATTGCCAAGGAAGTGCAGCTGGACAGCGACATGACCCAGTGCGGTGTGGCGGTTGGCAGCCCGGCCTACAGCAGCCCAGAACAGACCCAGTGCCAGCGTCTGGATGCGCGTAGCGATATCTACAGCCTGGGGGTGATTCTCCTCGAGATGCTCACCGGCAAGAATCCCTATCGCGGCGCCAACTATCCGCTGACCGTGCTCAACCATTTGCAGATGCCCATGCCGGTGCTGCCGGACAGCCTGGCGATGTTCCAGGCGGTGCTGGAACGCATGCTCGCCAAGGACCCGGCGCAGCGCTTTGCCGGTTGTGCCGAGCTGCTCAAGGCGCTCGGGCAGATCGAGCTGCATGATCTGGATGCCACCCAGCTGCTTCCGGCTGTGCCGCTCAAGGCGGCCAGCCCTGCGCCTGTCAGGCCGGCGCGGAGCCCGCAGCGGCGCCGCTGGCTGTTGCCGGCGACGACTGCGCTGGTAGCGCTGCTTACCCTGTTGGCCAGTGGGCTGTACCTGCGTCAGCAGTGGCAGCTTGCCGAGTGGCTGGCGCTGGGCGAGCAGCGTCTGGCGGAGGGGCGCTGGATAGAGCCGGCCGAGGACAGTGCCGAGCATTATTTCAACGCGGTACTGGCGCAACGCCCACAGCATGCCGAAGCGCTGTCTGGTTTGCGGCGTTTGCGTGATGCACGGGTAGCGGCCGCGTTGCTGCTAGGTGAGCAGCGCTTGAGCGAGGGCCAGTTGATCGAGCCGGCTGGCGATAGCGCGCGTGATCATTTCCAGCTGGCGTTGAATCTGGATAGTGACAGTGCAGCAGCGGCCACGGGTTTGCAACGTGTCCAGCAGGCGCGTATCCAGGCCTGGCTGGATCTGTTCAATCAGCGCCTGGCCAGTGGCCACTGGCAGACACCGGCTGATGACAGTGCCGAGTTCTACCTGCAGCTGGCACAAACCCTGGATGCCAGTGATGCACAGGTACTGGCTGCCGCGGCCGCACTGCAGCAGGCGCGTATCAATGCCCTGCTCGAGCAGGCGCGAGCCAGCCTGGCGGACAAGCGCCTGCTGCTGCCGGAGGATGACAGTGCGGTCTATTACTATCGCCAGGTGTTGCTCCTGCAAGCCGATCAGGCGGATGCCCTGGCGGGTCTGGAGCGCGTTGCGCAGATGTATCGTGAGCTGGCTCAGGCCGCCTATGCGCGGGGAGACTTTCCGGCCGCGCTGGCGATGATTGAGCGGGGCCTGCAGGTGCAGCCCGAGCACGGCGAATTGCGGCGCCTCAAGCGCGAACACCAGGGCTTGCTCAATGCGGCCAGGGCCGCGCGCAACGAGCGCAGCCAGCGTGTCGAGCCGGTAGCTGTTGCGCCGGCCAGCGAACCGGCCGAGCCACAGGCGACAGCTCCCAATCCGGTCAAGCGGCTGTGGAACAGCCTGTTTGGCAACTGAAACGCTGACAGAAGAACAACTAGATCATCATGCTCAAACTGCATTTCAAAGACGCTCGCCAGGCACCTCTGTGGCTAACCGAGGAGCGCTTCACCCTGGGGCAGGATCCGCGTAACCAGCTACAGCTGGATGACCCTGGAATCAGTGCATTTCATGCCGAGATTCGTCAGGAACAGGGTTATTACTACCTGTCCGATTGTGGCAGCCTGGCTGGCACCTGGGTCAACGAAGAGCGGGTGACCACCGGCCTGCAATTGCGCAGTGGTGATCAGATCCGCCTGGCCAGTGTCGAGTTGCAGGTGCTTGATCCGGTCAAGCAGTCAACAGCACCGCGCGCTGCTGCGGGCGGCTGGTCCTTGCAGGTGCTCAAGGGCGAGCGTGAGGGCAGCAAGTATCCGGTCAATGCCGCGCTGACGCTGGGACGTGCCAGTGATTGCGAACTGTGCTTCGCCGGTGATCAGCAGTTGTCGCGGCGGCACTGCCAGTTCTATCTCAAGGAGGGCGGGCTGCATTTCAAGGACCTCGGCTCGGCCAATGGTGTGCTGCTCAACCAGCAACCGAGCAAGGCGGCGCCGCTGCATGCTGGCGACCAGCTGCAGCTGGGCTCCATGAGCCTGCTGGTGATAGGCCCCAAGATCACTCAGCACAGCGCCGAGGAGGACCAGGATGCCACGCGCTTCATGCCCATGGTCAGTGCTCCCCGTGCACCAGTACAGCGCCAGAGCAGTCGCGGTGCGGCGGTCAATCCGGCCCGCGCCAGTGCAGCGGACACGCCGCCAAGCGGGGCTGAGCCTGTGCGCCGTGGAGCCCCCTGGCCTTTGCTCGCCGCCCTGCTGCTGGTCGTTGCAGGCGCCGCGTGGATGTTGTTGGGACGCTAGGTGATCAGTCTGTGTCGAGTCCAGCAGCTGCCCGAGGCGTTGCCCGGCCGCTGGCTGCTGGTCGATCGTCTGTGGCCTCGCGGCTTCAGTCGTGAACAGCTGCAGGTGCTGCAGTGGGTGCCGGGCCTGGCACCCAGCCATGCGCTGCGTCGAGCCTTTCACCAAGATGATGATTTTGCGGCGTTTCGCCTGGCCTATCGCTGCGAGCTGGCGGCGCAACCGGGCCTCTGGTGGGGCTTGCTGGACAGTGCCGAGCGAGGCGAGCTGACGTTGTGCAGCGCAGTACGCGACCTGCCGCGTAGCCATGTCGGGGTGCTTGCCGATTGGCTGGATGAAGCACTGGAGCGGCGTGGGCCGCCCAGTTCGTCCGTTTGCTATAGCGGCTTGCCGCCCGAGTAGCTGATCAGGCCTGACGCCGCTCGTCGGCCTGGCAGGCTGCGGCGGTGAACAGTACGTCGGTCGAGGAGTTGAGGGCGGTTTCCGCACTGTCCTGCACGATACCGATGATGAAACCGATGGCCACCACCTGCATGGCCGTCTCCGCATCAATGCCGAACAGACTGCAGGCCAGCGGAATCAGCAGCAGCGAACCCCCGGCTACGCCCGAGGCGCCGCAGGCGCATACCGCAGAAACCACGCAGAGCAGCAGTGCGCTGGGCAGATCCAGGTTGATGCCCAGGGTGTGTGCGGCCGCCAGGCTGAGTACGCTGATGGTGATGGCTGCGCCGGCCATATTGATGGTGGCGCCCAGCGGAATGGATACCGCATAGGTGTCTTCATGCAGGCCAAGGCGTTCGCACAGTGCCAGATTGACCGGTACGTTGGCCGCCGAACTGCGCGTGAAGAAGGCAGTGATGCCGCTTTCACGCAGGCAGGTAAAAACCAGTGGATAGGGGTTGCGACGAATCTGGCTGAATACGATTAGGGGGTTGACCACCAGCGCCACGAACAACATGCAGCCGACCAGCACCAGCAGCAGTCGCGCATAGCCGGCCAGTGCCGCCAGGCCGGCATCGGCCAGGGTGCTGGCGACCAGGCCGAATACGCCCAGCGGCGCACAGCGAATCACCACGCGAACGATCAGGCTGACACCGTGCGACAGGTCGCTAAACAGGTTGCGCGTGCTGGCGCTGCCGTGGCGCAGGGCAATGCCCAAGCCGATGGCCCAGGCCAGGATGCCAACAAAATTGCCGCGCAGCAGGGCATTGATGGGGTTGTCCACCAGGTTCATGGCCAGTGTCTTGAGTACTTCGGCAATGCCCCCGGGCGGTGTGCTGCCGCTGGCGGCTTCGCGGAGTACCAGGGTCGTTGGCCACAGGCTGCTGGCCAGTACGGCGACCATGGCGGCGGCCAGGGTGCCGATAACATAAAGCAGGAGAATCGGGCGGATATGGGTTGGCTGGCCGGGCGTGTGGTTGGCGATGGCTGAGGCGACTAGGATGAATACCAGGATGGGCGCGACGGCCTTGAGCGCGGCGATGAACAGGCTGCCGAAGAAGCTGACCTGAGCGGTGGCCTGGGGGAAGAACAGGGCCAGGGCGATGCCGGCGAGCAGGCCAAGGGCAATCTGTGTGACCAGGCTGGTGCGCTCGATGAAATGCAGGAGGGGACGAAGAAGCATGGCTAGGTGTTCCTGTGCGGGCAACCGGGCGCGTAGCACGGTGCGAAACGAGCGCCGTCATGCGGCGCCCGGTGAAAGACTGGCCGGAGGGATTGCCGCCGCTGCCAGTCGTTGGTTTTCGCAGGTCCGGCGGACTCAACCGCCGAGGTAGGCGTCGCGCACCTTGGGGTCGTGCAGCAGATCGTGGCCGCTGCCCTGCATGACGATATGGCCATTTTCCAGTACGTAGGCCCGGTCAGCCAGCTTGAGTGCCTGGTTGGCATTCTGCTCGACGAGGAAGATGGTCACGCCTTCCTCGCGCAACTGCTCAATGATCTGGAAAATCTGCTGGATGATGATCGGTGCCAAGCCCAGCGAGGGCTCGTCGAGCAGCAGCAGGCGGGGCTTGCTCATCAGCGCCCGGCCAATCGCCAGCATTTGCTGTTCACCGCCGCTCATGGTGCCGGCGCGCTGGTCGTAGCGTTCCTTGAGGCGCGGGAACAGATGCAGCACCTTGTCCAACTGGGCCTGGTTGTCGGCCTTGCTGCCAAAGAAGCCGCCCATGGCCAGGTTTTCCTCGACGGTCAGGCGGGCGAACACGCGACGCCCTTCCGGCACTACGGCAATGCTCTTGCGCATGATGGCGGCGGAGTCCAGACCGATCAGCTCCTCGCCTTCATAGCGGATACTGCCGCTGGCCGCGCGCGGGTCGCCACACAGGGTCATCAGCAGGGTCGACTTGCCGGCACCGTTGGCACCGATCAGCGTAACAATTTCGCCTTTCTGCACTTCCAGGCTGATGTCATGCAGGGCCTGGATCTTGCCGTAGAACGTGCAGACATTTTCAAAACGCAGCATCAGGCTTCTCCCAGATAGGCTTTGATCACATCGGGGTTGTTATGCACCTGTTGCGGTGTGCCGTCGGCCAGGGGGGTGCCCTGGTTGATCACGTAGATGTGGTCGGAAATGCTCATCACCAGCTTCATGTCGTGTTCGATCAGCAATACGCTCACCGCATGCTGGTCGCGCAGCAGGCTGATCAGCGCCTTGAGATCGTCGGTTTCCTTGGGGTTGAGGCCGGCGGCCGGCTCATCGAGCATGAGTAGGCTCGGCTTGGTCATCATGCAGCGGGCGATTTCCAGGCGGCGCTGCTGGCCATAGGCGAGGGTGCCGGCCGGCCGGTTGGCGACGTCCAGCAAGTCGACCTGTTCCAGCCAGTAGGCGGCCAGCTGCATGGCCTCGCGTTCGCTGCGGCGGAATCCCGGAGTTTTCAGCAGGCCGGCGAGGAAGTTGGTGTTGAGGTGCATGTGCTGGGCGACCAGCAGGTTTTCCACCGCGGTCATTTCCTTGAACAGACGCACATGCTGGAAGGTCCGTACCATGCCCTTGCGGGCGATGCGGAAGCCGGGTAGCCCGGACACTTCCTCCCCCTGGAAGCGTACGCTGCCCGAGGTGGGTTGATAAAAGCCGGTGAGGCAGTTGAACACGGTGGTCTTGCCGGCGCCGTTGGGGCCGATGATCGAGACCACCTGGCCCTTGTCGATGCGCAGGGCGACATTATTGACGGCCAGCAGGCCACCAAAGCGCATGGTCAGGCCGGAGACTTCTAACAGGGCTTGGCTCATGTGCGCAGCTCCAGATGCGGACGTTTCATCGGCAGCAACCCTTGTGGGCGCCAGATCATCATGACCACCATCAGCAGCCCGAACAGCAGCATTCGGTACTCGTTGAACTCGCGTGCCAGTTCCGGCAGCACGGTCATCACGATGGCGGCGAGGATCACCCCGAGCTGCGAGCCCATGCCGCCGAGCACGACGATGGCGAGGATGATCGCCGACTCGATGAAGGTGAAGGACTCAGGGCTGATGAAGCCCTGACGGGCGGCGAAGAAGCACCCGGCAAAGCCGGCAAAGGTGGCGCCGATGGTGAAGGCGGTCAGCTTGATGTGCGTCGGGTTGAGGCCCAGCGCGCGGCAGGCAATCTCGTCTTCGCGCATGGCTTCCCAGGCGCGTCCCAGCGGCATGCGCAACAACCGGTTGATAACGAACAGGGTGGCGAGTACCAGAGCCAGGGCCAGCAGGTAAAGGAACATCACCCGGTGGTTGGTGTTGAAGGCGATGCCGAAGAATTCATGGAAGGTCTGTGCGCCTTCCGCTGCGCGGCGGTTGAACTCCAGACCGAACAGAGTGGGCTTGTCGATGCCGCCAATGCCGTTGGGACCGTTGGTCAGCCAGGTCATGTTGTTCAGCAGGATACGGATGATCTCGCCAAAGCCGAGGGTGACGATGGCCAGGTAGTCACCGCGCAGGCGCAGCACCGGGAACCCGAGCAGGAAGCCGAACAGCGCGGCGAGGGCGCCGGCAGCCACCAGGCCGGTCCAGAAACCCACCTGGAAGTACATGGCCAACAAGGCATAGCTGTAGGCGCCAACGGCGTAGAAGCCCACGTAGCCGAGGTCCAGCAGGCCGGCCAGGCCGACCACGATGTTCAGGCCGAGGCCGAGCATCACGTAGATCAGCACCAGGGTGGCCAGGTCGATGGCGCCGCGGTTGGCAAAGAACGGGAAGACGATCGCCGCGGCAATCACGAAACACCAGAACAGCCGGCGTACCGCGACCAGTTCACTCAGCTGGCTGATACCGCCCGGCACGCCCGGCAGTGCGGGCAGGCGCCCGCGTGCCGCATCGATCCAGTCGCGCAGGAGGTTGAAGAGGAAGATGAACAGGCCGGCGCCGGCCATTTTCCACAGTACGTCGGGCGTCGCACCGCTGAGGCTCAGGCTGGTGCCTTGCTGCTCCAGACGTACGCCCAGCAACAGGCCGGTGAGGGCGACCACCACAGCCAGCGAGAGCAGGGCGGCTTTGAAATGCAAACGCTTCATACCTTCTCTACCTCCGGGCGGCCGAGGATGCCGGTCGGACGGAACAACAGGATCAGGATCAATAGACTGAAGGCCACCACGTCTTTGTATTCGGTGCTGAAGTAACCGGCGGTGATAGCCTCGGTAACGCCCAGTAGCAGGCCGCCGAGCACCGCCCCCGGAATGCTGCCGATGCCGCCCAGTACGGCCGCGGTGAACGCCTTGAGACCGGCCATGAAACCGATGTAGGGGTTGATTACCCCGTAGTACAGGCTGAGCAGTACGCCGGCCACGGCAGCCAGCGCGGCGCCGATGACGAAGGTCAGGGCGATCACGTTGTTGGTGTTGATGCCCAGCAGGTTGGTCATCTTGATGTCTTCGGCACAGGCGCGGCAGGCGCGGCCCATGCGCGAACGGGAGATGAACAGGGTCAGGGCAGTCATGGTGATGAAGGTGACGATGAAGATCACCAACTGCATGTACGACAGGGTGGCGTGGAAGCCTTCCTCCGGGCCGATGCTCCAGCCGCCGGTGATCAGGCTGGGCATGGCGATGTCGCGTGAACCCTGGGCCAGACGCACCACATTCTGCAGGAAGATCGACATGCCGATGGCCGAGATCAGCGGGATCAGGCGGTTACCGCCGCGTAGTGGGCGATAGGCGACGCGTTCGATGCTGAAGCCGTAGGCGCTGGTGACGATCATGCTGATGGCAAAGGCGCCGATCAGCATCAGCGCTAGTGAGTCGAGGCCCAGCAAGGCCAGCGCGGCGAGGACGATGAAGGCAATGTAGCTGCCGATCATGTACACCTCGCCGTGGGCGAAGTTGATCATGCCGATGATGCCGTAGACCATGGTGTAGCCAATGGCGATCAGCGCATAGGTGCTGCCCACGGTCAGGCCGTTGAGCAACTGCTGGATAAAGTAGTACAGGGGTTCGGTCATAACTGCGTAACCTGCAAGAGCGGACAGACAAAGCCCACTGCGCGAGCAGTGGGCTTTGTGTTCAGGCGGGGCGGGTTATTCGCCGAGAGCGGTCTTGGTGCCGTTGGCGTGCCACTGATAGACCACGAAGCTGAAGTCCTTCAGGTCGCCTTTCTCGTCGAAGGCCAGCGTGCCGGTGGGGGTGTCGAAGCTGGTGCTGCGAATGGCTTCGGCAACCTTGTCGGTGTCGGTGCTGCCGGCTTTCTGGATGCCTTCGGCAATCACTTGCACAGCGGCATAGGCGGGGAACACGAACGGACCGCTCGGGTCTTCTTTCTTGGCCTTGAAGGCTTCGACCAGATGAGCGTTCTTCGGATCTTCATCGAACGCCTTGGGCAGAGTAACCAGCATGCCTTCCGAGGCTTCGCCGGCGATGGCCGAGATGTCGGCGTTACCCACGCCTTCCGGGCCCATGAACTTGGCATTCAGGCCCTGCTCCTTGGCTTGGCGCAGGATCAGGCCCAGTTCCGGGTGGTAGCCACCGTAGTAGACGAAGTCGACATTCTGACGCTTGAGCTTGGCAATCAGTGCGGAGAAGTCCTTGTCGCCGGCGGTCACGCCTTCGAACAGGGCGACCTTGTAGCCGGCGGCTTCGACGGTCTGCTTGACCGCCGTGGCGATGCCTTCGCCGTACTGCTGCTTGTCATGTACCACGGCAATGTTCTTCGGCTTGACCTGCTCGGCAATGTACTTGCCAGCGGTGGGGCCCTGCAGGCTGTCCAGGCCGATGGTGCGGAATACCAGCTGGTAGCCGCGCGCGGTGATTTCCGGGCTGGTGGAGGCCGCGGTAATCATCAGAATGCCTTCGTCTTCGTAAATGTCCGAAGCGGGCTGAGTGGAGCTTGAGCAAAGGTGGCCGACCACGAACTGCACGCCGTCATTGACGATCTTGTTGGCTACCGCAACGGCCTGCTTGGGATCGCAGGCGTCGTCATAGACCACGCCTTCCAGCTGTGCGCCGTTGACGC
Source organism: Pseudomonas fluvialis (assembly GCF_002234375.1). Lineage (GTDB taxonomy): Bacteria > Pseudomonadota > Gammaproteobacteria > Pseudomonadales > Pseudomonadaceae > Aquipseudomonas > Aquipseudomonas fluvialis. The sequence continues at coordinate 78,816 of NZ_NMQV01000020.1, forward strand.
CGCCGGCCTTGTTGATCTGCTCGATGGCCATCTTGGCGCCGATGAACTGCATGTCACCGTATTGCGCCACGGCACCGGTCACCGGACCGGCCATGGCGATCTTGATGGTGTCGGCGGCAACGGAGTAGCTGGCCATGCCGGCCAGGGCCATGGCTGCGAACAGCTTGGATACGTGCTTGGTAGCCTTGTTCATAGTGCTCCACTCATGGTTGGTCATTGTTCTGTTGCGGATCTGCACCGGCCTGCTGGCAGGGCAATGGCGGCTTCGACGACGCTCGGAAGGGTCGAAAAAACTGTACCGGTACAGTGTAGGGGGCTGTCCAACGCCTTGAAAAGCGTGCAAATCGTCGCCTGTGATGGTCGTGTCGCCTGATTGAAATATTGATATAGAAAAGCGGCATTTATTGACTGCCTGATCAATAAAAAGCCTGGCTGGCGTCGTGGTCAGGCACAGGTATCATGTGCGCCTTTTCCAATGAGGCGAGCCGCATGAACGAAGAGACTAGCCTGCTTTATGCCAAGTTGCTGGGCGAGACGGCGCAGATCACCTGGGCCGAGCTGCAACCATTCTTTGCCCGTGGGGCGTTGCTTAGCGTGCAGCCGGGTGAGGATATGGTGGGGGTGGCCCTGGCCATGGCCGAGAATGACCAGGCGCGTCTGCGCGACTGGTTGCAAGGTGGGCAGTTGGTGCGCCTGAGCGATGACCAGGCGCAGGACTGGCAGGCTCGTGATCCGCTCCTTTGGTCTGTAGTGGTAGCGCCCTGGGTGCTGGTTCAGGAGCGTGACAGCGCTACACTGCCTGGTAACTGACCCGCAGGAGAAAACCCGCATGTTCAAGCCAGGCCATTTGCACAGGCAGCGTGCCCCAGGGGTGACTGATGTGCCGGACTACGTGGTAGACGTCTATTACGAGGTGCAGGAGGAGCCGGGCGAAGGCCTCTTGCTGTGCCTGACCATGCAGGGGGTCGTCGATGGCCGGGCTTTCACCGAGCAGGTGCGTTTGCATCGGGATACCGCCTTCAATTTTGCCGCAGTGCTGGGGCGTCTGGCCGGTCGTTACGGCCTGCCGCGTAATGCCAGTCCGATCATGCGCGAACATGCCGAGTATGATGCGATGTATCGCGACATCCGCGAGCGCCTTGGCGCGGTGAGTGGCGAACCCGTCGATTTCGCACACCTGGAGCAGGACTTGCGCCAGCTGTAACGCTGTTCAGTAGTTTGAGAGACATCATGCAAATCATGCCTTCCCTGGGCTTTGCCGGCATCGGCCTGATGGGCCTGCCGATGTGCCGTCGCCTGTTGGTGGCTGGCTATCCCCTGCGAGTGTGGAACCGCAGTGCGGACAAATGCCTGCCTTTATTGCAGGAGGGTGCCGGGCGTGTCGAAACCCCGGCCGAGCTGTGTGCTGATGCCGAGGTGGTCATGCTCTGCCTGGCAGACACGGCGGCGGTGCGCGAGGTGGTATTCGGTGCGGATGGCCTGGTCGAAAGCGCCCGTCCTGGCCAGTTGCTGGTGGACTTCTCCAGCCTGGAGCCCGCGGCTACCCGTGAGATGGCGGAGGAGTTGTTGCAGCGCACCGGGATGCACTGGCTGGACGCACCGGTTTCCGGCGGCACGGCTGGCGCAGAGGCGGGTAGCCTGGCGATCATGGCCGGTGGTCGTGCGGACGATGTGCAGCGCGTGCGGCCGATTCTGGCGCATCTCGGACAACGCCTGACCCACATGGGCGAGGTGGGCGCGGGACAAGTCAGCAAGGTGTGCAACCAGATGCTGGTGGCGTGCAATGCGCTGGTGATCGCCGAGGTGGTGGCGCTGGCCGAGCGTAGCGGGGTGGATGCCAGCCTGTTGGCCAGCGCCCTGGCCGGTGGCTTTGCCGACAGCAAACCCTTGCAGATTCTCGCGCCGCAGATGGCCGCGAGCCAGTTCGAGCCGGTTCGCTGGCATGTGCGTACGTTGCTCAAGGACCTGGATACGGCGGTCAAGCTTGCCCGTGAGCAGGGCAGTGCCACGCCGATGAGCGGCCTGGCGGCGCAGTTGATGCGCCTGCATGGCAGCCAGGGCAACCTGTCGCGTGATCCGTCGACGTTGATCGAGATGCTGCGCGAGGCCTGCCCATGAGGATCGCCGCCAACCTCAGTCTGCTATTCAGCGAATTGCCGCTGCTGCACCGCGTACAGGCAGCGGTGGCGGCTGGCTTTTCCGGGGTCGAGGTACAGTTTCCCTATGAACAGCCGGCGATGCTTTGGCATGAAGCCTTGCAGCGCGCCGGCGTGCCGTTGGTGCTGTTTAACCTGCCGGCGGGCGATCTATTGCAAGGGGGACGCGGCCTGGCGGCACAGCCGGATTGCCGCGAGGCTTTTGCCGAGGGTCTGCAGCTGGCTTTGCGCTATGCCGCCTTGCTGCGGCCGCGTGCGGTCAATGTGCTGGCCGGTCGTCTGGTCGCCCCGCTAACCCGCGAAGTGGCCTGGCAAACCCTGGTGGATAATCTGCGGCAAACGGCAGATGCCTTTGCCGTGCTGGGCATCAAGGTGCTGGTCGAGGCAATCAACCCGCTGGATATGCCGGGATTCCTGATCAAGACCCCTGAAGATCTGCTGCGCCTGCTGGATGATGTGGCACATAGCAATTGCCTGGCTCAGCTGGACCTGTATCACATGGCGCGGCAGGGGCTGGATATCCCGCAGGCTATCGAGTGCCTGGCGGGGCGCATCGGCCATGTGCAGTTTGCCGACTGCCCCGGGCGGGGACAGCCGGGCACCGGCAGCCTGGACTTTTCACGGGCGTTTGCAGCCTTGCACAAGGTAGGTTACGAGGACTGGCTGGCTGCTGAGTACCACCCGCAGGGCGAGACGCGCGAGAGCCTGGCTTGGCTGGCACAGTGGCGGGTATCGGGGGGCTGAAGTGAGCGAGGGGCGGGCAGCCTATCACCAGGCCCATCAGGCGCGGGCCGAAGCCGAAGCACAGCGCTTGTGGGCGCAACGTGAGGTTTTGCAGGGGCGCTGGCATGCCTGGGTGGCCCTGCAGCTCTACCAGCTGACACCTGCGCCTTATGCCAGCATGGTGCGCCGTGCGCTGCAGCAGCGGCGTGACGCAGCGGGCGAATGAGCGGCCTGGCAACCAGCCCGCCTTGTGGAAAGCGCGGACTGGTTGCGGCCTCGATTACAGCAGGGGAATGGTGTAGCTGACGATCAGGCGGTTTTCGTCCAGATCGCCGATCGAGGCGTTGGAGCGCACCATGGCGTTGCGCCAGCGGAACGCCAGGTTCTTCAAGGTGCCTTCCTGGATGGTGTAGCTGATGTCCAGGTCGCGTTCCCATTCCTTGCCGTCGACGTTGCCGACCTTGAACTCGTCGCCGCGTACGTAGCGCACGAAGGCGTTCAGCCCGGGTACGCCGTAACTGGCGAAGTTGAGGTCGTAGCGGGCTTGCCAGGAGCGCTCGCCGGCGCGGGTGAAGTCAAGGATCTGCAGGTAGCTGGAAATTGCCGGATCGGTTTCCTGCAGGAACGGGAAGGGATTGTCGCCGTCACTGTGCTGATAACCCAGGCGGAAGGTATGCGCGCCGGTGTTGGCCGAGAGCATCAGGCTGGTCAGGTCGTTGTCGATTTTGCCGGCCAGCTGGCGGCCGTTCTCGTCGGAGTCGAAGTAGCCAAAGACTGCACCGAGCTTCCATGCGCCTACCGCCTGGTTGTGGGTCAGTTGCAGCAGCTTCTGGTCATAGATGTCCTGCAGTTCGGAGTACCACAGACCGACCGCGGTATTGTCCTGGTTGAACTTGTAGTCGCCGCCGATGAAGTTGAAGCGATTACTCTCAGCTAATGGGAAGTTCTTTTGCGTATACGTCGCTGTGTTGATACGCATTTTCTGCATGTCGGTGGAGTCGCGGTAGTTGACCTCGCGCAGCTGGCCGGCATTGACGGTCAGGCCAGCGATTTCCTGCGAGGTCAGCATGGCGCCATTGAACACCTGGGGCAGCAGGCGTGCATCACCCGAGGATACGACCGGCAGCTTGGGCATCAGGCCGCCGACCTTGGCGACAGTCTTGGACAGGCGCACCTTGGCGGCGACCGCCGCTTCGGAATACTCGTCGCTGCCTTCGCTACCGTAGCTGTTGGGCAGCAGGTTGCTGCCGGCGCGATCGTCCGAGGAGCTGAGCTTGACGCCCAGCCCGGCATAGGCATCCACGCCAAAACCGATGGTGCCTTCGGTGAAGCCGGATTCGGCCTTGAGAATGAAGCCCTGGGCCCACTCCTCGCGTTTGGCCTGGCTGCCGGGGGCACTGTTGCGCAGGTCACGGTTGAAGTAGAAGTTGCGCAGTTCCAGGGTGGCCTTGCTGTCATTGATGAAGTCGGCCTGGGCCAGGCTGGGAAGGGCCAGGCCGGCGCCGGCGGTGGCCAGTGCTACCGCCTGGGCGAGCAGAGTGCGGCTCATGGTGGTGAGGTCTCCTGATTGTTCTTATGAATGCCGCCCTGTGCATGGAGGGGGCAATGGTGCAGCGGCGTGACTAAAACACGGCAGCCGGCGGGCTGCCCTTAGACCATAGTCGAAGCGTGGGAATTAACGCAGGTGTGGCCTGTCGTGCCAGCTTCAGCTGGCCAGCAAGTGAGCTTCGCTGCTTTCAATGGCGACCAGCGGGCCCGCCAGGAGCAGGGTGTCGCCAGCTTGCAGGCGCAATTGCGGAGCGGGGCTGAGCTCCTCGCCATGGCGGCGGATGCCCTGTATCTCGACGCCCAGTTGCTCGAGTTGTAGTTCGTCCAGGCTGCGTTGGCAGGCGCTGGCTTGCGCGCTGAGTGTCACTGCGTGCAACAGGGTGCGCGGCTGTTGATGTTGCCCCAGCAGGTCGGCATGACCGCCATGGTAGAAGCCATGCAGCAAGCGGTAGCGTCCGGCTCGTACGGCATCCATGCTCTGTTGTACGCGCGATTCCGGCAGGCCGAGCATGACCAGCGCGTGTGAAGCGAGCATCAGGCTGGATTCCAGCAGCTCCGGCACGACTTCATTGGCGCCCAAGGCCAACAGGGCATCCAGCTTGCTGTCGTCGCGGGTGCGAACCAGTATCTGCAGTTCCGCCTGCAGACGCCGGGCCTGCTCGACAATCTGCAAGGCAGCCTCGCTGTTGTCCACGGCGACCACCAGCAGGCGTGCCTGGGCAATGTTCATGGCTTGCAGCAGATCGGCACGTCGGCAGTCGCCGTAGTGCACGTGATCTTCGCCGGCTGCCGCTTCCTGGACGCGTACCGGATCGTCGTCGAGGGCAATGTAGGGGATGTTCTCGCGCCGCAGGAAGCGGCCGATGGATTGGCCGACCCGACCGTAGCCACAAATCAGTACATGTCCCTGCTGGGCTTCGCCGCTGGCACTGATGGCTTCCAGTGAGCTGTCTCCGCTGTGGCGGCGTTGCAGGCGTGCCGCCAGGCGCGGAGCACCACGCAGTAACAGGGGGGTGACGCTCATCGAGCAGAACACCGCCGCGAGTAACAGGCTGGCCAGATTGCTATCGAGCAGCGTGCTACTTTGCATCTGGGCCAGCAGGGCAAAGAAGAACTCGCCGCCTTGCGCCAGGGCCAGGCCGCTGCGCCAGGCGACAGTTGTGGTATTGCCGCGCAGGCGCACCAGCAGGGCCACGGCTAGCCCCTTGATGGCGATCAGCAGCAGCGTCAGGGCAATAATGGTCAGGCCATGGCTGAGGAACAGGCGCAAGTCGATGAGCATGCCGACGCTGACGAAAAACAAGCCCAGCAGCACGTCGCGAAATGGACGGATGTCGGCTTCGATCTGATGGCGATAGTGGCTTTCGCCGAGCAGCATGCCGGCGAGAAAGGCGCCCAGTGCCATGGACAGGCCAAGCAGGTGGGTCAGCCAGGCCGTCAGCAATACGATGACCAGGGCCATGAGCAGGAACAGTTCATTGGAGCGTGCTGCCGCCACTTCATGAAACAGGCGCGGCAGCAGCCAGCGACTGGCCACCAGCAGGCCGATGAACAGCAGCACGGCTTTGCCCAGGGTCAGCGGCAGCGCCACGTACCAGGCTTGCTCGGAACCGCCGCTGATCAGTGGCAGCAGGGTCAACAACAATACCGCGACCAGATCCTGGAAGAGCAATACGCCAATGGCGTTCTGTCCGTGGGGGGTAAAAATCTCCCCTAGGCTGCTCAACTCCTTGCTGACGATGGCCGTGGAGGATAGGGCGAGGCCGGCGGCCAGGGTCAGCGACACGGCCAGTGACAGGCCGTATAGATGTAGCAGCGCCGCCAGTGGCAGGCTGGTACAGATGACTTGCAGGCTGCCCAGGCCAAATACCGTACTTTTCAGGGCCAGCATGCGTGGCAGGGAGAACTCCAGGCCGAGGGTAAACAGCAGGAACACCACACCCATTTCTGCAAGGATCGACATGTCCTGGCCGCCTGCGCTGATCCAGCCGGCGGCAAAGGGGCCACACAGCACGCCGACACACAGGTAGCCGAGCAGGGGAGGCAGGTTCAGGCGGCGGAACAAGGCAATGGTGATCAGTGATGCGACCAAAATGATCAGCAGGTTGGCGAACAAGATGAACTTCCCCCATGTCGATCTGCCAAGCATGCGATCTGCGGGTTACGGCGTCCAGCACGTCGACCGTCTGTCGCCTGCCTTGTTGACCTGACTCAAGCGTCGCGCCGCTCTGCCGTCATATAGGCATGCACAGCATGCTGCCAGTGAGGTAAACCCGATGAGCGCTCTCTCTTCCCTGACTGCTCAGCCGCGTGCGGCGCTCATGCCCGCTCCGCTCAGCAACGCCCCCTCGGCCGGCACGGGCGTGTTGGCCAATCGTCTGGCCGAGCGCCTGGGCGTATCGCCGTCCAGCCTGCAGGCGCCTACCGAGCAGTTCACTCCCACGCGGGTCGCCGAGCGTGTCTTGGGCTTCATCGAGCAGCGCTTGCAGCGCGAAGCAGCGGATGGCGCTGATCAGGAAAAGTTGCAGGGGCTTTTGCAGCAGGCCCGCGAAGGTATCGAGCAGGGCTTTGCCGAGGCGCGCAAGATCCTGGATGGGCTGGGTGTGCTGCAGGGCAAGATCGCCACGGATATCGATGAAACCTATGCGCGTCTGCAGGACGGTTTGCAAGGCTTGCAGGCCCGCACACTGCCGGCCGGGCAGGGCGTGGCAGCCCTGCAAATGAGTAGCGAACGTCTGACGGCGCGCAGCGAAACCTTCGAGCTACAGGTAACCACGCGCCAGGGTGATCGCCTGCGTATCAGCCTGGCGCAGGCTGCGCTGGACTATCGGCAGACCGATGTGAGTCTTTCCACTGCTAGCGAAGGAACGCGCCTGAGTGTCCAGCAGCGCAGTACCAGCTTGCAGGTAGGGAGCTTCATGGTGGCCGTGGAGGGCGATCTCAACGACCAGGAGCGTGGTGCACTGAATGACCTGCTGCGTCAGGTGCAAGGACTTTCCGGGCAGTTCTACGCGGGTGATCTGGCCGGGGCCTTCGACAGTGCGCTGTCTTTGAACATGGATGGCAGTCAGTTGGCGAGTATGTCATTGCGCCTGACCCAGACCCAGTTGCGTCAGGCCAGCGATACCTATGCCGCGGTGGCGCAGAGTGGCGGTCAGGGGCGTTCCGTTGGTAATGGCTTGCTGGCCGATTACGCACAGGGCCTGCTGCAGGCACTGCGTAGTGCCGAGACGCTGGTCGAGGCCTCCCGGGAGTTGCTGGAGCCGTTGTTGCAGGCGGCGTTCAGCCTGGACCCGCGCTTGAGCGATGTGCAGTTGCCGCGTGCCGAGCAACTCAACAGCCGCCTGCTCGATGGCCTGCAGCAGCGGCCTGCCGCCTGATAGACTGCGCGTCGGAATGGGTGAGCTGGGGCGCGGCATATGGCGATAGAGGTTCAGTTGCTAGGCACGTTGGGTTGTCACCTGTGCGAACAGGCTGAACAGCTGTTGATGCCCTGGTTGGCACGCGACGTGGTGGTCGAGTTGCTGGATATTGCCGAGAGTGAGGCGTTGGTAGCGCGCTATGGCTTGCGCATACCCGTGCTGCGTCGTGAGCGCGATGGCGCCGAGCTGGGCTGGCCGTTTGACGAAGGCAGCCTGGCGGCTTTTCTGCAGGGGGGCTGATGGCAGCAGCCATAAAAAAACCCGCTTTCGCGGGTTTTTTTATGGGTCAACCTTGCTGGCAAGGTGACTCGGGATGTTTGGTCGGAGCGACAGGATTCGAACCTGCGACCTTCTCGTCCCGAACGAGACGCGCTACCAAGCTGCGCTACGCTCCGTTTGATGGCCGGCATTCTACCGAAAAAGTTTTGATGCACAAGGGGTTAGCGAAAGTTTTTTGTCATGCCCGAGGTATCAGGGCGGCAGCCAGCAGCTCGGGGCTGTTGAGATTGGCCAGGCGTGGGTCGTCGATCGGGCATTGCAGTGTCTGGCAACCGAGCTGGCGCAGTACACGTTGCGGGCTGCGTTCGCCGGCCTGCCAGGCTGCCTCGATCTGTGCCTGCACGGCACGTGGAATCAGGCTGAACAGCGGCTCCAGATAATCGCCGCGCGCCAGACAGACAGGCTGTGTGCCGGCGCGCTGCAGCAAGGTCAGGAGCAGTTGGCGATCCAGGCAGGGCGCGTCGCAAGGCAGTACCAGCAGCTGAGCATGGCGTGCCGCGGCCAGGCCAGCACGTATACCGGCCAGCGGGCCGGGGAAGTCTTCCTCGGCATCACGTACCAGCTGGTCGGCATAGGCGACGTAGTGTTCAGCGTTACGGTTGCAGGAGATGATCAGGTCATCGCTGAGCGGACGCACCAGTGCATGCAGCCAGGCAATCAGTGGCCGGCCCTGCCAGTCGATCAGTCCCTTGTCGCGCCCGCCCATGCGCTGGCCGCGGCCACCCGCCAGCAGCAGTACGGAACAAGGGGGCAGGTTGGCTGTGCTCATACGGCATTCTTCCTCAGCGGGGCGCGCTGTATAGCACTGCACTGCTTATCCGCCAAGCCCGCTGGTGGCTTTGTGCTGCTCGCGGTATTGCCCTGGCGTGCAACCGGTCCATTGCTTGAAACTGCGATGGAAGGAGCGTGTCTCGCTGAAGCCTAGGTAGGCGGCAATATCCTGGATGGGCAGTTCGCTGTGCTGCAGATAATGCTCGGCCAGTTCACGGCGCAGCTGGTCGAGGATCTCCTGGTAGCTGGTGCCGGCCTGTTGTAGGTGGCGTTGCAGGGTGCGCAGGGTCATGTGCAACTGCTCGGCAACGCGCTCTTTACGCGGCAGGCCCTCGCCGAGCATCTGTCGTAGCAGATTGCGCACCCGCTGGGGCAAGGGTTGTTGCTCATCGAGACGGGCCAGCAGACCGCTGGCATGTTGCTCCAGGGTGCGCAGCAGGCTGGCATCAGCCTGGCGCAGGGGCAGTTGCAGGTAGTCCTGGGGAATCAACAGGGCGTTGCAGGGTTGCTCGAACAGCACCGGGCAACCAAAGTGTTCCTCGTACTCGGCCTGGCGGCAGTCGGCTGGCCGGGCGTGTTCCAGCCACACTTGCTGCGGTGAGTAGTGCATGTCGGCAATCCAGCGCGCGTAGTGCAGCCAGGAGGCCAGCACGTTTTCGATCAGCTGGCGACGTACCGGCGAGTTGGGATAGTGGCACTGCCAGCTCAGCTGCACCTGCGTATCGTGCGTAGCGATATGGCTGGTGCCCATGTCGCCGACCAGTTTCTCATAGGGCAGGATGCGCGCCATGGCCTGACCGAGGGTGGCGCAGTTCATGGTGATGTAGCCCAGCACGCTCCATGAACCCGGTTGCACGTAGCGTGCAGCATGCAGGCCGAACAGTGGATCGCCGGACTGCTCGAGGAGATTGAGCAGTAGGCGTTCGTGTTGTTCGCCGCTGATCCGTCGGCTGTTGTCGCTCAGCAGGTGGTTGTCCAGGCCGGCGGCGCGCAGCGCCGCCTGGCAATCCAGGCCCAGCGCCTGAGCGTGGCTGAAATATTTGAGCAGAACCGCGACGGCGGTGTAGCCGAGACTGTGCATCTTGCTGATTTTGGCTCGATTGGCGAATGGGCTTGACCGCATCGGACAATGTCCGGCGCGCGCGGCTGGCTAGTATAGGCAGCCTGATCACATCACCGACAAGAGGAGCAGGGCATGCGGCGCTGGAACGGGTGGGGCGAGGAAGCAACTGAAGTCGAACTGCCGGCACATGGCGCGGCGTTTCTAAGCCAGCGGATTGGCGAGGGGCAGCCCTTGCACGATGCCAGCCTGGCCGAGGTGCTGGCCAAGGTGCCGCCGTCGCGCCTGCCCGCCCACCCGCTGGTCAGCACCGATGCCGAGTTGCGGGTGCGTCACGCCCGTGGGCAGAGCCTGCCAGACTGGCTGGCCATGCGCTCCGGGGAGTTTGGCCGGTTTCCTGATGGCGTGGCACTGCCGCAGAGCGCCGAACAGATTCGCGAGCTGCTGCGCTGGGTGGCCGCCGAGGACATCTGTCTGGTGATCTACGGTGGCGGTACTTCGGTGGCCGGGCACATCAACCCGCCGGCCGTGGAGCGTCCGGTGCTGACGCTGTCGCTGGCACGCATGAACCAGTTGCTGGCGTTGGACGAGCAGAGCCGCCTGGCCACCTTCGGCCCCGGCGCCAGCGGCCCGCAGGTCGAGTCGCAGCTGCGCGCACGGGGTTACACCCTGGGGCATTTTCCGCAATCCTGGGAGTTGTCGACCCTGGGTGGCTGGGTGGCCAGCCGTTCCAGCGGCCAGCAGTCGCTGCGCTATGGGCGTATCGAACAGCTGTTTGCCGGCGGCAGCCTGGAAACCTTCGCCGGCACCCTGGAGCTGCCGAGCTTTCCGGCCTCGGCCGCCGGCCCGGATCTGCGCGAGCTGGTACTGGGCAGCGAAGGGCGTTTCGGGGTGATTTCCCAGGTCAAGGTGCGTGTCACGCCACTGGCCGAGCAGGAGCGTTTCTACGCCGTCTTCCTGCCGGACTGGACGCGGGCCTTGCAGGCTATCCGCGAGCTGGTGCAGGCGCGCATTCCGTTGTCCATGCTGCGCCTGTCCAATGCCGTGGAAAGCGAAACCCAGCTGGCCCTGGCCGGGCATCCGCGGCAGATCGCCTGGCTGGAAAAATACCTGGCCTGGCGCGGCGCGGCTGCCGGTAAATGCTTGATGACCTTTGCGGTCACCGGCAACCCGGCGCAGAACGCCTTGTCGCTGCGTCAGACGCGACGTCTGCTCAAGGGCTTTGGCGGGGTATTCACCGGCACCCTGCTGGGTAACAAGTGGGCGCAGAATCGCTTTCGCTTCCCCTACCTGCGCCATGGGCTGTGGCAGGCCGGGTATTGCGTGGATACCCTGGAAACCGCCTGTGACTGGCCGCATGTCGATCAGTTGTTGCAGGCGGTAGAGCACAGCCTGCGCGAAGGCCTGGCCGATGAGGGCGAGCGGGTGCATGTGTTTACCCACCTGTCGCATGTCTACGCACAGGGTTCGAGCATCTACACCAGCTACGTCTACCGGCCCGGTGGTGATTATGCCCAGGCCCTGGCCCGCTGGCAGCGTCTCAAGCATGCCGCCAGTCAGGCCATCGTTGCCAACCATGGCACCATCAGCCACCAGCATGGCGTAGGGCGTGACCACGCACCTTACCTGGCGGTAGAGAAAGGGGCGCTGGGCATGGCCACTCTGCACAGCCTGGCGCAGCATTTCGATCCGCAGCAGCGTTTGTTGCCCGGCGTGTTGCTGGAGTCCTGAGCATGGTCTGGAATGCGCAATGGCGGGCCGCTGCGCTGCCTGCGCTGCTCGCGCAGCCGTGGGACCTGCTGGTGGTTGGCGGGGGGATCAGCGGGGCGGGGATTCTGCTTGAGGCGGCGCGTGCCGGTTGGCGCTGCCTATTGCTGGAGCAGCGCGATTTTGCCTGGGGGACGTCCAGTCGTTCCTCGAAAATGGTGCATGGCGGCCTGCGTTATATCGCCCAGGGCCAGCTGGGCCTGACCCGGGCTGCGGTGCGTGAGCGCCAGCAGATGCTGCGCGAGGCGCCGGGGCTGGTCGAGCCGTTGGGCTTCCTGTTTCCCCATTACCGCCGGGCGTTTCCCGGGCCACGGGCTTTTGGCGGCTTGCTGGCGCTGTATGACGCGCTGGCCGGTCAGCGCAACCGTGCCTATCACGACCTGTGCCGGCTGGGCTATCTGCAGCCCGGTTTGCAGCCCCAGGAGCTGCGCGGCGCCAGTGGCTTTGTCGATGCGTTGACCGATGATGCGCGGCTGGTCATGCGCGTGCTGCATGAAGCGCGCGCAGCCGGTGGCGAAGCGCTGAGTGGCGTACAGGTGCAGGGGCTGCTGCATGCGCCGGATGGGCGTGTCGAGGGCGTGCAGCTGCTTGACCGGGAAAGCGCTCTGCGCAGTGAGCTGCGCTGCCGCATGCTGGTCTGTGCAACGGGCAGCTGGGCCGGGCAACTACAGGCGCCGGCTGGCACTGAACGGATCCGCCCGCTGCGTGGCAGTCATCTGTTGTTGCCACACTGGCGCCTGCCGGTCGCCCAGGCGGTGAGCTTCATGCATGCCCGCGATGCGCGCCCGGTGTTCGTCTACCCCTGGCAGGGCGCCACGGTGGTCGGCACCACGGATGTTGACCACGCCGAGCCTCTCGACGAAGAAGCACGCATCAGCCCGACCGAACTGGAGTACCTGCTGGCCGCCTGCGCTCAGCAGTTTCCCCAGGCGCGCATCGTGGCCGGCGACGTGCTGTCCACTTGGGCGGGTGTGCGTCCGGTGGTCAGCACAGCCGGCAGCCAGCGTGCGCCCTCGGCGGAGAAGCGCGAGCATGTGCTCTGGCAGCAGCCAGGCTGCCTGACCCTGGCGGGCGGCAAGCTGACCACTTTTCGCCTGCAGGCCCGTGAGGTCATCAAGGCCTGTGCCGCCAGCTTGGGCGAGGCCGCACCAGCCTGTCCGGCGCATATCTTCTCCGCGCCGCAGAGCGTAGCGTTGCCCGCCGGGCTTGGTGTGGATCAGCAGCGTCGCTTACGGGGCTACCACGGCCCGCTGCTGGAGCGCCTGGTCGAGTTGCTGGCGGTGTGGGGACATGGCTGCGTGGCACATACTCAGGTCCTCTGGGCCGAGCTGGCCCTGGCCTGCGAGGCAGAACAGGTGTTGCACCTCGATGACCTGCTGTTGCGCCGTACCCGCCTGGGCCTGCTGTTGCCCGAGGGTGGGCGGGCCTGGCTGGAGCCCATAGGCGCGCTGTGCCGTACCTGCCTGGGCTGGGATGAAACGCGCTGGCGTGAGGAAGCCGAGCGCTACCAGACACTCTGGCAGCAGTGCTATAGCCTGCCCACCGCCTACCATGACGAGGCTGAATATGCCTGAAGCCAACTACCTGCTGGCCATCGACAACGGCACGCAAAGCGTGCGTGCGCTGCTGTTCGACCTGCAAGGCAACCTGCTGGGCAAGGGCAAGGTAGAGCTGCAGCCCTACTACAGCAGCCAGCCCGGCTGGGCCGAGCAGGATCCCGAGTATTACTGGCAAAGCCTTGCTGAAGCCTGCCGGCGCCTGTGGGCCAGCGTGGATATCGACAAGGCACGGATTGCCGGGGTGTCGCTGACCACCCAGCGCGGCACCCTGATCAATGTCGATGAGCAAGGCCGCCCGCTGCGCCCGGCCATGCTCTGGCTGGATCAGCGCCAGGCGGCACCCGGCCCGGCCATGCGTGGTCCCTGGGCCTGGCTGTTCAAGCTGCTGCGTGAGGAGCAGACGATTGCCTATTTCCGCGCGCAGGCCGAGGCCAACTGGATTGCCCAGCAGCAGCCGGAGGTGTGGGCACGCACCCATAAGTTCCTGCTGCTCTCGGGGTTTCTGACCCATCGCCTGTGTGGACGTTATGTCGACTCTACGGGCAGCTGTGTCGCCTACCTGCCGTTCGATTACCGGCGTTTGCGCTGGGCCGGCCCGCGTGACTGGAAGTGGCAAGCCATGCCGGTACGCCGGGAGATGCTGCCGGAGCTGCTGCCGCCCGGTGAGTTGCTGGGCCATATCACCGAGCAGGCCAGTGCGCTGACGGGCATTCCCGTCGGGCTGCCACTGATTGCCGCGGCGTCGGACAAGGCCTGCGAGGTGCTGGGTGCCGGAGCGCTGGATGCGCATATCGCCTGCCTGTCCTACGGCACCACGGCGACCATCAACACCACGCGGGCCGACTATGTGGAAACGGTGCGGCATATTCCGCCCTATCCGGCGGCCTTGCCGGGCCACTACAACACCGAGGTGATGATTTTTCGCGGCTTCTGGATGGTCAGCTGGTTCAAGGAGCAGTTTGCCCACGACCAGCGCCAGCGTGCGCTGGATCTTGGCGTGGAGGTGGAAACGCTGTTCGACGAGTTGGTCAACAGTGTGCCGGCCGGCTCCATGGGGCTGATGTTGCAACCCTTCTGGTCGCCGGGGATTCGCGAACCGGGGCTGGAGGCCAAGGGCTCGATCATCGGCTTTGGTGATGTGCATACCCGCGCGCACCTGTACCGGGCCATTCTCGAAGGGCTGGCGTATGCCCTGCGCCAGGGGCGCGAGCGTATTGAACAGCGTACCGGTACGCCGATCACACGCCTGCGGGTCTCCGGGGGCGGTTCGCAAAGTGATGCGGCCATGCAGCTGACCGCGGACATCTTCGGCTTGCCGGCCGAGCGGCCGCACCTTTATGAAACATCCGGGCTGGGCGCCGCGATCGACTGTGCGGTGGGGCTGGGCCTGCACGCCGACTTTGCCTCGGCGGTGGCGGCCATGACCCGCGTCGGCCAGGTGTTCATGCCGCAGCCTGAAGCGCAGGCACGTTATGAGCGGCTGTATCGTCAGGTCTACCTGCGCATGTACCGGCAATTACGCCCGTTGTATCGCAGTATTCGCGAGATAACCGGCTATCCAGCGTGAACCTTGCCAGCTGCCTGATGCTGGCAGTTGTCGCGCGGCTGGGCCATGATGAAGGGGCCTGTCCGCTCAAGAGATGAGCGCCCAGGCCGATAGCAAGCCTGATTCGGGGAAAATCCCGTCGTTTTCTCCTGGGGAGCACGCAATGGCCGGCATTCTCGATACGGTGGATCAACGCACCCAACTGGTGGGTGAGAACCGCCTGGAAATTCTCATGTTCCGTTTGGTGGGCCGGCAGTTGTTCGCCATCAACGTGTTCAAGGTGCAGGAAGTTCTGCAACTACCCAAGCTGACCCTGATGCCGCATCGCCATCCTTATGTGTGTGGCGTGGTCAACCTGCGTGGGCAGACCCTGCCGGTGATCGATCTGTCGCAGGCGATCGGCATGCGCCCACTGGTGCCCAGCGAGCAGAGCACCATCATCGTCACCGAGTACAACCGTTCGGTGCAGGCGTTCCTGGTGGGTAGTGTCGATCGCATCATCAACCTGAATTGGGAGTCGATCCTGCCGCCTCCCGGCGGGGCAGGCCGCCAGCACTACCTGACGGCTATTACCAAGGTCGAGGAACAGATCGTCGAGATCATCGACGTGGAAAAGGTGCTGGCGGAAATCAGTCCGATGAGTACCCGGGTGTCCGAGGAAAAGCTTGCCGATCCGGTTCTGGAGAAGGCCCGTGGCCGCGAAGTGCTGCTGGTTGATGACTCCACCGTAGCGCTCAATCAGTTGCGCGAGACCCTCGCGCAACTGGGCATACGCACCCATAGCGCCAGCGATGGTCTGCGTGCCTTGAATCTGCTGAAAAAGTGGGCCGATGAAGGGCAGGACATGACGGAGCGCCTGCTGATGATCTTTACCGATGCGGAAATGCCGGAAATGGACGGCTATCGGCTGACCACGGAGATTCGTCAGGACCCGCGCCTGCGCGACCTCTACGTGGTCTTGCATACCTCGTTGTCGGGAAGTTTCAACGAAGCGATGGTGAAGAAGGTCGGCTGTGACAACTTCCTCTCCAAGTTCCAGCCTGACCGCTTGGTGGAAGTGATCCGTGAGCGCTTGTTGCGTGACCGTTGACCGCCTGGGCGAGGCCGCTGGCATAGGCTTGGCGGTCCGCTATAAACAGACGCCACGTAGCGCGGCGGAGTAAGCGCAGCGTAACTGCACATGCTCGGCGCGCGGGGCTGCTCTCTTGAGCTGATTGCTCTGGCAGCGCCGCGGGGCCCTTGATCTTTTGTCTGTGCCTGGTCGGCTGTCTGTTCTTGGACTGACCCTCGACAAGGCTATAAACCGCCTTTCAGTGAACGCAGGGAGTGCTGTCGTGTTGCAGTTGAGCCAGCTTTACCGATACCCGTTGAAGTCCGGCGCTGCCGAGCTGCTGCGCAGCGCGTGGATTGATGCGCTGGGCGTACAGGGTGATCGGCGCTGGATGGTGGTGGATGAGCAGAATGGGCGCTTTCTCACGCAACGCCTGTTGCCTGCGTTGGGCCGCATCGTCGCCCGCTGGCAGGGTGAACAGCTGCTGCTAAGTGCGCCGGGCTGTGCGGATCTGCTGGTGCGGGTCACGGATCACGCTGCCGCCCGGCGCATAGTGCAGGTGTGGCGTGACACCCCGCAGGTGGTCGATGCCGGTGAGGCGGCGGCACACTGGCTCAGTTGCCTGCTGCAACGCCCCTGCCGGCTGGTGCAGATTACCGAGGAGACGGCGCGCCAGGTCGACCTGCAATATGCCCGTCCCGGCGAGCGGGTAGGCTTTGCGGATGGCTTCCCGCTGCTGCTGATTGGTGAGGCGTCCCTGCAAGCCCTGAGTGATGAAGTGGGCCGGCCGCTGGAGATGTTGCGCTTTCGCCCCAACCTGGTGGTGTCGGGTAGTCCGGCCTATGCCGAAGATGGCTGGCAACGTATCGCCATTGGTGAGTTGACCTTTCGCCTGGTGAAGCCCTGCGGCCGTTGTGTGATGACCACTCTGGATCCGCAGAGCGGCGAGCGTAGTGCGGACAACGAGCCGTTGGCTACTCTCAAGCGTTTGCGCCAGCACAACGGCGAGGCGTTGTTCGGACAGAATCTGATTGCCGAAGGCTGTGGCGAGTTGCGCCTGGGAATGCCGGTGCGCGTGTTGCAGTAAGCCGTGTAGGCAGGCTTGGCAAAGGGCCAGCAGGCCTTGCAGCCTGCTGCGCATACAACCTCGGGTGTTGTCGGTTTAGCTCTGGGCGGGCAGGCCTTCAGGGTGTGAACTCGCGTTCGTGCCATTCCACCAGTTTCTGCGGGCTGCCCAGCTTCTGTCCGTAAATGACCGCGTAAGTCAGTACGTTTTGTACGTAGCTGCGCGTTTCATCGAAAGGAATGTTCTCTACCCAGACATCGAATGGCAGGTGGCGCGTGTCTTTCAACCACTGGCGCACCCGACCCGGACCGGCGTTATAGGCTGCGGAGGCGAGGATGCGGTTGCCATTGAACTGGCCGTAGACCTGGCTCAAGTAGGCCGCGCCCAGTTGGATATTGGTCTGCGGATTGAGCACATTCTGCGGATTGGCCAGAGGGATCTGGAAGCGTCGGGCGGTTTCCTTGGCGGTGGCCGGCATCAGTTGCATCAGACCCATGGCGCCGGCGTGCGAGCGTGCATCGGCCATGAAGGCGCTTTCCTGGCGGGTGATGGCAAATACCCAGCTGGAGTGCAGGCCGCGTAGTTTCGCCTGTTGCCGCAGTGTCTGGCTGTGTGGCATGGGGAAGCGTACTTCCAGGTCATCCCAGTACTGTGCTTGACTGATGCTGCGGATGGCTGGGAAATACCATTCCATTTCATAACCCAGACGTGCCTGGGCGAGGAGTTCTTCGCGGCTGAACAGGCGGCTGGCGTGGTACCACTCACGACGTGCGTCGACGATCTGCCCACGCGCATGGAACTCCACGGCACGGCGAATGGCCGCAGCGTTGCGAACCTTCTGCATGACCTTGGGGGCGACGGGCGCTGGCTGGTGGCGCAACTGATAGGGCTGCTGCAGCTGGTCGGCAGCGAGGAAACCGTAGAAGTCCCGTTCATTGGCCACCGGCTGGTAGAGACCGATGGCTGCACTGTTCTGCGGCTGGGCCAGTTGCAGGCTGCGTGCCTGCCAGTAGCGCCAGCGATTGCTGCCGGCCAGCTCGCTGGGCATTTTTCGGGTCAGCTGGTACAGCTCGTCCCAGCGACCATCGCGCATCAGTAGGCGTGCGCGCCATTCGCTGACGGTATTGTCGCGCAGTTGCGGGTCGTACTTGGCCATGATCGCCAGCGCCCGGGCATCAAAGCGGCGCGCCAGGGTCAGGCCGATCTCGCGGGCGATAGCCACTTTTTCCGTATCGGAAAATGCCAGGCGGGGTGAGTAGTGCTCCAGCAAGCGCAGCGCCTGCTCCGGGTCCTGGCGTGCCAGGCGGCGCAGGCCCAGGCTGACCACATCGGCCGTGGCACTGTCGGTCTGATTGAAACGACTGGTTTGGGTGATTGCCGCGGGATTCTTGGCGACCTCTTGCAGCAGGGCGCCCTGCTGCGACAGGCTCGGCAGGTCTTTGATCAGGAAGGCCAGCAGGCCGAAATTACGCTCCTGGGCGGCCAGTTTGGCACGTTGCCAACGCAACGCTTCACTGAGCAGGCCTTCCTCGCGCCAGCGTTGAAACAGCGGATCGCAGGCATTGTGCTGCGATTTGCCGACCAGCCAGAGTTTTTCTGCCTGGGCCCGTGCCTGCGGCAGCAGGTTGGCTTGATACAGGTACTGGCCATACAGACAGTCCAGTTCCGTGAAGTTCAGCGCGGGATCATAGTGAGCAGCGAAACGCGGCCATTCACCGCGTTCAGCCAGCCAACGCAGCCAACGCAGCTTCATCCAGCCGATCTGCGGAAGGTCGCCGTGTTCGATGAGAAACTTCTCGATTTCATCGTTACTGGCCCATTTCAAGCGATGGGTCAGCTCGTCATAGGCGAGGTGCGCGGTCAGCGGATAGTCGCGCAAGGCCTGGGCGTGGCGTTTGTAGGGAGCGCTGTCGCCCTTGGCTAGGGCGCGCTTGGCTTCATCGTAGAGCAGGCGCTGCTGGGCCAGGGATGTGGCCTGGGCGCTGGCCAGGGGGAGCAGGGCAAGCAGCAGGCAGGTCAGCAGGCGAGGTAGAGGCAACAGCATGGCTTTTCCGCGAATCGAACGAACAGGGGGCGCGATGGCACCGGCGGGAGGCTAGATTAGCGGTTGGTCAGGCGTCCCGGAAGCCTTGTGCAAAGCGTTGCAACGAGTTTTCTAGCGCCCGGAAGCAGTGCGACAGGCGTCGCATTATCCCCGTCCTGCACAGAAAAATGCCGGCAATGTGCCACGCTAACTCGGTTAGAATGCGCGCCCTGTTTCCGGAGGCTGCCCATGACCCTGCTCAAGTTCACCGATGTATCCCTGGCCTACGGCGCCATGCCGTTGCTGGACAAGGTGTCCTGGCAGATCGCGCGCGGTGAGCGGGTGTGCATCATCGGCCGCAACGGCACCGGAAAGTCGAGCATGCTGCGCCTGGTGAAAGGCGAACAGAAAGCCGACGATGGTGAGATCTGGCGCGCACCGGCCTTGAAAATCGGCGAACTGCCTCAGGAGTTGCCGCGCGCCGATGAGCGTACGGTGTTCGATGTGGTGGCCGAGGGCTTGTCCGGCGTGGGTGAGCTGCTGGCGCGTTACCATCAGCTCAGTCAGAACATTCACAGTGAGGCCGATCTTGAGCAGCTCATGCATGTACAGCAGGAGCTGGAAGCCAAGGATGGCTGGCGTTTGCAGCAGTTGGTCGACAGCACGCTAAGCCGTTTGCAGTTGCCTGCGGATAAGACACTGGCCGAACTGTCCGGTGGCTGGCGACGCCGAGTGCTGCTGGCGCAGGCGCTGGTTTCCGAACCTGATCTGCTGCTGCTGGATGAGCCGACCAACCACCTGGATATTGGTGCCATCGCCTGGCTGGAAGAAGCCTTGCAAGGCTTCAATGGCGCCGTGCTGTTCATTACCCACGACCGGGCTTTCCTGCAGAACCTGGCCACGCGCATTCTTGAGCTGGATCGCGGTGGCCTGATCGACTGGAATGGCGACTATGCGAGCTTCCTCGTGCACAAGGAGCAGCAACTGGCGGCTGAAGAAACCGCCAATGCGCTATTTGACAAGAAGCTGGCCCAGGAAGAGGTGTGGATTCGTCAGGGTATCAAGGCGCGTCGTACACGTAATGAGGGGCGTGTGCGCGCGCTAAAGGCCATGCGTGCCGAGCGTGCCGAGCGACGCGAGCGTCAGGGTAAGGCCAGTTTCCAGCTGGAAACGGCCGACAAGTCCGGTAAGCAGGTCATCGTCGCCGAGCAGGTGAGTTTCGCCCATGCTGGGGGAGAAACGTTGCTCAGGGATTTCTCGCTGGTCCTGCAACGTGGCGATCGGATTGGCCTGCTCGGTGCCAATGGCACGGGCAAGACCACTCTGCTCAAGCTGTTGCTGGGTGACCTGCAGCCGAGTAGTGGGCAGATTTTGGTCGGTACGCGCCTGGAAGTGGCATATTTCGACCAGTTGCGTCACCAGCTCGATCCGGAGAAAACCGTCGTTGATAACGTCTCGGAAGGGCGCGACTTCATCAGTATCGATGGCCAGAATCGTCATGTGCTCAGTTACCTGGGCGATTTTCTGTTCAGCCCGCAGCGTGCGCGTACGCCGGTCAAGGCGCTGTCCGGCGGGGAGCGGGCACGTCTCTTGCTGGCCAAGCTGTTCAGCAAGCCGGCTAACCTGCTGGTGCTGGATGAGCCGACCAATGACCTGGATGTGGAAACCCTCGAATTGCTGGAAGAGGTGCTGCTGAACTTCCCTGGAACCGTGTTGATCGTCAGCCACGACCGGGCTTTCCTCGACAACGTGGTGACCAGCACGCTGGTCTTCGAAGGGCAGGGCAAGGTGCGTGAGTATGTTGGCGGCTACCAGGACTGGCTGCGCCAGGGCGGAAGTATCCGTCTGTTGGGCGTGACGGAGCAGCGTACCGGCAACAAGATGCCGGTTGCCGAAGCTGTAAGTAGTGCGCCAGCGCCTGTTGCAGTTGCCAGCACACCGGGCGAGTCGAGCAAGAAGAAACTCAGCTACAAGCTTCAACGTGAGCTGGAAGCGCTGCCGGCGCAGATCGAGTCGGTCGAAAAACAGTTGGCCGAGGTGCAGGCACAGATTGGCCAGCCATCATTTTATCAGCAGCCTGCGGCACAGACCCAGGCCGTACTGGCTCGTTTGCAGACCCTGCAAAGCGAGCTGGATGCCTTGCTTGAGCGTTGGACTGAATTGGAAGCGTAAGCCTTAGGAATGCACGGAGCGGCCATGGCCATTGAGTACCGTATTACCCTGGATGATAACCACGAGTTCAACTATCGCATCGAGGTGGAGCGCCCAGCCGAGCAGCCGGCGGAGGCGCCGAGCTGGACGCGGCTAGAGTACAACCAGTGCAGCAATTGCCCGCTCAAGAAGGAAAGCTGTAGCCACTGCCCTGCCGCGGTTGATCTGCACAGAGTGGTAGAGGATTTCCACGGCTTGCCGGCCTTCAAGAAGGCGCGGGTTTGGGTGCGCACGCCGGAGCGGGAGTACAGCAAGCATGTCGGCCTGGAAGAGGCCTTGCGTTCCCTGTTGGGCTTGATCATGGCGACCAGCGCCTGCCCGGTGCTGTCTCGCCTCAAGCCGATGGCCTACCAGCATCTGCCTTTTGCCAGTAGTCAGGAGTTCATCCTGCGCACCATTTCCCTGTATCTGGCTCGCCAGTATTTCAACTTCCGTGAAGGGCGTAGGCCGGATTGGGAATTGCGCGGTCTGGTGAAGAACTTCCAGCAGTTGCAACTGGTTAACCAGGCGTTGTGGCAGCGTATCCACGATACCTGCGAAGGGGACTCCAATCTCAAGGCGTTCCTGTCGTTCTTCTCCATGGCGTCAAGCATGACCTATTCGCTGGAAACCCAGCTGCAGAAGATCCGTCCGATGGTGATGAGTGCCGGTGACGCTGCTGAATAGCGGGTTCCGGCTGGCTCACGCCTGTTCCGGGTGAGTCAGTCGGCCAGGTGGACGGCCAGTACATCCAGCCGGGCGCCGTGTAGTAGTTCGTTAGCCGTGGAACCCAGCAGTAGAGCCAGGCCATGGCGTCCGTGGCTGCCAACGACGATAAGGTCGCAACACAGCTGTTCGGCGAGGCTGTGGATTTCATGCCGCGGCTGACCGCTTAGCAGGTGTCTGTCTTCGTCACGCAGAGCGCTGTATTGCGCAGCGAATTGCCTGAAGCGCTGCATGGCTTGTTCGGTCTGTTGTTGCTGGAGCAGTGATAGGTCCATGGGGACGTCGGCAGCAAAGGCCATGGCGAGGGGTTCTATGACGTGTACCAGGCTGAGCCGGGCTTGGCTGCACTGAGCCAATGCCATGGCCCGCTGCATGACCGCATGACACTGTTCGCTGAGATCCACGGCTACCAGAATGTGCGTGTAGGGCATGCTGCTCTCCTGGGGTCAGGGCTGGGTATGGCGCGCCTTGTGCAGTTTGGCGAGCAATTTTTCCTCACTGGCCAGTATGTCCTGTAACGCAGGTCGTGCTACGCAGCGTGCAAAGAGCCCGGCCAGTCCCGGCCAGCGCTGGCTGTCCAGGATTTCTCCGCCATGACGCATGTTGATCAGTTGGCAGCACAGCGCCAGGTCAGCCAGGCTGAATGCATCACCGAGCAGATAGGCCTGGTTGCCCAGCTGTTTTTCCAGGTAATCGAAGTGGGCCGGCAGGCGTTCCTCGAGGGCCTTGCGGACGATCTGCTCGTCGCAGGGTTGCCCCATGCTCGGCTGCAGAACGCGCTGGCGGAAAATCGCGAAGGTGGCGTGTGGCGCCAGTTCATAGTCAGCGTATTTCTCCAGCCACAGTACACGAGCCCGTTGTCGTGCATCGCTACCGTACAGGGCCTGCGGATGGGCGTGGGCTTCGGCCAGGTACTGGCAGATGACGCTTGAGTCGGCCAGTTCGAAATCACCATCGCGCAGGGCAGGAATGCGTCCCAGTGGGCTGAGCTGGTAGTACCACTGTGGTGGATTGAAGGGCAGAACCATCTCCAGCTGATAGTCCAGGCCTTGTTCTGTCAGATACCAGCGCACCTTGCGAACAAAGGGGGAGAGGGCGGCGCCAAATACGCAGAGGCTCATGCTCGGCTCCTTGCTAGTGGACGGTTAAAAAGATTTTTTCTTCCAGTCGTCTTCTTCATCCAGGGCTTGCAGCCCTTCGGTCAGTGCATTGCTGAGGTTTTCGTCGGGAGCGGAGGCTTGCAGTACCAGCGCATTGATACGCTCGAGCTGCTGTTCAAAAAGTTGCAGGGCTTTCTGATGCTTGGCTGGTTCAGGCTGCTTCTTCAGGTATTGCACGCCGCGCTCGATTGCCAGGCGGGCTTGTCGTGGTTCATTTTTCTGCAGGTAGTGCTGGCCCAGGTTGCTGAACAGTTCGATGTGCGTGTGTACCAGTGCCTGGCGAATCTCGCCGGCCCATTGCTTGCTTTCTGCAGCGCTGAGTTGCTGCTCCTGGGTGGCGCGGGTCAGCAGGCTATGGAAATTTTCCAGGAGAAAACGGATTTCCTTGGCTTGCGCCTCGTTGCTGACAGCGCGAGGTGCATTGCGTACGGGAATGCCATCTGCTTTTGACACCAGATTGCGCAACTCCTCAATACGAGTGCGCAGGTCGCTGTTGTTCTTTTCCAGGGGCAGCAATCGCTCGCTGAGCTTGAGCTCCATGTTGCTGAGTAGCAATTTCATGGCAGGGGTCATCAACTGACCGGGCATGCTTTCCGATACGTCGGCACAGCGACGGATACGGTCTTGCAGGTCGGCGCGCTGGCGTGCCTTTTCCAGTTTGCTGTTTTCCACCACATGGTTGATGTAGGCAATGCTGCCGAGAAGAATGATGCCGATGACAATCAGTAGGGTGATCAACAATGGCGACACGGGACTGCTCTCTTCACTGGATATGCCAAGGAGTGTAGTGCCTAGGCGTGTCGGCTGATAGAGGTGAGGGACTTTTTGCGCCAGGCCGACGTTTGGCGAGCTAACGGCTGATACGAAGGTTGGGCTGAAGTCTTTGATTTTAAAAATGTTTGCAAGAGGCTTGACGCCCGTCTGCAGGCTCCATAGAATGCGCGCCACTTCCACTGACAAGCCGCAAGGCGGTTGATGGTAAGTGTTGAAACGTTGGTTTTGCTGCTGTGTCCCCTTCGTCTAGTGGCCTAGGACACCGCCCTTTCACGGCGGTAACAGGGGTTCGAGTCCCCTAGGGGACGCCACTTAAGTGGCGTCACTGGCACGGTAGTGATAGAGCGGGAATAGCTCAGTTGGTAGAGCACGACCTTGCCAAGGTCGGGGTCGCGAGTTCGAGTCTCGTTTCCCGCTCCAGTTTCAAGCAGACGGTACTTTTAGTATTGTTTGTCCCCTTCGTCTAGTGGCCTAGGACACCGCCCTTTCACGGCGGTAACAGGGGTTCGAGTCCCCTAGGGGACGCCATGTTTGCGGGAATAGCTCAGTTGGTAGAGCACGACCTTGCCAAGGTCGGGGTCGCGAGTTCGAGTCTCGTTTCCCGCTCCAAATTTAAAAAGCCAGTCTAACGACTGGCTTTTTTTATTCCTGAAAAAAGCCTTGTTGGCTAGTCCAGCGCAAAGGCTTCCAGTCGTGCTTCCTGTGCGGTGATTTCCAGTGCCCAGCCTTGTTGGTCCCAGTCGCCGAGGACGATGCGTTCGCCTGGTTGTTCGTTGACCTGCAGCGAGTGACGTGCGGGGCGATGCGTGTGGCCGTGGATCAGTCGTTGTACGCCGTGAAGTTGCATCTGGCGCAGAACTTCCTCGGGCGTGACGTCGACAATGTCGTTTGCTTTCATGCGCACCTGGTTGCGGCTTTCGTTGCGCAGTTTGCGGGCTAATTTGTGGCGTGCCGAGAGCGGCAGGTGGCGCAGAATAAACAGCGTTGCCGGGTGGCGCAGGATACGACGTAGCTTCATGTAGCCGAGGTCGCGGGTGCACAGGCTGTCACCGTGCATGAGTAGCGTGGGGATGCCGTAAATATCGATGCAGGTGGGGTCGTTGAGTAGTTGGCAGCCGGCGCGGCGACAGAACGCCTGGCCGATCAGGAAGTCGCGGTTGCCGTGCATCAGCCCTATGCGTGTGCCGTGTTCGCTGAGTTGGCGCAGTTCATCGGCAATTTGCTGCTGTAGCGGTGACATGCCGTCATCGCCAATCCATGCCTCGAAGAAGTCGCCGAGTATGTACAGCGCTTCGGCCTGTCGTGCGCGACCATGCAGGAAATGCACAAACGCCCGGGTGATATCCGGGCGTTGTTCTTCCAGGTGCAGATCAGAGATCAGCAGGATCATCGGTTTACTCGATGATCTCGGCGTTCTCGATGATCACATCCTCCACCGGGACATCCTGATGGCCCATGCGGCTGGTGGTCGCTACGCCCTTGATGGCATTGACCACGTCCATGCCTTCCACGACCTCGCCGAATACCGCGTAGCCCCAGCCCTGCACGGTGGGAGCGCTGTGGTTGAGGAAGCTGTTGTCAGCAACATTGATGAAAAACTGTGCGCTGGCCGAGTGCGGCTCCATGGTGCGTGCCATGGCAATGGTCCCGACCTTGTTGGCAACGCCGTTGTTGGCTTCGTTCTTGATCGGAGCGCGGGTGCTTTTCTGCTGCATGCCCGGCTCGAAACCGCCGCCCTGAATCATGAAGTTGCTGATCACGCGGTGGAAGATGGTGCCGTCGTAGTGGCCGTCTTTCACGTACTGCTTGAAGTTGGCCACGGTTTCCGGGGCTTTGTCTTCAAAGAGGTTGAGAGTGATGACGCCGTGGTTGGTGTGCAGTTTGATCATTGCGGTATCCGTGATTGAGGCATTCTGACCCCGAAAGTGCAGCCGCTCTGTCGGGGGCTTGACAGGTTGGTTATCATACGGACTTTGCCCGAGACGGCCTACCCTGTGCCGCATATCTGCCAAGTTAAGGATCACATGAGCAAGCCCACCGTCGAAAAAGCCGCGAACTTCCTGCGCCCCATCGTCCAGGCCGATCTGGACAGTGGCAAGCACGCCAAGATCATCACCCGCTTCCCGCCTGAGCCCAACGGTTACCTGCATATCGGTCATGCCAAGAGCATCTGCCTGAATTTCGGCCTGGCTCAGGAGTTCGGCGGCGAGTGCAACCTGCGTTTCGACGACACCAACCCGGCCAAGGAAGACCAGGAATACATCGACGCGATCAAGGCCGACGTGCAGTGGCTGGGCTTCCAGTGGGCCGGCGAGGAACGCTACGCCTCCAATTACTTCGATCAGCTGCATGCCTGGGCCATCGAGCTGATCAAGGCCGGCAAGGCCTTCGTCTGCGATCTGAATGCCGACGAGATGCGCGAATACCGCGGCAGCCTGACCGAGCCGGGCAAGAACAGCCCGTTCCGCGACCGCTCCGTGGAAGAGAACCTCGACCTGTTCGCCCGAATGAAGGCTGGTGACTTTCAGGACGGCGCCCGTTCGCTGCGCGCCAAGATCGACATGGCCTCGCCGAACATCAACCTGCGCGACCCGATCCTCTACCGCATCCGCCACGCCCATCACCACCAGACCGGCGACAAGTGGTGCATCTACCCGAGCTACGACTTCACCCACGGTCAGTCGGACGCCCTGGAAGGCATCACCCACTCCATCTGCACCCTGGAGTTCGAGGATCACCGCCCGCTGTACGAGTGGTTCCTGGCCAACCTGCCGGTGCCGGCCCAGCCGCGCCAGTACGAGTTCGCCCGTCTCAACCTGAACTACACCGTCACCAGCAAGCGCAAGCTCAAGCAGCTGGTGGACGAGAAACACGTGCAGGGCTGGGATGACCCGCGCATGTCGACCCTGTCCGGCTACCGTCGCCGCGGCTACACCCCGGCCTCGATCCGCACCTTCTGCGACATGATCGGCGTCAACCGCGCTGGTGGCGTGGTCGATATCGGCATGCTGGAATTCGCCATCCGCGAGGACCTGGACGCCAATGCGGCGCGCGCCATGTGCGTGCTCAAGCCGCTGAAGGTGGTGATCACCAACTACCCGGAAGGCCAGGTCGAGAACCTCGAACTGGCGCGCCACCCGAAGCAGGACATGGGTGTGCGTGTGCTGCCGTTCTCCCGTGAGATCTACATCGACGCCAGCGACTTCGAGGAAACCCCCCCGGACGGCTTCAAGCGCCTGATCCCGGGCGGCGAAGTGCGCCTGCGCGGCAGCTACGTGATCCGCGCGGATGAGGCCGTGAAGGACGCCGCCGGCAATATCGTCGAGCTGCGCTGCTCCTACGACGAGAACACCCTGGGCAAGAACCCTGAAGGCCGCAAGGTCAAGGGCGTGATCCACTGGGTGCCGGCCGCCGAGAGCGTCGAGTGCGAAGTGCGCCTGTACGACCGCCTGTTCCGCTCCGCCAACCCGGAGAAGAGCGAGGAGGGTGGCAGCTTCCTCGATAACATCAATCCGGATTCGCTGGTCGTCCTCACCGGCTGCCGGGCCGAGCCGTCGCTGGCCAACGCTGCGCCGGAAGAGCGCTTCCAGTTCGAGCGCGAAGGCTACTTCGTCGCCGACCTGAAGGACACCCAGCCGGGCAAGCCGGTGTTCAACCGTACCGTCACTCTGCGCGATTCCTGGGGTCAGTAAATGGCACTTTCCATCTACAACACCCTCTCCAAGACCAAGGACGTCTTCCAGCCGCTGCAAGGCAACAGCGTGCGCATGTACGTGTGCGGCATGACCGTGTACGACTTCTGCCATATCGGCCATGCCCGCGTGATGGTCGCCTTCGACGTGGTGACCCGCTGGCTGCGCGCGCGCGGCTATGACGTGACCTATGTGCGCAACATCACCGACATCGACGACAAGATCATCAAGCGCGCCAACGAGAACGGCGAGCCGTTCGAGGCGCTGGTCGAGCGCATGATCGCCGCCATGCACGAGGACGAGGCGCGCCTGAACGTGCTGCGCCCGGACATCGAGCCGCGCGCCACCGGCCATATCGCCGGCATGCACCAGATGATCCAGACCCTGATCGACAAGGGCTACGCATACGCCCCGGGCAATGGCGACGTGTACTACCGCGTCACCAAGTTCGAGACCTACGGCAAGCTCTCAAGGCGCAAGATCGACGAGCTGAAGATCGGTGCGCGCATCGAGGTCGACGAGATCAAGGAAGACCCGCTGGACTTCGTGCTGTGGAAGGGCGCCAAGCCGGGCGAGCCGAGCTGGGATTCGCCCTGGGGCAAGGGTCGGCCGGGCTGGCACATCGAGTGCTCGGTGATGTCCACCTGCTGCCTGGGCGAGACCTTCGATATCCACGGCGGCGGCCCGGACCTGGTGTTCCCGCACCACGAGAACGAGATCGCGCAGAGCGAGGCAGCCACCGGCAAACTCTACGCCAACGCCTGGATGCACGCCGGCGCGGTGCGCGTGGACGGCGAGAAGATGTCCAAGTCCCTGGGCAACTTCTTCACCATCCGCGAGGTGCTGGAGAAGTACCACCCGGAAGTGGTGCGCTACCTGCTGGTGTCCAGCCACTACCGCAGCCCGATCAACTACTCGGAAGACAGCCTCAAGGAAGCCAAGGGCGCCCTGGAGCGCTTCTACAACGGCCTGAAAGGTCTGCCGGAAGTCGCGCCGGCTGGCGGTGAGGCATTCGTCGAGCGCTTCGGCGCGGCCATGGACGACGACTTCAACTCGCCGGAAGCCTGCGCCGTGCTGTTCGAGATTATCCGCGAGGTCAACCGCCTGCGCGAGTCGGATGAACAGGCTGCCGCCGGCCTGGCCGCCCAGCTCAAGCAGCTGGCCGGTGTGCTCGGCGTGCTGCAGCTGGAGCCGGAGGCCTTCCTGCAGGCTGGCGCTGCCGGCAAGGTCGATGCCGCCGAAGTCGAAGCCCTGATCGCCGCGCGCCTGCAGGCCCGTGCCGAGAAGAACTGGGCAGAAAGCGATCGCATCCGCGACCAGCTCACCGCCATGGGCGTGGTGCTGGAAGACGGCAAGGGCGGCACCACCTGGCGTCTCGTTGACTGAAAAATACGCTGCACACAAAAAAGCCGCTCTGTAGAGCGGCTTTTTTGTGCTCCCGCCATGGGCGGGAGCTGTTTGCGCTTAGCGCTTGTCCAGCGGATTGTAGTCGCGCTGCGCATAGCCGGTGTACAGCTGGCGCGGACGCCCAATCTTGTACGGGCCGGAGAGCATTTCCTTCCAGTGCGAGATCCAGCCGACGGTACGAGCCAGGGCGAAGATCACGGTAAACATGCTGGTTGGGATGCCGATGGCCTTGAGGATGATCCCCGAATAAAAGTCTACGTTGGGATACAGGTTGCGCTCCACGAAGTAAGGGTCGTTGCGCGCAATTTCCTCCAGCTTCATCGCCAGTTCCAGTTGCGGGTCGTTGATTCCCAGTTCGGCGAGTACTTCGTCGCAGGTCTGCTTCATGACCTTGGCGCGCGGATCGAAGTTCTTGTAGACGCGGTGACCAAAGCCCATCAACTTGAACGGATCGTTCTTGTCCTTGGCCTTGGCTACGAACTTCTCGATGTTTTCCACACTGCCGATTTCTTCCAGCATGGTCAGTACGGCTTCGTTGGCGCCGCCGTGGGCCGGGCCCCAGAGTGCGGCAATACCGGCTGCGATGCAGGCAAATGGGTTGGCGCCCGAAGAGCCTGCCAGGCGTACGGTGGAGGTCGAGGCGTTTTGCTCGTGGTCGGCGTGCAGAATGAAGATGCGGTCCATGGCCTTGGCCAGTACCGGGCTGATCGGTTTGATCTCGGCCGGGGTGTTGAACATCATGTGCAGGAAGTTTTCCGCGTAGTTCAGGTCGTTACGCGGGTACATGATGGGCTGGCCCATGGAGTACTTGTAAACCATTGCGGCAATGGTCGGCATTTTGGCGACCAGGCGGTGTGCTGAGACTTCACGGTGCTTGGGATTATTGATGTCCAGCGAGTCGTGGTAGAACGCCGAGAGGGCGCCCACGATGCCCACCATGATGGCCATCGGGTGCGAATCGCGACGGAAACCGTTGAGGAAGCTCTTCAGCTGCTCGTGAACCATGGTGTGGTTCTTAATGGTTTCGAAGAACTTGGACTTTTGCTCGGCAGTCGGCAGTTCGCCATTCAGCAGCAGATAGCAGGTTTCCAGATAGTCGGAATGCTCGGCGAGTTGCTCGATCGGGTAACCGCGGTGCAGCAGGATGCCTTTGTCGCCGTCGATATAGGTGATTTTCGACTCGCAAGAGGCAGTCGACATAAAGCCAGGATCAAAGGTGAACCGACCCGTGGAGGTCAGGCCCCGCACATCGATAACATCAGGGCCTACGGTGCCGCTCAGGACGGGCAGTTCGACGGGGGCTGCGCCCTCGATGATCAACTGCGCTTTTTTGTCAGCCATGCTGGCCTCCTATTTATGCTTGGAATCATCAGTGGCCCCCCACGCAGGGCCCGCATCACTATAGAGGCATAAATGCGAATGTCAATTTGCCTGAGCCCTGTAGTTAGACGGGTTTTTGCCGGGTCTGGCCGGGCAAAAGGGGGCTATTTACGGCATTTGCAAAGGCTCTGCAATCCGCTCTTTGGGTAGGGTGGTCGCGTTGTCATTAGTTCCCTAACTGTCTATACTCGGCGACCGACCGGCAGGGCTTTGCCAGCCTGAATTCTGCCGTTCGGCACTCCCGTGGTGAGGGGTACCTGACCAGTGCACTTCCCGACAACTTGCCTGTTTGTTACGGGCCACAGTGTGAAAATAAAGCCGTGAATAGCCAACGACCTGTAAACCTAGATCTTCGGACGATAAAACTTCCGATCACTGCTTATACCTCCATCCTGCACCGCATTTCCGGTGTCATTCTCTTTGTCGGTCTTGTCGTGATGCTTTATGCGCTCGATAAGTCGCTGGCATCCGAGCAGGGTTTCAAAGAGGTACAGGAATGCTTGTCCAGCCCGCTGGCCAAGTTGGTGACGTGGGGGCTGCTGTCCGCACTGCTGTATCACCTGGTGGCCGGTATTCGCCATCTGATCATGGACATGGGCATCGGTGAGACGCTGGAAGGCGGCAAGCTGGGCTCGAAAATCGTCATCGCCGTTTCGGTGGTGCTGATCCTGCTCGCGGGGGTGTGGGTATGGTAACCAACGTAACCAATCTGTCGCGTTCCGGTCTGTACGACTGGATGGCGCAGCGTGTTTCCGCCGTGGTTCTGGCGGCTTACTTCCTGTTTCTGCTCGGCTACATGGTGGCCAGTCCCGATCTGGGCTATGCCCAGTGGCATGCATTGTTCTCCCAGAACTGGATGCGCATTTTCAGCCTGATGGCGCTGGTCGCCCTCTGTGCGCATGCCTGGGTTGGCATGTGGACCATCTCCACCGACTACCTGACCTCCATGGCCCTGGGCCGTTGGGCAACGGCAGTGCGTTTTCTCTTCCAGGCAGTCTGCGGCATGGCCATGTTCGTGGTGTTTGTCTGGGGCGTGCAGATTCTTTGGGGTGTCTGATCAATGGCTAGCATTCGTACTCTTTCCTATGACGCCATCATCGTCGGTGGCGGTGGTGCGGGCATGCGTGCCGCACTGCAACTGGCTCAGGGTGGTCACAAGACTGCCGTAGTCACCAAGGTTTTCCCGACCCGCTCGCACACCGTGTCCGCCCAGGGTGGCATCACCTGCGCCATTGCTTCGGCTGATCCGAACGATGATTGGCGCTGGCACATGTACGATACCGTCAAGGGTTCCGACTACATCGGTGACCAGGACGCTATCGAGTACATGTGCTCTGTCGGTCCGGAGGCCGTGTTCGAACTCGAGCACATGGGCCTGCCGTTCTCGCGTACCGAGCAGGGCCGCATCTATCAGCGTCCGTTCGGTGGTCAGTCCAAGGGGCCGGATAATCCCACCCAGGCTGCCCGTACCTGCGCTGCTGCCGACCGTACCGGTCACGCCCTGCTACATACCCTGTACCAGGGTAACCTGAAGGCAGGCACCTCGTTCCTCAATGAATGGTATGCCGTTGACCTGGTGAAGAATCAGGATGGCGCCATCGTCGGCATCATCGCCATCTGTATCGAGACCGGCGAGACCGTCTACATCCGTTCCAAGGCCGTGGTTCTGGCTACTGGCGGTGCTGGCCGTATTTACGCCTCCACCACCAATGCGTTGATCAACACCGGTGATGGCGTGGGCATGGCTCTGCGTGCCGGCGTGCCGGTGCAGGACATCGAAATGTGGCAGTTCCACCCGACCGGTATTGCCGGTGCAGGTGTGCTGGTTACGGAAGGTTGCCGTGGCGAGGGTGGTTACCTGATCAACGCGCATGGCGAGCGCTTCATGGAGCGTTACGCACCGAACGCCAAAGACCTGGCCGGTCGCGACGTGGTTGCCCGCTCCATGGTCAAGGAAGTCATCGCCGGCAACGGCTGTGGTCCGAACAAGGATCACGTGCTGTTGAAGCTGGATCACCTCGGTGAAGAAGTGCTGCACAGCCGCCTGCCGGGTATCTGTGAGCTGTCCAAGACCTTTGCTCATGTTGACCCTGTGGTTGCACCGGTTCCGGTCATTCCGACCTGCCACTACATGATGGGTGGTGTGGCTACCAACATCCATGGTCAGGCGATCACCCAGGACGCCAATGGCAACGACAAGATCATCGAAGGTCTGTTTGCTGTTGGTGAAGTGGCTTGCGTGTCGGTACACGGTGCCAACCGCCTGGGCGGCAACTCGCTGCTTGACTTGGTGGTATTCGGTCGTGCGGCTGGCCTGCACCTGGAAAAAGCACTCAAGGAAGGTGTTGAGGCGCGCGGTGCCAGCGAAACCGACATCGAGCAGTCGCTCAAGCGTCTGGCTGGCGTCAACGAGCGTAATACGGGTGAAGATGTGGCGCCGCTGCGTAAGGAGCTGCAGCAGTGCATGCAGAACTATTTCGGTGTATTCCGTACCGGCGAATACATGGAGAAGGGCATCAAACAACTGGCCGACCTGCGTGAGCGCATCGCGAACGTCAAGATCGCGGACAAGAGCCAGGCGTTCAATACTGCGCGTATCGAAGCGCTGGAACTGCAAAACCTGCTCGAAGTGGCCGAGGCTACTGCGATTGCCGCGAATACTCGTACCGAGTCTCGTGGTGCGCATGCCCGTGAAGACTTCGAGGAGCGCGATGACGAAAACTGGCTGTGCCACACCCTGTACTTCCCGGGTGACAAGCGCGTAGCCAAGCGTGCCGTCAACTTCGCGCCGAAGACTGTTCCGGCGTTTGAACCCAAGGTTCGGACTTATTAAGGGTGCCTGATATGTTGCAAGTCAGTGTTTATCGTTACAACCCGGAGAAAGACGCTTCTCCCTACATGCAGGACTTCCAGGTCGATACCGGCGGCAAGGATGTCATGGTCCTTGACGTACTGGCCTTGATCAAGGAACAGGATCAGAGCTTTTCCTACCGTCGCTCTTGCCGTGAAGGGGTCTGTGGCTCCGATGGCATGAACATCAACGGCAAGAATGGCCTGGCCTGCATCACGCCGCTGTCGGCTGCTGGCCTGAAGGGCGGCAAGCTGGTCATCCGTCCGCTGCCGGGGCTTCCGGTGATTCGTGACCTGGCCGTCGATATGAGCATCTTCTATAAGCAATACGAGAAGGTGCAGCCGTACCTGCAGAACGACACGCCGGCTCCGGCCATCGAGCGTCTGCAGTCTCCGGAAGAGCGCGAGAAGCTGGACGGTCTGTACGAGTGCATCCTGTGCGCGTGCTGCTCCACCAGCTGCCCGTCCTTCTGGTGGAACCCGGACAAGTTCCTCGGTCCTTCGGCGTTGCTGCAGGCCTACCGTTTCCTGGCTGATAGCCGCGATACGCAGACTGCCGAACGTCTGGCTGCACTCGATGATCCGTTCAGCGTGTTTCGCTGCCGCGGCATCATGAACTGCGTGAATGTCTGTCCGAAGGGCTTGAACCCGACCAAGGCGATCGGACATATTCGCAACATGTTGCTGCAAAGCGGTACCTGATTACACCTTGCGTTACCTGCAACACCTGCGGCGGCAGATTTAACCCTGCCGCCGCAGTCAATCCAGGGTTCAGGCTCACAAAGCCAGGCCCTATAACTGAATAATATGAAGACCAGCAGGGGCGACCGGGCTGGTGCCCGGACTATCTGCGGGATTCGTAGTGGCTTTACCAAGGTCGCTGCATCAGGACTTTGCACAGCAGACTGCGTAGTCACCGCTGGTGGTGTCCCCTTACCGAGGGTGACCTAGCATGCAAGAAAGCGTAATGCAGCGCATGTGGAGCAGCGCCCACCTATCCGGTGGTAACGCGGCCTATGTGGAAGAGCTTTATGAGCTCTACCTGCACGATCCTAACGCTGTGCCCGAAGAGTGGCGCACCTACTTCCAGAAATTGCCGGCTGACGGCAATCCTGCCAACGACGTCTCACACTCCACGATTCGTGATCATTTCGTCCTGCTGGCCAAGAACCAGCGGCGTGCCCAGCCTGTTTCGGCCGGAACCGTCAGCAGCGAGCATGAGAAGAAGCAGGTTGAAGTACTGCGCCTGATTCAGGCCTTCCGCATGCGCGGCCACCAAGCCGCCCAACTCGATCCGCTGGGGCTTTGGCAGCGCAAGGCGCCCGCCGACCTGTCGATTCATCATTACGGTCTGACTGATGCCGATCTGGACACCACATTCCGTACCGGTGAACTGTTCATCGGCAAGGAAGAGGCCACCCTGCGAGAAATCCATCAGGCGCTGCAAGAGACCTATTGCCGCAATATTGGTGCAGAGTTCACGCATATCGTCGACTCTGAACAGCGCAAGTGGTTTGCCCAGCGCCTGGAAAGTGTGCGCGGTCGCCCGTTGTACTCCGCCGACGTGCGCGGCCACCTGCTGGAGCGTCTGACGGCCGCCGAGGGTCTGGAAAAATACCTGGGTACCAAGTATCCCGGTACCAAACGCTTTGGTCTTGAGGGTGGGGAAAGCCTGATTGCCCTGCTTGACGAAATCATCCAGCGCAGTGGTTCCTACGGCACCAAGGAAATCGTCATCGGCATGGCGCACCGCGGTCGCCTCAACGTCTTGGTGAATACCTTCGGAAAGAATCCGCGCGATCTGTTCGACGAGTTCGAGGGCAAGAAGACCGAGGGGCTGTCTTCCGGTGACGTGAAATATCACCAGGGCTTCTCGTCCAACGTCATGACCCAGGGAGGGGAAGTACACCTGGCGCTGGCCTTCAACCCTTCCCACCTGGAGATTGTCTCTCCGGTGGTCGAAGGCTCGGTGCGGGCCCGACAAGATCGTCGCAGCGACAAGACTGGCGACAAGGTATTGCCGATTTCCATCCATGGTGACGCTGCGTTCGCCGGCCAGGGCGTGGTCATGGAAACCTTCCAGATGTCGCAGACCCGTGGTTACAAAACGGGCGGCACCATTCATCTGGTGATCAACAATCAGGTAGGTTTCACCATCAGCAATCCTCAGGACTCGCGCTCGACCGAGTACTGCACGGATGTGGCGAAGATGATTCAGGCGCCGATTCTCCATGTGAATGGCGATGACCCCGAGGCAGTGCTGTTTGTCACCCAGCTAGCCGTTGACTACCGCATGCAGTTCAAGCGCGATGTGGTTATCGACCTGGTTTGCTACCGTCGCCGCGGTCACAACGAAGCAGACGAGCCGTCCGGCACGCAGCCGTTGATGTACCAGCAGATTGCCAAGCAACGCACCACTCGCGAGCTGTATGCCGATTCGCTGGTACAGGCTGGCGTACTCGATGCTCAGCGTGTTCAGGAGAAGATCGACGAGTACCGTACGGCCCTGGATAACGGTCAGCATGTGGTCAAGAGCCTGGTCAAGGAGCCCAACAAGGAGCTGTTTGTCGACTGGCGCCCTTATCTGGGGCATGCCTGGACAGCCCGTCACGATACCCGCTTCGAGCTCAAGACCCTGCAGGAACTGGCTGCCAAGCTGGTCGATGTACCGGAAGGCTTCCTGCTGCAGCGCCAGGTGGCGAAGATCCTCGAAGACCGGCAGAAGATGACGGCCGGTGCCTTGCCGATCAACTGGGGCTACGCCGAGAACCTTGCCTATGCCACCTTGCTCTTCGAAGGTCACCCGGTACGTATTACCGGCCAGGACGTAGGCCGCGGCACCTTTTCGCACCGTCATGCGGCGCTGCATAGTCAGAAAGACGGTAGCACCCATCTGCCGCTGCAGAACCTCTATGCCGGTCAGCCGGCGTTCGAGCTGTATGACTCCTTCCTTTCCGAGGAGGCCGTACTGGCATTTGAGTACGGTTACGCAACCACCACGCCGAATGCGCTGGTGATCTGGGAAGCGCAGTTCGGCGACTTTGCCAACGGTGCCCAGGTGGTGTTCGACCAGTTCATTTCCAGTGGTGAGCACAAGTGGGGACGCCTGTGTGGCCTGACCGTGCTGCTGCCGCATGGTTATGAAGGGCAGGGCCCTGAGCACAGCTCGGCGCGTCTGGAGCGTTATCTGCAGCTGTGTGCCGAGCACAACATCCAGGTCTGCGTGCCGACCACTCCGGCGCAGGTCTACCACATGCTGCGTCGCCAGGTGATTCGTCCGCTGCGTAAGCCCTTGGTCGCATTGACGCCCAAGTCGTTGCTGCGTCATAAGCTGGCCATCTCGACCTTGGAAGAGCTTGCTGAAGGCTCCTTCCAGACGGTGATTGGTGAAGTGGATGCGCTGGAAGCCAAGAAAGTGGAACGGCTGATTCTGTGCAGTGGCAAGGTCTACTACGACTTGTTGGAGAAGCGGCGTGCCGAAGGGCGCGAAGATATTGCCATCGTGCGTATCGAGCAGCTCTATCCGTTCCCCGAGGAAGACCTCGCGGAGGCTTTGGCACCGTTCAAGCATCTCAAGCACATTGTCTGGTGCCAGGAAGAGCCGATGAACCAGGGCGCGTGGTACTGCAGTCAGCACCACATGCGCCGTGTAGCCAGTGCGCACAAGAAGGATCTGTTCCTGCAATACGCCGGTCGCGATGCTTCGGCAGCGCCTGCCTGTGGCTATGCTTCGATGCATGCCGAACAGCAGGAGAAACTGCTGCAGGACGCCTTCACCGTTTAACTGCCTTGCTTTGCTACGCCAGCCTGTAGCTGGCGTAGTACGACATCACCGAATTAGATAGGAACTGAACAACATGGCTATCGAGATCAAAGCCCCTACATTCCCTGAGTCGGTCGCCGACGGCACGGTTGCTACCTGGCACAAGAAGCCGGGCGAGGCGGTCAAGCGTGACGAGCTGATCGTCGACATCGAGACCGACAAAGTGGTCATGGAAGTACTGGCCGAAGCTGACGGCGTGGTTGGCGAGATTCTCAAGAACGAAGGCGACACCGTGCTCAGCGGCGAACTGCTGGGCACCCTGGTCGACGGCGGCGCGGCCAGTGCGCCGGTAGCCGCAGCACCGGTTGCTGCGGTAGCGGCCCAGGTCGCTGCTCCGGCGTCTGCCGAAGAAGCCCTGCTGTCTCCGGCAGCCCGCAAGATCGCCGAGGAAAATGGCCTGAATCCGGCGGCCATCGCCGGTACCGGCAAAGGTGGTCGGGTGACCAAGGAAGACGTGGTGGCGGCTGTCGAGGCACGCAAGACTGCTCCGGTTGCGGCGCCAGCTGCCAAACCGGCCGCGCCGGCTGCCGAAGCACCGCTGTTCGCTGCCGGCGAGCGTGTCGAGAAACGCGTACCGATGACCCGCCTGCGCGCCAAGATCGCCGAGCGCCTGGTCGAGGCGCAGTCTTCCATGGCCATGCTGACCACCTTCAATGAAGTGGACATGCATGAAGTCATGGCCCTGCGCAGCAAGTACAAGGACCTCTTCGAGAAGACCCATAACGGTGTGCGCCTGGGCTTCATGTCGTTCTTCGTCAAGGCCGCGGTCGAGGCGCTCAAGCGCTTCCCGGCCGTGAATGCCTCGATCGATGGCAACGATATCGTCTACCACGGCTACCAGGACATCGGCGTGGCCGTATCCAGTGACCGTGGACTGGTGGTGCCGGTACTGCGCAATGCCGAATTGATGAGCCTCGCAGAGATCGAGAACGGCATTGCCACCTTCGGTAAGAAGGCGCGTGACGGCAAGCTGTCCATCGAAGAAATGACCGGTGGCACCTTCACCATCACCAATGGCGGCACCTTCGGTTCGATGATGTCGACGCCGATCGTCAACCCGCCACAAGCGGCCATCCTCGGCATGCACAACATCATCCAGCGTCCGGTAGCGATCAACGGCCAGGTGGTGATTCGTCCGATGATGTACCTGGCGCTGTCCTACGATCACCGCCTGATTGATGGCAAGGAAGCAGTGAGCTTCCTGGTCACCATCAAGAACCTGCTGGAAGACCCGGCGCGCCTGCTGCTGGATATCTAAACATCAGCGGCAAGCTGCAAGTCTGCAAGCTGCTTAGCTTCGACTTGCGGCTTAAGGCTTAAAGGAGAAAGTTATGACCCTGAAATTTGACGTGGTAGTGATTGGTGCAGGCCCGGGCGGCTATGTGGCGGCCATCAAGGCGGCCCAGCTGGGCCTGAAGACTGCCTGCATCGAGAAATACCAGGACAAGGACAACAAGGTAGCACTCGGTGGTACCTGCCTGAACGTCGGCTGCATTCCCTCCAAGGCGCTGCTCGACAGCTCCTGGAAATACCATGAGGCCCAGGAAGGTTTTGCCGTGCATGGTATTACCGCCAAGAGCGTCAGCATCGACGTGCCAGCAATGATTGCACGCAAGGCTCAGATCGTTAAGAACCTCACCGGCGGTATCGCCGGCCTGTTCAAGGCCAATGGTGTAACCCTGCTGGAGGGGCATGGCAAGCTGCTGGCCGGTAAGCAGGTGGAAGTCACCGGCAGCGACGGCAGCGTGACCTTGGTGCAGGCGGAGAACGTGATCATCGCGTCCGGCTCCAAGCCTATCGACATCCCACCAGCGCCGGTCGATCAGGAAGTGATCGTGGATTCTACCGGTGCTCTGGAGTTCCAGAGCGTCCCGAAGAAACTCGGGGTGATTGGTGCGGGGGTTATCGGCCTCGAACTGGGTTCGGTCTGGGCGCGGCTGGGTGCTGAAGTCACCGTGATCGAGGCCCAGGACAAGTTCCTCCCGGCGGCTGACGAGCTGATTGCCAAGGAAGCCCTGAAGACGCTCACCAAGCAAGGCCTGAGCATTCGTCTGGGGGCTCGCCTGACGGCTTCTGAAGTGAAGAAGAAGCAGGTGACTGTGAGCTTCACCGATGCCGAAGGTGAACAGCAAATGACCTTCGACAAGCTGATCGTTGCGGTTGGCCGTCGTCCGGTAACGACTGATTTGCTGGCTGCCGATTGCGAGGTGACGCTCGACGAACGTGGCTATATCTATGTTGACGACTACTGCGCGACCAGCGTGCCCGGCGTGTATGCGGTGGGTGACGTAGTGCGTGGGCCGATGCTCGCTCACAAGGCATCGGAAGAGGGCATCATGGTGGCCGAGCGTATTGCCGGTCACAAGGCACAGATGAACTATGACCTGATTCCCGGGGTGATCTATACCCATCCGGAAATCGCCTGGGTCGGCAAGAACGAGCAGCAACTCAAGGCCGAGGGCGTGGAAATCAATGTCGGCACCTTCCCGTTTGCTGCCAGTGGCCGCGCCATGGCTGCCAACGATACCGGTGGTCTGGTCAAGGTCATTGCCGATGCCAAGACTGACCGCGTGCTGGGCGTGCATGTGATTGGCCCGAGTGCTGCCGAACTGGTACAGCAGGGAGCCATTGCCATGGAGTTCGGCACCAGTGCCGAAGACCTGGGCATGATGGTGTTCTCGCACCCGACGCTGTCCGAAGCGCTGCATGAAGCGGCACTGGCGGTAAACGGCCAGGCGATCCATATCGCCAACCGCAAGAAACGCTAAGCAGGTTGCAGGGGGCGCGACAGTTGCTCGCCGCCCTCTGTGCAAGGAACCACGGTGCACGGCCCGCGGGTTTTCGCCTGACGGAAAGTGTGCCGGGCCATCAAAAGGTGGCCACAGGTGGCGCGGCGTCAAAAGCGCAGCGCCGTACGCGCAATACCCAAACACAAACGGTAGACAAGCATGAATCTCCATGAATATCAGGGTAAGCAGCTGTTCGCTGAATACGGCCTGCCCGTATCCCAGGGCTATGCCGTAGACACCCCGGAAGAGGCCGCAGCGGCATGTGACAAAATCGGCGGCGATATGTGGGTGGTCAAGGCCCAGGTGCATGCCGGTGGTCGTGGCAAGGCTGGCGGCGTCAAGCTGGTCAAGAACAAGGAAGACGCCAAGGCATTCGCCGCCCAGTGGCTGGGCAAGCGTCTGGTGACCTACCAGACCGACGCCAGTGGCCAGCCGGTGACCAAGATTCTGGTCGAAGCCTGCACTGATATCGACAAGGAACTCTACCTGGGCGCGGTGGTTGACCGTTCCAGCCGCCGTATCGTGTTCATGGCGTCTACCGAAGGTGGCGTGGAAATCGAGAAGGTTGCCCACGACACCCCGGAAAAGATCCTCAAGGCCACTATTGATCCGCTGGTTGGCGCACAGCCCTTCCAGGGCCGCGAGCTGGCCTTCCAGCTGGGCCTGCAGGGCGACCAGATCAAGCAGTTCACGCACATCTTCGTTGGCCTGGCCAAGCTGTTCCAGGACTACGACCTGGCCCTGCTGGAAATCAACCCGCTGGTCATCAAGAAAGACGGCAACCTGCACTGCCTGGATGCCAAGATCAACATCGACGGCAACGCCCTGTATCGCCAGCCCAAGCTGCGCGCCATGCATGACCCGTCGCAGGACGACCCGCGCGAAGCCCACGCGGCCAAGTTCGAACTGAACTACGTGGCCCTGGAAGGCAACATCGGCTGCATGGTCAACGGTGCCGGCCTGGCCATGGGCACCATGGATA
Source organism: Pseudomonas fluvialis (assembly GCF_002234375.1). Taxonomy (GTDB): domain Bacteria; phylum Pseudomonadota; class Gammaproteobacteria; order Pseudomonadales; family Pseudomonadaceae; genus Aquipseudomonas; species Aquipseudomonas fluvialis. The sequence goes on from NZ_NMQV01000020.1 coordinate 119,560, forward strand.
TCGTCAACCTGCACGGCGGCAAGCCGGCCAACTTCCTTGATGTCGGCGGTGGTGCCACCAAGGAGCGGGTGACCGAGGCGTTCAAGATCATCCTTTCCGACAGCAACGTGCAGGCCGTACTGGTCAACATCTTCGGTGGCATCGTGCGCTGCGACATGATTGCCGAAGGCATCATCGGCGCGGTCAAGGAAGTCGGCGTGAAAGTGCCGGTGGTGGTGCGTCTGGAAGGTAACAATGCCGAACTCGGCGCCAAGGTACTGGCCGAGAGTGGCCTGAACATCATCGCGGCAACCAGTCTGACCGACGCGGCTCAGCAAGTGGTCAAAGCGGCGGAGGGCAAGTAATGAGCGTCCTGATCAATAAAGACACCAAGGTCATCTGCCAGGGCTTTACCGGCTCGCAGGGTACTTTCCACAGTGAGCAGGCGATTGCCTACGGTACGCAGATGGTCGGTGGGGTAACCCCGGGCAAGGGCGGTACCACGCATCTCGGTCTGCCGGTGTTCAACACCGTCAAGGAAGCCGTGGCTGCCACGGGGGCCGATGCCTCGGTGATCTATGTGCCGGCTGCCTTCTGCAAGGACTCGATCCTCGAAGCCGCCTTCGGTGGTATCAAGCTGATCGTCTGCATTACCGAAGGCATCCCGACCATCGACATGCTGGAAGCCAAGGTCAAGTGCGACGAGCTGGGCGTACGCCTGATCGGCCCGAACTGCCCGGGCGTGATCACTCCCGGCGAGTGCAAGATCGGCATCATGCCGGGGCACATCCACCTGCCGGGCAAAGTCGGCATCGTGTCGCGCTCCGGCACCCTGACCTATGAAGCCGTGAAGCAGACCACCGACGCCGGCTTCGGCCAGTCGACCTGTGTAGGTATCGGTGGCGACCCCATCCCGGGCTCCAACTTCATCGATATCCTCAAGCTGTTCCAGGAAGATCCGAAGACCGAAGCCATCGTGATGATCGGTGAAATCGGTGGTAGTGCCGAGGAAGAGGCTGCAGCCTTCATCAAGGCCAATGTCACCAAGCCGGTAGTTTCCTATATCGCGGGTGTGACGGCTCCTGCCGGCAAGCGCATGGGCCATGCGGGCGCCATCATTTCCGGCGGTAAAGGCACCGCGGACGAGAAGTTCGCTGCCCTGCAGGATGCCGGCGTGAAAACCGTGCGTTCCCTGGCGGATATCGGCAAGGCCCTGGCCGAGCTGACTGGTTGGGAAATGAAGAAGGCCTGATTCATTCAGTCTTCTTTAAGAACCCCGGGGCGCCTGGCGCCCCGGGGTTTTTTATGCGCCTTCGGAAAAATGCTTCAGCGCGGGTAAAGCGGGGGCAGACTGTTGTCGCTGTTGCCGGACTGGTCTTCGTGCCTGGCTGGCAAGTTGCGCACGGCCTGCCACAACTGTTCGCCGTGCCAATCACTGGCTGCCTCGCTGTACAGCGCGCCATTCAGGCCATCCAGCGCTTGCGAGAGCGCCTCGTAGCGTGCCGCCATGTCGGCGAGGGTTTCGGGTTGTTGGCGAGCCCAGGCATCGAGGGCCTGGCGGGTTTGCTGTGGGTCACCGGACAGGCAGGCGCGCTTGAGTTCGTCGAGCAGGGTGCGCGGGCTGGGGCCGCTGGGGGCTGTCGCGTTACTGGCCACGGCAGGTTGGCGTCGTGCATGCCACCACAGGGCAAAGCCCAGCAGGGTAGTGCAGGCCAGCACGGCCGTGGCCAGCTGCCAGGCCCACAGCAGCGGGTGCGCAGGCTGTTCGTCCAGTTCGTTGCTGAAGCGTGCCGGTTCGCGCAGCAGTGCCGGGTTGTCTTGTACCTGCAGGACTTCTTCGGCGAGCTCTATGCGCTCAAGGCTGTCAGTTTCGGTGTTCCACCAGTACAGGGTCAGGGCGGGTAAACGCAGTTCGCCGACCTGTAGGGGAATCAGGGCCTCACGTTCCTCGCGGCCACCGATCAAGCCATGTTCCTCGCGCTGGTCGGTGAGGTTCGGCTGGTCAGGGTAGCGGCGTAGATGCTCGGCTTCGCTAATCGGCAGGGGCGGCAGTTGGGCGCTGGAGAGTCCTTCGGCCTTGAGCAGCAGGCTGCGGGTGATCGATTCGCCCAGGCGTGCGGCGTCCGGTTGCGGTTGCCAGGCTTGTACCAGGCTGACCTTGCGTGCCGGCAGCCAGGGGGCTCCGGGTGGGTAGCTGGGCGGTTGCGGGCGAACCTGCAGGAGCAAATCCGGAGCGCGCACATGGCGTCGTCCGCTGCGCCGGCTGAGGCTGTCGCTGTCGGCCAGGGTGGCACTGAATACCTGCCCTGGAATGCGTAGCTCGCCACTCTGCTGGGGATAAAGCGCATAACGCACTTCGATCACGCCATGGCGTATGCCGTTAAGCAGTTTCTCGAAGGTGCGCGGCTCGCCAAGACGTTCGATGCGTGCGCTATCGACTTGTGGAGCTGTCAGGCTGCTGTCATCGAACAGCGAAACCGAGTGATAGATGCGTACGGTGAGGAGGGCCTGTTGCTGTACATAAACCTGGTCCTGCTCCAGATGCGCGTCGATGAATAGCGGTGCCAGGCTGGCTTGTGGGTTATGGTTTTCCTGCACCTGCAACTGCAGGGGTGCGCTGGCCTGTGGTGGATTGCCCAGGCTGGGCAGCTGCAGTAGGCCGCTGCGTTTGGGGAGCAAGGTGATGACCCAGCGCATGCTGGTGCGTGCACTGCCCTCGCGGCTGCTCAGGCTGTTCAGCTGACGGCTGGCGAGAATCTCAAAGTCTTTCTCCAGGGGGGACAGGTCGGGACGACGGAACTGCGTGGGGTCATCGGCCTCTAGCGTTAGCTCCAGGGTTTCCCCGGCCTGCAGTACCTGGCGATCCACTTCGGCGGTCAACGCCAGGCTCATGCCGGGCATGGCCAGCAAGGCCAGCCAGAGCAGTGGTTTGCCGCGGCGCAGTAGAACAGACAGAAGACTCATGGCTGCGCTTCCTCAGCATGCTGTTGTTGGTACCAGAATTTGCGGCGCAGCAACTCGGCCGGGTCATCCGGCACGTCACGCAGCCATTGTTCGAGCGCTTGCTGCTGTTCGCGGCTTGCCGGGGTGCTGCTGGCCTGGCCGAGTGCGGCGCCGTTTTCCGGACCGGTTGCGCCGGGCGCCAGGCTGTCAGCCTGTGGGCCTGGGCCAGTACTTTCGTCCGCTGCGCCTGGCTCCGTGGCGTTCTGGGCAGGGCTACCCTGTTGTGTCGGACGGTCGCTCTCCTGAGCCGGTTGGGCCGGTGTGCCGGCTGTGCTGGGCTGATTGGCTGTCGGCGTCGGCGAATCGCTCGGCGGGCTGGCCTGGGTGTCCTGCTGACGACGCAGTGCCAGTAATTGCTCGACCAGTTGCTTGTTGTGCAAGGCCACGCTCAGCTTGCCATCGATTTCCAGCGCCGTTTCGTAGGCATCCAGCGCTGCTTCCAGATCGCCATTGCTGGCCAGGGCATTGCCACGGTTGTAATGATCGGCGGCGTGCTGGCCGAGGGCAAAGCGTTGCGCAGCAGCGACATAGTCGCCTGCCTGGTAGAGCGCATGACCTTGCCACTGTGGATCAATGAAACGCTGTGCGGCCTGTGCAGGCTGGCCTTGGCGCAACAAGCGTATGCCCTGCTGATCGGCGCGTAGCCAGAGATCCTCCCAGTTCATGGCCTGTGCTGGCGGTGCCAGCAACAGGCCCACGGGCAGAATGAACAGCCAGCCGCGTCGCGCCGCACAGGCGGCCAGCAGTAACAAAGGCAGCAGCAACCAGTGGCCATGATCCAGCCAGACATCCAGGCGTAGTTGCTCGCCGCTGTGACGCAACTGCCCGCCACTGTCGAGCAAGCCCAGAGCGATCAGGTCGCTGTTGCCCAATTGCAGATTGGTGTAGCGGCCGGCCACTGCCTCGGCCAGGGCTTGCAGGCCCGTTGCGTCGAGGCGGGTCAGCTGGATGGCACCCTGTGCGTCCTTGCGCAAGCCACCCTGGCTATCCGGTATCGGTGCACCGGCCTGACTGCCCAGGCCGAGGATCAGCAACTTCTGGCTGTTGCGCCCTAGTCGCTGGCGGATACCCAGCTGCTCCTGAGCGGACAACTCGGCGGTTAGCAGCAGCAGGCGGCCGGCTCCGTTGGCACCTTGTTCCAGCAGTTGTTGCGCCTTGCCGATGGCCAGGTCGGCGCGTTGTCCCGCGCGGGGCATGATGTCGGGGTGCAGCGCGTCGAGCAGGTTCAGGCTGGTGTTCAGGTCATCCGAGAGGGGCACTACGCTGTGCGCACTACCGGCATACACGACCAGGGCGGTTTGTGCATCGCCACGCAGTTGCAGCAGGTCGGCAATTTTGTGGCGCGCCTGCTGCAGGCGATTCGGCGTGAGATCGGCAGCGAGCATGCGCGGTGTCATGTCAAGGATGATCACCAAAGGATCGTGGCGTTTCAGCTCGTTATGACTCAGCCGCTCTCCGCTGGGCCCCAGCAAGGCCAGGCCGGCCAGTAGCCAGCCCAGCCCGAGGAGCACCCAGGGTAGGCGCTGACGGCCGCTATGGCTGTGCTCCAGCAGCCAGGGTTGCAGGGCACGGGGCAGCAGTTGTTGCCATTGCCCATGGCGTTGCTGGCGTTGCCAGAGACGCCAGAGCAGGTAGCCCAGTAATGGCAGTAGCAACAGCCAGAGTGGGCGTAGCAGGAAGAACCCGTCGCTCATGCTGATCGCCTCCCGCGTGGCCAGCGCATACTCAGTTGCGGCAGGCAGAGCGACACACTGCCCAGTAGGGCCAGGGCCAGCGGCCAGGGGTAGAGGGGCTGGTTGAGGCGGGTCAGGCTGGCCTGCTGGGCTACGGGCTCGAGACGGTTGAGTTGTTCGCCGATGCGTTCGAGGTCCTTACTGTCGCGAGCGCGGAAATATTCGCCGCCGGTCAGCTCGGCAATATCCCGCAGGGTCGGCTCATCCAGCTCCAGGGCGCCTGCGCCGGCCAGCAGTCCGGGGCCATTGGCGGGGGCCTGGGCGCCTATGCCCAGGGTGTAGATGCGTACCTGCTCGGCGGCAGCCAGGCGTGCAGCGACCAGTGGGTCCAGGCTGCCGGCGTTGCTGGCGCCATCGGTGATCAGCAGCAGTACCCGGCTATTTTGCGGGCGCAGGCGCAGGCGCTTGATGGCCACGCCGATGGCGTCGCCGAGTGCCGTTTCGCTGCCGGCAATGCCGACCTGTGCCTCGCTCAGCCAATGGCTGATGCTTCGCCGGTCATAGGTCAGCGGTGCCTGCAGGTAGGCGCGTGAACCGAACAGGATCAGCCCCAGGCGGTCACCCTGGCGGCTTTCGATGAACGGGGCAAACAGCTGTTGCAGCAAGGCCAGGCGTGACAGGCTCTGGCCCTGCCAGTGCATGTCCGGGTAGTCCATCGAGCCGGAGACATCCACGGCCAGTAGCAGGTCGCGGCCACTGCTCGGTACAGGCAGCGGCTCACCCTGCCATTGCGGGCGTGCGGCGGCGCTCAGCAGCAGTAGCCAAATCAGCAGAAAGGGTGCCTGGCGACGCCAGGCGGGCAGATAGCCGCGCGGTACACGGCCGCTCAGTTCGGCCAGTTCCTGCAGAAAAGGCACGCGCAACGCGGCTTCCTCAGGCGGCGCAGGGGGCAGCACGGCGCGCATCAGCCAGGGCAATGGCAGCAGGCTGAAGATCCAGGGCCAGGCGAACTCAAACATGCTTGCGAATCCAGGTGGCGACGGCCAGTGCCAGCTCATCGATGGCCTTGTCATCCAGCTGGCAGCGACTGCGATAGGCGCCGTCGACCAGCACCATCCAGCGGGTGAGTCCGGCTGCTGGACAGCGGCTGTCGAGGAAGGCCAGCCACTGCCGTCCGCTCAGGGTATGGCTGCCGGCGTCGGGATAATGAGCCAGACATACGCGCTTGAGCAGTTCATTGAGCTGTTGCAGCCAGGGGCCGGCGTCCTGCTGATAGGGCCTGGGCAGTGCCTGCAGCGCCTGCAGCGCAGCCTGGCGCTGCGCATCGAGTTCCTGGGTAACCTTCTCCTCTGGGCGCGGGCGTGTCTGCCAGCGCTGCCCTAAACGCCAGCTTGCCCAGACCAGCAGGAGCAACACGAACGGCAGCAGCCACCAGCCGATTGCGGGTGGCCAGAGGCCTATCGGCGCAGCCGGCAACAAGGGCTGGAGCTGCTCCAGCGCCTGCTGTTCCGTGGCGCTCAGGCTCATGGCGAAGGCCTCCCTTGCGCGAGGTGCTGCTTGAGCTGATCAAGCAGAGGGCTGGCACTGCTCAGCGGCAGCAGCAGCACGCCCAGTTGCTGGGCCAGGCGCTCCCAGCGCGCCTGGCGATTGCTCGCCTGAGCCTGCCACTGGCGTCGCAAGGCGGGTTGCTGGCAGTCCAGGGTCAGGCTCTGCGCGCCCTGGCAAAAGCGCAGCAGGCCGGCCTGTGGCAGGGCATGTTCAAGGGGGTCGGAGATGGGCATGAGGATCAGGTCGTTGTGACGCGCCAAGAGAATCAGCTGCTGTTCGACCGTTTCATTCAGTGCGCGTTCATCACAGATGATTGGCAGCAGGCTGCCTGGGCGCATGACCTCTCGACTGCGCCGCAGCGCCTGGGTGAAGGCTTCCGCATCTTCGCGTGGATTATCTTGCAGGCTGGCATTGGCCTTGGCCAGGCGCGCAAGCAGTTGCAGCAGGCTTTGCTTGCTGCGGCGTGGACGAACTTCCTGAGGTGCCAGACAGCCGAAGACCAGTCCTCCGATCCGATCGTTGTGTTCCAGTGCCGACCAGGCAAACAGGCTCGCCGCCTGTGCCGCCAGCACGGACTTGAACAGCAACTGGCTGCCGAAAAACAACCGCGGGCTTTGCTCAACCAGAATGAATACCGGGCGTTCGCGCTCTTCGTGGAACAGCTTGGTGTGCGGCTCCTGGCTGCGTGCGGTCACGCGCCAGTCGATACTGCGTACATCATCGCCCGGCTGGTATAGGCGTACCTGATCGAAGTCTACGCCACGCCCGCGCAGCCGCGAGTGATGCAGGCCGATCAGCGGGCTGCGCCGGGCATTGCTGGAAAACAGCTGCACCTCGCGCAGCTGGTGACGCATATCGATCAGCTCGGCCAGGCTGATCTGGCAAGGGCTGGCAGGCAAGGCGCTGTGTCGGCTCATCAGCCCACGGCAACCCGATCGAGAATGCGCTGGATGACCCGGTCCTGGTCGATGCCGGCCGCTTCGGCCTCGAAGGAGAGGATCAGGCGGTGACGCAGTACGTCAAAGAGTACCGCCTGGATGTCTTCCGGACTGACGAAGTCGCGGCCAGCCAGCCAGGCGTGCGCGCGGGCGCAACGGTCCAGGGCAATCGAGCCGCGCGGACTGGCGCCGTAGCTGATCCATTCGGCCAGCTCGCTGTCGTACTTGGCGGGGGTGCGTGTGGCCATTACCAGTTGCACCAAGTACTCCTCCACGGCGTCGGCCATGTACAAACCGAGGATTTCCTGGCGCGCGGCAAAGATCGCTTCCTGGCTGACCTTTTGCGGGGCTTCGGCCTCGCCGTGCAGGGCCTCGCCACGTGCCTGCTGGAGAATCTTGCGCTCTACCGCGGCATCGGGAAAACCGATGCGCACATGCATGAGGAAACGATCGAGCTGGGCTTCCGGCAGGGGATAGGTGCCTTCCTGCTCGATCGGGTTCTGCGTGGCCATGACCAGGAACAGTGGCGGCAGCGGATAGGTACAGCGACCCACCGAGACCTGGCGCTCGGCCATGGCCTCGAGCAGCGCTGACTGCACCTTGGCGGGGGCGCGGTTGATCTCGTCGGCCAGCACCAGGTTGTGAAAGACCGGACCCTGCTGGAAGGCGAAGCTGGCGGTTTCCGGGCGGTAGATCTCGGTGCCGGTGATATCCGCCGGCAGCAGGTCGGGGGTGAACTGGATGCGGTGAAACTCGGCTTCCAGGCCTTCGGCCAGCTCCTTGATGGCGCGGGTCTTGGCAAGCCCCGGCGCGCCCTCGACGAGCAGGTGGCCGTCGGCCAGCAGGGCAATCAGCAGTCGCTCGATCAGACGTTCCTGGCCGAGGATCTGGGTTGAAAGAAAATGTCGCAACGCGACAAGCGCTTCACGGTGTTCCATCGCTAAGCTCTGCTGGGCGGAATGACTGGCCGGTCACTGTGGGCGGCCGTTTTGATTGCGCCACTGTAATGCAATAGCCCTGCTCTGGACTAATGTTCAGCCTGGGGACTGTGCAAGTGATCATGTCTCTGGCGCCGTTGGCGGCACCAGAGACATGGCCGCCGCCAGTCTCCGTATTCCCTTCACGGTAAATGGAGCCTCACCATGACCTTTTTCACTGCCGCCAGCAAGGCTGACTTCCAGCACCAACTGCAAGGAGCCCTGGCGCAGCATGTCGACGAACAGGCGCTGCCACAAGTAGCGCTGTTCGCCGAGCAATTCTTTGGCATCGTGGCCCTTGATGAGCTGTCGCAGCGGCGGCTGGGCGACCTGGCGGGCGCCACCTTGTCAGCCTGGCGTCTGCTTTCGCACTTCGATCCTGCGCAGCCGATCGTGCGGGCCTTTAATCCGGACTACGAGAAACATGGCTGGCAGTCCACGCACACGGCTATCGAAGTGCTGCATGGCGATATCCCGTTTCTGGTCGACTCGCTGCGTATGGAACTCAACCGGCGTGGCTACAGCATCCATACCCTGCAGAACAGCGTGTACAGCGTGCGGCGCAATGCAGCTGGCGAGCTGCTCGAAGTGTTGCCGCGTGGCAGTAGCGGAGAGCAAGTGCGTCAGGAGGCGCTGATCTATCTGGAGATCGATCGTTGTGCCAGTGGCGCAGAGCTGCATGCGCTTGAGCAGGGGCTGCTTGATGTGCTGGGCGATGTGCGTCTGGCCGTCGCCGATTTCGCGCCGATGCGCGCGCGCGCGCAGCAACTGCTGGCCGGCCTGGACAAGGCGCGCGGCAAGGGGGCGCCTGCCGAATTGGAGGAGGTCAAGACCTTTCTTGCCTGGCTGCTGGACAATCACTTCACCTTCCTGGGTTACGAAGAGTTCACGGTGCATGAGCAGGCGGAGGGCGGCTGCCTGGTCTATGACGAACAGTCGTTGCTGGGCCTGTCGCGTTTGCTACGTAGCGGATTGAGCGAACAGGAGCGACATATCGAGCCGCAGGCGCTTGCCTACCTGCGCGAACCACAGCTGCTGTCCTTTGCCAAGGCGGCGGTGCCGAGTCGGGTGCATCGTCCGGCCTATCCGGATTTCGTCTCGTTGCGTGAGTTGGACGGCAAGGGGCAGGTGGTGCGTGAGTGCCGCTTCATGGGGCTGTACACCTCCACGGTGTACGCCGAAAGTGTCCGGCGTATTCCTTTCATTCGCCTGAAAGTGGCCGAAATTACTCGGCGCTCCGGTTTTGAGAGCAGTGCGCACCTGGGCAAGGAGTTGGCTCAGGTACTTGAAGTGCTGCCGCGCGATGATCTGTTCCAGACCCCGGTGGACGAGTTGTTCAGTACCGCTATCGCCATCGTGCAAATCCAGGAACGCAACAAGTTGCGCCTGTTCCTGCGGCGTGATCCCTACGGACGCTTTGCCTATTGCCTGGCCTATGTGCCGCGCGATGTGTATTCCACCGAAGTGCGCCTGAAGATCCAGCAGATCCTGATGGAGCGTCTGCAGGCCAGCGACTGCGAGTTCTGGACCTATTTCTCCGAGTCGGTGCTGGCCCGTGTGCAGTTCATCCTCAAGGTGGACCCGCGGCAGTCGCCGGTCATTGACCCGCAACGCCTGGAGCAGGAAGTGATCCTGGCTTGTCGCTCCTGGCAGGATGATTTTGCCGGCCTGATCGTGGAAAGTCTGGGCGAGGCCCAGGGGACCCAGGTGCTGGCGGACTTTCCCAAAGGCTTCCCGGCCGGTTATCGCGAGCGTTTTGCTGCGCACTCGGCGGTGGTCGACATGCAGCACCTGCTCGGCCTCGACGAGCAGCGTCCGCTGGCCATGAGTTTCTACCAGCCACTGGCGCACAGCGGTGGCCAGCTGCACTGCAAGCTCTATCATGCCGACACACCGCTGCCGCTGTCGGATGTCTTGCCTATTCTCGAGAACCTCGGCTTGCGTGTGTTGGGTGAGTTTCCCTACAAGCTACGGCGTGCCGATGGCCGGGAGTTCTGGATTCATGATTTCGCCTTTATCACCGCCGAAGGCGTGAAGGCGGATATCCAGCAGCTCAACGACACCCTGCAGGATGCCTTCGTGCATATCGTGGCTGGTCAGGCGGAAAACGATGCCTTCAACCGCCTGGTCTTGAGCGCTGCGATGCCATGGCGCGAGGTGGCCTTGTTGCGTGCCTATGCGCGCTATCTCAAGCAGATTCGCCTGGGCTTCGATCTCAGCTATATCGCCGCCACGTTGGTCAATCATGCCGAGATTGCCCGCGAGCTGGTGCGTCTGTTCCGTACGCGTTTTTATCTGGCGCGCAAGCTGTCGGCCGAAGACCTGCAGGACAAGCAGCATAAGCTGGAGCAGGCGATTCTCGCTGCGCTCGACAATGTGGCGGTACTCAACGAGGACCGCATCCTGCGGCGCTATCTGGACCTGATCAAGGCCACCCTGCGCAGCAACTTTTTCCAGAGCGCTGCCGACGGCCAGGCCAAATCCTACTTCAGCTTCAAGCTCAGTCCGCGACTCATTCCGGACATTCCCAGACCGGTACCGAAGTTCGAGATTTTCGTCTACAGCCCACGCTTTGAAGGCGTACACCTGCGCTTTGGCGATGTGGCGCGTGGCGGTCTGCGCTGGTCGGATCGCGAGGAGGATTTCCGCACCGAGGTGCTGGGCCTGGTCAAGGCCCAGCAGGTGAAGAACGCGGTGATCGTGCCGATGGGCGCCAAGGGGGGCTTCGTGCCGCGACGTTTGCCGCCAGGGGGCACGCGCGATGAAGTCCTTGCCGAAGCGATTGCCTGCTACCGGCTGTTCATCAGTGGTCTGCTGGATATCACCGATAACCTGCGCGAGGGACAGATTGTCGAGCCAGAGGGCGTGGTACGCCATGATGCTGACGATCCCTATCTGGTGGTGGCCGCCGACAAGGGCACCGCGACTTTCTCGGACATTGCCAATGGCATTGCCCGCGACTATGGCTTCTGGCTGGGCGATGCCTTTGCCTCGGGTGGTTCGGCTGGCTATGACCACAAGGGCATGGGCATTACCGCCAAGGGCGCCTGGGTGAGTGTGCAGCGTCATTTCCGCGAGCGTGGTATCGACGTGCAGAAAGACCCGATCACGGTCATCGGTATTGGTGACATGGCTGGTGATGTGTTCGGCAATGGTTTGCTGCTCTCGGAGAAATTGCAGTTGGTGGCTGCGTTCAACCACCTGCATATTTTCATCGACCCTGATCCGGATGCAGCAAAGAGCTTCGTCGAGCGCAAGCGTCTGTTCGAGCTGCCGCGCTCATCCTGGGCCGACTATGACGCGCAGCTGATTTCCACAGGGGGCGGGGTTTTCCTGCGCAGCGCCAAGAGCATCGCCATCACTCCGCAGATGCAGGCACGTTTTGCGATCCAGGCCGAACGCTTGGCGCCCAATGACCTGATCAGCGCACTGCTCAAGGCACCGGTAGACCTGATCTGGAACGGCGGCATCGGCACCTATGTCAAATCGAGCAAGGAGAGCCATGCCGATGTCGGCGATAAGGCCAACGATGCGCTGCGGGTCAACGGTTGCGAGCTGCGCACCAAGGTGTTTGGTGAAGGCGGCAATCTGGGGATGACCCAGCTGGGGCGGGTCGAGTTTGGCCTGGCAGGGGGCGCCGGCAACACCGACTTCATTGATAACGCGGGTGGGGTGGACTGCTCCGACCACGAAGTCAATATCAAGATCCTGCTCGGTGAGATCGTCGCGGCCGGTGACATGACCGAGAAGCAGCGCAACCAGTTGCTGGCGCAGATGACCGATGACGTGGCGGCACTGGTGCTGGCAAACAACTACAAGCAGACTCAGGCCCTGTCCCTGGCCGAGCGCCGCGCCCGTGAACGTTTGCCAGAATACAAGCGTTTGATGGCTGCTCTGGAAACGGCTGGCAAGCTGGATCGGGCCCTGGAGTTCCTGCCCGGTGACGATGAGCTGAACGAGCGTGCCGCCAATGGCCGGGGGCTGACTCGGGCAGAGCTGGCGGTACTGATTTCCTATAGCAAGATCGATCTCAAGGAGGCGTTGCTCAGGTCCAGCCTGGTGGATGACGGCTATCTGGTTCGGGAGATGCGCACGGCCTTCCCGGCACGCCTTGGCGAACAGTTTGCTGAGGTGATGCAAGGGCATCGCCTGAAGCGGGAAATCATCAGCACGCAGGTTGCCAATGACCTGGTCAATCACATGGGCATCACCTTCGTGCAACGCCTCAAGGAGTCGACCGGCATGGATGCGGCCAGTGTGGCCGGGGCCTATTTGGTGGTGCGTGACGTATTCCGCCTGCCGTACTGGTGGCAGCAGATCGAGGCGCTGGACTATCAGGTTCCCGCTGAGCTACAGCTGCAGCTGATGGATGAGCTGATGCGTCTGGGGCGTCGCGCTACCCGCTGGTTCCTGCGCAGTCGCCGCGACACGCTGGATGCGGCACGCGACGTGGCGCATTTTGCGCCCCGTGTAGCGGAGCTGGCTGGTAGTCTTGATCAGCTCCTCGAAGGACCTGCGCGTGAGCAGTGGTTGGCGCGTTTCCAGAGCTATGTCGAGGCGGGGGTTGCCGAGCCGTTGGCGCGCCTGGTGGCGGGCACTAATCACCTGTACACGCTGCTGCCGATCATCGAGGCAGCAGATGTCTGCGGGCGTACGCCGCAGGAGGTGGCCAGTGTGTACTTTGCCGTGGGTGGTGCACTCGAGCTGTCCTGGTATCTGCAGCAGGTCACTAACCTGCCGGTGGAAAATACCTGGCAGGCGCTGGCGCGCGAGGCGTTTCGCGATGATCTGGATTGGCAGCAACGGGCGATTACCGTGGCGGTATTGCAGTGCGAGGAGCCGTGTGCCGAACTGGAACAACGCCTGGCCAGCTGGTTGCAGCAGCATCAGCCACTGGTCCAGCGCTGGTTGGCCATGCTGGCTGAGCTGCGTGCTGCCAGTAGCGTCGACTATGCCATGTATACCGTGGCCAGCCGCGAACTGATGGACCTGGCGCAAAGCCAGGGTTGAACGCTGTGCGGCGGCGGGTTGATGGCCCGTCGCCGTGCAGTACTGGCCATTGCCTGGGGCATTGCGTAGGCTCGTTGCTCATTGCCTTGCGGGGAGTACAGGATGTTCGAGTCTGCCGAAATCGGCCATGCCATCGATAAACAGAGTTATGACATCGCGGTGGCCGATCTGCGCGAGGCCTTACTCGAAGCGCAGTTCGAGTTGCAGCAGCACAAGCGTTTTGCCGTGCTGATTCTGATCAATGGCATTGAGGGGGCTGGCAAGGGCGAAACTGTCAAACTGCTCAACGAATGGATGGACCCGCGTGGCATCCAGGTAGAGAGTTTCATGGCGCCCACCGATGAGGAGTTGGAGCGGCCTGCACAGTGGCGCTTCTGGCGCAAGCTGCCGGCCAAGGGGCGCATCGGCATCTTCTTCGGCAACTGGTATAGCCAGATGCTCCAGGCACGTGTCGATGGACGCATCAGCAATGCCCGTCTGGATCAGGCGATCCACAATACTGAGCGTTTCGAGCGCATGCTCTGTGATGAGGGCACACTGATCTTCAAGTTCTGGTTCCATCTGTCCAAGCAGCAGCTCAAGGCGCGCCTGCAGAGCCTGGAGCAGGATCCGCAACGCAGTTGGCAGATCAGCCAGCTGGACTGGAAGCAGAACCGCGTCTACGACAAGTTCGTCAAATTTGGCGAGCGGGTACTACGGCGAACCAGTCGCGACTATGCGCCCTGGTATGTAATCGAAGGGGCGGATGCCAACTATCGCAGTCTGAGTGTCGGGCGCATTGTCCTGGAAGGCTTGCAGGCCGCCCTGCATCATCAGGAACGCCGGCAGCGCAACCCGCATGCCGCACCGTTAGTGCATAGCCTGGATAATCGCAGTCTGATCGACAGCCTGGATCTTCGCCTGCAACTCAGTAAGGAGGAATATCGCCAGCAATTGGCCAGCGAGCAGGCCAGGCTAGCCTTGTTGATGCGTGACAAACGGATGCGCAAGCATGCGTTGATGGCGGTTTTTGAAGGTAACGATGCCGCTGGCAAGGGAGGCGCGATTCGCCGCGTGGCCGAAGCGTTGGATCCGCGCCAGTATCGTATCGTGCCGATTGCCGCGCCTACCGAAGAAGAGCGGGTGCAACCCTATCTGTGGCGATTCTGGCGACATGTTCCGGCACGCCGGCAATTCACTATCTTCGATCGCTCCTGGTATGGCCGGGTACTGGTGGAGCGAGTCGAGGGCTTTTGCGCGCAGGCTGACTGGCTGCGCGCCTACGGCGAGATCAATGATTTCGAGGAGCAGTTGCATGACGCCGGCATCGTGCTGGTGAAGTTCTGGTTGGCGATTGATCAGGATACCCAGTTCAAGCGCTTCGAGGAGCGGGCGAGCATTCCCTTCAAACGCTACAAGATTACCGAGGACGATTGGCGTAATCGGGAGAAGTGGCCGCAGTATGTCGATGCAGTGGGCGATATGGTCGATCGCACCAGCACCGAGCTGGCGCCCTGGACGCTGGTGGAGGCCAATGACAAGCGTTATGCACGCATCAAGGTCCTGCGAACCCTCAATGCAGCCCTGGAAGCAGCCTTTGCCCGTGACGGCAAAGGCTGAGTGGCTTGCGCAGGCGTCAGGTCAGACGCTCAGACCGACGTAGACGTTCTGAACATCATCGTGGTTGTCGAGTGCTTCAAGAAAGGCTTCGACTTCTTCCAGTGCGCTGCCACTGAGGGTGACCGGGTTCTTGGCGCGATAGCCAAGCTTGGCCGAGTTGACGGTAAAGCCATACTCGGGCAAGGCGCGGCACACGGCGTCCAGATCGGTGGCTTCGGTGTAGAACAGGCTGTCGCCGTCTTCGCTGGCCTCGAAATCCTGGGCGCCGGCTTCGATGGCTGCCAACTCCGCATCGACTTCTGCGCTGTTGGGTGTGGCTTCGATCATGCCCAGGTGTTCAAAGTCCCAGGCGACCGAGCCGGAGGTGCCGAGCTGACCTTTGCGAAACAGTACACGGATTTCGGCAACGGTACGATTGACGTTGTCGGTCAGGCACTCGACGATCAGTGGCACCTGGTGTGGCGCAAAGCCTTCGTAAAGGGTGCGCTCGTACTGGATGATCTCGCCGGACAGTCCCGCGCCTTTCTTGATGGCGCGCTCCAGCGTGTCCTTGGGCATCGAGGCTTTCTTGGCTTGCTGCACCGCTAGGCGCAGCTTGGGGTTCATGTCCGGGTCGGCGCCGTTACGCGCAGCGATCATGATTTCCTTGACCAGCTTGCCGAACAACTTGCCTCGGGCATTGGCGGCGGCTTCTTTGGGTTTGGCTTTCCACTGGGCACCCATGGTGTGTCTCCCTGGCAGTCGGTTGGTGAGGTGGGCTTCAGCGCTTGCCCATGGAACGACGCGAGCCGCGTGGCGCGGGGCCCGGGCGTTGGTCGTGGTTGCTGTTCTTGTCGTTGCCTGGCCAGGCAGTCTTGGCGTCTTTCTTCGGCGCGTAGGTGTCGGCAGCAAAGGGAAAACGGAAGGGCGCGCTGGCAGATTGCGGGGT
>NZ_NMQV01000021.1 GCF_002234375.1 Pseudomonas fluvialis
CGACTTCGGGGGAGTAGGTCGTAGTCTTTCTCATGGCCTCATCTTCTCAAGAGTTGAGGCCTCCACAAAAGCCGGGGCGATTCACAGAGCATTTCAATGAGGCGTGGAAATGTTTTGGCTCTGGGCAACTTGCTCGCGGATCCTATTCATCTCTGACTGCTGGGATTCTGTGAGGTATCCCGGCGTGAAGTGAATGGGGTCGCTCCAAACGATCATGCCTGTTGAGGGGCGTCGCATGACATTTGTGATGTTGCAGTCCATAGCTCCATCACGTTCAGGTAGATACTGATCAGCCAGAATCAGGGTGTTGAGCAGAGGAGTGAACTCGAATTGGCTGCTGGCAGCCTGTCTGCATTTTTCGAGGTACTGAGCCCGATGCTCATGCTCTACAAGTTCGCCATCTGTCAGCTGTGTGAATAGCTCCGTCAGCCGAGCCCCATCGATACTCGTGGGGTCTACAGGCTGAAGCCATTCAACCTGTGCTAACCAGTAAAACTCATCATCCCAATATGCATCATCGGTAGGTGCTACTGGCCCGAAGTCTTGGATAACCCTGACCACGTGTGGATTGCCCTTAGCTGCCTGCTCGGATAGAAAGCAGTGGCCTCTTCCGTCAGTGGTTAGCCGATAGAGCTGGCCGTCACGCTGAAATAGCATTGCTGAGGAGCCGTGGGTAAAGTATTCGGCTGATCGGAGAGGCTCTTGTGCCATCACATGATCAAAATACGGCCCGCTGAAGAGGTTGCTCATAGTGCTGTGCCTGGATCCAAAAATGGGTTTCCTATCGTCAGAGTTCGACTAGCCGAGCTATTCGGTCTTCTGTTTCGAGTATCACGTTGTTAAGGAGAGCTTCTCGATCCCTGAGCCTTTTCAGCCGGCAATGCTGAGGGCGCTCACAGATGCTGCTGTCAGTCGAGCAGCTACTGCAAAACAGGTTCAGAGCGTCCTGAGTTTGTTCCTCGGCCATCGTGAGCAGTTTTCGGAAGCCCCAGAGCTTGATGGACAACAGTGCCCACATTGGCAAATTTATGAGTGTTCGCATCAGCGCCACCCTTGAGCTGCAATGCTGGATACTTTGGCGCACAGCTGAGTTCGTGCAGCGTCCAGTACCTGCGCATTGGTTTTTGCAGATAGGTGTTCACGAGCTTTGTTGCCCAGAAAGTAACTGATCCGTTCGGCGTTAGCGCCTGACGGATGGGGAAGACCTGCGAGAACCTGCTCAGGCTTGAGCAGGCCTTGGCCTTGTAGATGCTCAAGGGCTTCGGCCACTTTGGGCCCAAGGGGAACGTAGAGGCAGTTATTGCCCAGTGCTTTTACCTCCTCGGCAAGATGCGTCTCGACCTGCTCTCGCATGGATTTCTGCTTGAGCATTGATGGACTGCCGCTGTAGTTCGCGCCATTGACGAAAACTGGATAGCGAAGTGCGGAGGTGTAATGCACCAAGTGTGTGTGGGTATCGAATAGCCGGGCACAGCTATCAATCCCGAGCAGTTTCGCAATGCCAATGTGATCGAGCATAGCAATCAGGTTGTTGCGCATTGGCCCAGAAAAGCTCGCGGTTTCCTTAGATTTCCTTCTGGCCTCTTCAATGGATGCTCCAGCTTTTAGCTGTCTGCGTGCCTCGCTCAGTGCGTTCACCGCTTGCTGGTGACCTGGCGTGATGCCGCAGATAGTGATCCGGGCTTTAGTGTTGATGTAGTCGAAGGGGGCGTAGAAGGTCTGAACACTACCCTCCGATGACAGCAACAACTCCTTGGGCAAATCGGCGCCGCTCAGGTTGATAGTTGAGTCGAGGAGGATTGGGCTGAATTGTTCAAAGTGGCTCATGGTTCATTCCTTGAGTTAACGCGTACGACGGTGAGTGCGACGGGCACCTGGGTTACTGGGCGTGCCTCGTCGAACTCGCTTGTGAGGTTTTTGCGGCTTTAGCCTTTCGTCCCGATAACCCACGGTGATGACTTTGCTCTCTGCCAGCACCGCGTAGATGTCTCTGCTGCGTAAGGCCATTTCTTGGCTTTTGAGGTCTACATCGCTAAGTAACTGCGAGAAACCTGCTCGGTCGAAAAAGCACAAGCAGACGCCCCGGTTATGACTTTCCTCTCCGTAGCACAGCAGCCATTCCAATTGCTGTTCGCTGATACGGCGCTCCTGGCAACGCAGTTCGGCGTGTCGGGTCATGAGCATGAGTGCACCTCAAACCAGAGCAGTTGGTTTGAAGTGGCGGCGCCCTTTCAGCCAGCGCAGCGCCTCATTCGAGTCGACCACGGTGCGAGTCCCTTCTTTTCGAGTGTGAAGACGATCTGGCGCGGTGGGTTGAGTGGCATTACGCACGGCCTTCTCCGTCATCTGTGCGAGAAAGGCGACTTCGTTCAGGGTGAGATATCCGCACTCGGTATCTTTGAGCACTGTAGGTAAGGCGTCGGTAGCGACATGACCAAGCGTGTCGCTGTCCAAGCGCGCGCGAATTGCCCCCAGCTTGAATAGGTGTTCAAGACTTGGTGCCCGGGAGTTCGCGCTGTGAAACTCGTTGTCCCAGCGGGCTTGGTTAATGAAGGATGCAAAGTCCAACCAATTTTCATCTTGGGGGCCGACACCGGTTGTCTTGAGTTGGCCTTCAACTGCGTAGTCGTAGCAGCTCTCGGCAATGGCATTGAAATGCGAAGCCCCACCAAGAATCTTGTCTAGAGCTTTCGGGTCGCACCGATACTTCTCAGCCTCAGCATTGAGGTGCCCCAAATAGGCATCATTGACCTCATTGGCTAGCTGATGACGGAGGATCTTGGTCTGTGGCTGGGCATGGTTACAAAACAGGTCTTCGAGTCGCATATGTTCCACTCCGTTTGGAATGTAAGCAGATTGAACTCAAAAAATTCCATTGTCAATGGAATATTCCATTTGTTTTGGAATTTTCCTTCCCGAATGGAAGGAGGCATCGCTTCCGGCCTTTTGTGTCCTTGGTGTGGGGGCTTGCTACCTAGTGACTTCCAAAGCCATGAGGCATGCACGACACTTAGAAACCATTGATCCCTCAATTGGTTAGTTCAGAGCCGCTCTAGATGGATGAAACCCACCCCAGCGCTACAGAAGATCCCGTACCTGACCTTCAGCGCACGGTGCAGCGTAAGCTCGGTCGTTGCATGTTGCAGTTGCAGCAGTACGAGCGATTACTCAAGGCTATGGTGGCCCATAGCGAGTTGAGCGGCCCCCCTGAACGCCTACTGGCGATTCGTGACGAGAAAGTCGCCTGTGCCCACAAGAAGACTCTGGGTACCTTGGCGGGGATGCTGACTGAGAGCTATCTGAAGCTGCCTGAGCCGACGGAAGAGCCAGAACAAGATGAGCCCGCTGATAGGGAATGGGTCAGTATCCGATTTCAGATGGAGTTGCCTGAGGATCGCTATGCCGAGACCAAGGCTGCTCTCAAGGAGTTAGTCGACCTCCGTAATGAGTTGGTACACCACTTCCTTCAGCGCTTTGATCTTTGGGACGCCGATGGATGTGTAGCCGCTGAAACGTACCTCGATGAGAGTTACGAAACCATTGATGGTCACTACTTGGCACTGCGGGAGTGGGCCAAATCGATGGAGGAGGCTCGCACCAGGATGGCCGAGTACATGCAGACGAAGGAGTTTGAAGATGCTTTTCTCTGGGGTGTTAGCCCTGACAGCACGGTACATTGGCCCAGCAGTGAGATAACCGCTTGCTTGCGTGAAGCGGAAAACCAGTTCGCGGAGGTAGGTTGGGCACCCCTATTCGAGGCTATCCGTTGGATTGCCAAGACATATCCTGAGCAGACGCCGAAGCGATATGGCTGTGGGAGTTGGCGGCATGTAATCCATGAGTCGCAGCAGTTTGAAATTCGTAAGCAAAGCCAAGCCGATGGTGGCCCCACGATGATTTGGTATCGCAGTCGATCCGGGGGAAATCTGTGCAGCTGAAGTAGGACAAGCGAGCATCTCACCTTGCGACGAGTGGGGATTCCCTCAGGTTGTCATCCTCACTAATCTGGGTTTCATTGACAGGGTGTCAATCTAGGCCGTCCCGCCCCAAGGAATGATTATCTCTATTTGTAGTGCCCTGCGGCGGCGGCTCACAGAAAATGCCATTTATTGCGGTAATTCCGGCGGAAAATGCCAGTTTATGTGGCTCAATCATGCCAATAATGGTGCCCATTATTTTTCGTAAGCCATTAATTTAATTGGGATTTCCTGTGGTGCTGAATGCCAGGTTTGTTGCCCGTCGACAGGTTTATAGCCATAAAAAACCCGGCTACCGCCGGGTTTTTTATGCTCTAGCAAAAGCTTGCCAGGCTCATTTGCTCTGGTGGATATCCAGGCATAGCCGTCCATCCGTCAGCGGTGGGCACCAGTAATAACTGCCGGATATAGGGCGGCTGAAACGAAACAGGCCGTCGACTATCCCGTCTTCAAGACCGACCATGCGCTGCATCTGTGCTTCAAAGGCAGCAAAGCTATGGCCAAAGGCCAGGAATACCAGACCGGCCTGCTCGCCTGCAGCCCACGGCATGGAGCGTCGCAGAATGAAGGCTTGCGGAGTAAAGCTTTCCTGGGCGGTGCGTTTGACGTGCGCGGAGTCGGGCGCGTCCTCCAGTTCCTCGTTGTCACTCTGCCGGCGACCGAAAATGTGATCCTGCTCGGTTGCTGGCAACCGGGCAAAGTACTGGAGGTCATGCAGCCAGTGCTGGACAACAGCGAAGCTGCTGCCATCCATATTGCCTTGTCCACTGACTACGGCCGCTGCAAGCGCATCTTCATCCTGCGGATTTTCCGTGCCGTCTTCGTAACCGCTCAGGTCGTGGCCGCTGCGATAGCGGAAGGACTCGGTGCTGCACATCAATTGCAGCGCAGGCGCCAGCAGTTGCTGAAGGTGTAGCTTGCGATGCAACAGCTCTCCGCGGTCTTCTCCGCGCAGCCATAGCCACAACGCATGAGGGGTACTGGGGATATCAACGCTACTACCCTGGAGGTTCGGGAAGCTGCGCAAGCCAGGTACTTCCAAACCCAGTTGCCGAGTCAGCGAGGCGCCCAGGCCGACGACCAGCTGCTCGCCATCAACCAGCGGCAGCAGGCGATCGAGGGCGGCCTGTAAAGACTCGGCCTGGGTGATGCTGAAGAACAGGTGAATGGCCTGGGCAGGCACGGGTGTAGCAAGAATGCCGGGTTGTACATGATTCATGCGGGATCCTCGATCATTCGCCTGGGGTGACTGCCTCACCTGACAGTTGCAGCCAGTGCGCCAGTACCTGCAAGGCTTCTTCGATGCCCTGGCGTTTTGGGGCGGAAAATAATTGGATGCTGGCGTGTTCACCCCAGTGCTGGCGGATCTCCTGGCTGACCTTGAGCAGGGCATTCTTGGCTGCGCCATAGGCAAGCTTGTCAGCCTTGGTCAGCAGGATATGCAACGGCATGCCGGCAGCCCTGGACCAATCCAGCATCATGCGATCGAAGTCAGTCAGCGGATGACGGATATCCATCAGCAAGACCAGTCCTACCAGGCTATTGCGGCTACTCAGGTAGGCTTCCAGGTGCTTTTGCCAGTGCTGCTTGAGCGGGATGGGAACTTTGGCGTAGCCATAGCCGGGCAGATCGACCAGCCGGCGTTGTTCGTCCAGGCTGAAGAAATTGAGCAACTGGGTGCGCCCTGGGGTCTTCGAGGTACGTGCCAGATTGGCATGCGTCAGGGTATTCAGTGCACTGGATTTGCCAGCATTGGAGCGTCCGGCGAAAGCGATTTCCAGGCCTTCGTCGGCGGGACACTGATCGACCTTGGCGGCGCTGATGAGAAAGCGGGCTTGTTGGCACAAGCCGAGAAGCGGATTCTTGACGGACATGGGGTGGGATCCAGAGCGTGCAACACAGCGTCGCAGGAGAGGCAGTTACGTTTCCGTTTGGTTCGCGCAAGTATATAATGTTGGCGATTTACTGTGCGCTCTATAATCCAGGGTCGAGTGCCAGCCGGGAGGCGCGAACAACCGCACGCAAGAAAGCGGTGCCGCCATTTGCAGCCCAGCTGCTTCATCCGTGATGTCAGGCTGCTGCCGAGCCGGGCATCCAGCAGTACCCATTTTACCGGGCTGGTGCCGTGGGCATCCCGGTTCTGACTTTATCCCTTAGCCGTTGGTTGGATTAGCTGATGAACAAACTTCTGATGAGCCTGCTTTTGACACTGGGTGTGACCACTGCCGTTCAGGCCGCCGGCGATGCCGCAGCTGGCCAGAACAAGGTAGCCATGTGCGGCGCCTGCCATGGTGCAGATGGCAACAGCATGATGCCCAACTTCCCCAAACTGGCTGGCCAGGGCGAGCGCTACCTGCTCAAGCAGATGCTCGACATCAAGTCCGGTGCCCGCCCTGTGGTAGAAATGACGGGCATGCTGGATGCGCTCAACGAGCAGGATCTGGCGGATATCGCTGCGTACTTCGCCAGCCAGAAGGCTTCCGTAGGTATGGCTGATGCCCAGCATGTGGAGCGCGGCCAGGCACTCTACCGTGGTGGCAAGCTGGAAGACGGTATGCCGGCCTGTACCGGTTGCCATGCCCCTGATGGTGCCGGTATTGCGACCGCCGCGTATCCGCGCCTGAGTGGCCAGCATGCGGCCTATATCGCCAAGCAGCTGACCGACTTCCGCGAAGGCAACCGTACCAACGACGGTGAAACCATGATCATGCGTTCGATTGCCGCCAAGCTGAGCAACAAGGACATCGAAGCACTGTCCAGCTATATCCAGGGCCTGCACTAAGGCCTGCCGGCCCGCCTGATGGCGGGTTACGCTGGAATGAAAAAGGGTGGCCATGGCCACCCTTTTTCGTTGTCGCTGTCGCTACAATGAAGGAACCCCTGGCCAGGCCAGGCAGTCCAACTGCCGTTGCCAACCGGCCCATTTTTCTAGGAGTCAAGCATGCGTAATCTGATCCTGTCCGCACTCATCGCCAGCACTGGCCTGTTTGCCTTGCAGGCACAGGCCGAGCCGATTCAGGCCGGCAAGCAGTATGTCGAGCTGAATTCGGCTGTGCCCGTCGCCGTGCCGGGCAAGGTCGAGGTAGTGGAACTGTTCTGGTATGGCTGCCCGCACTGCTACCAATTCGAATCGACCATCAACCCATGGGCCGAGCAGCTGCCCGAAGATGTCAATTTCGTACGCATTCCGGCCATGTTTGGCGGTCTGTGGAATCTGCATGGCCAGGCATTCCTGACCCTGGAAAGCATGAAGGTTGAACATCGCGTGCACAGTGCCGTTTTCGATGCCATGCACAAGCAGGGCAAGAAACTCACCACACTGGAAGAGTTTGCTGATTTCGTCGCGACCCAGGGTGTGGATCGGGCCACCTTTCTCAAGACCTTCAACTCCTTCGCCGTGAAGAGCCAGGTCGAGAAGGCCAAGAAACTCGCCAAGGCCTACCAGATTACCGGTGTGCCGGTGCTGGTTGTCGGTGGCAAGTACCGTTTCGATATCGGTAGCTCGGGTGGTATGGCGCAGACCCTCAAGGTGGCCGACCACCTGATCGATCTCGAGCGTACCCAGCCCTAAGGCGTTTCGGGCCATGCTGCGCCGCTGGCTTACTTCGCGTCCGGTTGCCCTGCCTGAAGCGCAGTGCAATCCGCGGGCGCAGCCTGGCCGCCTGACGCAGGGTGATTGCCTGCGTTTGCTCAGTTTCAACATCCAGGTTGGCAACAGTACCGCGCGTTATCGGCATTACCTGACGCGCAGTTGGCAGCATGTGCTGCCGCATCCCGAGCGGCAACTCAATCTGCAGCGAATTGCCCGCATGCTCGCGGATTTTGATCTGGTGGCCTTGCAGGAGGTCGATGGCGGCAGCCTGCGTTCCGGCTATATCAATCAGGTCGAGCACCTGGCGCAGTTGGCCGACTTCCCCTATTGGTATCAGCAGCTCAATCGCAACATGGGGCATCTTGCCCAGCACAGCAACGGCTTGCTGTCGCGCGTGCGTCCCAGCTTGCTGGAAGATCACCCACTACCTGGCCCTCCCGGTCGTGGCGCTATCGTGTTGCGCTTGGGGCAAGGACAGGATGCGCTGCTGGTGGTCATGATGCATCTGGCGCTGGGTGCTCGTACCCGTACCCGGCAATTGGCCTATATCCGCGAGTTGCTCCAGGACTACCGGCATTGCATCCTCATGGGCGACATGAACACCCAGGCCGAGGACCTGCTGCAGCGTTCGCCGCTACGCGATCTGGATTTGCGTGCCCCCCAGTTGCAGGCCACCTTTCCGAGTTGGAAACCGCTACGCTGTCTGGACCATATCCTGCTCAGTTCCAGTTTGCAGTTGCAGCGCTATGCCGTGCTGGGTGAACCGATTTCCGATCATTTGCCGGTTGCCGTGGATATCCGCCTGCCGGTTCCCTTGTCTCTTGAGCCCCCTCTTGCGCCGGCTGCGTGGCAGCGGCATGGACCGTAGTCATGAGTGACGATAGCCAACGCTGGAAAGCCAAGTACCTGGAAAGCCTGGAGCAGCAGGAGCGCCAGGAGAAACGCTGGGAAAACCGCCTGGACCTGTTGCGTCGTGGCCTGGTGCGCACTTCGCTGGCTGCCGAAGGCAGCGACAAGATGGTTGACCAGTGCATGCAGGAACTGCGCGAGATCATCCGTGGCGACAATCTCGATGCCGGTCTTGCCGGGCTGATCCCTCGCCTGGAAAAAGCCGTACTCGACTCCGAACACCGTCGTCAGCAACGTAGCCAGGCAAATTTTTCCGCGCTGGCTACCCTGGCCAGGCAATTGCTCGATCTGCAACCGCCCCGCGACATTCGCAAGGCGCTCAAGCGTTTTGCCAAGGAAGTCGAGCGACAGGCTGGCAATATCGCCGAGCTGCCTGCCCTGCTGGGCGAACTGGGCAGCCTGCAGCAGCAGACGTTCAGCCTGCTGGGGGATGTCGAACAACAGCGCCCGGGTTTTTTACAGCGTCTGTTTGGCCCGCGTGAAAATGCGGGTGGTGCTGCCGAGCCGTTGGCGACGGCCGAGCCGACGAGCTTGCCGGTAGCCTCGCGGGCAGAACAGACAGCGCCGCTGCAACAACCTGACGAGCAGCGCCCGCAAGCGGCACTTTCCGCCAATACCCTGGACAGCCTGCCCCTGGCAGCCAGTCTGCTGTCTGGCGAAGGCGATGACTACGCACTCCCGGCCAGTGAGCCGGGCTACAGCGCCGTGGCGCCGCATATCGCCGCCAGTCTTGGCAAGCTGCTTGACGAGTTGCAGTTGCCTAGCCATCACCAGGCGTTGGCTGCCGACCTGCGCCAGCGTTTGGGCGGCACACTCAACTGGTATGAACTGGTTCCTGCCCTGGATGACCTGGCCGTATTGGTCCTGGCAGTCAGTGACAGTGGCCAGCGCGAGTTTGCCGTCTACCTCAGTCAGCTCAACGAACGCCTGGCCAGTTTTCTCGATACCCTCAACCAGGCCCAGGAAGGCTACAGCGAGTCGCTGTTGCAGACGCGCAGTTTCAACCAGGAGCTGCGCGAGCAGGTCAGTGGCCTGCAAAACAGTGTGCAACAGGCCAGCGACCTGGACAGTCTCAAGCGTGCCCTGGAAACCCGATTGGATGGCTTGTTACAGACGGTCAGCCAGCACCAGCGCAAGCGTGACGAGCAGGAGGCGCGGGTGGCCGAGCGCCTGCAGGGGTTGATGGGCAAGGTCGCGGAAATGGAGGAGCAAGCCGCACATTTTCGCGAGCACATCGAAGAGCAACGGCAAAAGGCGCTGACCGATCCGTTGACCGGCCTGCCCAACCGGGCCGGCTGGAACGAACGTCTGGAGCTGGAGGTTGCCCGCCGCCAGCGTTACGGCGGCGAGCTGTTGCTCGCCGTGCTGGATGTCGACCATTTCAAGCGCATCAATGATGGCTATGGCCACCTGGCCGGCGACAAGGTCCTGAAGATCATTGCCCAGGAGTTGCGCAAGCGGACCCGCAAGACGGATTTCCTGGCACGTTTTGGGGGGGAGGAGTTTGTCCTGCTGATGCCGGGCACGCCGCTCAGTGGTGGCCAGCAACTGCTGGAAACCCTGCGTGCCGCCGTGGCCGCCTGCCCTTTCCACTTCAAGGGCGAACCGCTGACCATCACCTGTTCGGCCGGACTGACCGCCTTTGCCGATAACGAGCGCAGCGATCAGGTTTTCGAACGTGCTGACCAGGCGCTCTACCAGGCCAAGCGCGAAGGGCGCGATCGACTGATCGTGGCCTGACTGGTCAGGCCTGTGGCTCAGGCTGCATGGGGAAAGTAGGGTTTCCAGCTCTCCGGTATCTGCTCCAGGCAGGGATAGCCGAGTACCCGCAGGTGACCATGGGCCAGCAGGAACGGGGTATGGCGCAGCTGTTGCGGCAGATGGGCCAGCTCTGGTAACCAGAGACTGACATAGGCCGCCTCCGGGTCATACTCGCGTGCCTGGCGCAGGGTATTGAAGACCCGTGCGTGGCGTGGGTCGTTACCAACACCGGCCAGGTAGGCCCAGTTGCACCAGTTGCTGGCCGGATCGTAGTCGAGCAGATGTTCCTCGAACCAGGCGGCACCGTGTCGCCAGTCCTGCTGTAGGTCATGGATCAGGTAGCTGGCGGCGATCTGCCGACCACGATTGGACAGAAAACCGCTGCTGGCCAGCTCGCGCATGCAGGCATCCACCAGCGGCATGCCGGTACGCCCCTGGCACCATTGCTGGAAACGCGCGTCGAGTGCGCGTTGTGCCACGGCTTCCTGCTTGATGCCGTGGGGCTTGAAGAGCGCTGCGCCATGACGTTTCAGGGTCCAGCGGAAGAATTCGCGCCAGAGTAGTTCACGCCATAGCCATTGGGTGGAGTCATTGCCGCCGAACTGGGCTTCATGACGGCGCAGCTCGGCGGCTACCCGGCGTGGTGACAGGCTGCCATTGGCCAGCCAGGGCGAGAACTTGGAAGAGTACTCGGTACCGATCATGCCGTTGCGGGTGTCCTTGTACTGGCGCACGTTGCCGCTTTGCCACAGGTAGTCACGCAACCTGGCCTGGCCAGCCACCTCGCCTCCGGAAAAGGGGAAGGCGCTATGTTGAACCGGCTGCGCTTCACCGTAGCCCAGTTGTGAAAGGGTGGGCAGTGGCTGCAGCCATTCCAGCGCCGCCTCCGGCATGGCCGGCAACTGGTGGGGAATGCTGGATGGCTGGAATACCGGCAGGCGTTGTTCTACCCATTCGCGGAAACGGCTGTATACCGTGGGCAACTGTTGCAGTGGCATCGGCAACTGGCTTTCCTGCAGCAGGCTGTTGCCGGGCAGGCGGCGCAACGGCACGCTGCCCAGGGCACGGGCTACGCGTTGCAGCTGGGCGATTTCCTCAGGGGCTATTTCGTCGAGGGTCAGGACTTCACGGATATCCAGTTGCTCGACCAGGTGCGGCAGGAGATTTTCTGGCTGGCCTTGTAGCAGCAGCAGACGCGAGCCATGGTTGCGCAATTGGCTATCCAGGGCATGCAGGCTTTCCAGGAGGAAACGTGCCCGGTGGCTGCCCAGACGCCGGCAGCCGAGTTGTTCGCTCTCCAGCCACTGGCTGTCGAGGATATACAGAGGCAGCAGGCGATCAGCCTGCAGGGCAGCTTGCAGGGCCGGATGGTCATCCAGGCGCAGGTCGTTCTTGAACCACAGCAGGGTACGGTGCATGACAGGTTCCTCGTACGCGGCGGGTGGGCGCTATGACTATGACTTCACGCTAGGCCTGTGGTGCCCTGCCTGCACGGCAGTTGGTCGAATGAGCTGACCAAACGGTCATCAGGTTGCGCAAAATCGCTGCTGCATCACAGTTTTCCTGGCGCTGCCGGTGTGCAGTGCCGCGCGCTACACTAGCCCGCTCATTGTGTGGAGCGCAGTATGGATATCCTCGGCATTGCCGTTCTGATTTTTCTGGTAACCGATCCTTTCGGCAACATTGCCATCTTTCTCGCCGTACTCAAGCACGTCGAGCCACACCGTCGTTTGCGTATCGTGTTGCGTGAGCTGTTGCTGGCGCTTGGCCTGCTCCTGCTGTTCCTGACGTTTGGCGAGAAGATTCTCAGTGCGCTCAACCTGTCGCGCGAAGCCATCTCGATTGCCGGCGGCATCATCCTGTTCATCATTGCACTGCGCCTGATTTTTCCTGGGCCGCAAGGGGTGTTGGGGGATTTGCCGGGAGGCGAGCCGTTGCTGGTGCCCCTGGCCACCCCTGCCGTGGCCGGGCCCTCGGCCCTGGCGGTGATCATGACCCTGCGCAATACCCACCAGGGGCCGCTTTGGGAGTTGTATGCCGGCTTGCTGCTGGCTTGGGCTGCCGCGGCGCTGATCCTTTCCCAGGCGGCCTTTCTGCAGCGTCTGTTCGGCCCGCGCGGGCTGGGGGCTATCGAACGCCTGACCGGCATGCTGTTGATCATGCTCAGCGTGGACATGCTGCTCGACAACCTGCAAAGCGTCCTGCATATCCAGCCATGAGATACCTGCTGCCTTGCCTCGTCCTGCTCCTCGCCGGCTGCTCAAGCGGCCTGTCGATCCAGCGTGACTACAGCTCCGCCAACCATGCCAGCCGGGTGCAGTACGTGGTGTTGCATTACACCTCGACGGACCTTGAGCACTCGCTGCAACTGCTCACCGAAGGCCCGGTCAGCAGTCATTACCTGATTGGCGAGGAGCCGCCGACGCTTTACCAATTGGTCGACGAGAACCGCCGTGCCTGGCATGCCGGCGATAGCAGCTGGCAGGGACGAACCTGGCTGAATGGCAGCAGCATTGGTATCGAACTGGTCAATCCGGGCTATCGGGAAACGCCCGCAGGGCGTGTATGGGCACCCTACAGCGAGGCGCAGATCGAGGTCTTGCTGGCCCTGCTGCAGGATATCGTGCGGCGCCACGGGCTAGCCCCGGACAGCATCATTGGCCATAGCGATATCGCGCCGCAGCGTAAGGTTGATCCCGGGCCGCTGTTTCCCTGGGCACGCCTGGCCGCGGCCGGGCTGATTCGCTGGCCGGATGCGCAGGCAGTGGCCCGCGTGCAAGGCGATTTCACTGAGAGGTTGCCCGAGCCGCTGTGGTTCCAGCAGCAGCTGGCCGCGCTAGGCTATGCGATTGCCCTGAGTGGCGAGCACGATGAGCAATCACGCAATGTACTGGCCGCATTCCAGATGAAGTACCGGCCGGCACGTCATGATGGCCTGGCTGATGCACAAACCGCCGCCTTGTTACAGGTACTTAACAGCCACTAAGTTGGCAGGGCAAGGCTCAGGAGGAGCGCTATGGGAAATAGCCTGTCGGTGTGGCGCAGGGTGTTGCGGCCCTGACCCGTTGCCGTGGCCAGCAGTGTGCTGTTGTTTGGCCTCTTGGCCAGCCTGGCCTGGCACTGGGCCGAGCAGCAGGCTTATCGTCAGGAAACCTAGCGTCTGCAGGTATTGCAGGGCGAGCTGGTGCGACGCAACACGTTATTTTTCGAGCAGTTGCATGGCCATTTGCAGGAGCTGGCCAGTCTGCAACTGAGCCGTTGTGATGCCCCTGCCCGCCAGCAGTTGCGTTTGCTGCGGCGCAGCCTGCTGTATGCCAAGGCCGTGGCTGTACGTCTGGCGGATGATCGCTGGTGCGAAAGCCTGCCGTTACCCGTGCAGACAACGGACTACCAGCACTGGCGGTTCGGCGAAGTAGAGCTGCTCTGGCAGCTGGACTGGCTGAATGACCCGCTGCAGCCTTCGCTGTTGTTGCAGAGCCCTCGTCACCGGGTGGCCAGCAGTCTGTACTTCGTGCAGGAGAAGATCGACCTGGCGCCGGGTTACCAGGCGCTACTGGCTGATCGAGATACGCGGCGTGTGCTGGATTTTGCCGCGCAGCGCAATACCCTGGATGCCGCGGAGTGGGCTGTATTGCATCACCCGCAGCAGTTGCAGGCGCTCGATGGGCGGCTCTACCTGGCCAGCGCTGGCGATGCCCAGGGTATCCAGTTGCTGCTGATTGCCGATGCCACGGCGCTACAGGCCAGTCTGGCCGGCCTGCGCCTTGGCTATGTGCTGCTGGCCGGCGTGCTGGCCGTGCTGGGTGGCGCCCTGGCTGGCCTGCTGATGCGCCGCGAGCTGTCTCTGGAAAAAGCCTTGCAACAGGCCTTGCGGCGCGGCGAACTGGAAGTGGACTACCAGCCACTGGTCGACCTGGCGACGCGGCGTTGCGTGGGTGCCGAAGCGCTGGTGCGCTGGCGGCGTGTCGACGGTCAGCGGGTTCGTCCGGACCTGTTCATTCCCCAGGCCGAAGCCAGTGGGCAGATTTGTGCGATTACCCAGCGCGTCATCGAGCTGGTCATGCAGCAAATGGCGGAGTTGCTGCGCGCGCACCCCACGCTGTACATCTCGGTCAACCTGGCGGCAGCGGATATTGTACAAGGGCGTTTTGTCGAGGTTGCCAGGCAGCAACTGGCCAGCCAGGGCGTGGCTGCACGACAACTGGTCTGGGAAGTGAGCGAACGAGGCCTGGTGGATGTCGAGCAAGCCTGCCAGCTGCTGGGGCAGCTTCGTCAGGCCGGGCATCGAATTGCCATCGATGACTTCGGGACCGGTTGCTCCAGCCTGTCCTACCTGCAACGCCTGCCGGTGGATGTGCTGAAGATCGACAAATCCTTCGTCGACAGCCTGGGCATGCAGGCTGCCAGCAGCTCGGTGGCCCCGCATATCATCGACATGGCCCGTGACCTGGGCCTCAAGGTGATCGCCGAGGGTATCGAGTCGGCGACCCAGGCCGACACCCTGCAGCAGCTCGGTGCGCAGGTGGGCCAGGGCTTCCTGTTCTCCCGCCCACTGGATGCCAGCGCGTTCCACGCGTTCGTACGTTGCCATGGTTAACCACGTGAGTGGCCTTGCAGGCCACTCGTCAGGGAAGCGAGGTTTCCCTTTGTAGCGCTTCCAGCCAGCGGCTGAGCAATATCGGGCGGTCATAGATCAGGCCACTGGCACCCTCCCTGACGCGCTGGATCATGTTGTCGCCAAATAGCTGCTTGCCTTGCACGAAGTGTTCGCCGGGGCGCAGGTTGGGGTTGTCTACGCGATGCCCCAGACGCTCGGCCAGCCATAGGCCGGCCTCATGATGGCTGATCCAGCGTTGCTGGCGCAGGCTGCTCAGGGCCTCTTCGGGGGCTTCGCGGGCGAGCACCATCACCGGTACTTCGGCTACCTGCGGAAGCAGGTCGTTGTGGCCCCAGCGTCCATTTTCACCGAGCAACTGACCATGGTCGCCGGTGATCAGTAGGTAGCGTTCACCGTCGAGCTGATCGAAACGGGCAATCACTTCGGCGAGCACGTCGTCGAGGTAGCCAATGGCGTTGTCGTAGGCATTGCGCTGGCGTTCTTCGCGCGGCAGGCTCGGATCGACCGGCCAGCTCGGCAACGGCTCGTTGTGCTGGTCGTAGTTCTCCTCGTAGGGCAGGTGCGCGGTACGCAGGTTGATCACGACGAAGTTGCGCTCCCCCCAGGACTGCTTGCCGAGCAGGTCGACCAGGGCATGATCGTGACGCTGCAGGAACAGCAGTGGGTGGTCCTCGCGGGTGATGCTGACGTCCAGGTGACGGCTGCCCAGGTGGCTGAGCAGTTTCGATTCCTGGGCTGAAAGCCAGTGGCTGCGAAAACCGCTGGTGCGGGCCAGGGCGAACAGGTTGTGTGATTGCTGGCGCAGCAGTTCAGGCTGGCCGGGTTCGCGAATCAGGTTAAGCAGCATGGGCAGGCTGACGGCTGTCGCTACGCCGGAAGCGATGCCTGGCCGGGCCAGCAATTCGCCCTGGCTGTGCAGGCGGCTCAGGTTGGGTGTGGTATCGCGGTGATGGCCGAACAGCCCCAGGCGATCGGTGCGCAACGAGTCGGCTACCACCACCCAGACATGCCTGGCACTGCTGGCTTGTGGGGTGATCCGGTAGGGCGCAAAAGGTGCGGCGGGCAAGGTTTCCACGGGACGAAAAGCCAGGCGCACGCCATAGAAGGCGAAGGCGTTGAAACTGTTGTGCAGGCCGCTGCGGGTCGGCCCCGGAAGGAATGAGCTGTAGTCGCGGTAGGTGGCGCGCCAGGGCTTTGCAGCCAGGACCAGGAAGAGGATCAGTAGCGCCCAGCGACTGCGTGGCAAGCGTACATAGCGTGGCAGCCAAAGGTGCAGAGCAATCAACAGGGCATAAGGCAGCAGAACGCTGGGTAGCACGTGCCAATGGTCGGCGAAGCTGGCCCAGCCGGTTTCACGGACTTCGGCAAAGTCGTCGACCAGGCTGACCAGATCGGGCGCCGCCAGCGGTTCGCCGAAGAAGGATACGTGGCTTAGCTGAATCAGCTGCATGCCGGCCAGGCCCACCAGCAGCGCCACGATCAGGCGTGGCATGGCGCATAGCCAGAGGCCCAGGGCGAACAGCCAGACTACGACCACGAAACGCAGCTCCAGCTCGGCCTGGTTGGCTGGGGTAAACAGTTGCTGGATGAAGTCATCGGCCATCAGCAGGCCGGCACTCAGGCTGCTCAACAGCAGCAGGCGAGACAAGGCTGCCTGCCAGGTCAGTGGGCTGCTAGGCAGGGAGGCAGGGGCGAGTGCTTGTAGCCACATATCCGACAATCCAACTGGGAAATAGGTGGCGCTAAGAGTCGCCCGGCGTGTAACAAGTTCAAAGGCCTACTTGTATCTGTATATGAACGCGCCGGTAGTCGTGCAGCAGGGGGCGCTGCTCGCTATCATCGCCGCACTGAACAGGGGGACAGGGCATGCTCAACGGCCTGTGGCTGAGTTTTTTCCTGGTAGCCACGCTGGCTGCCGTGATGCGCTGGATCGGCGGTGACCCGGGGGTATGGGCCGCCATGGTGGAAAGTCTGTTCGCCATGGCCAAGTTGTCGGTCGAGGTGATGGTCCTGCTATTTGGCACCCTGACCCTGTGGCTGGGCTTGTTGCGCATTGCCGAGAAAGCCGGGCTGATCGATCTGCTGGCACGCCTGCTCGGCCCTCTGTTCGCGCGCCTGATGCCCGAGGTGCCGCGTGGCCATCCGGCGCTTGGCTTGATCAGCATGAACTTCGCCGCCAATGGTCTGGGCCTGGACAACGCGGCCACGCCCATCGGCCTCAAGGCGATGAAAGCCCTGCAGGCGATCAACCCGTTGCCGCACACGGCCAGCAATGCGCAGATTCTCTTTCTGGTGCTCAACAGCTCGTCATTGACGCTGCTGCCGGTGTCGATCTTCATGTACCGCGTACAGCAAGGCGCGGCTGACCCGACGCTGGTGTTTCTGCCGATTCTCCTGGCTACCAGTGCCTCGACACTGGCCGGCCTGCTGGCGGTGGCGCTGATGCAGCGCCTGCGCTTGTGGGACCCGGTGGTGCTGGCCTATCTGCTGCCCTCGGCGCTGCTGCTCGGTGCTTTCATGGCTTTACTGGCCAGCCTCAGTGCTACAGCGCTGGCCCAGCTGTCCTCGCTGCTCGGCAATCTCAGCCTGTTCGGTTTGATCCTGCTGTTTTTGCTGGTGGGCTGGTGGCGCAAGGTGGCGGTTTACGAAAGCTTCATCGAAGGGGCGCAGGAAGGCTTCAATGTCGCCCGTGATCTGCTCCCCTACCTGGTTGCCATGCTCTGTGCCGTGGGTGTTTTGCGTGCCTCGGGCGCACTCGATCTCGGTCTGCAGGGTATCCGCTGGCTGGTTGAAGGGGCTGGTTGGGATACGCGTTTCATCGAGGCCTTGCCCACCGCGCTAATCAAGCCGTTCTCCGGCAGTGGCGCACGCGCCATGCTCATCGAGACCATGCAGACCTTCGGCGTCGATAGCTTCCCTGCCCTGCTCGCTGCCACGGTGCAGGGCAGTACGGAGACGACCTTCTACGTGCTGGCGGTGTATTTCGGCGCGGTGGGTATCCAGCGAGTACGCCATGCGGTGGGCTGTGCGCTGTTTGCCGACCTGGCCGGCATCCTGGCGGCGATTACAGTGTGTTACTGGTTTTTCGGCTGATCCGGCCGGCGCACGCTAGTCTGTAAATAAATCCTAAATATTTACCGGCGGCAGTCGTTAAACCACTTACCCCCTAGCGTTTTTTCTGGAGCTCAAGATGTCCCTACGAGCCATTAGCGTGCGTGCCCGCAACCTGCTGGGTTTTGGCCTGCTTGGCCTGATCCTGTTGACCACCGGCCTGGTGGCACTGAAACAGATCAATGTCCTGCGTCAGGATGTACTAGATATCCGCGATGGCTGGATGGAGGGGCTGGACGCCATGGGGCAGATCAAGGCCGCGCGCCTGAACATGCGCCTGCAGGAAAGCCTGGCGCTGACCATGCCTGATCAACTGGATCTGTTTGCCGAGGAGATCGAGCGCTTCAAGGGACTGGTCCAGCAGGTTGATCGCCAGTACGAGGCGACCATTACCGCCGAAGAAGTAGAGGATCGCCGGCTGTTCAACCGCTATCAGGAGTTCAGCCGTGCCTATGAGCAGGCCCTGCAGGCCGTTGTGGTCAGCCTGCGTTCGGGCAGCCCCGACCTGGCCAGCGTCGGGGCCAGCTTGCAGGCCTACAACAGCATGATCGCCGGGCTCGACGAACTCATCGTGCATAACCGCCAGGGCGCGCAACGGGCCGGCGAGGAAGCCGAAGACAGCGCCAACCAGGCACAGTGGACCTTTGCTGTGCTGTTGCTGGTGGGGCTGATCCTCACCCTGCTGACCGCCTGGTTGCTCAGCCAGAGCGTGACGGCGCCGCTCAACCAGCTCAAGGCCGTGGCTGCACGGATTGCCGGAGGTGACCTGAGCCAGGATGTGCGAGTGCATGGCGCCGACGAAATCACCGAAGTCCAGCAATCGCTGCAGCAGATGCAGGTCGCCTTGCGCGACACCCTGCTTGGCATTCAGGGCTCGGCTACCCAGCTGGCCTCGGCGGCTGACGAGATGCACGCGATTACCGAGCAGACCTCGCAGGGGATTCACCGGCAGAACGATGAGATCCAGATGGCCGCTACCGCGGTCACCGAGATGTCGGCGGCGGTCGATGAAGTGGCACGCAAT
Source organism: Pseudomonas fluvialis (assembly GCF_002234375.1). Taxonomy (GTDB): domain Bacteria; phylum Pseudomonadota; class Gammaproteobacteria; order Pseudomonadales; family Pseudomonadaceae; genus Aquipseudomonas; species Aquipseudomonas fluvialis. The sequence goes on from NZ_NMQV01000021.1 coordinate 18,993, forward strand.
GCCAACCACACGTCCGACTCGTCCCGCGAGGCTGAGCAGACCGCCCTCACCGGGCGTCGCCAGGTCAGCGTGACCCGCGACACCATCGAGCAGCTCACCGGCAAGCTGGACAACACCTCGACCACCATCAGCCGCCTGGCTGAAGAAGCCATCGGTATCGGCAAGGTGCTCGAAGTGATCCGCACCATTGCCGAGCAGACCAACCTGCTGGCGCTGAATGCCGCCATCGAGGCAGCGCGCGCGGGTGACCAGGGGCGTGGGTTTGCCGTGGTGGCTGACGAGGTGCGTGCGCTGGCCCAGCGTACACAAAGCTCCACCCAGGAAATCGAGCGCATGATCAGCGCTATCCAGAGCGCCAGCCAGGAGTCGGTCAGTGCCATGCAACAGAGCAGTGAGTTTGCCGGGCGCAGCCAGCAACTGGCCAGCGAGGCGGACGAAGCCCTGGCGCTGATCGCCCAGCGCATCAGCCAGATCAATGAAATGAACCTGGTGATTGCCAGTGCCGCCGAGCAACAGGCGCAGGTGGCCCGCGAGGTGGATCGCAACCTGGTGGCCATTCGTGATATTTCCGAGCAGAGCAGCAGCGGTGCGCAGCAGACCTCGGCGGCCAGCGACCAGCTGGCGCGCTTGGCCACCCAGCTCAACCAGATGGTCGGGCGTTTCCGCCTGTAATCCGCTGGCGCGACGCAATGGCCCGGGGGGCTGTTGCGTCGGTCGCTTGCTGACTGATTTACTCGGGTTTTTCCCGTAGAATCGCCAGCCCTGCGAAATACCCCCGAGTGTGTTGCCATGCCTGCTTCCTTCAAGCCCGAGCTGTTGTCGCCTGCCGGTACCCTGAAAAACATGCGCTATGCCTTCGCCTATGGCGCTGACGCGGTGTATGCCGGTCAGCCACGCTATAGCCTGCGGGTGCGCAACAACGAGTTCGACCATGCCAACCTGGCGCTGGGGATCAGCGAGGCGCATGCGCAGGGCAAGCAGTTCTACGTGGTAGTCAACATCGCCCCGCACAACGCCAAGCTGAAGACCTTCATCAAGGATCTTGAGCCAGTGGTGGCGATGGGCCCGGATGCGCTGATCATGTCCGACCCGGGGCTGATCATGCTGGTACGCGAGCACTTCCCGCACATGCCCATCCACCTGTCGGTGCAGGCCAACGCGGTGAACTGGGCCAGCGTGGAGTTCTGGCATCGCCAGGGGCTGAGCCGGGCCATCCTGTCGCGCGAACTGTCGCTGGAGGAAATCGGCGAGATCCGCGAAAAAGTGCCGGGCATGGAGCTGGAGGTGTTCGTCCACGGTGCGCTGTGCATGGCCTATTCCGGGCGCTGCCTGCTGTCCGGCTACATCAACAAGCGCGACCCCAACCAGGGCACCTGTACCAACGCCTGCCGTTGGGAATACAAGACCCACGAGGCCAAGGAAAACGAAGTCGGCGACATCGTGCATGTCTACGAGCCGATTGCCGTGCAGGCAGCCGAGCCAACTCTGGGCGTGGGAGCACCGACCAAGGAAGTGTTCCTCCTCGAAGACAGCAGTCGCCCGGGCGAGTACATGTCTGCCTACGAGGACGAGCACGGCACTTACATCATGAACTCCAAGGACCTGCGTGCCGTGCAGCACGTCGAGCGCCTGGTACAGATGGGCGTGCACTCGCTGAAGATCGAGGGGCGCACCAAGAGCCACTACTACTGTGCACGCACCGCGCAGGTGTACCGCAAGGCGATCGACGATGCGGTGGCCGGACGGCCGTTCGACATGAGCCTGATGGACAGCCTCGAATCGCTGGCCCACCGTGGCTATACCGAAGGTTTCCTGCGTCGCCATGTGCATGACGAGTACCAGAACTACGAGCGCGGCAATTCAGTATCCGATCGCCAGCAGTTTGTCGGCGAGTTGACCGGCGAGCGCCGTGGCGAGCTGGCCGAGGTCAAGGTGAAGAACCGTTTCGCGGTTGGCGACCGCCTGGAACTGATGACCCCGCAGGGCAATATCCATTTCACCCTGGAGCACTTGCAGAAGGCCACGGGTGAAGCCAGCGAGGTGGCCCCGGGTGATGGTCATACCCTGTACCTGCCGCTACCGCAGGACATCGACCTGAGCTATGCGCTGTTGATGCGCCACCTGCGCGACTAAACGCTCAGCACAGTTGTGGCGCGGCCGGGCAGTACAGTTCGCCGCGCGGCGCAGCTGTACCCATACAACGCAGGTTGTCTGTCTCTGGTGCGCAGGGCGTGCGGCGGCGATGCTGTAGGCACCGCTGAGAGGCCGCCGCGAGCGGCCAAGGATGAGCCACATGCACCTGCCCAGATACCTTGCCCGCCTACCCTCATGGCCCGTGTCGCCTGCACGCGGGCACAGCGATCAGTTGTTGGCCGGCCTGTTGCGCCTGCAGGCGCTCTGCCAGCGCTGGCGACAGAATGCCCGCACGCGGCGTCAGCTGGCCCAGCTCGATCCACGCCTGCTCGGTGATGCCGGTATCGGCTTTGCCGAGCGCCAGGCTGAACTGGACAAGCCCTGCTGGCGTGACTGAGCGGCTCAGGCGTGGCCGCTGCTGGCCTGGTGGGCGTGCAGGGTCTCGATGAACTGGCCGGCCGGCACCGGCCGGCTGATCAGGTAGCCCTGGATTTCGTCGCACTTGTGCTGGCGCAGGAAGTCCAGCTGCTCGCGGGTTTCCACTCCTTCGGCGACGACCTTGAGCTCCATGCTATGCGCCATGGCGATGATCGCCCGGGTGATGGCGGCATCTTCGCCACCGCTGGACAGGTCGCGGATGAAGGTCTGGTCGATCTTCACGTAGTCGGCCGGGAAGCGCTTGAGGTAGCTCAGCGATGAATAGCCGGTGCCGAAGTCGTCGATCGACAGCTTGACGCCCAGTTCACGCAACTGGTGGAAGATGGCAATGACGTTTTCCACGTTGTCGAGCAGCTGGCTTTCGGTCAGCTCCAGCTCCAGTGAGGCCGGCGGCAGGCCGCTTTCCTCCAGTGCCAGGCGTACCAGGCTGGTCAGGTTGCCCTGGCGCAGCTGATGGACCGAGAGGTTCACCGAGACGCGAATGTCGGCCAGTCCGCTCTGCCGCCAGGCCTGGGCCTGCTGGCAGGCCTGCTGCAGGACAAATTCGCCGATCGGCACGATCAGTCCGTTTTCCTCAGCCAGGCCGATGAACTCTACCGGCGGGACCAGGCCGCGTTGCGGGTGGTTCCAGCGCACCAGCGCCTCGGCGGCGCGGATCTGTCCGTCGCGCAAGTCCAGCTTGGGTTGGTAGTAGACCTCCAGCTGGCCTTCGTCGACGGCCTTGCGCAGCTGGTTCTCCAGCTGCAGGCGTTCGACCGTGCAGGCCTGCAGGCTGTCGTTGTAGAACTGGAAGGTATTGCCGCCCAGGTGCTTGGCATGCTGCATGGCCATGTTGGCCTGGGCCAGCAGGGCCGGCACCTCCGGTGCGTTGTCCGGCAGCAGGCTGATGCCCAGCGAGGCGCTGATGATCAGTTCGTGTCCGCCGATTTCCATGGGCAGGCGCAGCTTGCTGAGTAGACGACTGGCCAGGCGGGCCAGGCTGGCCAGTCCGCCGTGCTGGTCGAGCAGTACGGCGAATTCGTCGCCGGACAGGCGGGCAATGCACAGCGCCTGGGGGATGCACTGGTTGATACGTCGGCTGATCTGGCGCAGCAACTGGTCGGCCACCTCATGGCCGAGGGTGTCGTTGAGCAGCTTGAAGCGGTCCAGGTCGATGTGCAGCAGGGCCAGGCTGTCACTGCTGCCGCGGCTCTGGGCGGCGGCTTCGGCCAGGCGCTCCTTGAATAGGGTGCGGTTGGCCAGGCCGGTCAGTTCGTCGTAATGGGAGAGGAAGCGCAGGCGTTCCTCGGCTTCGCGTCGGGTGGTCAGGTCGGCAAAAAAGCCGACGATATGGCTGACCTTGCCACGGTTGTCGCGCACCACGTTGAGCTGTAGCCACTGGGGGTACAGCTCACCGTTCTTGCGTCGTTCGAGCAGCTCACCCTGCCAACTGCCCTGCTGCTCCAGCTCCAGGCGAATGCGCTGGTATTGCTGGCGGGCTTCTTCACTGCCGATCAGGCGCAGCACGTTACTGCCCAGCACTTCTTCGCGACGATGCCCGGTGACCTGGGTGAACGCCTGGTTGATGGCCAGAATGCGGTATTGCTCGGAGAGGATGATGATCCCTTCGCTGGCCGCTTCGAACACCGTGGACGCCAGGCGCTGCTCTTCCTCGCGCAGCTTGCGTGCGGTGATATCGCGGCGCGTGCCGATCATCCGCAATACCGTACCGTCGGCGGCGCGCTCCACGGCCCGGCCGCGGTCTTCGATCCACAGCCAGCGGCCATCTTCATGACGGATACGGTATTCCACGGCGTAGCCGTCGCTGCGCCCCTTCATGTGCTCGACCAGGGCGCGGCGCAAGGTCGGCAGGTCATCCGGGTGCAGGCGCGGCTTGAGGTCGGCCAGTACCGCGACCGACTGGCTGTCCAGGCCGAACAGTTCGCGCAACTGCGAGTGGTGCACCTGGTCGCTGACCAGATCCCAGTCCCACAGGCCCAGCTGGCTGGCCTCCAGGGCCAGGGCCAGGCGGGTCTCGCTCTTGCTCAGCGCATGGGTAGTTTCGTCCAGTTCCAGGGTGCGCTGGGCAACGCGCATTTCCAGCTCGGCCTGCGCGGCACGCAACTCGCGTTCGGCATGCCGGCGTTGTTCCACTTCGCGGGCCAGCTCGCTGTTCAACTGGTCGGCCTGCAGCTTGGCCTGGCCGAGGTTGTCGATCAGCGCCAGGTTGTGCAGGCGGCGCAGCAGGTTGCCAGTGAGCAGGCGGTTGACCTGCAGGCCGGTGACCAGCAGGCCCAGACCAAAGATCAGGCACAGCAGGCCCCAGCTGCGCAGGGCCGGGTTGTCGCTGAGCAACAGGAAGGTGGTGCTGGGCAGCATGCACGGCAGGGTGAAGGCCAGGAAGGCGGTCTTGCTGACCGCGTAGGCCGTGCACGAGCTGAGGATGGCGGTGGCAATCAGGCCGAACAGCAGGGCCTGTTGCAGGGGGTTGTCCACCGGCAGGAAGAACACCACCGCGCAGGCCAGGCTCAGGCCGCTGGCGGCGGCACCGAGCAGGAAGCGTTGCCGCCAGCGCGGCTGGGCCTGTAGCGGCGGGCTGGCGCGGTTGAAGGCGTACACCTGTTGCAGACGTAGCAGGGCGATAACCACCAGGCTGACCAGCCAGCTGGCCAGCCATGGACTGTTGCCGGGGCTCCACAGCAGGCCGGTGCAGGCCAGGCCAACCAGCAGCATGAGCAAGGTGGGGGTTTGCGAACCCTGGTAGAGCAAGCGGGTGCGTTCGAGGGCAATGTCCTGCGTCGGCGGACGGGCAGCCGGCGTGGAAGACGCGGAAGGTGGCACTGCAGTCATGGGCGCTCTTTTTATAGTTGTTCGCCAGATGCAACCGAGCATACCCAAGCACCTGCGCTGACCCAAGGGTCATGTACAAGAAAAGTGCTCTGGCCTGCGGCGGCAAGCGTTGTGAGCGACTGTATACAGGAATTTGCCCGGGCGCCAAACAGCAGCGAAACGACAAGTGCCGGGCAACCCGATAGAATGCCGGCCATGCATGACGACATCTCCCATCTGCTCAACGCCCTCAACGAGGCCCAACGCCAGGCGGTCGCCGCTCCACTGGGACGCCAGCGCGTACTGGCCGGCGCCGGTTCCGGCAAGACCCGCGTGCTGGTGCACCGTATCGCCTGGCTGATCCAGGTCGAAGGCGCTTCGCCGCACAGCATCCTGTCGGTCACCTTTACCAACAAGGCGGCGGCGGAAATGCGCCAGCGCATCGAGCAACTGCTGGGCATCAGCCCGCAGGGCATGTGGGTAGGGACCTTCCATGGCCTGGCCCATCGGCTGTTGCGCGCGCACTGGCGTGAGGCGGGGTTGGCGGAGAATTTCCAGATCCTCGACAGCGATGACCAGCAGCGCCTGGTCAAGCGGGTGATCCGCGAGCTGGGCCTGGACGAGCAGCGCTGGCCGGCCCGCCAGGCACAATGGTTCATCAACGGGCAGAAGGACGAAGGCCTGCGCCCGCAGAATATCCAGGCCAGTGGTGATCATTTCCTCGCCACCCTGCGCAACATCTATGAAGCCTACGAAGCCGCCTGCGCGCGCGCCGGGGCAGTGGACTTCGCCGAGCTGCTGCTGCGTGCGCTGGAACTGTGGCGCAACCATCCCGGCCTGCTGCAGCACTACCAGCAGCGTTTCCGGCACATCCTGGTGGACGAGTTCCAGGATACCAACGCGGTGCAGTATGCCTGGCTGCGTCTGCTGGCCCAGGGGGGCGCGAGCCTCATGGTGGTCGGCGACGATGACCAGTCGATCTATGGCTGGCGTGGTGCGCGTATCGAGAATATCCAGCAGTTCGCCGATGACTTCGCCGATGCGCAGAGTATCCGCCTGGAGCAGAACTACCGCTCCACCGGCACCATCCTGCAGGCCGCCAACGCACTGATTGCCAATAACCAGGGGCGTTTGGGCAAGGAGCTGTGGACGGAGGGCCAGGACGGCGAGCCGATCAGCCTGTTTGCTGGCTTCAACGAGTATGACGAAGCGCGCTACGTGGTCGAGTGCATCGAGGAGGCCTTGCGCAAGGACGGCCTCAGGCGCAGCGACATGGCCATCCTCTACCGCTCCAACGCGCAGTCGCGGGTGCTTGAGGAAGCGCTGCTGCGCGAACGCATTCCCTACCGTATCTATGGCGGCCAGCGCTTTTTCGAGCGCGCCGAGATCAAGAATGCCCTGGCCTACCTGCGGCTGATCCGTCTGCGCGATGACGATGCCGCGCTGGAGCGGGTGATCAACCTGCCGGCCCGCGGGATTGGCGAGAAAACCGTCGAAGGCCTGCGCGAAGTGGCCCGCCAGCAGGGCACCTCGCTGTGGCGCAGTATCCAGCAGCAACTGGCCGCCAAGGCCCTGCCGGGGCGTGCGGCCAGCGCGCTGGCCGGCTTCTGTGCATTGATCGACGAGCTGCAGGAGCGGGTCACTGACCTGCCCCTGCACCTGCTGGCGCAGACGGTGATCGAGCGCAGCGGGCTGATCGACTACCACAAGGCGGAAAAGGGCGAGAAAGGCCAGGCCCGCGTGGAGAACCTGCAGGAGCTGGTGAGTGCCGCGCGCACCTTCGAGACTGCCGAGGACGAGCTGTCGCCGCTGGCCGCTTTCCTCGACCATGCGGCGCTGGAAGCCGGCGATACCCAGGCCGAGGAGTTCGAGGACAGCGTGCAGCTGATGACCCTGCACAGTGCCAAAGGCCTGGAGTTTCCCCTGGTCTTCCTGGTCGGCATGGAAGAAGGACTGTTCCCGCACAAGATGAGCCTGGAGGAGCCGGGGCGCCTGGAAGAGGAACGGCGCCTGGCCTATGTCGGCATTACCCGCGCCATGCAGCGCCTGGTAATGACCTACGCGGAAACCCGCCGCCTGTACGGCAGTGAAACCTACAACAAGGTCTCGCGTTTCGTACGTGAGGTGCCCGCCCAGTTGCTGCGCGAGGTGCGCCTGTCCGGCAGTGTCAGCCGGCCGTTCAGCGGCAGCAGCCAGAGTGGTTTCGGCAACAGTCTTTTTGCCGGCGCCGAGGTGCCGCAAACCGGTTTCAGCCTGGGCCAGCGTGTGCAGCATGCGCTGTTCGGCGAGGGGGTGATCCTCAACTTCGAGGGCAGTGGCGCGCAGGCTCGGGTGCAGGTCAACTTCGACCATGAAGGCAGCAAGTGGCTGATGCTCAGCTACGCCAAGCTGCAGCCCCTGTAGCCTGTCTCCCCGTTTGCCGCTAGGTCATCAGACGTGGCGGCCGTTATCATCGCCCGCCGCCCACCCTTCACCTGGAGTCCGCCCATGCAACGACGCTCCCTGTTCACCGCCGCCCTGCTGGCCGGCAGCCTGGCCCTGTTTGGCTGCCAGGAGCCACAAGACAGCGCAGCGGCGCAAGCCAGCCCCGCGCCCGCGCCGCAAACCTGGAAGATGGTTACCGCCTGGCCGAAGAACTATCCCGGCCTGGGTACCGCCGCTGAGCGCTTTGCCCAGCGGGTCGAGGCGATGAGCGGTGGCCGCCTGAAGATCAAGGTGTATGCCGCCGGTGAGCTGGTGCCGGCACTGGAAGTGTTCGATGCGGTGTCCCGCGGCACTGCCGAACTGGGCCATGGCGCTGCCTACTACTGGAAAGGCAAGGTGCCGGCCGCGCAGTTCTTCACCGCCGTGCCATTCGGCCTGTCGACCCTGGAAATGAACGCTTGGGTTACCCATGGCGGCGGTCTGGCACTCTGGCAGGAAGCCTATGCGCCCTATGGTGTACGGCCTTTGCTGGTGGGCAACTCGACCATGCAGATGGGTGGCTGGTTCAACAAGGAAATCAACCAGCTGGATGACCTCAAGGGCCTGAAGATCCGCATGCCCGGGCTGGGTGGCGAAGTCCTCGGTCGACTGGGCGCGACCCCGGTCAACCTGCCCGGTGGCGAGGTATTTACCGCCCTGCAGACCGGGGCCATCGATGCCAGCGACTGGGTCAGCCCGTACAACGACCTGGCCTTCGGCCTGCACAAGGCGGCGCGCTATTACTACTACCCGGGCTGGCAGGAGCCGCAGGCGACCATCGAGCTGCTGGTCAACGAACAGGCCCTGGCCGGCTTGCCGGAGGACCTGCGGGCCATCGTCGAGGAAGCCGCGGCGGCCGCCAACCAGCACATGCAGAGCGACTATGTGTACAACAACGCGCGCGCCCTCGGCGAACTGCAGGCGGCTGGTGTGCAGCTGCGGCGCTTCCCCGACGAGGTACTGGTAGCGCTGCGCGAGCAGTCCATGGCCCTGCTCGGCGAGCTGGCCGGGCAGGATGAACTGCACGGGCGTATCTGGCAGTCGATGCAGGACTTCCAGCGCCAGGCGGCGGTCATGCACGCACTCAGCGAGCAGCAGCTGTACAACTGGCGGGAAGCGCCGGCCGTCAACCGTTGAGTAGTGACACCGACTTGAGCTGTGCCCACAGCGCCTGGCCGCTGTGGATGCCCAGCTGGTCGAAGGAATAGCGGGTGATGCGTGCCAGCAACTGCTGGCCGCCCGGCAGTTGCAGGCGCACCTGCACGTAGCTCAGTTGCGGCACCTCCTGCCAGTCGCAGACGCGCACCGCCAGGTGGTTGAGCAGGCTGCTGTGCTGCACCTGGGCCAGGCTCAGGCCGACATCGCGGGCGCGCACCTTGAGGCGTAGCGGGGTGCCGGGCGCGACCGCCTGACGCGCCGGCTGCAGCAGCCGGCTCTGTTCATCCAGCTGCACCGCCTGCAGGCCGTAGTGCTCATCGAATGCGCCGGCCAGGCCGTGCAGCACGGCCTGTGCATCCTCCTCTTGGAACATCGGCAGGTCATGGCGCAGCAGGGTTTCCTGCAACGGCCCGCAGGCGCGTACGCGGCCCTCCTCCAGCACGACCAGGTGATCGGCCAGGCGCGCCACCTCGTCCGGGGCGTGGCTGACATACAGTAGCGGGATGTCCAGCTCGCGCTGCAGGCGCTCCAGGTAGGGCATGACTTCCTGGCGGCGCTGCAGGTCCAGCGAGGCCAGTGGTTCGTCCATCAGCAGCAGGCGCGGACTGGTCAGCAGGGCGCGGGCGATACCGACGCGCTGTCGTTCGCCGCCGGACAGACGTCCCGGCAGGCGCTGCAGCAGGTGGCCGATACCGAGTAGGTCGACGGCCTGCTGCAGGGCGACCTGACGCGCCGCACGGGGAATGCGCCGGCTGCCGTAGAGCAGGTTGTCGCGCACGTCGAGGTGGGCAAACAGGTTGGCTTCCTGGAACACATAGCCGATCGGCCGGCGGTAGGTGGGCACGAACAGGCCACGCGCGCTGTCCTGCCAGCAGTCGCCGTTGACCGCCAGGTAGCCGGTGCCGGCCTGTTCCAGCCCGGCGACGCAGCGCAGGCAACTGGTCTTGCCCGAGCCGGAGTGGCCGAACAGTGCGGTGATACCGCGTCCGGGCAGTTGCAGGTCGATATCCAGGCAAAAGCCCGGATGTTGCAGGACGAAACGCGCCTGGATCTGCGCCGGGTCGTGCATGCTCATCAGCTCCAGCCCTGGCGGTTCTGTCGCCCGGCATACAGCAACAGCAGGATCAGGAAGGAAAACAGCAGCATGCCGCCGGCCAGCCAGTGCGCCTGGGCGTAGTGCATGCCTTCCACGTGGTTGTAGATCTGGATGGCCACCACCTGGGTCTTGCCGGGGATGTTGCCGCCGATCATCAGCACCACGCCAAACTCGCCCAGGGTATGCGCAAAACTCAGCGTGGCGGCGGTCAGGAAGCCTGGCCGGGCCAGCGGCACGACCACTGTGAAGAAGCTGTCCAGTGGCGAGGCGCGCAGGGTGGCGGCGGCTTCCAGCGGGGCGCGGCCGATCGCCTCGAAGGCGTTTTGCAGCGGCTGCACGACAAACGGCAGCGAGCAGAGCGCCGCACCGATCAGCAGGCCGCTGAAACTGAAGGTCAGCGTGCCCAGGCCGAGGCTTTGCGTGAGCTGGCCAATCCAGCCGTGCGGGCCGAGCAGCACCAGCAGGTAGAAACCCAGCACGGTAGGCGGCAGCACCAGCGGCAAGGCTACCAGGGCACTGACCAGGCGCTTGCTCCAGCGTCGACGGCTGTGTGCCAGCCACCAGGCCAGCGGGGTGCCTAGTAGCAGGAGCAGCAGAGTGGTCAGGCTGGCCAGTTGCAGGCTCAGGCCAATCGCCGCGAAGTCGTTCTGGGTCAGCGGCATGCGGGCTTCAATCCGCCAGGTCGTAGCCGAAGGCGCGAATCACCTCGGCGGCTTGCGGGCTTTGCAGGAAGTCCAGCCAGGCCTGGGCGGCGGGATTGTCACGGCCCCTGTTGAGCAGCAGGGCATCCTGGTGGAGCGGTGTATGCAGGTTGGCCGGTACCTGCCAGGCCGAACCGCTGCTGATACGCCCGTCCCGGTAGACCTGCGCCAGGGCGATGAAACCCAGCTCGGCATTGCCGCTGGCGATGAACTGCTGGGTCTGGCTGATGCTCTGGCCTTCCACCAGGCGTTCAGCCAGGTGCTCACGCAGGCCCAGCTGCTCCAGGGTCTGCAGCGCCGCCAGGCCGTAGGGCGCCGTCTGCGGGTTGGCGATGGCCAGATGACGGAATTTCCCGGCGTGCAGGGCGGCCGGCGTGCCGTCCAGGTAGTCCGGCTGGGCCGACCACAGCACCAGCTTGCCGGTGGCATAGGTGAAACGCGAAGCGGCCACGCCCTCGCCTTCCTCGATCAGCCTGCGCGGCGTGCTGCTGTCTGCCGACAGCAACACCTCGAAGGGGGCACCGTGGCGAATCTGCGCATACAACTGGCCGGTAGCGGCAAAGGCGCCGACCGCCTGGTGGCCGGTGGCCTGCTCGAACAGCGGCGCCAAGGCCTGGAACGGTGCGGTGAAGTTCGCCGCTACCGCCACCTGCAGGGAGCCTGCCCAGCTGGGCAGGCTGCTGCTCAGGGCAAAGACCAGCAAGACAGGGCGGACGGGTCTGCGCATACGCGATGCTCCTCGGCAGGACAGGTGCGCAGCCTAACGGCTGCAGCAGCCGGCGTACGCCCGTATACCTCTTAATGGGTAGTGATACCCGCAAGGTTGGCTGACGGGCCGCCACGCATGGATGGTGAGGCGGCTGTTTGACGAAGCGCCTGCGCTATATCTTGCAGAACATAGCGATAGATGACCGGTATGCCAAGCCTGCCGCCTGTCGATGGGGGTCTTTACATGCGGGGCTGCTGGCGCTCTGTTACAGCCTGGGGAATAGGCGCGGACCGGTATAAAATCCCGAAACAGTCTGCTGCTATCCCCGCGCTGCTATGCCCGGCAAGATAGCGCGCGAGAATCACCCACCAAGAGCGACCACCATGCAACGCTTCTTCAGTTTTGCCCTGGCCCTGTGCATCGGCCTGACCATGAGCCTGGATGTCCATGCCAAGCGCCTCGGCGGCGGCAAGAGCTTCGGCTCGGCGCCCAGCCACCAGTCCCAGCCGCTGCAACGTCAACAACAGCCTGCCGCTGCCAACAGCGCCAATGCGGCCCGCCCGGCGGCGGCCAGTGGCGCTTCGCGCTGGCTCGGCCCGCTGGCCGGCATTGCCGCCGGCGGTCTGCTGGCCTCCATGTTCATGGGCGATGGCTTCGAGGGCATGCAGCTGTTCGACATCCTGATCTTCGGCCTGATTGCCTTTGTCATCTTCAAGCTGATTGCTGCGCGCCGTCGCCAGGCCCAACCAGCCATGGCCGGTGGCGTGCCTTATGCCCGCGAGAGCGCCGCCCCGCTGTTTGGCTCGACCGGCAGCCGCCCCGCGGTTCAGCAGAACCTGCCGGCCTGGTTCGACCAGCAGCGTTTCGTCGAGCAGGGGCGTGAGCATTTCCTGGCCCTGCAGCAGCACTGGGATGCCAACGAGATGGAGAAGATCGCCGAGTTCTTCACTCCGCAGATGACCAGCTTCCTGCAGCAGGAGCGTGCCAGCCTGGGCGACGGTTTCCAGTCCACCTACATCGACAACCTGGAGGTGCAGTTCGATGGGCTGGATGACCAGGCCGACAAGACCATTGCCACCCTGACCTTCAGTGGTCTGGCCAAGACCTCGCGTTTCGACCAGGGCGAAGCCTTCAGCGAAAGCTGGCGCCTGGAGCGTCTGCAGGGTGAAAACCAGCCCTGGCTGGTCGCCGGTATTCGCCAGAACGGCTGATCCGCGCCCGCTCCGGCTTACCGACAAGGCCCCGACTGGTTCGGGGCCTTGTGCATTGTGCGCTGCTACAGTTGCAGAAAGGCCCATCATGCGGAGGTGTCGTGCCATGCGTAGCCTGTTTCTGGATACCGAGTTCACCTGTCTCAGTCTCGATCGCCGGCTGATCAGCCTGGCTCTGGTGGGTGCGCAGGGTGACGAGTGCTACATCGAGCTGAACGAGGGCTGGACAGTTGAGGGTTGCAGCGAATTCGTCCAGCAGGTCGTGCTCCCGCAACTGGATCTGGCGCGCAATGGGCACAGCCTGGAGCAGGCGCGAGGGGTGCTGGTGGATTTTCTGCAAAGCCAGGGCGAGGTAGAGATCGTCAGTGATGCGTTGGCCTGGGACTGGCCGCTGCTCCTCGAGTTGCTGGGCCGTGACGGCTTGCCGGCCACGGTGCGTGGCTGCCGCGAGGACGCCCAGTTGCTGGCGGGTGTCGATCCGCAAGCCATTCCCCATCATGCCTTGCTGGACGCACGGTTGATGGCTGGGTTGCCCCTGCACAGCCAGGCCCCCTACGGCATGGAGTAGTCCACAGGGGGACTGGACAGCCCTGTGGATAAGCTGTCAGTGCCTGCCGCTGGCCCACGGTCAGAGCGGCCTGGCGCGCCTTGTTCATTTTTTCGACAGGGCTGCCTGGCGTGCCTGCTCGGCCCACAGCAGGAGGTTTTCGCTGCGTTGCTGGCTGTGTTCCAGGGTCTGCTGCAGGGTTTCTTCGTAGTCGCTCAACCAGCTGCGCGAGCCAGGCAGCATGTTGGCCAGGTCGCGCATGCCGCGCTTCAGGGCCTGCAGCGCTTGTCGGTAGTCGCGTTCCTGGGCCTGCAGCACCTGCGCTACCTGGGCAATGCTGTCGGGGTGCTCGGCCAGGCTGAACACCTGTTGCAGGCGGGCTTCCTGCAGGCTGGCGAGTAGTGTTTGTTGCTCATCGAGGCGCTGTGCCTGGCTCTGCACCTGCTTTTCCAGACTGGCGATCTGTCGGGCCTGGGCCTGCAGCGTGGCCTGGCTGTTGTCGCCGAGTAGATGGATCAGGTTGAACAGCACGGAGCCCAGCATCAGGCTGCCCAGCAGCGCGCTCAGCCCGAGCAGGAACAGGCGGTTACGACGTGCGGCCTGTTCCAGCAGGTCGATGCGCTGTTGTTCCGCGTCGCTGTCGTCGCTGCTACTCATGCGCCCATCCCCCATGCTCAGGCCATGCCTGTCTGTGACCCTAGCAGAATGCCATTATTGCGCCAGCGGATAAGGTTTGAAGCAAGGCGGGCGCCACCGCACACTAGCGCCCCTGTTCCGTCATTAGCCCAGGAGCCTGAAGCGTGGAAGAGATCATCGAGGAACTGCGAGAGCGCAACGAACCGGTGCCGGTGCCGTTGGAACTGCCGGATGAAGAGATGCTGGTGGATGTCCAGGAGCAGATCCTCATCCACCTGCCCTTTGCCCTGCGCGAGTACCTGCTAACGGTCAGTGATGTGGTCTATGGCCGCCTGGAGCCGGTGACCGCCAGCGACCCGCACGCCCATACCTACCTGCCGGAAGTGGCCTCGGTCGCCTGGGATCGCGGCCTGCCACGCGACCTGGTGCCGCTGTGCCAGGACGGCGATGACTACTATGCGGTGGATGCCGAGGGTGAGGTGTTTCTGTGGCAGGCGGCCAGCGGCGAGCTGGCTGAGGAAACCTGGGAAACCGTGTGGCACTGGTGCCGGGATGTCTGGCTGGAGAGCGGCTACTGAGCCGCCTGTGATTCAGCTCGCGGGCTGACTGTCCAGCGCCAGCAGGTTGAGCAGCGCCTGGCCGCAGAAGCTCAGGTCGCGTTCGATGCTGGCACGGGCAGCCAGGGCATCCCCGGCGAGGATGGCCTGCAGGCACTGCTGGTGAAACTCGTTGAGGCGCAGCGATAGGTCGGCGGCAGTGAACAGCTGGTTGAAGAACGGTCCGACCTGGAGCCACAGCGACTCGATCAGGCGCAGCAGCAGCGGGTTGCCGGCAGCCCGGTAGAGGCCCAGGTGAAACTGGCTGTTGTGTTGCAGGTAAGCCTGGACGTCGCGCTGGTCGAGAGCTGCCTGCATGGCCTGGCTGGCCTGCTGCAGCTGTTGCAGGGTGTCGGCATCCATGCGCCGGGCGCCCTCCTCGGCGGCCAGGCCTTCCAGACTCAGGCGTACTTGCAGCAAGTGCCGATAGCGTTCGGCATCCATCTGCGGCACATGCAGTGAACGCTGCGCCTCGCCCTCCAGCGCACCTTCGGCCGCCAGCCGCTGCAGGGCGGCGCGCACCGGCATGGGGCTGGTGCCCCAGGCGGCGGCCAGGTCGCGGATTTTCAGGCGCTGGCCGGGTAGGTAGCGGCCGGCCAACAGATCCGCGCGCAGTCGCTGGTAGAGCTGTTCCTGGAGGTTGCCGGACATGCTCGTCAACAGCCTTGCCAAGGCACAGACGCAGGGCTGGCGATCAATAAAAAAGTGCACATGTGAATTGACCCTGTGATCACAAGCAAGCCTGGATCATAACCTTGAAAGAGTTTTTTTGCCGTGATTGACAGTTATGTGATCACAAATCAGGATGTGTGAAAAAACGAACGAGGTGTTCAGGCATGACTTCCAGTGGCATCAGCAGCCAGGCCGTGGCGCAGTTCTTCGCTGCCGAGCAGGCGCGCTTCCTGCAACGCAACCCGCGCTCGCAGGCGTTGGCCGAGCGCGCTCGCCAATCGCTGTTCGGCGGCGTGCCGATGCACTGGATGGCCGACTGGTCGACGCCCTGTCCGCTGTTCGTCGAGCGCGCCAAGGGGGCGCGTTTCCATGATGTCGACGGCCACGAGTACATCGACTTCTGCCTGGGCGACACCGGCAGCATGTTCGGCCACTCGCCGGAGCCGGTCGCCAAGGCCCTTGCCGAGCAGGCTGGCAACGGCCTGACCACCATGCTGCCCGGCGAAGATGCCCTGGTGTGTGGCGAGCTGCTCGCCGCGCGCTTTGGCCTGCCCTACTGGCAGGTCACGGCCACTGCCACCGACGCCAACCGCTATGTATTGCGCTGGGCGCGGGCGATTACTCAGCGCAATACCCTGCTGGTCTTCGATGGCTGTTATCACGGCACCCTCGATGACGTGATGGTGCGCCAGCGTGATGGGCGCACCCAGCATCGCAGCGGGCTGATCGGCCAGGCCTATGACCTGACCGAGTACAGCCGGGCCATTCCCTTCAACGATATTCCGGCACTAGAGGCGGCACTGGCCCAGGGTGACGTGTGCGCCCTGCTCTGCGAGCCGGCGATGACCAACATCGGCATGGTCCTGCCCGATCCGGGCTTCCTGGAAAAGTGCCGCGAACTCACGCGTAAATATGGCGCATTGCTGATCATCGACGAAACCCACACCATCTCCACCGATATCGGTGGCTGTACTCGCTTGTGGAACCTTGAACCGGACTTTTTCGTGCTCGGCAAGCCGATCGCCGGTGGCGTGCCCTGCGGGGTCTATGGCTGTAGTGCGGAGATGGCCAGCGCCATGCAGGCGGCCCGTCAGCGGGCCAGTGCCGGCAGCCAGGGGCACGGCCATAGCGGCATGGGCACCACCCTGTCGGCCAACGCCCTGGCCATGCACTGCATGCGCGCCAACCTTGAGCAGGTGATGACGGTCGAGGCCTACCAGCACATGCTGCCGTTGGCTCAGCGCCTGGCCGAGGGCTTGCGTCAGGTCATTCGCAAGTATGCGCTGGCCTGGTCGGTGACCGAACTGGGCGCCCGCTGCGAGTTCCAGTTCTGCGCGCGGCCGCCGCGCAACGGCGCTGAGGCCGAGGCGGCCTTCCACGACGAGTTGCAGATGGCCCTGCATCTCTATCTGATCAACCGGGGCATCCTCATCACCCCGTTCCACAACATGACCCTGTGCTGCCCGCAGACCACGGCGGCGGATGTCGACTGTTTGCTGCACACCCTGGAACAGGCTCTGGGCGAGCTGCTGGGCATACCCGGCGCTCGCCTGTAACCCCGCCGCAAAGGATCATCGCATGCACTTCGCCAACCCCCAGGAAGCCCGCGACTTCCTCGCCCAGCACCCCGAGGTGCGCCTGATCGAGCTGATGCTGATCGACGCCAACGGCATCCCGCGCGGCAAGCTGCTGCACCGCGACGAGCTGCTGGCGATCTACGAAAACGGCCGCCCGCTGCCCAGCTCCATCCTCTCGCTGACCATCCAGGGCGAGGACGTCGAGGAAAGCGGCCTGGTCTGGGAAGTCGCCGATGCCGACTGCTGGACCTACCCGCTCGCCGGCAGCCTGACCCTGCAGACCTGGCGTGCCAACCCCACCGGCCAGGTGCAGGTGAGCATGCACCCGACCCAGGGCGCGCCGGCCGCCGCCGGCGACCCGCGGCATGTGCTGGCGCGCGCCATTGAGCGCCTCAAGGCCGACGGCTACCACCCGGTGATGGCGGTGGAGCTGGAGTTCTACCTGCTGGACAAGAACCGCGACGCCAACGGCCGCCCGCAACCGGCCGTGCAGGCCAACGGCGTACGCCCGCAGGCGCCGCAGGTGTATGGCGTGCTGGAACTGGAACAGCAGCAGGCCTTCCTTGATGACCTGTACCGCGCCTGCGAGGCCCAGGGCCTGCCGGTGCGCACGGCGATCTCCGAGTACGCCCCCGGCCAGCTGGAGCTGACCCTGGAGCACCGCTTCGACGCCCTGCAGGCGGTCGATGAGGGCATCCGCTACAAGCGCCTGGTCAAGGGCGTGGCCAACCAGCACGGACTGATCGCCTGCTTTATGGCCAAGCCGTTCAGCGACCTGGCCGGCAGCGGCCTGCACATGCACGTCAGCCTGGCGGACGCCGAAGGCAACAACCTGATGGCCTCGGAGCTTTCCGACCTTGAAGGCGGGCCCGGCACGCTCTTGAGGCACGCCATCGGCGGCATGATGGCCACGCTCAACGATGCGCTGGCGATCTTCTGCCCCAATGCCAACTCCTACCGGCGCTTCCAGGCCAACAGCTACGCGCCGCTGGCCAAGAGCTGGGGGGTGAACAACCGCACCGTGTCGTTCCGCGTGCCCGGCGGCCCGGCCAAGAGCCGCCATGTGGAGCACCGCATCTGCGGCGCCGATGCCAACCCCTACCTGGCCGCCGCAGCGATCCTCGCCGGCATCCATCACGGCATCAAAAACCAGATCGATCCGGGCGAGGCCATCGTCGGCAACGGCTACGAGCAGGCCCGCGAAACCTTGCCGACCGACTGGCTGACCGCGCTGCGCACCCTGGAGCAGTCGGCTTGGGCCAAGGAAGCGCTGGGCGAGGACTTCCTGAGGATCTACCTGGCGATCAAGTGGGAAGAGTTCCGCCAGTTCGTCAGCGAGGTCGGCGAGCAGGATTGGCGCTGGTATCTGGTCCACGCCTGACGGACTTGCCAGGCAGTGAGCGCGCTCCGCGTCTTTACTCTCGGCAGCGCGTAGCTTGCCGGATTGGCGCACGCCTGCGCTGCGATGGTGCATGGGCTGACTCGTGTGGCCAGCCGTGCCTGCGGTAGGTAACGGTTTGACGTATCCCGTGGAATACGGCCGCAAACTTGCATGCAGCCGAGTCGCTGGCCGTTTTCGGTGGCTGGCCTAGTCTTGCGCCTATCCAGCCATCCGAGGGAATCCATGGAATTTGCCAACAACCAGCTGACTATGACCGTGCTGATGACACCGGACAAAGCCAATTTTTCCGGCAACGTGCACGGCGGTACCCTGCTCAAGTACCTCGACGAAGTGGCCTATGCCTGCGCCAGCCGCTACGCCGGGGGCTACGTGGTGACCTTGTCGGTGGATCAGGTGATCTTTCGCCAGCCCATTCATGTCGGCGAGCTGGTGACCTTTCTCGCTTCAGTGAACTTTACCGGGCACAGCTCCATGGAGATCGGCATCAAGGTCATCACCGAGAACATCCACCAGCGCTCCGTACGGCATACCAACAGCTGCTTTTTCACCATGGTGGCCGTGGATGGCGAAGGTCGGCCACAGGCCGTGCCCGCGCTGCAGCCGCAGAACGCGGAAGAGCGCCGGCGCTGGCGCCAGGCCGAGCAGCGCCGGCATATCCGGCGTGAACTGCAGCAGCGTTATGAGGCGCTGGAAGCGTAACGCTAGTCGTTGTCCGGCAGTGGTTGCGCGGCGCGTGCCAGGCGGTCATGCACGGCTTGCCAGGCTTCGCCGGCCGGTGGCAGCTGGATCAGCAGGCGCTGCGCACCGAGGCGATCCAGGCGGTAGAGGGCAGCGTAGAGCTGCCGGGCGTAGGCTTGCGGCTCATTGCCGAGATCGATGGCCGGCCCGGCACTGGGCTGTGCCTGGCCGCACCATAGCCAGGCGCAGGCCGGGTCGGTGAGTGCCTGCGCGGGGGGCTGGCTGAACCTCAGGCTGGGTGTGGCGGGTGCGTAGTGCCGATGGTGCTGGCCGGGTACGCGTAGTTCGCCGGCTGCGCCCAGTTGCAGCGGGCTTTCCAGGACGGCCTGCAAGGTGCTGGGGCCGAGCATGCCGGCGCGCAGCAGGCAGGCGGGCTGATCGGGCAACAGGCTGACGATGGTTGATTCCAGGCCAACCTGGCAGGGGCCGCCATCGAGGATCAGCAGGTCGCTGTCGGCAAACTGCTGGGCCACGTGTTCGGCACAGCTGGGGCTGATCGACATGTAGCGGTTGGCCGAGGGGGCCACCAGGCCGTCGCCGAATTGCTGCAACAGGCGCTGCGCCAGGGGATGGGCGGGCACGCGCAGGGCCACGCTGTCCTGTCCGGCAGTCACCAGTCGGGAAACCTCCGGGCGGGCCGGCAGCACCAGGGTTAGCGGGCCGGGCCAGAACGCCTCCATCAGGCGCTGCGCCTGCGCACTGATGTCTTGTGCCCACTGCGTGGCCTGGCTGGCATCAGCCAGGTGGACGATTAGCGGATTGCTCGGTGGCCGCCCCTTGAGCGCGTAGACCTTGGTTACCGCTGCCTCGTTGCGTGCATCGGCGGCCAGGCCGTAGACGGTTTCGGTGGGCAGGGCGAGCAGCTCGCCGGCTCGCAGGCGGGCGCAGGCAAGATCAAGGTCGGTGGTCAGCTGGGGCATGGCGGGCGCTTCACGGCTGGGTGGAAGCCTATTGTGCCTGTGCCGGCGCGTGCCTGCAGCCCCGCAGGCGTCGTGCGCTGGCGCACAGCCTGTCAGGCTGACGGTCGCCGTCTGGCAGAGTGCCTGCTAGTCTTGCTTATCCCGTCATTTTTCGTGCTTACGCCCATGCTTTCGCGTCTGCTTGCCTTGTCCGCGTTATTGCTGTGCCTGCCGGTGCAGGCGCTGACCATCTACAAATATGTCGACCAACAGGGCGTGGTGACCTATAGCGACCAGGCCGTGCCGGGGGCGCAGGTCTTCGTGTTCCGTGATCGCATGGTCGAACGGCTGGACAATCAGGTGAAGCTGGAAACCCGCAAGCATGCCGGCGGCGAAACCCTGCTGGTGCGCAACGACCTGTTTGCTCCCGTGGAGGTCGAACTGCGCCTCGAGCAATTGCGCAATGTCAGCGGTGCCCCGGAAGAGCCTATTCGCTGGGTGCTGGCACCGCGCAGCCAGATCCGCCTGGCCACCCTTGCCCCGCGCAAGGCCGGGCAGCCGATGGCTTATACACCGCGGCTGCGTTATGCCATGGGTGATCCTCGGTTGGTCCAGCAGCATTATCGCTACCCCCTGCCCTGGCGTGGCGGACCGTTCCGCCTGACCCAGGGACCGGGCGGTAGCTACAGCCACACCGGTCCCAAGGGGCGTTACGCCGTGGATATCGCCATGCCCGAGGGGACGCCGATCGTCGCGGCACGGGCTGGCATGGTGGTGAAGACCGAGAACCGGCAGAGTGGTCGGGGCAACAACCCGTCGGGCAATTTCGTGCGGATCCTCCACGATGACGGCACCATGGGGGTCTACCTGCACCTGATGCGCGGCTCGGTCAGCGTGCGCGAGGGCCAGCGGGTCGCCGTCGGCGAGCAGATCGGGCGCTCCGGGAATACCGGCAACAGCACCGGCCCGCACTTGCATTTTGTGGTGCAGCGCAATGTCGGCCTGGCCCTGGAGTCGATTCCTTTCGACTTTGCCCAGCCCATTGATCGCCTGCCCAACTTTGCCGTGGGTGGCGAATAAGTGGCCTAAGCGGCCAGGGTGACTTTGGCCAGGACGATTTTCGGGCCCTTCATCTTCTTGATACTGATACGCAGGCCGGCCAGCTCGAATTGTTCACCTTCCTCCGGCATGCGCTCCAGGCTGGCGTACAGCAGGCCGGCCAGGGTGTCGGCCTGGATGGCGTCGAGGTCTACGCCAAGCAGGCGTTCCAGCTTGAATAACGGCGTATCGCCGCGAACCAGCAACTTGCCCGGCTGGTAGCTGAGTACGCCGCGTTCTACCTTGCGGTGCTCATCCTGAATATCGCCAACCAGCACCTCCAGCACATCTTCCATGGTCAGGAAGCCGATGGCCTTGCCGTCGGCCTCTTCCACCAGCGCGAAATGCGTACCGCCCTGGCGAAATTGTTCCAGCAGACTGGCCAGGGGCAGGTGACGATGCACACGCTCCAGCGGGCGCAATAGGCTGGCCAGGTCGAACTTGCCTGGGAGCATTTCCAGCAGGGAGAGCTGCAACAACAGGTCCTTGATATGCAGCAGGCCGATGAAGCGCCCGCTGGCTTCATCCCAGACCGGGTAGCGGCTGTAAGTGTGCCGGCGGAACAGCTCGAAGACTTCATGCAAGGCCGCGTGGCTATCCAGGTAAACCAGGTCTTCCCGCGAATTGGCCCAGTCCAGCACTTCCAGTTCGCCCAGTTCGGCCGCCGAGGCCATGACCCGTTGGCTGGCCAGGCTGGCCTGTTCTTCGGTCTGCGCCCGTGCTGTGCGGTAACCCGGGACGATGCCGGCCAGTTGTTGCAGGGCTGTGGCGCTGTGCTCGGCCAGGCGCAACAGGGGCCAGCTCAACAGGTAACAGCCTTGCAGCAGCCAGCCCAGGCGTGGCAACAGGTGTGTGGCCTGGCGGCGCGCCCAGTGGCGCGGCCAGTACAGTACGCCGAGTGCGTACAGGTAGAGCAGGCCTGCCAGCAGCAGGCCCACGAGTACGCCCTGCCAGCTGCTGGCAGCCGGACCCTGGCTGGCCAGGTAGCTGCCGAGGGTGGTGGACAGGCGGCTACCCAACAGCCAACCCAGGGCGATGCTCAGCGCGGCATTGCCGAGACGTCCGGCCCACAGGTAACGCTCGCGCTGGGCCAGCAGTGTGGCCAGGCGGCCCTGGCTGTTCTCGGGTTGTTCCGGGTAGTACTGCAGGCAGTAGCGCGACAGGTTGCAGCAGCCCTGCAAGGCCAGTAGCAGCAGGCTGTACAACAACAGCAGGGCGAGTGGGATGAGTGGGCTGGGTGCAGGATCCATGACGATGGCTGTGTGGTCGACCAGTCAGAACAGTGGCGTTGCTCGCCCAGATTTGCAAGTCATCCGCCGCCTTGATCACGGCGTGGTTGATGCGGCGAAACTGGACTATGGTTGCCGGAGCCTGCCCGTTACAGACTTGCCAGTCAGGTGCTGTGGCTGTTTTACTCTGGCCCGCCAGGCCCACAAGGCCCGGTACAACTCTATCCGCAGAACAAAAGGAGCAATCCCCATGAAAGGCACTCCCCTGGCATGGGTACTGTCCGCAGCCCTGGCGGCAACCACCCTGGGCGGCGCGGTACAGGCCAATGAAAAATTCGTCACCATCGGCACCGGTGGGCAAACCGGCGTGTATTACGTTGCCGGCCAATCGATCTGCCGCTTCCTCAATCGCGGCAACAGCGAGCACGGCTTGCGCTGCAACGCACCGGCCAGCGGCGGTGGCGTGGCCAACGTGAATGGCATCCGCAGTGGTGAATTCAATTTCGGCATCATGCAGTCGGACCATCAGTACAAGGCCATGCAGGGGTTGGCGCCGTTTGCCGCCGAAGGTGCGATGGAAGACATTCGCGCAGTCTTTTCGCTGCAGAGCGAGGTCTTCACCGTGTTGGCCCGGCGTGATGCGCATATCCATGGCCTGGATGACCTCAAGGGTAAGCGCGTGAATATCGGCAATCCGGGCTCCGGGCAACGTGACACCCTGGAAGAAATCATGCGTGAAAAGGGCTGGGACAAGTCCGTCTTTGCCCTGGCCGCTGAGCTCAAGCCGGCCGAGCAGGCCAGCGCACTGGGTGACAACAATATCGATGCCATGACCTATTTTGTCGGCCATCCCAACGGCGCAATCCAGGAGGCTACCACCACGGTGGATGCGGTACTGGTGCCGATTACCGGCGAAGCCGTCGAGCAGCTCCTGGCCAAGGCCCCCTACTTCAGCAAGGCGGAAATCGCTGGTGGCCTGTACAAGGGTAACGGTCAGCCGACCGCTTCGATCGGTGGCAAGGCCGTGCTGTCCACCAGCGCGAAGACCGATGCGGAAGTGGTCTACCAACTGGTCAAGTCGGTCTTCGACAACCTTGAGCGCTTCAAGCGTCTGCACCCGGCCTTTGCCGAGCTGAAGGCCGAGGACATGATCAAGGTAGGCCTGTCGGCGCCGCTGCACGAAGGTGCTGCGCGCTACTACCGCGAACGCGGCTGGCTGTGATCGCCAGGCGGCAGCGGTTTTGCGCTGCCGTCACCCCGCTCTGGAAAAACCCGCAAGCTGAGGCTTCGCGGGTTTTTCCGTTGCCGCGCTGGCGGCTTCTAGAGGTTGCCCTTACATGCAAGACAAACATCTTTCCACCGAAGAGCTGATTGCCCAGGATGTCGGTGCCCGCTTGCCGCAAGGTAGCATGGGACGCCTGATTGCCCTGCTGGCGTTGCTCTGGTCGCTGTTCCAGTTGTGGATCGCCTCACCGTTGCCCTTCAGCCTGGGCTTTGCCGTGTTCAACGATACGGAAACCCGCGCCATTCACCTGGCCTTTGCCTTGTTGCTGGCCTTTTTGGTGTTCCCGGCATTCAAGCGCTCGCCGCGTGATCGTGTGCCGCTGGCGGATATCGCGTTGGGGCTGCTGGCCTGCGCGACGGCTGCCTACCTGTTCATCGCCTATGCCGAGCTGGCGCAGCGTCCGGGTAATCTCACCGACCTGGATCTCTGGGTAGCCTGTCTGGGCCTGCCGTTGCTACTTGAGGCTACCCGCCGGGCCCTGGGCCCAGCGCTGACGGTCATTGCCGCGCTGTTTCTGCTCTACAGCCTGCTGGGACCCTACATGCCGGGCATTCTCGCGCATCGCGGGGTGAGCCTGACAGCATTGGCCAACCATCAGTGGATCACCACCGAAGGGGTCTTTGGGATTGCCCTGGGGGTTTCCACCAGCTTCGTATTTCTCTTCGTCCTGTTTGGTGCGTTGCTGGAGCGAGCGGGTGCCGGCAACTATTTCATCCAGCTGGCCTTCAGCCTGCTTGGTCATTTGCGCGGTGGCCCGGCCAAGGCCGCGGTGGTGGCCTCCGGATTGACCGGGCTGATTTCCGGTTCGTCGATCGCCAACACCGTGACCACCGGCACCTTCACCATTCCTATGATGAAACGCACCGGCTTTTCCGCCGAGAAGGCCGGAGCTGTCGAGGTGGCATCTTCGGTCAACGGGCAGATCATGCCGCCGGTGATGGGCGCGGCGGCGTTCCTGATGGTCGAATATGTCGGCATTCCCTATGTTGAGGTGGTCAAGCATGCGTTCTTGCCGGCGCTGATTTCCTACATTGCGTTGATCTATATCGTCCATCTGGAAGCGCTCAAGCTGGGCCTGCAGGCCTTGCCGCGCAGTGCTCCGCAGCAAACCTGGTTGCGTCGTCTGGCTGGCGTGGCGTTTGGTGCGGCGCTGCTCAGCGGCCTCTCACTGCTCGTCTACTACGGGTTGGGCTGGCTCAAGCCGGCGCTCGGCGAGGCGGCTAGCTGGGGGATTGGCAGCCTGCTGGCGTTGACCTACCTGGCTTTACTGAAAGTGGCGGCGAGTCATCCGCCCCTGCAGCTGGATGACCCGGAGGCACCGCTGGAGCGCCTGCCGGAGACGCGTGCGGTGCTGTTGTCCGGCCTGCATTTCCTGTTGCCGGTGGTGGTGCTGGTCTGGTGTCTGATGGTTGAGCGCTTGTCACCCGGTCTCTCGGCGTTCTGGGGCAGTGTGATGCTGATCATCATCCTGCTGACCCAGCGTCCGTTGCTTAGCTGGCTGCGCGGGGATGGCGGGGCTACCCATGGTGGCTGGTGCGACGGACTGGTCGACTTGCGCGAGGGGCTGATCGCCGGGGCGCGCAACATGATCGGCATCGGTATTGCCACGGCGGCGGCGGGCATCATCGTCGGGGCGGTCTCGCAGACCGGGGTTGGCCTGGTGCTGGCCGATGTGGTGGAGTTGCTGTCGATGGGCAATCTGCTGCTGATGCTGCTGCTCACCGCGCTGTTCAGTCTGATCCTTGGTATGGGGCTACCGACCACCGCCAACTACATCGTGGTATCCAGTCTGCTGGTGCCGGTCATTGTCGGCCTGGGGCAGCAGAATGGTCTGATCGTGCCGCTGATTGCCGTGCATCTGTTTGTCTTCTACTTCGGCATCATGGCCGACGTCACCCCACCGGTGGGCCTGGCGTCGTTTGCGGCGGCGGCGGTATCCAAGGGCGACCCGATCAAGACTGGCCTGGTGGCTTTCTACTACAGCCTGCGTACGGCGGCGTTGCCTTTCCTGTTCATCTTCAATACCGACCTGCTGCTGATTGATGTGGACTTCTGGCATGGCGTGCTGATCTTCCTGGTGGCTACCCTGGCCATGCTGATCTTTGCTGCGGCCACCCAGGGTTACTTCATCGTGCGTAGTCGCTGGTATGAGAGCCTGCTGTTGCTTGTGGTCGCCTTTACCCTGTTCCGTCCTGGGTTCTGGATGGATCGCCTGCATGATCCCTACCAGGACATCGCGCCCACGGCGCTGGTCCAGGCGCTGGGTGACGTGGCAGCGGATAGTCAGTTGCGTCTGCAGGTGCTGGGTGAAAACGAAGTAGGCGATCCACGCCGCTTTACCCTGCTCTTGCCGGTGCCGGAGGGGGCGTCAGGCGAGGAGCGCCTGCAGGCGCTGGGTCTGCAGTTGATCGAGGAGGATGGCCGGCTACTGGTCGACAATGTTGCCTTCGGCAGCCTGGCCGCGCAGCTTGGGCTGGAATTCGACCAGCAGATCCTGGCGGTTCGCGCACCGACTGACCGCTGGGCCAAGGAGTGGATGTGGCTGCCAGGACTGGCCTTGCTGGGGCTGCTGGTGTGGCTGCAATGGCGGCGGCGTCCCCGCCACTGAGTGATCAGTGGCGGCGCACCGCCTGGCTGGCCGGGAAGTGGCAGGTGAAGGTGCTGCCCTTGCCCGGCGTGCTGCTGATGTCCAGGCGGCCACGATGGCGCAGCAGCACATGCTTGACGATGGCCAGCCCCAAGCCGGTACCGCCGGTGTGGCTGGCCCGGCTGGAATCGACCCGGTAAAAGCGTTCGGTGAGGCGTGGCAGGTGCTTGGCCTCGATACCGATGCCGCTGTCCTGCACGGCGAGATGCGCGCCCTGCTCGTCGCTCCACCAGCGAATGCTGATCTCGCTTTCATCCGGGCTGTACTTGACCGCATTGAAGATCAGGTTGGAGAAGGCACTGCGCAGCTCCGCTTCGCTGCCCTTGAGCTTGAGGTGCGGGTCGGCCTGTAGCTGCAGACGATGCCGGCGTGCCCCGGACAGTGCCTGGGCGTCGCTCGTGATCGACAGCAACAGCAGGTCGACCGCCACCGGCTGGCTGTCCGAGGGGTAGTCGGTAGCTTCGAGCTTGGCCAACAGGAGTAGGTCGTTGAGCAGGTTCTGCATGCGTCCGGCCTGTTGCTGCATCTGCTGCATGGGGCGTAGCCAGCGCGGATTGATCTGCTCGACATTGTCCAACAGGGTTTCCAGGTAGCCGGTGATCACCGTCAGCGGTGTGCGCAGCTCATGGGAGACATTGGCGACGAAGTCCTTGCGCATCTGTTCCAGCTGGTGAAGGCGGGTGACATCGCGCACCAGCATCAGGTGTTCGCGGTTGCCATAGCGGGTGATGTGGAACTGCAGGCGCAGACGGTCATTGATCGGTGAGGGCAGCTCCAGGTTGTCGTGGAAGTTACCCTGCTCGAAATACTCCTTGAAGCGTGGATGACGCACCAGGTTGCTGATCGCCTGGCCGCTGTCCTGCGGGCTCTTCAGGCCCAGCAGGGTCTCGGCGGCGCGGTTCCACCATTCCAGGTTGCCCTGGCTGTCGAGCATGATCACCGCATCCTTGAGCGCTGCAGTGGATTCCTGAACACGGTCGATCACCGCCTGTAGGCGCCCACGAACGCGCAGGTCACGGCGCTGCAGGTGGTAGATGCTGTCGAAGACCTCACCCCACAGGCCGTAGCCGTCGGGCGGAGGCTCGTCCTCCTGGCGCTCGCGCAGCCACTTGTGCAGGCGTAGCAGCTGGCTGAGATGCCAGCCCAGGTAGCCGGCCAGGCCGAATGCCAGTGCCCAGGCGTATTCGCCGCTGATCAGGCCCAGCAGCAGGCAGCCAGCCAGCAACAGCAGCAGGCGGCGTATCAGGGCGCCGCGCCAGTTATGGTTCAACACAATGCGTCCCTTCTGCAGGCGCTCAACACGGGCAGGCCTGGGCCAGACAGCCGTTCAACCCTTGGTGGAGAAACGATAGCCGGTGCCGCGCACGGTTTGCACGAGGTTTTCGTAAGCCTCGCCCAGTGCCTTGCGTAGGCGGCGGATATGTACGTCGACGGTACGCTCCTCGACATACACGTTGCCCCCCCAGACCTGGTCAAGCAGCTGGCTGCGGGTGTAGGCGCGCTCCTGATGGGTCATGAAGAACTGCAGCAGGCGGTATTCGGTGGGCCCCATCTCGGCCGGTTGGCCATCGATGGTGACACGATGGCTGACCGGGTCGAGCAGCAGGCCGCCGACTTCGATGGGCGCTTCGCTGTCCGCGGGGCCGGCGCGGCGCAGCACGGCCTTGAGGCGGGCAACCAGTTCGCGTGGCGAGAACGGCTTGGTGATGTAGTCGTCGGCACCGACTTCCAGGCCCTGGATCTTGTTGTCTTCCTCGCCCTTGGCGGTGAGCATGATGATGGGGATGTCGCCGGTCAGTTCGTCGCGCTTGAGGCGGCGTGCCAGCTCGATGCCACTGGTGCCGGGGAGCATCCAGTCGAGGAGGATCAGGTCTGGTTTGCGGTCGACGATACAGGCGTGCGCCTGCTGGGTATTCTCTGCTTCGAGACAGTCATAGCCGGCCATTTCCAGGGCCACGGCGATCATCTCGCGGATGGGCGCTTCGTCGTCAACGATGAGAATGGTCTTGCCTGCCATGGTTAAGCCTTGTCCGTTTGCGGTTCAGATGCAGGGCATTAGATAACGGAATTATTGCAGGCTTGTGACAGCGAGCAGGACGCAGCACGCGGGCAAAACGAAAAAACCCGCCACAGGGCGGGTTCTTTCACAGGCGGCCGGATCAATTACTTGATCTTGGCTTCCTTGTAGATCACGTGCTTACGAACGACCGGATCGTACTTCTTGATTTCGATCTTGTCGGGCGTGGTGCGCTTGTTTTTGTCGGTGGTGTAGAAGTGGCCGGTACCGGCGCTGGACACCAGACGGATCAGATCACGCATGACAGTCTCCTTAAACCTTTTCGCCGCGAGCGCGCAGCTCAGCCAGCACTACGTCGATACCACGCTTGTCGATGACACGCATGCCCTTGGCCGAAACGCGCAGACGCACGAAACGCTTTTCCGACTCGACCCAGAAGCGATGGTGCTGCAGGTTCGGCAGAAAACGACGACGGGTTTTGTTGTTTGCGTGGGAAATGTTGTTCCCAACGGCCGGACCCTTACCGGTCACTTGACAGACTCTCGACATACCTCAGCCCTCTAAACCACATGCCCAACCCGGCATGGGTTGGCCGCTTGAACTTTCACTCATAGGCGCTAACGCCCGTTTCATCAGGGTCTTACCTGCTTGTCACGACAGGTCGTGCGCAGGGCCCCTCGAAAAGAGCGCTGCTTTATATCAGAGCAGCCCTGGCAAAGCAAGGCGCAACGCATGTTGCGGGCGTCTGGCGACGGACGGCTCAGAGGCTCAGGGTCCAGTCGTAGTCAATGATCAACGGCGCATGCTGGGAGAAGCGCGGCTGGCGTGGCAGGCGTGCGCTGCGTACCGAACGGCGCATGCCGGGCGTGAGAATCTGGTAGTCGAAACGCCAGCCGAGGTTCAGCGTCTGGGCCTGCTCGCTATCCGGCCACCAGCTGTACTGCTCGCCTTCGCGGCTGACTTCACGCAGGGCATCGACATAGCCGAGGTTGCCGAACACTTCATCGAGCCAGGCGCGCTCGGGGGCGAGAAAGCCCGGCAGTTGCTGGCAGTCGCGCCAGTTCTTCACGTCCAGCTTGTTCTGTGCCGCATACAGCGAACCGCAATAGATGTATTCACGGCGTTTGCGGCGCTGCTTGTTCAGGTAGTGGGTAAAGTCGTCGATGAACTTGAACTTCTGGTTCAGGTCCTCGTCGCCGCGCTGCCCGGAAGGCAGCAGCAGGCTGGCGATACTCACCTTGTCGAAGTCGGCCTGCAGGTAGCGTCCATAGCGATCGGCCAGCTCGAAGCCCAGGCCGCTGATCACCGCCTTGGGCTGCAGGCGCGAGTACAGTGCCACGCCGCCCTGCTCGGCTACTTCGGCCGCGCTGGCATACAGGTAATAACCATCCAGCTGGAAGGCCTGGTCATCCATCTCGTCCAGGCTGGCCCGGGTGTCCTGCAGGCAGATCACGTCGGCATTCTGGGCTTGCAGCCAGCTGAGGAGACCTCGTTCGGCGGCAGCCTGAATACCATTCACGTTCACACTGATGATCCGCATAAATGGCCCCTAAAAACTCGTCTGTGTATGATACCCGAGCTCAGCGCTTCTTGGCCAAATCCGTGGCCCGGAGCCGTTTTCGACAGGATTATCCATGCAGGCCTACCAGCGCGAATTCATTCAGTTTGCCATTGAGCGCGGGGTTCTGCGCTTTGGCGAGTTCACCCTCAAGTCCGGACGCACCAGTCCCTACTTCTTCAATGCCGGGTTGTTCAACTCGGGGCTGGCGCTGGCCCGCCTGGGGCGTTTCTATGCGGCGGCGCTGGTCGACAGCGGGATTCCCTTCGACGTGCTGTTTGGTCCGGCCTATAAGGGTATTCCCCTGGCGGCCGCTACCGCGGTGGCGCTGGCCGAACAGCATGGCCAGGACCTGCCCTGGTGTTTCAACCGCAAGGAGGCCAAGGATCATGGTGAGGGCGGTACGCTGGTTGGCGCGCCGCTGGCTGGCCGGGTGCTGATCGTTGATGATGTGATTACCGCGGGTACGGCGATCCGCGAAGTGATGCAGATCATCCATGGGCAAGCCGCCCAGGCGGCCGGCGTACTGATCGCCCTGAACCGTCAGGAGCGCGGCCAGGGTGAGCTGTCGGCCATCCAGGAAGTGGAACGCGATTTCCAGATTCCCGTGGTGAGCATTGTCGCCCTTGATCAGGTATTGGAATATCTGGCCGGGGATGCTGAACTGAAGCGTCACCTGCCGGCGGTGGAGGCCTATCGCGGGCAATTTGGAATCTGAATAACAACAAGGGACAGCCGGGTGCGGCCTGTCCCGACAGGGAATGCCTATGTCGAAGCTGCGCGTGATGCCTCTGTTGTGCCTGGCGGCCTGGTTACCTTCGTTGGCGATGGCGACCGAGCTGTATCGCTACGTCAACGACAAGGGGGTGGTGGTCATCGATCGTCAGGGCGTGCCGCCTGAACACATTCACCGTGGCTACGAAGTGCTCAACGAGCAGGGTCGGGTAACCCGCGTGGTGCCAGCGGCACCGCCGCTGGAGGAGCGCCAGCGCCTGCTGGAGGAAAAGAACCGCGCCAAGAGCGACGCCCAGTTATTGCGGCTGTACGGTACGCCGGAGGACATCGAGCGCGCGCGTGCGCGCAAGCTGCAGGAACTGGATGGGGTGATCAGCGTGGCGCGCGCCAACTTGCAGTCGCTGCGCACCCAGCAGGCCAACCTGCAGAGCCAGGCCGCTGATCATGAGCGGGCGGGCCGTGCTGTGCCGGAGCACTTGCTGGCGCAGATCGACAACCTCAAGGCAGAACAGCGTCGTGTGCGCAGCGACATCCAGCGCTTCAGCGACAATCGCCGCCAGGTAGACGCCGAGTTCCTGCGCGACAAGGCTCGTCTGGTCGAGCTCTGGTCGCGCTGAACCCGGCGCGCGCTCAGGCGCGCTGGTTGCTGATCAGGGTGCCGACACCGCTGTCGGTGAAGATTTCCAGTAGCACGGCATGCGGTACGCGGCCGTCGATGATGTGCGAGCTGGTCACGCCGGCCTGCACGGCCTCCAGCGCGCAGCGGATTTTCGGCAGCATGCCGCCATAGATGGTGCCGTCGGCAATCAGCGCATCCACCTGTTCGGTGCTCAGCCCGGTGAGCACCTGACCCTGCTTGTCGAGCAGGCCGGCGATATTGGTCAGCAGCATCAGTTTTTCCGCCTTGAGTGCCTCGGCCACCTTGCCGGCCACCAGGTCGGCGTTGATGTTGTAGGACTCGCCCTGCTCGCCGACCCCGATGGGCGCGATGACCGGGATGAAGTCGCCGGAGACCAGCATGTTGATCAGTTCGACGTTGACGCCGATGACTTCGCCGACATGGCCGATATCGATGATTTCCGGCTGGGTCATTTCCGGAGTTTGCCGGCTGACCTTGAGCTTCTTGGCGCGGATCAGCTGGGCATCCTTGCCGGTCAGGCCAATCGCCTTGCCGCCATGGCTGTTGATCAGGTTGACGATACTCTTGTTGACCTGGCCGCCCAGAACCATTTCCACCACGTCCATGGTTTGTGCATCGGTCACGCGCATGCCGTCGATGAAGTGACTTTCAATGGCCAGACGCTTGAGCAGATCGCCAATCTGCGGGCCGCCACCGTGCACCACCACCGGGTTGATACCCACTGCCTTCATCAGCACGATGTCACGGGCGAAGCCGGTCTTCAGCTCTTCGCTTTCCATGGCGTTGCCGCCGTACTTGATGACCAGGGTCTTGCCGACAAAACGGCGGATATAGGGCAGTGCCTCGGAGAGAACCTGGGCAACTTCGGTGGCAGCGGCGCGGCTGAGGGTCATGGATAACTCCGGTTAAGCGGTAAGGCACCGGGGCGGATGGCCCCGGCAGGTGGTTCAGAACGGTAGTTGCAGGTCCGGGGCAATGCTGTACAGCTGGGCGCGGAACAGCTCCTGAATGCGCGAGAGCTCTTCGGCCGTCTCGGCTTCGAAGCGCAGCACCAGCACCGGCGTGGTGTTGGAGGCGCGTACCAGGCCCCAGCCCTTGGCGTAGTCGACGCGCACGCCGTCGAGGGTGGTCAGGCTGCCCTCGCCCCAGCTGCCGTCGCGCTGCAGGCGTTCGATCAGGCGGAACTTGTTGTCGTCGGTGACCTCGATGTTCAGCTCCGGGGTGCACAGGTCGTTGGGGAAGGCGCTGAACACTTGCTCGGCACTGCGTCGCTCCTGGCTGAGGATTTCCAGCAGGCGCGCGGCGCTGTAGATGCCATCGTCGAAGCCGTACCAGCGCTCCTTGAAGAAGATATGCCCGCTCATCTCGCCGGCCAGCAGGGCGCCGGTTTCCTTCATTTTCTTCTTGATCAGCGAGTGGCCGGTCTTCCACATCACCGGCCGGCCGCCGTAGCCGCTGATCAGGGCGGTCAGGCGGCGGGTGCACTTGACATCGAAGATCACGTCGGCACCCGGATTGCGTGTGACCACATCCTTGGCGAACAGCATGAGCAGACGATCCGGGTAGACGATGGTGCCGGTATTGGTCACTACGCCGACGCGATCACCGTCGCCGTCGAAAGCCAGGCCGAGGTCGGCTTCTTCGGCCTTGACCCGGGCGATCAGATCCTTGAGGTTCTCCGGCTTGCCGGGGTCCGGGTGATGGTTGGGGAAGTTGCCATCGACCTCACAGTACAGCGGAATCACGCTGCAGCCGAGCGCCTCGAGCAGTTGCGGGGCAATCACCCCGGCTACGCCATTGCCACAGTCGACCACCACGCGCATGGGTTTGGCCATGGCGATGTCGTCGCGGATTTCGCGGAAGTAGCGATCGAGGATTTCCACCGCCTCGACACTGCCCACGCCGCTGGCCAGGTCGTTATTTTGCAGGCGCTGATGCAGGGCGGTGATGCGCTCGTTGGCCAGCGTCTCGCCGGCGATGACGATCTTGAAGCCGTTGTAGTCCGGTGGGTTATGGCTGCCGGTGAGCATGACGCCGGAACGGGCCTGCAATACGTTGGCGGCGTAGTAGAGCACCGGGGTGGGCACCATGCCGATATCGATGACCTGGCAGCCGCAGTCGATCAACCCCTGGATCAGTCCTTGTACCAGCTCTGGACCGGACAGCCGGCCGTCACGGCCGACCACTACGCCGGGCTCGCCACAGGCCAGGCTTTCCGAGCCGATGGCGCGGCCGATCCAGTAGGCATTCTCACGGGTCAGGCTGCTGCCGACCACGCCGCGGATGTCGTAGGCGCGGAAGATGCTGGCGGGCAGCTTGGCTGGCAGGCTGCTCGCCGGGCGAGAGCTGGCGGATGGCTGGTCGAGGCCGAGCAGATCCTGGTCTTCATCGAGGATGTCGATGTCGAGGATGTCGGTGTCCTGGAACAAGGGGTTGACCAGTTCTTCGTCGAGGATGCTTTTCTCCAGTGGGCCGGGTGCGGATGCACTGCTTGCCGGCTTGACGGCGACGCTGGGTGCCTCGCTGCGGCGCGGCAGGCGCACCAGCTGGCGGGCCAGGCTGTCGAGTTCGGCAAGGCTGAGCGAGAAGCCCTTGGGGCTTTTCCCGGCGGCAACTTCCTGGAGCAGCTGGCTGAGCTGCGCGCTGTCTTCCTGCAGGCGCTTGTTCCAGCTGCGTTGCAGCAGCAGCAGCCCGGCGAAGGCACCTGCCAGGCCCAGCAGCAGGGCCAGGCCCAGCATGGGCAATGGGTTGCCGCCGGCCTGCGCATAGCGTGCCGGGCTAAAGCGCAGGCGCCAGTGCGGGTTGCTGGTGGTCAGCAGCAGCGCAGGCTGGCCGCTGTCCTGTCCTTGGCTGGCGAGCAGTTGTTCGGGGGTGTTGCTGAATTGCTGGAGCAGCTGCAGCTGGCCGACCTGGCCGTCCAGGCGTGGCCACAGGTCGAGTAGGCGCTGTAGGTCGACTACCAGAAGCAGTGAGCCCTGCACCAGGCCGCTCTTGCCGCGAATGCTGGTGGCGCTGTAGACCAGCCAGCGCTCGCCGACGCGGAAGGCTTCCGGGGAGGGGTTCTGCCCGCTTTCCGCGCGACGAATCAGGTCCAGCGCGGCAAAGCTGATGGGAGCCGCTGCCTGGGCATTCAGCTCGGCCTGTCCGGGCAGGTTGACGGTAACGCTGACCACCTGTGCCCAGTGCTGGTACTGCGCCTGCAGGGCCTGGATGCGTGGCGTATCGCCAGCGAGCAGGGCTTCAAGCCATTGCGGATTGCTGGCGGCGGCCTGGGTATCGGCCTGCAGTTGGCGCAGACCAGCGTCGATACTCTGCGTCAGCTGCTCGGCGTGCAGTTGGGCCAGCTGTTGCTGGTGCTGTTCGGCAGAGCTGTTGAGGTTGACCAGCCAGAGCAGGGCCAGGCCGAGCAGCAAGCCGCAGGCTGCCACGGCGAGGCCGGGCAGCAGGGCCTGCAGGGGCGGGCGTTGCTCCTGGGCGGGCTGCTCGGGAAGGCCGACAGGGGTTTCCTGGCTATCTTTTTTCTTTTTGCCAATCAGGCCTTTCACTGCGGCTCTCCTTGTTACGCGGCGAGATGGAAATGGAGCGAGTTCAATGGCTGCCCGAGTGGCCAAAGCCACCGGCACCGCGCTGGCTGTCGTCGAACTGTTCGACCAGTTCGAAATGTGCCTGTACCACGGGCACCAGCACCAGCTGGGCCAGGCGTTCGCCGACAGCCAGGGTGAAGGCGGCTTGACCGCGGTTCCAGCAGGACACCATCAGTTCACCCTGGTAGTCGGAGTCGATCAGACCGACCAGATTGCCCAGCACGATGCCATGCTTATGACCCAGTCCGGAGCGCGGCAGGATCAGCGCCGCCAGGCCGGGATCGGCAATGTGGATGGCCAGGCCGGTAGGAATCAGCACGGTTTCCCCAGGTTGCAAGGTCAGATCTTCTTGCAGCATGGCGCGCAGGTCGAGCCCGGCCGAGCCCGGTGTGGCGTAGCTGGGCAGGGGAAACTGGCTACCCAGGCGGGGGTCGAGAATCTTGGCTTGCAGGCTGTGCATGTCAGGCTCGCTGGAGTCGGTCGGCGATGAAGGCAATCAGCTGGCGGGCGATCTTGCCCTTGCTGGTCTGTGCGAAAGCGGTGGGCTGCAACTGGCGATCAATCACGGTGATGGCGTTGTCTTCGCTGTTGAAGCCGATGTTCGGGTTGGCGACGTCATTGGCGACGATCAGGTCGAGGTTCTTGTCGCGCAGCTTGCGTGAGGCGTAGTCCAGCAGGTTCTCGGTTTCTGCGGCGAAGCCGACGCTGAACGGCCTGTCGCTGCGGCCCGCCAGGGTGGCGAGGATGTCCGGGTTGCGCACCAGTTGCAACAGCAGCCCGTCCTCGCGGGTGGGGTCTTTCTTCAATTTGTGCGAAGCCACCACTTGCGGTCGGTAGTCGGCCACGGCCGCCGCGGCGATGAGCAGCTCGCAGGGCATGGCCGCTTCACAGGCCGCCAGCATGTCGCGGGCGCTGCTGACGTCGATGCGCTGCACCCGCTGCGGTGTGGGCAGGTGGACCGGGCCGCAGACCAGGGTGACTTGTGCGCCGGCTTCGGCGGCAGCCTCGGCGAGGGCAAAGCCCATCTTGCCGGAGCTGTGGTTGGTGATGTAGCGCACCGGGTCGATCGCTTCGCGGGTCGGGCCGGCGGTGATCAGCACGCGCACGCCGTCCAGCAGGCCCGCCTGGAAGCAGTCGGCGGCGCGCTGGGCGAGCTCTTCGGCTTCCAGCATGCGCCCGGCGCCTGTGTCGCCGCAGGCCTGGCTACCTACCCCTGGTCCGAACAGGCGCATACCGCGCTGCTCCAGCAGTTGGGCGTTGGCCTGGGTGGCGGGGTCGCGCCACATGGCCTGATTCATCGCCGGGGCCAGGGCTACCGGCGCATCGGTGGCCAGCACCAGGGTAGTCAGCAGGTCGTTGGCCACGCCCTGGGCGAGGCGCGCCATGAGGTCGGCGGTGGCTGGGGCGATCAGGACCAGATCGGCCCAGCGGGCCAGTTCGATATGCCCCATGGCGGCTTCTGCCGCCGGGTCGAGCAGATCCAGGCCGACCGGATGCCCGGACAGCGCCTGCAGGGTCAGCGGGGTAATGAATTCACAGCCGGCGCGGGTCATTACCACGCGGACTTCCGCGCCCTGATCGCGCAGGCGCCGAACTAGTTCGGCGCTCTTGTAGGCGGCAATGCCGCCGCCCACGCCAAGGACGATGCGTTTCCGGAACAGCCGCTGCATAGGCCTGCCTTGTCTGAATCTGCGGGAAGCTGCAGGGCCGGCGTACCTCCCCGGTCGCTGGCCCTGCAAAAAATCTGCGCTACGATAGCACAGGGCCTGGCGCGGAGCAGCGCCGGCGGGCCGCCACGGACTGGCGGGACACTGGACAGGGAGTCAACTCATGAGTATCCGCGACTGGCCGGCCGCCGAACGGCCGCGTGAGCGTTTGCTGCAACGCGGCCCGGCGGCGCTTACCGATGCCGAATTGCTGGCGATTTTCCTGCGCACCGGGGTGGCCGGTTGTAGCGCGGTGGAGCTGGCGCGGCGTCTGCTGGCCGACTTTGGCAGCCTGCGCGCGTTGCTCGAGGCCGACTTGCCGGCCTTTTCCGCGCACCTGGGTCTGGGCCCGGCGAAGTTCGCGCAACTGCAGGCGGTGCTGGAGATGGCCCGCCGCCACCTGGCCGAGCGTCTGCGTCGTGACTCGGCGCTGGAAAGCCCGCAGGCGGTGCGGGATTACCTGAAAGCGCAGCTGCGCCACGAGCCACATGAAGTGTTTGGCTGCCTGTTTCTGGATACCCGCCACCGTGTGCTGGCTTTCGAGGCGCTGTTCCAGGGCAGCATCGACGGTGCCAGCGTTTACCCGCGGCAGGTCGTCAAACGCGCACTGGCACACAATGCCGCAGCGCTGATCCTGGTGCATAACCATCCGTCCGGAGTGGCCGAGCCCAGCCAGGCTGATCGCCTGCTGACCGAGCGCCTCAAGGAGGCCTTGGGGCTGATCGAGGTGCGCGTGCTCGATCACTTCGTGGTGGGTGAGGGTGAGCCGCAATCCCTGGCCGAGCTCGGCTGGCTGTGATC
The DNA here is from genome assembly GCF_002234375.1 of Pseudomonas fluvialis. Classification (GTDB taxonomy): domain Bacteria; phylum Pseudomonadota; class Gammaproteobacteria; order Pseudomonadales; family Pseudomonadaceae; genus Aquipseudomonas; species Aquipseudomonas fluvialis. Next base: position 56,077 of record NZ_NMQV01000021.1, read on the forward strand.
AGAGAATCGGCCGCCAGCAGAACGGATAGCGGTAGGCCTGGCCTTCATTGGCCTTGATGCCGGCGATGATCGTCAGCACCAGGGCGCCGACGGTAACCAGCGCCAGCAAGGGGAAACCGATGAGGATCAGCATCAGCGGCACGCAGGCCAGGCCGGCCAGGGTTACGCTGATCTGGAAGTTCACCGCTTCCTTGCCCTGCGCGTCGACGAAGGGGTCGAGGTCGCGCTTGATCTGCCAGACCACCAGCGGGCCGAGCAGATTGCCGAAGGGGAAGACCAGGCCGAAGAAGGCCGCGAAGTGACACAGCATGGCCCATTGCCGGGCTTCGGCGCTGGGCGGTGTTTGCAGGTCTTGCATGGCGGCTTCTCCGTTGGGGGTGGCTCAGTCGTTATGCAGGGCAGCCTGCTGGGCCTCGAATAGCTGCTGCAGGCCCTGGCGGGCGAGCAGCAGCATGGCATTGAGCTGCTCGGGCTGGAAGGGCTCGCCTTCGGCAGTGCCTTGCACCTCGATGAAGCCTCCCTGGCTGGTCATTACCACATTGAGGTCGGTTTCTGCGGCAGAGTCTTCCGGGTAGTCGAGGTCGAGCACGGCCTCGCCCTGGTACATGCCCACGGAAACGGCAGCGATCATCTGCTTGAGCGGTTCGCCCTTGAGCGCGCCGCGCTTCTTCATCACGGCCAGCGCGTCCACCAGGGCAACCATGGCGCCGGTGATCGACGCGGTGCGGGTGCCGCCATCGGCCTGAATCACGTCGCAGTCGACGTACAGAGTGTTCTCGCCCAGTTTGCTCATATCCAGTGCGGCGCGTAGCGAACGGCCGATCAGGCGCTGGATTTCCAGGGTGCGGCCGCCCTGCTTGCCGCGGCTGGCTTCGCGCTGGGTGCGCTCGCCGGTGGCGCGCGGCAGCATGCCGTACTCGGCGGTCAGCCAGCCTTGACCTTTGCCCTTGAGGAAGCGCGGTACACCGCTTTCCACGCTGACCGTGCAGATCACCTGGGTGTCGCCAAACTCCACCAGCACTGAGCCCTCGGCGTGCTTGGTGTAGCCACGGGTGATACGGATCGGGCGCAGCTGATCGGCGGCGCGGCCACTGGGACGCTTCATGGGAATACCTTGTCTTGGGGGATTAACTGCCGGTCATTATAGGGCCTGGCGGGCGGCGCGGCATGTCCGATTGGGCGGCATGCGACGGGTGCGCTACAATCGCCCGTTCATTGATTGCCTGCCGAGGTTTGCCCCATGGTGCACAGCATGACCGCCTTCGCCCGCTGCGAGCAGGCCGGCCCCTTTGGCACCCTGTGCTGGGAGCTGCGTTCGGTCAATCATCGCTATCTGGAGCCGCATCTGCGCCTGCCGGAGAGCTTCCGCGAGCTGGAGGGCGCGGTGCGCGAAGCCCTGCGCCAGGGGCTGTCACGGGGTAAGGTGGAGTGCACCCTGCGTTTTGTCGAGGAAGGCGCCGGGCAACGTCTGCAAGTGGATGAAGCGCGCACCCGTCAGTTGCTGGCAGCGGCGCGCCAGGTGGCTGCACTGATTGCCCAACCGGCGCCGCTCAACCCCCTGGATGTGCTGGCCTGGCCTGGCGTGCTGGTTGCCGATGTGGCTGATCCGCAGGCGCTCAATGCCGCGGCGCTGGCGTTGTTCCAGGAGGCTTTGCAGCAGCTGCGCGAAGGCCGGCAGCGCGAAGGTGGCGAGCTGGCGCGGCTGCTTGGCGAGCGCCTGGATGCCATGCAGGATGAGGTCGCCGCCCTGCGCGAGCAGGTGCCGCACATGCTCGCCAACCAGCGGCAGAAGATTCTTGATCGCTGCGCCGAGCTGCAGGTCGAGCTGGATGCGCAGCGCCTCGAACAGGAACTGGTGTTGCTGGCGCAGAAGAGCGATGTGGCCGAGGAGCTGGATCGTCTGATCACGCACATCGGCGAAGTGCGGCGGGTGCTCAAGGCGGGTGGCGCCGCCGGTCGGCGTCTGGATTTCCTCATGCAGGAGCTCAACCGCGAAGCCAATACCCTGGGTTCCAAGGCGTTCGACCCGCGCTCCACGCAATGCGCGGTCAACCTCAAGGTGCTGATCGAACAGATGCGCGAGCAGGTTCAGAACATCGAATAAGCGGTGGCTGCGCACCGCCCAGACTGATTCCGGAGTATTTGCATGGCCAGCACAGGCACCCTGTACATCGTTTCCGCACCGTCCGGCGCCGGCAAGACCAGTCTGGTCAAGGCGCTGCTCGACAGCCAGGCCAACCTGCGCGTGTCGGTATCGCACACCACGCGGGCCATGCGCCCCGGCGAGGTCGATGGGGTCAACTATCACTTCGTCAGCCGCGAAGCTTTCACGGCGATGCTCGAGCGCAACGAGTTCCTCGAACATGCCCAGGTATTCGACAACCTCTACGGAACCTCCCAGGTATGGGTCGAGCAGACCCTCGCCGAAGGCTTCGATCTGATTCTGGAAATTGACTGGCAGGGCGCGGAACAGGTGCGTCGTCTGATGCCGCAGGCCAAGTCGATCTTTATCCTGCCGCCGACCCAGGAGGCCTTGCGCCATCGCCTGACCCATCGTGGCCAGGACAGCGGCGAGATCATTGAGCGGCGCATGCGCGATGCGGTCAGCGAGATGGCTCACTATGTCGAGTACGATTACCTGGTGATCAACGACGACTTTGCTCATGCCCTGGATGATCTCAAGGCCATCCTGCGCGCCAATCAGTTGCTCCAGCAGCCGCAACAGCAGCGGCATGCCGGCCTGCTCGGCGAGCTGCTGGCCTGAAGCGGAAGGCTCGCCACGGCCGCCTGTAGCCTGTGGCGCAAAGCTGCTTTAGACTATTCAGTCCGATCGCCCACCCGGGCGTCCCCGTTTTAGATGCAGAGGAACACCATGGCCCGCGTTACCGTTGAAGATTGCCTGGACAATGTCGACAACCGCTTCGAGTTGGTGATGCTGGCCACCAAGCGTGCCCGCCAGCTGGCAACCGGCGGCAAAGAGCCGAAAGTAGCCTGGGAAAACGACAAGCCCACCGTGGTCGCGCTGCGCGAAATTGCCGGTGGCCTGGTAGATGCCGAGTATGTTGCCCAGGAAGAGCTGATCGAAGAAGAACCGCTGTTCGTCAGCTTCGAGGACGAGTCCAGCGAGGCACTCTGATTCATGCCGGCTGAAGGTCATGTGCCGCGAGGACGACCTGGCTGGTCGGGGGTAGCCCCATGTCCGGCATAGACGGTCTCGCCACACGACTTTCCAGCTATCTGGGCACGGATCAGGTCAATCTGGTCCGTCGCGCTTATTTCTACGCCGAACAAGCACATGATGGGCAGCGCCGCCGCAGTGGCGAAGCCTACGTGACTCATCCGCTGGCGGTTGCCAGCATTCTCGCCGACATGCACATGGATCATCAGAGCCTGATGGCCGCCATGCTGCACGATGTCATCGAAGACACCGGCGTGCCCAAGGAAGCCTTGCAGGCACAGTTTGGCGAAACCGTCGCCGAGCTGGTCGACGGGGTCAGCAAGCTGACCCAGATGGACTTCCAGAGCAAGGCCGAGGCGCAGGCTGAAAACTTCCAGAAAATGGCCATGGCCATGGCCCGCGATATCCGGGTAATCCTGGTCAAGCTGGCCGACCGTCTGCACAACATGCGCACCCTGGATGCCATGCCGCATGACAAGAGCCGGCGTATCGCCAAGGAAACCCTGGAGATCTACGCGCCCATCGCCAATCGCTTGGGCATGCACAGCATGTATGCCGAGTTCGAGGACCTGGGTTTCAAGGCCATGTACCCGATGCGCTCGGCGCACATCCGCCAGGCGGTCAAGCGCGCGCGCGGCAATCGCAAGGAAATTGTCGCCAAGATCGAGGAATCGATTCGCCATTGCCTGGAGCGTGAAGGCCTGCAGGGCGAGGTGAGTGGTCGCGAGAAACACCTGTACAGCATCTACCAGAAGATGCGTGGCAAGCGTAAGGCATTCAACGAGATCATGGATGTCTATGCCTTCCGCATCGTGGTCGACAAGGTGGATACCTGCTATCGCGTGCTGGGTGCGGTGCACAACCTCTACAAGCCCTTGCCGGGGCGTTTCAAGGACTACATCGCGATTCCCAAGGCCAATGGCTACCAGTCGCTGCATACCACGCTGTTCGGCATGCATGGTGTACCTATCGAGATCCAGATCCGTACCCATGAGATGGAAGAGCTGGCCAAGCACGGTATCGCCGCCCATTGGCTGTACAAGTCCAGTGAAGAGGATGCGCCGCGTGGCAACCATGCGCGCGCCCGGCAGTGGGTGAAGGGCATTCTCGAGCTGCAGCAGCGTGCCGGCAACTCGCTGGAATTCATCGAGAGCGTGAAGATCGACCTGTTCCCGGACGAGGTCTACGTGTTCACGCCCAAGGGCCGCATCATGGAGTTGCCGAAAGGCTCCACGGCGGTCGATTTTGCCTACGCGGTGCACACCGACGTCGGCAACAGCTGTATCGCCTGCCGTATCAACCGCCGCCTCGCGCCGCTGTCGCAGCCGTTGCAGAGCGGCTGTACGGTCGAGATCGTCACGGCGCCGGGGACCCGCCCGAATCCGGCCTGGTTGAATTTCGTGGTCAGTGGCAAGGCACGTACGCATATTCGCCACGCCCTCAAGCAGCAGCGCCGCTCCGAGTCGGTGAGTCTGGGCGAGCGCCTGCTCAACAAGGTACTGGCCAGCTTCGACAGCCAACTGGAGCGTGTGCCGGCCGAGCGTATCGAGCAGGTGCTGGGCGAGTATCGTTTCGCCAGCCTGGACGACCTGCTGGAAGATATCGGCCTGGGTAATCGCATGGCCTATGTGGTGGCGCGGCGCCTGCTGACCGAGTCCGGCGAAGGGGGCGAGCTGCCGACCAGCGAGGGCCCGCTGGCCATTCGCGGTACCGAGGGGCTGGTGCTCAGCTATGCCAAGTGCTGCACGCCGATCCCGGGTGATCCGATCATCGGTCACCTGTCCGCCGGCAAGGGCATGGTGGTGCACCTGGATAGTTGTCGCAACATCAGCGATATCCGCCATAACCCGGAGAAGTGCCTGCCGTTGACCTGGGCCAAGGATGTGCAGGGCGAGTTCAATGTCGAGCTGCGTGTCGAGCTGGAGCACCAGCGTGGGTTGATCGCCATGCTAGCCGGCACCGTGGCAATGGCCGACGGCAATATCGAGAAGATCGGCATGGACGAGCGCGATGGGCGGACCAGCGTGGTCCAGTTGATCATCAGTGTGCATGACCGCGTGCATTTGGCGCGGGTCATCAAGAAACTGCGCGCCCTCAAGGGGGTGATTCGTATTACCCGGGCCAAGGCGTAACGCCGCCAACCTAACGGCGCAGGTCAAAGGCCAAGCCGGCTTCTTGAGCCGGCCTGTAGCCTGTCCCCCGCTTTTACTTGCAGCTTGCAGCGCACCGCGTGAAGCTGCGTCTTTCCAAGGAGCGACCCATGAGCAAGACCGTCATCAGCAGCGACAAGGCCCCCGCCGCCATTGGTACCTATTCGCAAGCCATCAAGGCCGGCAACACCGTCTACCTGTCCGGGCAGATCCCTCTCGACCCGCAGACCATGAATCTGGTCTCCGATGATTTCGAGGCACAGACCGTGCAGGTCTTCGAGAACCTCAAGGCGGTGATCGAGGCCGCTGGTGGCGGCTTCCAAGATGTGGTCAAGCTGAACATCTTCCTCACTGACCTGGCGCACTTTGCCAAGGTCAATGAAATCATGGGGCGCTACTTCCAGCAGCCCTACCCGGCCCGTGCGGCGATTGGCGTGGCTGCCCTGCCGCGTGGTGCACAGGTGGAAATGGATGGCATCCTGGTTCTTTCCTGAGCCGCTGCGCCTGGCCTTGGCTGGGCTGGCGCTGAGCAGCCTGCTGCTGGCTGGCTGCAGTGGACGCAGCGTGGACGGTATCTGGATCAACCAGGCGGCGATTGATGCCGCGGTGGCCGACGATTCGCTGCGCGAGGCGCTGCTGGCCTATGGCCCCAATCTGGAGTGGCGCGTGCAGGCAGCGCGTGGCCTGGCCCGCTTCAGCAATGGCTTCGAACAGGGCGAAGGGTGCCTGCAGGCGCTGGCCGAGGGGGGCTGGCAGGTCGACTTTGGCCTCGATGAGCATGAGCAGCTGCGTCGTTCAGGGGCTGAGTTGCTGCAGGGCGAGGGGCCGTCGTGGCCAGCGCAGCGCTTCCGTCGATACGCGGCCAGCGTTGATGAAAGCCCGCTGGGCAGCCATTTCGAGGCTGCGCTGTACCGTGCCTACCTGGGGGGTAGCTGGCTCATTACCCAGGGGCTGGGTGAGCGAGGGCTAGTGCTGTTCCATGCCGATGGCCGCGTCGAGGGCCTGCCGGGTGCCGAACGCTATGCCTTGTGCCTGGCGGGTGACTGCGCGGCCATGGCCGGTGAACACGATAGCCTGTGGCTGCAGCAGGGGGCGCAGGGGCAAACCTGGTTGTTTCGCCGCGAAGGCGAGCAATTGCGGATCTTCCAGGCGATCAACCAGTCGGCCGCCGATGAAATGCCCAGCTACCAGCCGGGCGCCGAGGTTTGGCGCTTGCAGCGCGACTGAGTCAGGCGTCTTGCAGGAGGGCGGTATAGCCCTCGCGATAGCTGGGGTAGCGCGGCTGCCAGCCGAGCGCGCGCAAGCGCTGATTGCTGCAGCGTTTGTTGCCGGCACGGCGCATCAGGCCGGCGGGTAGCTGCGTGCTGACCTGCAGCTGCGCGCGTAGCCAGTCGACGACCTCGTGTAGCGGCGCCGGCTGGTCGTCGACGCCGAGGTAGCAGTCCGCCAAAGGCAGCCCGCGCCAGTCCGCCTGCAGCAGGAAAGCCAGCAGGCCGGCCGCGTCGTCGGCATGGATGCGATTGCCATACAGCGCCGGCTGGCTAGGCGCACGATAGCCCTGGCGAACCTGATTGAGCAGCCAGTGGCGTCCCGGCCCATAGATGCCGGCAAGGCGTACGCAGGTGGCCGGCAAGCCGCTGCGCCAGGCCAGCTGTTCGGCTTCGCGGAGGATTTGCCCGCTGAAGCTGTCGGCGAGCGCCGGACTCTGCTCGTCGACCCACTCACCGTCGCTTTGCCCGTACACCCCGGTGCTGGATACGAACAGCAGGCGGCGTGGCCGTTGGCCGCGGCTGGCCAGCCAGGCGAGCACCTGTTGCAGGCCATCCACATAGGTAGCCCGATAGCCGGCCTCGTCGCCGCGACTTGGCGCGGCGCAGAACACCAGGTAATCGAGCTGTTCCGGCCAGGCGGCGGGACAGTCGTGCTGGGCAAGGTCGCCTGGCACTGGCAGGGCTGCGACAGATAGTCGCGAGACATCGCGGCGCAGGCCGTGGACTATCCACTGGCAGGCGTGCAGCTGGCTGGCGAGGCGGTTGCCGACATCGCCGCAACCGGCGATCAGCAGGCTGGGATGCTGCATGGCGGGGGCTCCTGAGGTGGGATGCCGCAGTATGGCGTGCACTTCGGCGGATTGTCCGGCTTACCCCGGGGCTGTGCAACAATGTTACATGGCAGCTTTATCAAACAAGAATTGTTTGCAATAATGCCGGCAATTTGTGTCGAGCTGCGGGCTCGCATGCGGTTTACCCTACTCTTTAGGTTCGGTGCTATGTCTTGCTCTTCCCTTCGTGTCACGCCCAATGCCCTGCTGCGCCTGGCTGCGCGGGTTACCCTGCTGCTGGGGCTGAGCCTGGGCGGCGTGTTGCAGGCCGAACCACTGGCCACGCCGTTGCCGGGTGCGCCCGTCCTGCAGGAAGCCGTCCCGGCAGCTACTAGCGCGGCGCCGACGCCGGGCGACGGCGTTGTAGCAGCACCCGTCGATGCGCAGCTGCAAGCGCTGCGCGAGCGCCTGCAGGCGTTGCCGGCGGAGGCCGATGAGAGCCAGCGCCTGGCGGCTCGCGAAGCCTTCTATGCCGAGCAGAATCTCACCGCCGAAGGGCGTGCCGAGCTCGAGGCCCGTGAGCAGGCAGCCCTGGCCGCCGAAGAGGCTGCGTTGGCCGGGCAACCGGTAGTCCACGACCTGTCGCCCATGGGCATGTACAACCAGGCCGATGTGGTGGTGAAGGGGGTAATGATCGGGCTGATCATCGCCTCGATCATCACCTGGACCATCTGGATCGGCAAAGGTATCGAGCTGCTGCTGGCCAAGCGCCGTCTGCACCGCGAGTTGCGCCAGCTCAAGGGCGCGCGGACCCTGCTGCAGGCTGCCGAGCAGGCGCGTGCCCAGCACAGCTTTAGCAGCTTGTTGATCGATGACGCCCGCGAAGAGCTGCAGCTTTCGGCCAACAGCCTGGATCGCGAAGCCATCAAGGAGCGTGTCAGCTTCCGCCTCGAGCGCCTGGTGGCAGCCAGTGGTCGCAAGATGAGTCAGGGCACCGGCGTACTGGCCACCATTGGTTCGACGGCGCCGTTCGTCGGGCTGTTCGGCACGGTATGGGGCATCATGAACAGCTTCATCGGCATCGCCAAATCGCAAACCACCAACCTCGCAGTGGTCGCTCCCGGCATTGCCGAGGCCCTGCTGGCCACGGCCCTGGGTCTGGTGGCAGCGATTCCTGCGGTGGTCATCTACAACGTATTTGCCCGTTCCATTGCCGGCTACAAGGCGCAGGTGGCGGATGCCTCGGCCCAGGTGTTGCTGCTGGTCAGTCGTGATCTCGACCCGCAAGCCAGCCCGGCCCAGGCCGAGCGCAAGATGGTCAAGGTAGGTTGAGCGCCGATGGGCATGCACCTCAACGAAGGCGGCGACGAGCTGCAGGAAAACCACGAGATCAACGTCACGCCCTTCATCGATGTGATGCTGGTGCTGTTGATCATCTTCATGGTGGCCGCGCCCCTGGCCACGGTAGACGTGAAGATCGACCTGCCGGCCTCCAGTGCGCAGCCTACGCCGCGTCCTGACAAACCGATCTACCTGAGCATCAAGGAAGACGGCAGTCTCTTTCTGGGTGACGAAGCCATACAGCTGGCTGCGCTGGGCCAGGCGTTGGACCAGGCCAGTGGCCGCGACAAGGACAAGACCATCTTCGTGCGCGGTGACAAGAGCGTTGAATACGCCGAGCTGATGCAGGTCATGGATGGTCTGCGTGCCGCGGGTTACCTCAAGGTTGGATTGGTCGGCCTGGAAACGGTTGGCGCGCAATGACCATGCGCGTGAGTTCACTGGCGCGCTGGGGGCTGGCGCTCTTGCTGGTGCTGGCACTGCACCTCGGGCTGTTGCTCTGGTCGTTGTACTGGAAGCCGCAGGCCATGCCCGCGCTGCTGGCACCACCGGCCATGCTGGTGGAGCTGGCGCCCTTGCCGGAGGTTGCGCCAGCACCTGCGCCAGCGCAAGCGGCACCGCCGCCTGAGCCGGAGCCGCAGGTCGAGCCCGAAGTGGTGCCAGAACCGCAGCCGCGCCTGGTCGAGGCCCCCAAGCCGAAGTTGGCGCTGGCCCCGCCCAAGCCAAAACCCAAGCCGCGTCCGCCCAAGGCCAAGCCACGCCCGCCCGAGCCCAAGCCCGTGCAGCCGCCCAGTCGGCAGGTTAGTGAAACCGTTAGCAGCGTGCCTAGCCAGGGTGAGCCGGCAGCTGTCCCGAGTCGTTCGCAGCAGGCTGCCGGCGGAGCGCCGAGCCGCGCGCAGATCAATTGGCAGGCGCGCTTGCTTAGTCACCTGGGACGCTACAAGCGTTACCCGGAAGATGCCCGGCGCCGGGGCATCGAGGGCGTCAACAAGCTGCGCTTCGTGGTCGATGCGCAGGGGCGCGTGCTGGACTTCGAACTGGTGGGCCGCTCCGGCAATGCCTCGCTGGATCGTGCGACCTTGCAGATGATTCGCCGTGCCCAGCCGCTACCCAAGCCGCCGCAGGATATGCTCAAGGATGGCCGCCTGGAGATCGTCGCGCCCTTCGTGTTTTCCCTGGATCGGCGCCGCTGAGTTTAGCGCGGCGTACTGGTTGGTTCCCTTGAAGACAGCGGCTATGCTTGGCCGCATCTCAATGGACACAGACTATGACCCTCACAGAACTGCGCTACATCGTTACCCTCGCCCAGGAACAGCATTTTGGTCGTGCCGCCGAGCGCTGCCATGTCAGCCAGCCGACCCTGTCGGTGGGGGTGAAGAAGCTGGAGGACGAGCTCGGCGTGCTGATCTTCGAGCGCAGCAAAAGCGCGGTGCGCCTGACGCCCGTTGGTGAAGGCATCGTCGCCCAGGCACAGAAGGTGCTCGAACAGGCCCAGGGCATCCGCGAGCTGGCCCAGGCGGGTAAGAACCAGCTGGCCGCGCCGCTCAAGGTGGGGGCTATCTACACCGTGGGGCCCTACCTGTTCCCGCACCTGATCCCGCAGCTGCACAAAGTGGCGCCTGATATGCCGCTGTATATCGAGGAGAATTTCACCCATGTGCTGCGTGACAAGCTGCGCACCGGGGAGCTCGATGCGATCATCATTGCCCTGCCGTTCCACGAGGCGGATGTGCTGACCAAGCCGTTGTATGACGAGCCGTTCTATGTGCTGATGCCGGCTGGCCATCCGTGGAGCGAGCTGCAGTCGATCGATGCCGGCCTGCTCAATGACAAGAGTCTGCTGTTGCTCGGCGAGGGACACTGCTTCCGTGATCAGGTCCTTGAGGCGTGCCCGACCACACGCAAGGCCGATGAGCAGCGCCACACCACCATCGAGTCGAGTTCGCTGGAAACCATCCGCCACATGGTGGCGTCCGGCCTGGGTATTTCCGTGCTGCCGCTGTCCGCCGTGGATAGCCACCACTATGCGCCGGGCGTCATCGATATTCGCCCGCTGACCCCGCCGGTGCCGTTCCGCACCGTGGCGATTGCCTGGCGTGCCAGCTTCCCGCGGCCCAACGCCATTGAAGTACTGGCTGATTCGATTCGTCTGTGCTCGGTGGGGCGTCCACCGCAGGCTGTCGCCAAGCCGTGAGCGAGCTGGCCCAGGTCAGCGTTACGGCGCTCAAGGGGGTGGGTGCGGCACTGGCGGAAAAGCTCGCCAAGGTCGGCCTGGAAACCCTGCAGGACGTGCTGTTCCACCTGCCGTTGCGCTATCAGGATCGTACGCGCATTACCCCGATCGGTGCGTTGCGGCCGGGGCAGGATGCGGTCGTCGAAGGCGTGGTGGCGGGTGCCGACGTGGTCATGGGGCGGCGGCGCAGCCTGCTGGTACGCCTGCAGGATGGCAGCGGTACGCTCAGCCTGCGTTTCTTCCATTTCAGCCAGGCGCAGAAGGATGCCCTCAAGCGCGGGACTGCGCTGCGCTGCTATGGCGAGGTGCGTCCCGGCGCCACCGGCCTGGAAATCTACCACCCGGAATACCGTGCGCAGAGCGGCGATGAGCCGGCTCCGGTAGAGCAGAGCCTGACGCCCATCTATCCGACGACCGAGGGGCTGACCCAGCAGCGCCTGCGCCAGCTCAGCCAGCAGGCCCTGGCACGCCTGGGCCCGCACAGCCTGCCGGACTGGCTGCCGGCGCAGCTGGCTGAACAGTATCGACTCGGGCCACTGGCCGAGGCCTTGCGCTATCTGCACCGGCCGCCGCCGGATGCCGACCTGGCGGAGCTGGCCGAGGGGCAGCACTGGGCGCAGCAGCGTCTGGCCTTCGAGGAGCTGCTCACCCATCAGCTGTCCCTGCAACGCCTGCGCCAGCAGGTGCGTGCCCAGCAGGCGCCGGCCCTGGCCAAGGCGCAGCGCCTGCCGCAGCAGTTTCTCGGCAACCTCGGCTTTACGCCTACCGGGGCGCAGCGCCGTGTGGCGGCGGAAATCGCCTATGACCTCAGCCAGAGCGAGCCGATGCTGCGTCTGGTGCAGGGCGATGTGGGCGCGGGAAAGACCGTGGTGGCGGCCCTGGCCGCCTTGCAGGCACTGGAAGCCGGTTACCAGGTGGCTTTGATGGCACCTACGGAAATCCTCGCCGAGCAGCACTTTCGCAACTTCACGCAGTGGCTGCAGCCACTCGGCATCGAGGTGGCCTGGCTGGCCGGCAAGCTCAAGGGCAAGGCCCGTGCGGCCGCGCTGGAACAGATTGCCGCCGGTTGCCCGATGGTGGTGGGCACCCATGCGTTGTTTCAGGAGGAAGTGCGCTTCGCCCGCCTGGCCCTGGTGATCATCGACGAGCAGCACCGCTTCGGCGTGCAGCAGCGCCTGGCCCTGCGCCAGAAGGGTGTCGACGGTCGGCTGTGCCCGCACCAGCTGATCATGACGGCCACGCCGATCCCGCGAACCCTGGCGATGAGCGCCTACGCCGACCTGGATACGTCGATTCTCGACGAGCTGCCGCCGGGACGCACGCCGGTCAATACCCTGGTGATCGCCGATAGCCGGCGTGCCGAGGTGATCGAACGGGTGCGCGCCGCCTGCCGCGAGGGCCGCCAGGCCTACTGGGTGTGCACGCTGATCGAGGAATCCGAGGAACTCACCTGCCAGGCCGCCGAGACCAGCTACGAGGAGCTCTCCGCGGCGCTCGGCGAGCTGCGCGTCGGGCTGATCCACGGGCGCATGAAGCCGGCCGAGAAGGCCGCGGTGATGGACCAGTTCAAGCGCGGCGAGCTGCAGCTGCTGGTGGCCACCACGGTGATCGAGGTCGGCGTCGACGTGCCCAACGCCAGCCTGATGATCATCGAGAACCCCGAGCGCCTGGGCCTGGCTCAGCTACATCAGCTGCGCGGACGGGTTGGTCGAGGGAGTGCCGCCAGCCACTGCGTACTGCTCTACCATGCGCCGCTGTCGCAGCTCGGCCGCGAACGTCTGGCGATCATGCGCGAGACGTGCGACGGCTTCATCATCGCCGAGAAAGACCTCGAACTGCGCGGTCCCGGCGAAATGCTCGGTACCCGGCAGACCGGCCTGCTGCAGTTCAAGGTGGCCGACCTGATGCGCGATGCCGACCTGTTGCCGGCGGTGCGTGACGCCGCGCAGGAGCTGTTGCAGCGCTGGCCGCAGCATGTCGCGCCGCTGCTTGAGCGTTGGCTGCGGCATGGTCAGCAATATGGCCAGGTGTGAACGGATGCGCAGCCGTGCATAGCAGCCTGCGCCGTGCTGGTTATACTGCAGGCATTTCCACCTGGCAGGACTTTGGGCGATGACCGAACCCGCAGAACACCCTACCCCGCGTGCGCCGCTGCTCATTGAACAGTTGCTCGGCAAACTGGGCGTACCTTTCCAGCTGGCCGACAGCACGTGCGTGCTGCCGGCGGTGAGCCGCCTGCAGGCGGTCTTGCTGGATGATGCGGTGGGGGCCTTGCTGGTGCTGTTCAGCCAGGACCAGTTGCTGGACCTCAAGCGCCTGGCCGAGCTCACCGGCCGGCAGTTGCAGGCGGTCAAGCCGGAACGCCTGGAACGCATGCTCGGCAAGCATCAGCTGCATACCCTGCCGGCGCTGCCGCCGCTGACCAGCTCGCCCTGTCTGTACGATGAACGCATTCTCCAGCAGCCCATGCTCTGGCTGGATTCGGGCGATCCGCAGGTGCTCCTGGGGATTGCCAGCAGCGATTTCCGCAGCCTGCTGGGCAAGGCCAGCGCGGCGCACTTCGCAGAGCCGCTGGCGGCGATCCAGCCGAACCTGCGGCGTCCCGAGGATGACCGCGCGGAGATCACCCTGGCGGTACACACCTTCACCGCGCGGCGCATCCAGCAGCGGCTGGAGGAAACCATCGAGATCCCCCCGCTACCGGAAACCGCGCAGAAGATCATCAAGCTGCGTGTCGACCCGAATGCCACGGTGGATGACATTACCGGTGTGGTGGAAACCGATCCGGCACTGGCTGCGCAGGTAGTCAGCTGGGCGGCGTCACCCTACTACGCGGCGCCGGGCAAGATCCGCTCCGTGGAAGATGCCATTGTCCGGGTGCTGGGCTTCGATCTGGTGATCAACCTGGCGCTGGGCCTGGCCTTGGGCAAGACCCTCAGCCTGCCCCGCGACCGTGCCCAGCACAGTACACCCTACTGGCAGCAGGCGATCTATACCGCCGCGGTCATCGAGGGGCTGACCCGCGCCATGCCCCGGGCCGAGCGGCCTGAGGCGGGCCTGGCCTACCTGGCGGGGCTGCTGCACAACTTCGGCTACCTGGTGCTGGCGCACATCTTCCCGCCGCATTTTTCGCTGATCTGCCGGCACCAGGAGGTCAATCCGCACCTTGGACACAGCCATATCGAGCAGCACCTGCTGGGGATTACCCGTGAGCAGATCGGCAGCTGGCTGATGCGTTTCTGGGATATGCCGGAGGAGCTGGCGGTTGCCCTGCGCTTCCAGGAAGACCCGGACTACGACGGCCCGCTGGCGGTGTATGCCAACCTGCTGTGCCTGACCCTGCGCCTGCTGCGCCAGCGGCAGATCGGCAGCGGCCCCAGTCAGGAGATTCCCGACAGCCTGCTGGCGCGCCTGCAGATCAGTCGCGACAAGGCCGAAGAAGCGTTGGACAAGGTGTTGGAAGCCGAGGCCGCGCTGCGTGAGCTGGCCGCTCAGTTCCAGGGGCACTGAGCGGCGCCTGGGCACCCGGGCGGGCAGTTCAGTGCAGCAGTTCGCTGCGTCGCTCGCGAAACAGCTGCAGCAGCTCTTCCTGGCTGGCCTGCAGCAGCGCTTGCAGCGGCGGTTGGCGATACAGGTCCAGATAGCTCTGTAGCTGCTCGCTGGGCATGCGCCGGTAGGCATACAGCATGAAGCCCTGCACCGCCTGTTGGCTGGCCTGTTGCAGGCGTTGCTGTTGTTCGACGGTGGCGCTGGCCAGTTGTTGCTCGTCGATGCTTTCGCCACGGCTGTGCACGGTCAGCCAGGCCTGGCTCTTGCCGATTTCATAGCGCAGCAGGCTGGCCAGCGCGCTGGTGTGCGCTGTTGCATCGAGTTGCTGGATCAGTTCGACCCGCGCGCCGAGCGGCGGTTGCTCGGCCAGGCGCTGGCGGTAGGCGGCCAGTTGCGGATCGCTGGCCGCGCTGCGTTCGGCTTCGCTGAAAAAGCGCGCCAGCTCGCCACCCAGCAGCACCTGAGCCTGCTCCTGTTGCTCGCGACTCAGCCGCTTGGCGAGGCGCTGCTGCAGGTCATGGCACAACCGCTCGCCGTCAAAGGCCTTGGCCAGGCCTGCTTGCTGTTCAGCGGGCATGCCCTGCTGGGCCAGTGCGCCAGTTTGCAGGCACAACTGCTGGATGCCGATCAGCTCCAGGCTGTCCTGCAGGGGCGTGGCGGCCTGGCTGGCCAGGCTGCACAACAGCAGGGCGAAAAGGCTGATCAGGCGCATGACAGGCATCCTTGTGCCGCAAGGCTCAGGCGGCCTTGCTGGCCGGCTTGGACTTTTTCGGGGCGAGGTACTTGGTCAGGCCCTGGAACCACATGACCAGGGCCGGGTTGCCCTGGATCTGGATGTCCTTGTTCTGGATGCCCTGCATGAAGGCCAGTTGCTTGTTCTTGGCGGTCATGGTGGCGAAGCCGTAGGCACTGTCCTTGAAACCCAGGGCAAAGGCGGGCGCCTCGACACGACCGGACTTGCTGGTGATGCGCTGCTGGCTGACGATGAAGTGACGGGCGACCTTGCCGTCCAGGGTGTGCAGCTGGAAGACCAGTTCCTTGCCGTCGAGTTGCTTCTGGAAGTCGGGATTGCTGCGGCTGGCTTTGGCCATCAGGCGGCCCATCATCCACAGGAGAAAACGGAATTTCATGCGCGAGGCCTCGGCGGTTGGATACAAATGGCCGCGCATTGTAGTGTTTTTCGCCGCAGACTACAGCTGCTTTGCCGGTTGCCGGCGCCACCCTGTGACGCCGGTCAGGCTCTGGGGACATCCTTGTCCCCGCAGGACTCAGTTGACCGCGTCCTTGAGGGCCTTGCCCGGCTTGAAGGCGACGGTATTACTGGCCTTGATGGTAACCGGCTGGCCGGTTTGCGGGTTTTTCCCGGTGCGTGCGCCGCGATGGCGCTGAACGAAAGTGCCGAAGCCAACCAGGGTCACGCTGTCCTTGCGGTTCAGGGCGTTGCTGATTTCTTCGAGCAGGGCGTTGAGTACGCGATTGGCCTGGTCCTTGGTGAGGTCGGCTTTTTCCGCGATAGCGGCGGCAAGTTCGGGTTTACGCATAAATGCCTCTTTGACGGTTTGTTGTTGTTGTGTCCGTGCTGACCGGGGCTGACCCCGATCCCGCGGCAACCGCTCTGCGCGGCGGTAGACCGACGGGAGAATGGCATGCTGGCCTAGGCTGCGCCAGTCTTGTCAGACAGTTTGTCGGCAGCTTAGCCGGGCATATTGGCCATAAGCCACGCTGTTCACGCCAAAAGCGCGGGTAGTTCTCGATTCAGCGCCAGTTTGTCCTGCACCGCGCTGCCGCACAGTGCATAGCCGAGCAGGCGCCCATCACGGCTGCGGTATTCGCCGCGCAGGTCAGGCGCCTGGCCGGTGAACTGCCATTGGCCGGGCTGTTCGCCGGACGGCGGGGCGACCAGCAGGGGGCACGCCGGTGTCTTCACGGTGATCGGCATGGCTCCGTAGCTGACCTGTGTCGGCTCGCCGGCCAGGGTGCGCGCCAGGGCGCGTGCCGCGGCCATCAGTGGCATGACGTAGAGCAGGCTGTGGCCGGCCACCTCGGCACAGTCGCCGAGGGCGTAGATATGTGGCTGCGAACTATGCAGCAGGCGGTCGACCTGAATGCCGCGGCCCACGGCCAGGCCTGCCTGGCTGGCCAGTCGGGTACGTGGGCGCAGGCCGATGGCTGCGAGGAGCAGGTCGGCATGCAGTTGCCGGCCATCATCCAGGCTGGCGCACAGGCCGCTGCGGGCGTGCTCCAGGCGTACCAGTTGACGTCCTAGGTGGAACTCGGCGCCGGCTGCCGCCAGGGCCTCCTGCACGCAGCTGGCGCTGGGCGCGGGCAGCAGGCCGGGCATGACCTGCGGGGCGGGCGCCACCAGGCAGGGCTGGTAGCCGCCGAGCAGCAGGTCGTTGGCAAATTCGCAGCCGATCAGTCCGGCGCCGAGGATCAGCACCCGCTGCTTGCCGTGCAGGGCCTGGCGAAAGCGTGCGTAGTCCTGCAGGTCGTTGACCGTGAACAGGCAATCGGCGGCATCGCCCGGCAGGTCGGGCCGGAGTGCCTCGGCGCCACAGGCCAGCACCAGGTCACGGTAGGTCAGGCACTCGTTGCCCAGCCACAACTGGCGCTGGGCCGGGTCGATGGCCGTGACCTGTGTATGGCTGCGAATTTGTGCCTTGAGTTGCTCGGCCATCGCGCCGGCCTCGGCCTGCACCAGTTGTTCGGCGCTTTTGTCCTTGGCCAGTCCGGTGGACAGCATGGGCTTGGCGTAGGCGCGGGCGTCATCCTGGCTGATGATCAGCAAGGGTGTCTGGCTGTCCAGCTTGCGCCATTCGCGGGCCAGCTGGTAGCCCGCCAGGCCGCTGCCGACAATCACCAGCGGGGCATGCGCGGGCCCTGTTGCCGTCATGACAGCAGGACCATCTCAAAGTCATCCTTGCTCACGCCGCAGTCGGGGCACAGCCAGTCTGCCGGGACATCTTCCCAGCGGGTACCCGGGGCGATGCCGTCATCCGGCCAGCCCAGGCGTTCGTCGTAGATCAGGCCACACACTATGCATTGCCATTGTTTCATGCCGGGCAGTCTCATCGGGGGGAGGTGCTGTCGTTTGTACTGCGTGTGTCGCCTGCCGGCAATAGCCGGCACGCACAGGGGGGCGGGCGCGATGGTAAGCTTGCCGCGCTTTTAGCTGCGGAATGAGTTGCCGTGTCCGATACGCCGATTGCCACGCCGGCCTGGCTGAGTGTGGCGCACATGCCTGCCGAGCTGCCGGCCAGCTGGCGCGACTGGCTGTTTTCCTGTGATTCGCTGACCCGTCGGTTGAGCGCATTGGCGGGCGGTCAGTTCAGCGTGCAGCCGCTCCAGGAAGGTTGGCAGAGCCTGCGCGCCGATGAGTGCCGGGCGTTGGGCTTGCCACCTGCGGCACGCGGCTGGGTGCGTGAGGTGTACCTGCGTGGGGCGGGCCAGGCCTGGGTGTTTGCCCGCAGTGTGGCCGCGCACAGCCAGGGCGAAGGGCTCGACCTGGCCCAACTGGGCTGTCGCTCGCTGGGCGAGTTGCTGTTCAGCGATCAGGCCTTCCAGCGCGGTGCCATCGAAGCCTGTCGCTATCCGTCGGCCTGGTTGCCGCCGGCCATGCAGGCCGATGGGCTGTGGGCGCGGCGCTCCTGCTTCAGCCGCGGAGCCTTGCAGGTGCTGGTGGCCGAGGTGTTCCTGCCGCGCTTCTGGCAGGATGCCGGCCTATAATCGCCGCCTCGCCCGGAGAACGCGCATGTATCTGAAGCTGCTGCAATCGCTCAATCGCCTGCACCCGCGGGCTTTCGACTTTATCCAGTTGATGCGCCTGGATCGCCCGATTGGCATCTACCTGCTGCTCTGGCCGACCCTCTGGGCGCTGTGGGTGGCGGCCGAGGGTGTGCCCAGCTGGGGCAATCTGCTGATTTTCGTCAGCGGCGTGGTATTGATGCGCTCGGCGGGTTGCGTGATCAACGACTATGCCGACCGGCACTTCGACGGGCATGTCACGCGTACTCACCAGCGCCCGCTGGTGCGTGGGCGGGTCAGCGAGCGCGAGGCGCTGGGCCTGTTCGCCGGGCTGTTGCTGCTCAGCCTGCTGCTGGTGCTGTGCACCAACCTGGCGACCCTCTACCTGTCGTTTGGCGCGCTGGCCCTGGCGGCCTGCTACCCCTTCATGAAACGCCATACCTACTACCCGCAGGTGGTGCTGGGGGCGGCCTATTCCTGGGGCATTCCCATGGCGTTCATGGCCGAAACCGGCGAGGTGCCGCTGGCGGCCTGGCTGTTGTACTTCGCCAACCTGCTGTGGACGGTGGCCTACGACACCTACTATGCGATGACCGACCGCGAGGACGACCTGCAGATTGGCGTGAAGTCCACGGCCATCCTGTTCGGCGATGCCGACCGCGCGATCATCCTTACCCTGCAGGGGTTGGCGCTGTTCTGCCTGTTGCTGGCCGGGGCACAGTTCAAGCTCGGCCTGGCTTTTCATGGCGGCTTGCTGGTGGCGGCGTTGTGTTTTGCCTGGGAGTTCTGGCAGACCCGCTCGCGCGAACCGCAGGCCTGTTTTCAGGCGTTTCTGCACAACCACTGGGCCGGACTGGCGATTCTCCTGGGGCTGGTCGCGGACTATGCGGGACGGGTGCCGGCGGCGGGTTAGCCGGTGCGTGCTGCTGGCGGCGTCGGCTTACAGTTGCTCCAGGCAGCCGGCCAGGTTGTCGGCGAGGTTTTCCAGCAGGCGCGGATAGCCCTCGGCATCGGCGGCCAGCGCATAGCCCAGGGCGTCCAGTTCGGCCATGCGTACCGGCAGGCCGTCGCCGAGGGTTTGTAGCAGGCGCGGGCGCAGCGGCGGTTCGCTGAACAGGCAGCTGGGGCCGGTGCTCTGCAGTTGCTGGCGGATCAGTGCGACATGCCGGGCGCCGGGCTGCACTTCGCCGAGCAGGTTGAATACCCCGCGATGTTGCAGGCCATAGGCCTGTTCGAAGTAGTCGAACGCCTGGTGGAAGACGAAGAACGGCTTGCCCTGCAGCGGCGCCAGGCGTGCCTGCAGGTGCTGGTCGAGTGTGCTCAGGCGTTGCGCGAAGGCGTCGGCATTCGCCTGGTAGCGTGCGGCCTGTTGCGGGTCCAGCGCGGCTAGGTCGCTGGCCATGCGCTGGGCGATGCGCTGGGCATTGGCCGGCAACAGCCAGAGGTGGGCGTCCAGGGTGCCGGGCTGATGCTGGTGATCATGTTCGTCGTGGGCAGACTCATGCTGGTCATGGTCATGGTCATGGTCATGGTCATGGTCATGGTCATGGTCATGGTCAGCGGGACGGGCAGGCTCGCCAAAGTGGCGCAGCTGCAGGCCATCGAGCTGTTGTACGGCCAGTGTCGTGGCCGTGCGACTGGCCAGCGGCTTGGCGAGGAAGCCTTCCAGGTCCGGGCCGATCCAGTAGAACAGCTCGGCCTGCTGCAGCTTGCGCATGTCCGAGGGGCGCAGGGCAAAGTGGTGCGGCGAGGCGCCCGGCGGCAGCAGCACCTCGGGCTGCCCGAGGCCGTCCTGTACGGCGGCGGCAATCAGCTGCAGTGGCTTGATGCTGGTCAGTACGCGCACGTCAGCCAGTGCCTGGCTGCTGGCGAAAAGGAGGGCGGCAAGGGCAAGGAAGCAACGCACGATGGCAACACCTGGGCTGTAAAGCGTAATAGAATAACGTCTCTTCGCCATTGCCGTCGCCCCCATCGCCCATGACTGCTTCTGCCCATCCCGAGCTGGCTTGCCAGCCGCATGACCATAGCCATTGTGTCAGCCACGCGCTTGAGCAGGCCGAGCAGCTCTGCCTGCAGCAGGGGGTGCGCCTGACTACCCTGCGCAAGCGTGTGCTGGAGCTGGTCTGGCAAAGCCACCGGCCGTTGGGCGCCTATGACATCCTCGGCGTGCTCAGTGAAGTGGACGGCCGGCGTGCTGCACCGCCGACCGTCTACCGGGCGCTGGACTTTCTGCTGGAACACGGCCTGGTGCACCGCATTGCTTCGCTGAATGCCTTTGTCGGCTGCAGCCATCCCGGGCATGTGCATCAGGGGCAGTTCCTCATTTGCCGGCAGTGCCATGCCGCCATCGAGCTGCAGCAACCCGCGATCAGCCAGGCGATCGTCAGCAGTGCGGCGGCCCTGGGCTTTGCCGTGGAGGGGCAGACCGTCGAGGTGCTGGGGCGTTGTCGGGCCTGTCAGGAGTCGCCATGTCCGACAGCCTGATTCGTTTGCATGATGTCACCGTGCAGTTTGCCGGCCAGGCGGTGCTGGAGGGCGTCAACCTGGATCTGCAGGCCGGGGAGATCGTCACCCTGATCGGCCCCAACGGTGCCGGCAAGACCACCCTGGTGCGCGTCGTGCTGGGGCTGTTGCGGCCCAGCCAGGGCAGCGTCTGGCGCCAGTCGCGCCTGCGTATTGGCTATATGCCGCAAAAACTCTCGGTGGAGGCGACCCTGCCGCTCAGCGTGCTGCGCTTCCTGCGCCTGGTGGCCGGGGTCGGTCGTGCCGAGGCCGAGGCGGCGCTGGCCGAGGTAGGTGCCGAGCAGGTACTCAACAGCCCGCTGCAGGCCATCTCCGGCGGGGAGCTGCAGCGCGTGCTGCTGGCCCGCGCACTGCTGCGCAAGCCGCAGCTGCTGGTGCTCGACGAGCCGGTGCAGGGCGTCGATGTGGCAGGCCAGGCCGAGCTGTACCGGCTGATCGGCCGCCTGCGCGAACGCTACGGCTGCGGCGTATTGATGGTCTCGCATGACCTGCATCTGGTGATGAGTGCCACTGACCAGGTGATCTGCCTGAACCGGCATGTCTGCTGCTCCGGGCATCCCGAGCAGGTTGGCGCCGACCCGGCCTTTCACGCGCTGTTTGGCCAGGATGCGCGCAGCCTGGCGGTCTACCAGCATCACCATGACCACCAGCACGACCTGCATGGCGGCGTGGTGCTCACCCCCCATGTTCACGGCCCCCACTGCAAGCACTGATGACCATGCCCGACTTTCTCCTGCATGCCCTGCTCGCCGGCCTGGCGCTGGCGCTGGTGGCTGGCCCGCTGGGCTCCTTCGTGGTCTGGCGGCGCATGGCCTATTTTGGTGACACCCTGTCGCACGCGGCGCTGTTTGGCGTGGCCATCGGCCTGCTGCTGGATATCAGCCCGACCCTGGCGGTCACCGTCGGTTGCCTGCTGTTGGCGCTGTTGTTGGTGACCCTGCAGCAGCGCCAGCCACTGGCTTCCGACACGCTGCTGGGCATCCTCGCGCACAGCACCCTGTCGCTGGGCCTGGTGACCCTGAGTTTCATGCCCGAAGTGCGTATCGACCTGATGAGCTACCTGTTCGGTGACCTGTTGGCGGTGAGCCGCGAGGACCTGTACTGGATAGTCGCGGGCAGTGCGCTGGTGCTGCTGATACTCGTGCCGCTGTGGCGACCGCTGCTGGCGATTACCGTGCATGAGGAGCTGGCGCGGGTCGAAGGGCTGCCGGTGGCGGCCATTCGTCTGGCGCTGATGCTGCTGATTGCCCTGGTTATCGCGGTGGCCATGAAGATCGTCGGGGTGCTGCTGATCACCTCGCTGCTGATCATTCCGGCCGCCGCCGCGCAGCGCCATGCGCGCACCCCGGAACAGATGGCGCTGGGCGCCAGCCTGCTCGGCCTGCTCGCGGTGTGTGGCGGGCTCAGTCTGTCGTGGTTCCAGGACACCCCGGCCGGCCCATCGATTGTGGTCTGTGCCGCAGCACTGTTTTTGCTCAGCTTTCTGCTGCGTCGGCGCGCAGTGTAGAATTTGCCGCGCCATGCGGGTGCGACCCCATGAGTCAGCTTTTGACGAACGGTCCGCCGGGCGCGTGATCATTTCCCCCACTGCGCTGCCCGGTCTGCCTGTCATGAACCTGTCCCGCCTGCTGCTTGTGTCTTTGCTGATCTGCCCGTCGTTGCAGGCGGACAACCTGCCGCCGGTGGATGAAAACGTGCAGGCCCTGCGTGTGCTGGAGCAGCAGCTGGGGGCCGGTCGCCTGGCCGATGCCGAGCGTCAGCTGCAGGGCCTGCAGCAGCGCATTCCCGGGGATACCCGCTTGCAGGGTGCGCGCCGCCTGCTGGCCGCCGCCTATCTGGCGCAGGGCCGCCGCCACCTGGCCTCGGGGGATCTGGCGGCTGCCGGGCAAGCCTTGCAGCAGGCGCGTCGTCACCTGCCCAACGCCGATGAGGATGCTGCCCTGGAGCGCGATATCGGCGCTGCCCGAGCAGCTGCCGAGGCGCGTGCGCAAGCCCAGGCGCTGGCCGCGCAACAGGCCGAGGCGCAGCGTCTACAGGCCTTGCGCCAGGCCGAGCAGGCCCGCGCCGCACAGGCGCAGGCACTGGCTGCCGAACAGGCCCGTGCAGCCGCAGCGGCTGCGGCCGAAGCGGCGCGTCGTGAACCGCAACATATTGACCTGAGCAAGCCGCTTAACCAGATTGCCCTGCCCATGCTGGATCAGCAGGACAACCAGGCGCTGCGTGAGCTGCTCGATGGCGTGGCCGCCGATCTGGTGCAGTTCGACTGCCGCTTGCAGATCCAGGTGCGCCAGGT
The DNA here is from genome assembly GCF_002234375.1 of Pseudomonas fluvialis. Lineage (GTDB taxonomy): Bacteria > Pseudomonadota > Gammaproteobacteria > Pseudomonadales > Pseudomonadaceae > Aquipseudomonas > Aquipseudomonas fluvialis. The sequence goes on from NZ_NMQV01000021.1 coordinate 79,129, forward strand.
GCGTGACTACGCCTGGGTGGCGGCCCTGCTGGCGGCGCGGGTGAAGAGGCTGGACAGCCACTATGAGCTGCAGCCCCGGCAGTTGCTGGTGCCCGAGCAGGCCCCGCAGCTGCTGCTGGATCACTGTCGACAGGGTTGATCGGGCAGACAGTTTTCCGACAAAAGGCTATAAGCATAGGTCTATAAAGATTTTTGCGACCTATGCCGCTGCGGGTAGACTTCCCCGCCTGCATCCGTCTATCCGGCTGTCACGTCGCCATCCGCGCTGTGTCTGCCTGCAAGCCCAAAAGGTTTATCCGTGATCGAACTGCACCAGGTGCACAAGGCCTACCAGGTCAATGGCCGAGACATTCCCGCGCTGCACCCCTGCGACCTGCACATTGGCCGGGGCGAGGTGTTCGGCCTGATTGGCCACTCCGGCGCCGGCAAGAGCACCCTGCTGCGCCTGCTCAATCGCCTGGAGCAGCCCAGTGGCGGGCGCATCGTCATCGATGGCGAGGACGTCACCGCACTGGACAGCCAGGGCCTGCGGCGTTTCCGCCAGCGCCTGGGCATGATCTTCCAGCACTTCAACCTGCTGTCCTCGAAGACCGTGGCGGAAAACGTCGGCATGCCATTGCAGCTGGCCGGCGAATTGTCGCGCCGGGCCATCGCCCAGCGTGTCGATGAGCTGCTGCAGCGCGTCGGCCTGGCCGAGCAGGCGCACAAGTATCCGGCACAGCTGTCCGGCGGGCAGAAGCAGCGGGTCGGCATTGCCCGCGCCCTGGCGACGGCACCGAAGATCCTGCTGTGCGACGAGGCGACCAGTGCGCTCGATCCGCAGACTACCGGGCAGGTCCTGCAGCTGCTGGCCGAGCTCAACCGCGAGCTGGGCCTGACCATCGTGCTGATCACCCACGAGATGGACGTGATCCGCCGGGTCTGTGACCGCGTGGCGGTCATGGACGCCGGGCGCATCGTCGAGCAGGGCGCGGTGGCCCAGGTATTCCTGCACCCGCAGCATCCCACCACGCAGCGCTTCGTCCAGGAAGATGAGGCGGTGGACGCCGACGCGCAGCACGCCGACTTCGCCCATGTGCCGGGACGCATCCTGCGTCTGACCTTCCAGGGCGAGGCGACCTACGCACCGCTGCTTGGTCAGGTGGCGCGCCGCAGCGGCGTCGATTACAGCATCCTGGCCGGGCGCATCGACCGCATCAAAGACGTGCCCTACGGCCAGTTGACCCTGGCCCTGACCGGCGGCGACATCGACGCCGCGCTGGCCTGCTTCCAGGCCGCCGACGTGCATCTGGAGGTGCTGCGCTGATGGACGCCTTCTTCAGCCATATCGACTGGTACGAGATTGGTCTGGCCAGTCTGGACACCCTGCTCATGCTCGGCGGTTCGCTGCTGTTCACCGTGCTGCTCGGCCTGCCGCTGGGCGTGCTGCTGTTCCTCTGCGGGCCGCGTCAGCTGTTCGATAACCGCGGCCTGTATGCGCTGCTCTCGCTGTTGGTCAACGTGCTGCGCTCGCTGCCATTCATCATCCTGCTGATCGTGATGATTCCGCTGACCCTGCTGCTGACCGGCACCTCGCTGGGCGTGGCCGGGGCCATTCCGCCGCTGGTGGCCGGTGCCACGCCGTTCTTCGCACGGCTGGTGGAAACCGCGCTGCGCGAAGTCGATCGCGGCATCATCGAGGCCACCCAGGCGATGGGCGCCAGCACCCGGCAGATCATCTTCCGCGCGCTACTCCCGGAGGCGCGTCCGGGCATCATCGCGGCCATCACGGTTACCGCCATCACCCTGGTGTCCTACACGGCGATGGCCGGCGTGGTGGGGGCGGGCGGCCTCGGCGACCTGGCCATCCGTTTCGGCTACCAGCGTTTCCAGACCGACGTGATGCTGGTTACCGTGGTGCTCATGCTGCTCCTCGTGCAGCTGCTGCAGAGCCTGGGTGATCGCCTGGTGCAGCACTACTCGCGCAAATGATCCGGGGCTACCCGCCCTTTTACCGACTGTCCCAAAAGGAAGCCTTGTCATGAAAAAACTGCTGCTCAGCCTTGCCGCCGTTGCCACCTTCGCGGTGCAGGCAGAAACCCTGCAAGTGGCCGCCACGCCGGTGCCGCACGCGGAAATCCTCGAGTTCATCAAGCCCAAGCTGGCTGCCGAAGGCATCGAGCTGCAGGTCAAGGTGTTCACCGACTATGTGCAGCCGAACATCCAGGTGGCGGAGAAGCGTCTGGATGCCAACTTCTTCCAGCACCAGCCGTATCTGGATGAGTTCAACAAGACCAAGGGCACCGAACTGGTCAGCGTGGCCGGCGTGCACATCGAGCCGTTCGGTGTTTACTCGGCGCGCCTGAAGAGCCTCGATGCGCTGCCCGAGGGCGCCAGCGTGGTGATCCCCAACGACGCCACCAACGGTGGCCGCGCGCTGCTGCTGCTGGCCAAGGCCGGGGTGCTCAGCCTCAAGCCGGAAGCCGGCATCACCGCGTCGGCGCGTGACATTCTCGACAACCCCAAGCGCCTCAAGGTGCGTGAGCTGGAAGCGGCGACCCTGCCGCGCGTGCTCAACCAGGTCGACCTGGCGCTGATCAACACCAACTACGCGCTGGAAGCCGGCCTCAAGCCGACCCAGGACGCGCTGCTGATCGAAGGCAGCGACTCGCCCTACGTGAACATCCTGGTGGCGCGTGCCGACAACCAGCACAGTGCGGCCATGCACAAGCTGGTCGAACACCTGCACAGCGAGGCAGTGCGTAGCTTCATTCAGGAGAAGTACCAGGGCGCCGTGGTTCCGGCTTTCTGAGCCCAGCCGACCCCTGAGTTGTCCCACAGAGCCCGCCCAGTGCGGGCTCTGTGCTGTGCGGCGGTGAATCTTGATTCTAATCAAATGATAAAGATTGTTATTTAGATTAGTATCAGTTCACACATCGCACGTCCTCAGGTGTCTCATGCGCTTTCTTCTCCACCCGCTTGCCCTTGCCTGCCTGAGTGCCGCCAGCCTGGCGGCGCAGGCCAATACGCTGAGCCTCGACAGCACCGTAGTGACCGCACGCGGCTATGCCAGCGACAGTTTCGACACGCCGCAGGCCATCGAAGTACTGCAGCCGGCACCTGGCAGCAGCGCGCCGGCCGGCAGCCTGCTACGTGGCCAGCCGGGCCTGGCGGTGCAGAGCGATGGCGCCTGGGGGCAAAACCCGGTGCTGCGCGGCCTGAAGAAGGAAAGCGTGGTGGTGATGGTCGACGGCATTCGCGTCAACTCGGCACAGCCGCAGGGGGCGCTGGCCTCCTTCCTCGATCTCGGCCTGCTCGAGCGCATGGAGGTGGTCAAGGGGCCGGGTTCGGTGCTGTATGGCAGCGGTGCGATGGGCGGGGTGGTCAACCTGCTGACCCCGCAAGCCGAGTTCTCCGCGCAGCGTGAACAGGGCGGGCGCTTCGGCGTGGCGGCCAGCAGTGTCGACAAGGGCTTCAGCGGCGCACTGACCGTGCATGACAGCAGCAGCGAGCATGCCGTGTTGCTGGGCCTGGCCGGGCGTGACGTCGGCGACTACAAAAGCCCGCAGGATCGGGAAAAGAACACCGGTTACCAGTCGGACAGCCTGCTGCTCAAGTATCAGCAGAAAATCGCCGAGGACTATGTGGCGCGGCTCAACCTGCAGCGGCATGTCGACGAGGATGTCTGGTATCCCGGCTCCACCCGTCCGGTGGCGATGCCGCCGACGGTGGGCATCGCCACCATCCACTCGCCCCGCCAGGAGCGCGAACTGTACAGCCTGGGCCTGGATGCGCCGCTGGGCGAGGGAACCCTGTCCAGCGAGGTGTACCGCCAGGAAGTGTTCCGGCAGATTCGTGCCTATTCCAGCCGTCTGCAGCGCAACTACGTGGAGAACGACGTCAGCTTCATTACCCATGGCCTGCGCAGTGCCTGGACGACCCCGCTGGGCGACAACCACCGGCTGACCCTGGGCGCGGAAACCTGGAAGATGACCGGTGACCCGCAGCGCTTCATGTCGCCGCTGCCGAGTGGCGTGCGGATTCTCAACAACCCCTTCGAGGACGGCGAGCTGCGCTCCAGCGGGCTGTTCCTGCAGGATGAGTTCAGCCTGGGGCAGAGCCAGTTCACCGCCGGCCTGCGCTATGACCGCAACCGCGGCGATGCCAGGGTCAAGGGCGGCACGCAGACCAGCGGGCTGGACAACACCGACCACAACCTGTCCTGGTCGCTGGGCGTGGTGCAGCCGCTGAGCGCCACGCTCAACCTGTATGCCAACCTCGGCCAGGCCTACCGCACCCCGGACATGCGTGAACGCTTCGAGGACTCGGCGCGCGGTGATGGCTACTACCATGTCGGCAACCCGCAGCTGGAGGCCGAGCGTTCCAGCAGCTTCGAGCTGGGCCTGAAGGGCCGTGACGCCGGGCTGAGCTACCAGCTGGCGGCGTTCCATACGCGCATCGACGATTACATCGCCGGCCGGGTGACCGGGCAGGTTACCCCGCAGGGGCCGGTCAAGCGCACCGAGAACCTCGACCAGGTGGTGATCTACGGCCTGGAGGGCGGCCTGCAGCTGCCGCTGGGCGCCTTCACCGTGGATGCCGGCTTTACCTGGCTGCGCGGCAACAACCAGCAGGATGACGAGCCGCTCTACCAGATGCCGGCCAGCGAGTTGCGCCTGGGCATCGGCCAGCCTGCCGAGCAGGGCCTGTACTGGCACGCCGGATTGCGTGCGGTGGCGGCGCAGAACCGCGTCGCCACGCGCTTCAGCAATGGCACGGAGAACAAGACTGACGGCTTCGTCACGGCCGACGCCAGCCTGGGCTACGGCTTCGGCGCGCTGGGCGTGCTGAAGACCGCCAACCTCGACCTGCGCCTGAGCAACCTGGCCAACAAGCAGTACCACGAGCACCTCACCGACGGTGTCAGCGGCCAGGAGCTGGCGGCTCCCGGGCGTGGCGCGACGCTGGCCTTCAGCGGCAGCTTCTGAGTGCCCGACCGCCCCGGGCCTGGCTGTGCAGGCAGCCCGGGGCGGTATGCACGGCATCGATAGTTGCCATCACGGCATTCGAATTACCCTCGCAGGCCCGGCTGGCTAACATGCCGCCTCGTCGTTCGCTGCCCGGTGTGGTGGCGAACCTGCTCTGTGCTTGCCCGCGAGGAATCCGCATGTCTGCCCTGTTCAGCCCGTTGCAGGTAAAAAGTCTCACCCTGCGTAACCGTATTGCCGTGGCCCCCATGTGCCAGTACTCGGCCAGCGAAGGCCTGGCTAATGACTGGCACCTGCATCATTACGCCGGTCTGGCCCGCGGAGGGGCCGGCCTGGTAGTGGTCGAGGCTACGGCGGTGGCGGCGGAGGGGCGTATCAGTCCGGCCTGTCTCGGCCTGTGGAACGACCAGCAGGCGCAGGCCCTGGCCGGTGTGGCTCGAGCCATCAAGGCGGGTGGTGCCGTGGCGGGCATCCAGATCGCCCATGCCGGACGCAAGGCCAGCGCCAACCGCCCATGGGAAGGCGATGACCATATCGCTGAAGATGATCCGCGCGGCTGGCCGACCCTGTCGCCTTCGCCGCTGGCGTTTGGTGGTCATCTGTCGCGCCAGCCACAGGCCATGCAGCTGGAAGATATCGCCCGCGTCCAGGCAGATTTCGTGGCAGCCGCGCAGCGTGCCCTGGCGGCGGGTTTCGAGTGGCTGGAGCTGCATTTTGCGCATGGCTACCTGGCACAGAGCTTCTTCTCGCGGCATGCCAACCAGCGTACCGATCAGTACGGTGGCAGCCTGGAGAAGCGCAGCCGCTTTCTCCTGGAAACCCTCGCGGCGGTGCGTGAGGTCTGGCCGCAGCACCTGCCGCTGACGGCCCGCTTCGGGGTGATCGAATATGACGGTGATGATGAGCGCACCCTCAACGAATCCATCGCGCTGGCCAAGGCGCTGCGTCAGGGCGGGCTGGATCTGCTCAGCGTAAGCATCGGCTTCTCCACCCCGCAGGCGGACATTCCCTGGGCGCCGGCTTTCCTTGCCCCGCTAGCCGAACGGGTACGGCGCGAGGCCGACATGCCGGTGGCCTCTTCCTGGATGCTCGACAATCCGCATGACGCTGAACGGGTGATCGCCAGCGGGCAGATGGACCTGGTGATGATCGGCCGCGCCCTGCTGGCCAATCCCCACTGGCCGTTGCAGGCGGCCCGCGCACTGGGTATCGAACGGCCCACCTGGGTATTGCCGGCGCCCTATGCGCACTGGCTGGAACGCTACCAGAGCGCCTGAGTGGGTCGACAAAAAACGCCGATCTTGATTTGAGTCGCTGCAGCGAATTTGAGAAGCGTTACCATGTACACAAACGCCGCCTGGCCTGCGCGAGGCGACGTGGTCCTTGTCCATGGGAGCTTCCCTCATGCCGCGACACGCGCTTCTCGCCGGATTGATTCTGGCGCTGTTTTCCAGCCTGCTGCCGGCTGCCGACAAGCTGCCGCGCCTGGTGCTGGCCGGCCCCTACTCGGCGGTGTCCAATCCGCTGGTGCATATGGTCGACTCCGGTGCGCTGGCCGACCTGGCCGAGCAGGTCGAGTTCGTCAGCTGGCGCGACCCTGATCAGCTGCGCCTGATGGCACTGGACGGGCAGGCCTATGTGCTGGCCATGCCGGTCAACGTGGCGGCCAACCTGTACAACCGCGGGGCGTCGCTGCGCTTGCTCAACGTGTCGACCTGGGGCCTGTTGTGGATGGTCTCGCGTGAGCCGGGGCTGACCCGTATCGAAGACTTCAAGGGCCGCGAAGTGGCCATGCCGTTCCGTGGCGACATGCCCGACGTGCTGTTCGGCCTGCTTGCCGAGCGTGCCGGGCTCAACCTGCGCGAGGACGTGCGCCTGCGCTACGTGGCCAATCCGCTGGACGCCATGCAGCTGCTGCTGATGCGCCGGGTCGACCATGCCCTGCTGGCCGAGCCGGCGGTATCCATGGCGCTGCGCAAGAGCGGCTCGTTTCCCCTCGGGCTGATCGCCCCGGAACTCTATCGCAGCCTGGATATCCAGCAGGCCTGGGGATTGAGCTTTGCCCGTCAGCCACGCATCGCCCAGGCCGGCATCGCCTTGGTCGGCGCGCAGCGTGACAACCCGCAGCTGGCCGCGCGCATCGCCAGCGCCTATGCCGAGTCGCTGAACTGGTGCCAGGTCAACGCCCAGGCCTGTGGCGAACTGGTGGCCGCGCGCGTGCCGGCGCTCAGTGCCGAGGCGGTGGCCGATGCCATGGCGGTCAGCCAGATGCAGGCGGTGCCGGCCCGCGAGGCCCGTGAGGAGGTGGAGTTTCTCCTCGAGCAACTGCTGCAGCGCAACCCGGCGCTGATCGGCGGACGCCTGCCGGATGCGGCCTTCTACCTGGATGGAGACGCCCAGCCATGAGGCTGTTGCGCAGCGTGCTCGGCGAACTGCCGGCCTACCTGTGGAGTGGCTGGGGCGCGTTGTGCAGCCTGTTGTTGTTGCTGGCCGCCTGGCAGCTGGCCAGCGAGCACTATGGTTCGCTGGTGCTGGCGCAGCCGCTGGAGGCCTTTGCCGCACTGGGTCGTTTCGCCGAGGACGGCAGTCTCTGGCAGGAGCTGCTGGTCACCGGGCGCCGCGCCCTCAGTGGCCTGGCCCTGGCGCTGCTGGCCGGCAGCCTGCTGGGCCTGGCGGCCGGGGTGTCGATGACCGCTTCGATGATGTCGCGGCCGCTGGTCACCGTGCTGATGGGCATGCCGCCGATCGCCTGGCTGGTGCTGGCCATGCTGTGGTTCGGTGCCAGCGACGGTACGCCGGTGTTCACCGTGTTCGTCGCGGCGTTTCCGGTGGTGTTCGTCGGTGCGCTGCAGGGCACCCGCACGCTGGACAACCAGCTGCGCGAGATGGCCCTGGCCATGCGCCTGCCGGCGCGCCTCAAGCTGTTCGATCTGTACCTGCCGCACGTGTTTTCCTATCTGTTCCCGGCGTGGATCGCCGCACTGGGCATGTCCTGGAAGATTGTCGTGATGGCCGAGCTGCTGGCCACCCAGGATGGCGTGGGCGCCGCCCTGGCGGTGAGCCGTGCACACCTCGACAGCGCCGCCAGCATGGCCTGGATCTGTGCCGTGGTGGTGTTGCTGCTGGGCCTGGAGTACCTGTTCCTCGAACCGCTCAAGCGCGAAGTGGAACGCTGGCGGGAGAGTGGCGCATGAATAACCCTTCGTCTGCGGCGCGCCTGCGGGTGCGCGGCTTGGGCCACGAATTCGTGCGTACCCGGGTGCTCGATGACATCCACTTTGAACTGGCGGCCGGTGAGCTGTGCGCGCTGGTCGGCCCCTCGGGGTGCGGCAAGACCACCCTGCTGCACCTGTGCAACGGCCTGCTGGACGTGCAGGACGGGGTGATCGACAACGACTTCAGCAGCCAGGCCAGCATGTTCCAGCAGCCGCGCCTGCTACCCTGGCAGAGCACCCTGGACAACATTGCCCTGGGCCTCAAGGCCGCTGGTGTCGCGCGCCGCGAGCGGCAGCAGCGGGCGCGTGCCTTGGCCCTGCGCCTGGGCCTGGCGGCCAGTGACATGGACAAGTTTCCGCGCCAGCTGTCCGGCGGCATGCAGAGCCGCGTGGCGCTGGCCCGCGCGCTGCTCCTGCAACCGCAGCTGTTGCTGCTCGACGAACCCTTCTCGGCGCTGGACATCGGCCTCAAGGCGGAGCTGTACCAGTTGCTGCTCAACGAACAGGCCGAGCGCGGCATGGCGGTACTGATGATTACCCACGACCTTATGGAAGCGGTGCGCCTGTGCGACAGCATCCTGCTGATGGCCGCCGAGCCGGGGCGTATCGTCGCCCGCTACCAGCTGGCCTTGCCGGCCCTGCAGCGTGACGATGCCTGGGTCTACCAGCACACCGCCGAGCTGCTCCAGCAGCCGGCGGTACGCGCCAGCTTCGGCCTGCCGGAGCACCCTGCCCGGCCGCCGGCCGACGGCCTGGCCGGCGGTCTGCAGGTGCAGGCGCTGCCCAGCTCGCCGGGACTGCCGAGGGCTGGCCGATGCTGAGCTCGCGTTTGCTGGCGCCGCCGTTGCTGCTCTGCGCGTTCCGCCCATTCTTCCTGCTCAGCCTGCTCTGCGCGCTGCTGGCGCTGCTGCCGTGGCTGGCGTTTCTCGCCGGCTGGGGCTGGCTGCCGGCGGTGCCGGGTGGCGCGCTGGTCTGGCATGCCCACGAACTGCTGTTCGGCTTTGCCATGGCGGCGGTGGCCGGTTTTGTGCTTACCGCGGTGCCGGAGTTCACCCGCAGTGCGCCGGTGCCGCGCCGGCTGTTCGTGGCCCTGGGCCTGCTCTGGCTGCTCGGTCGTCTGTGCTTCTGGGCCAGCGGCTGGCTGGGCGTGTGGCCCAGCGCTTTGAGCAATGCCGGTTTCGGCCTGCTCCTGCTCGGCCTGCTGACGCGCCGCCTGCTCGGCGATGCGCCGCGGCGCCAGTGGCCCTTCTTCTTCGGCCTGCTGGCCATGGCCTTGCTCGGTGTGGGTTTCTACAGCGACCTGTTGCGCGGGCTGTACCCGATGCGCTGGCTGTATGCGGCCATCGGCGCACTGATGGCGCTGGTGGTGGTGGCCATGAGCCGGATCTCCATGCGCATCGTCAACGATGCGCTGGAAGCCCTGCCACTGGCCGAGGATGGCGAGCGGCGCGTCTATCGCAGCCTGCCGCCACGTCGCAACCTGGCGCTGTTCTGCATCGCCCTGTACAGCCTGGTCGAGTTCTACCTGCCGCACAGCGCGGTCAGTGGCTGGCTGGCGCTGGCGACGGCCGCCAGCCTGTGCAACCTGCTCAATGACTGGCATGTCGGGCGGGCGCTGTTCACGCGCTGGGCGTTGCTGCTGTACACGGTGTACTGGCTGATGGCGCTGGGTTACCTGCTGCTGGGTCTGCACGGACTGGGCATAGCGCTGCCAGCGAGCAGCGGTCGGCACCTGCTGACCATTGGCGGCATAGGGTTGTCGATCCTTGCCGTGCTGTGCATTGCCGGGCGCACGCACAGTGGTCATGCCCTCGATGAACGTCCCTGGGTGCCGCTGGCTGCCGGCCTGCTGGTGCTTTCTGCGCTGCTGCGTGCCCTGGCCGGTTGGCCGGGAATGCCGCTGGCGGCGCTGCAGCTGCTCAGCGGCCTGGCCTGGCTGGCGGCCTTCGGCCTGGCGCTGGCCTACCTTGGCCCGGTCTTCCTCGGCCCGCGCCCGGATGCGGGGCAGGGTTGCGAGGAGCCGCTGGATGCCCGCGGCGAGGAGCCGCCGGCGCGCTGTGGCTAATGCGGCGCTGAGTCCGTTTCCTGGTCGGTAGCGGGCAGCGGAGGTGGTGGCAGCAGCAACAGGCGCGGGGCGCTGCGGACCTGCTGGATGAAGCTGGTGAGCAGCGTACCCAGGCTGCCGACCTGTACCTGGCGCGCCTTGAGCGCTACGCGCAAGGCCAGGGTGAAGCTCACCAGCAGGTTGACCAGGCCGATCAGCAGGACCATGCCCAGCGCCTGCGCGCACAGCGCCACGCTGAGTGAACCGCTGGCGGCGCTATAGCCGATGTTCGCCGAGGAAAACGCCACGTGGCGAATATCCAGCGGTAGCCCCGTGCTATGACCTATATAGCCGGTCATGCCAAGCATCACGCCAAACAGGAAATTGCCCATCAGCGCGCCGTAGTTGTCATGCAGGTAGTCGGCAAGCCGGCCGCGCAGCGTCGCGGAAGGTAGCAGGCGCTTCAGCAGGGGATGCTGCAGCAGGCGGGCGCGCAGGTCCAGGCAGGCCGCGCGGTTGTCGAAATAGCCCGCCAGCAGTCCGGAACAGAACAGCCAGACCCCGGCAATCGCGGCATACCACAGGGCCAGGCCGTCGATGGGCGCCACGGCCTTGAGCTGGTAGGCGACCTGTGCGCTGGACAGCAGGGCCTGGCCCTGCCACAGGGCATACAGCCAGGCCAGGGCAAAGGCCAGGCTGACCGCCACCAGCACGTTGCCCAGTACGGCGGCCAGCTGCGAGCGCGTCAGGTCCACCAGCATCATGGCCAGGCGTTTCTGGTTGGCCTTGCCGCGCTCGCCACGCTCGATGTCCTGGGCCAGGCGCGCGGCGGTCATCGCCGGCTGCTTGGTGGCAATGGTGAAGTGCAGCAGGTGCACCAGGACAAAACCCAGCCCGTAGTTGAGGCTGACCAGCACGGCGCTGCTCAGCGGTGTCAGGCCCAGGTTGCCGATCTGGATCTTGATCAGGGCGAGCAGGGCAATGATGATCCCGGCGCCGCCGGCCGAGCGCAGCAGGGCCAGGTAGCCGCTGCGGTCGCGGGTGATGTAGTGCTCGCCATGATCACTGGTGTTTTCCGTGATGCTGCGTGCCAGCAGGCGTGTATTGCGCCGCCACAGCGCGCGAATGCCGCGCCGTTCATGGCCAGCCTGGACCAGTTCGAGGAACAGTTGCGCGGCCTGTCCGGCGGCCTGCTCGCGGTGTTCGGCGAAGAGGATGTCGAGCAACTGCTGCAGGCGCGCCAGGGTCTGCTCCAGGCGCTCGAGCAGGTGTGTCAGGGCAATGCTGCTGCCGCGGCTGACCATGCGTCGGCGCAGGCGCTGGATTTGCTCGGCGCACTGGGTCAGCAATACCTCGATATGTGCCAGGTCGCAGGGTGGCGGGCTGGGCTCGTGCAATGCCTGCATCTGCTGGGCTATGCACTGGGCGATTTCCCGCTGCAGGGCGACGAATGCCGAGTCGCGCTCTACCAGGCTGGGCTCCAGGCGCATGAGGTCGCGGTCCAGCTCCTCGGCAGCCACCCAGATGGCCAGCATTTCCAGGGCGTACAGGCATTCGGCACGCGCATGGCGGCGCAGGCTGGCCAGCGACTCCGGGCTGAGGGCGCGGCACAGTGCCTGGAACAGCGCAGCCCAGCGGCTGCCGCCGAGAGCTTCCAGCCAGTCCAGATCGCTGGCTCTGGGCAGCAACAGGCGTAGCACGTCGCGGGCATCCTGCAGGTTGAGGGGGGCAGGATTGAGGCGCTCGTAACAGCGTTCGATGCACTCGCGGGCAAAGCCGCGCCGGGAGAACAGGCCCAACTCGACCAGCGCCGGATACAACTGCAGGCGGCACAGCCAGGCGTGCAGGCGTTCGGCAAATGGGGCGATCAGCGCGGCCTGCGCGGGCAGCACGGCGATCAGGCTGTCCATGCGCTGGGCCGTGCTGAAGCGGCTGCGGTTGGGACGCAGCCAGGCCATCAGCTGTTGCAGGGCGGGCAGGCAGTCGTCGCTGTCGGCCTGGGCCAACGATTGCAGCAGGGCAATGGCCAGGTGGTGTTCGGTGCTGGTCTGGTCGGTCACGCGGAGACTCCCGGGCGGGCAGGGGGCGGCTGGGCGCTATTCCTGCAGTGTGCCCAACGCCAGGCTGGTCGGGCAATCGCCCATTGACTCAGCGGGCGGGCAGCGCTTGGCTGCTCAGGCGCAGCTGCAGGCTGTGTTGCGCGCCGGGGGCGAGGTGCAGGCAGTCGTCCCAGACATTCGCGGTTTCGATGCAGAGCATCTGCTGCCAGGCCTGCGCGGGGAACTGGCTGAGTCGCTGGGCCTTGTCCTGCCAGGGGTTCCAGAGGATCGCCGAGCGTGAGCCCTGGCTTTCCAGGCACAGGCGGCGCTGCCAGAGCGGGTCGTCGAGGTACAGGCAGTCCGGCAGGCCCAGGTAGATACGGTCGGTTTCCCCGCTGAAGCGCAGCGCACCCTGCTGCTGGCGCAGTTGCCAGTCGTCGAGGGTTTCCAGGTAGTGGCAGTCGTGCAGGCCGCTGACCTGTACCTGCTGGATGTCGCTGACCGCAAAGTAGCTGTGCAGGGCCTGGCTGATGGCCAGTGGCTGTGCGCCATGGTTGTGGTTGTGCAGGCGCAGGGTCAGGGCGTCGTCGAGCTGCAGGTGCAGGCTCAGGCTGGCGGTATGCGCCCAGCCCGGCAACGGCCCGCTCAGCTGCAAGCTCAGGCTAACGCCGCGCTCATCGCAAGCGCTGTCGAGCAGTTGCCAGTCACGGCTACGCGCCAGGCCGTGAAAGGGCGCACTGCCTTCGACCATGGCCTGTACGTCTGGCGGGTTGCGGCCCAGGTCGCCGAACCAGGGCCAGCACACCGGCACACCACCGCGCACACTCTGCCCGGCCTGGTAGCTGGCCTGCGGGCTGCACCACAGCAGTGGTGGCTCGCCAGCACGCTGGTAGCGGAGGATTTGCGCACCCTGGGCGAGGATGTCCAGTTCGGCGCCGGCATGCTGCAGGCGCCAGCCGGGCAGGTCGCCGAAGCGCCAGGCCTGCAGGCGAGTCATTTCAGCGCCGTGGCGGCAGCGGGCGGGTACGGCCGCTGCTGTCGATGGCGACGAATACCAGCATGGCCTCGGTGACCTTGCGCCATTCGCTGGAGTGCAGTTCATCGCTCCACACTTCGACGCGCATCTTGATCGAGCTGCGGCCGATCTCCAGGGTCTGGGTATAGAACGACAGCTGGGCGCCCACCGCTACCGGTACCAGGAAGGCCATGCGGTCGATGGCCACGGTAGCCACCCGGCCGCCGGCAATGCGACTGGCCATGGCGGTGCCGGCGAGGTCCATTTGCGAAACCAGCCAGCCGCCGTAGATATCACCGAAACCATTGCTTTCACGGGGCAGGGCGGTCAGTTGCAGGGCCAGGTCACCCTGGGGTGTGGGGTCTTCCTGTTCGAAGTCGTTCATCAGTACGGCATGCTCACGGCGCGTTGTTGTTATGGGCGCTACCACCGCCTGCCGGCGGCGCGTGGCGAGTATACGCGACCCGTGGGTCGCACGGCGACCGTGCGTGCGCTTCAGGGTTGTTCGACCCAGATCAGCTGTTCGGTGGCGAAGCCGTGCGCGCGGGCCACCGCGACAAAACGCTCGCGCAGGGCTGGGGATACCTGCGGGGTGCGTGCCAGCAGCCACAGGTAGTCGCGGTTTGGCCCGGCGACGAAGGCGTATCGGTAGTCCTGCTGGTCCAACTCGAAGATCACGTAGCTGCCGTAGAAGGGCCCGAAGAACGAAACCTTGAGGTAACCCTGGTCGCTGCTTGCGACGAAGTACGCCTTACCCACGGCCTCGCGCCAGCGGCCGCTGGCCGCGTCATAGCCGCGGTTGACCACCTGCACCTGGCCGTTGGCCTGCAGGCTGTAGTCGGCACTGACCCGGCTCAGGCCGCGCTCGAACGAGTGGTCGAGCCGCGCCACTTCGTACCACTGGCCGAGGTAGCGTGGCAGCTCGAAGGGCTGCACCGGCTGCATGCCCGCCGGCATGCCCAGGCAGCCAGTGAGTAACAGGGTGCAGCAGGTGATCAGCAGCAATTGACGCATGCTGGCGTTCCTCGTCAGTGGGCGTGTACGGGCTGAGCGCGTCACGCAATTGTCATAATCGCTTCATAGAGTGTTCACACCGGCTGCCGATACTGGCCAACGAACCAACCAACCCCGATCCGTTCCAGGAGTAAGGCATGAAACTCAAGCGTTTGATGGCGGCCATGACCTTTGTCGCCGCTGGCGTTAGCGCCGTAAGTGCGGTAGCTGCTGTCGATCCGGCCCTGCCGAGCTACAGCAAGGTCTCTGGTGTGTCCGGCAACCTGTCCAGCGTCGGTTCCGACTCGCTGGCCAACCTGATGACCCTGTGGGCTGAAGAGTTCAAGAAGAACTACCCCAACGTCAATATCCAGATCCAGGCCGCCGGTTCCTCCACTGCGCCGCCCGCGATGACCGAAGGCACTGCCAACATGGGGCCGATGAGCCGCCCGATGAAAGATAGCGAGATCCAGGCCTTCGAAGAGAAGTATGGCTACAAGCCGACCGCCGTGCCGGTGGCTATCGATGCCCTGGCGGTGTTCGTGCACAAGGACAACCCGATCCAGAGCCTGTCGATCGAGCAGGTCGATGCGATCTTCTCCAGCACCCGCCTGTGCGGTGGCGAGAAGGACATCACGACCTGGGGCGATGTTGGCCTGACCGGTGAGTGGGCGGCCAAGCCGTTGCAGCTGTTCGGCCGTAACTCGGTATCCGGCACCTACGGTTACTTCAAGGAAGAAGCCCTGTGCAAGGGTGACTTCAAGGCCAACGTCAACGAGCAGCCGGGTTCGGCCTCGGTGGTGCAGTCGATTTCCAGCACCCTGAATGCCATCGGCTACTCGGGCATCGGTTACCGGACCTCCAGCGTGCGTGCCGTGCCGCTGTCCAAGAAAGGTGGCGAGGCCTTTGAGGCCAACGAGCAAAATGCTCTGGCCGGCAAGTTCCCGCTGTCGCGTTTCTTCTATGTGTATGTCAACAAGGCGCCGAACAAGCCGCTGAGCCCGCTGGATGCCGAGTTCATCAAGCTGATGCTGTCCAAGCAGGGCCAGGAAGTGGTGATGAAGGACGGTTACATTCCGCTGCCTTCCAAAGTGGCTGAGAAAACCCTGAAAGAACTGGGCCTGTAAGGGCGCAGGCGGCACGGAGGCCGCGTCGGGCTGGCCCGACTTTTGTCGGGCAGCCCTTCCGATTGGCGACAAAGCCCATCCGCTTGCGGGTGGGCTTTGTTGTGTCAGCGAGCTGTCACGTTTCTGTCATACAAGCTCGCTAGATTGGCAATCCTGAGCAGCCGTGTGCGCTGCATCTGTAGGTAGCGCAGAGACCTTCCGCATGAATGACCTGGCAAAAGATCGCCTGCCCAGCCCGGGCAACCCCCTGGGACTGGACTTCAATACGCCGGCGCTGCAGCGCAAGCGCCGCCTGCGTGCGCTCAAGGACCGCCTGGCACGCTGGTACGTGTCCATCGGTGGCCTGGCGGTGTTGGCCGCCATCACCCTGATCTTCTTCTACCTGGCGCATGTGGTGTTGCCGCTGTTCCAGGGCGCCGAGTTGCAGGCGCGCGATGCGCAGCAGCCGGCCTGGCTGGCGGAGGCAGACAAGCCACTGTTGCTGGCCATGGAGGAGCAAAACCAGGTGGCCATGCGTCTGGCCGCGGATGGTCGGGTGCAGTTTTTCCAGGTGAAGACCGGCGAAGCGCTGCAGGCCCTTGACCTGCCGTTGCCGCAGGGTGTGGCCATTCGTACGCTGGCCGAGGACCAGCCGGGTAGCCGCCGCGTGGCGCTCGGCCTGGACAATGGTCAGGTGCTGGTACTGCAGCACAACTACAAGGTCAGCTACCCGGACAATGTGCGAACCATTGCGCCGATCATCGAATACCCCTTCGGTGACACGCCGATCAGCCTGGACCCGCAAGGCCGGCCGATCGAGCACCTGGCGATCAACCTGAACAGTGGCACCCTGCTGCTGGCCGGCGCCACCGGGCGCGAATTGCACGTGCTGAGTTCCTCCCGCGAAGAGAACCTGTTCACCGGCGAAGTCAGCCTGGAGCAGCAGCGTATCGAGTTGCCGGCGGTATCCGAGGAAGTCCACGGGCTGTTGCTGGATCCGCGTCAGCTGTGGCTGTACGCCCGCAACGGGCGGGCCATGGTGGATGTCTTCGATCTGCGCAAGGCCAACCTGAACGGTCGCTATGAGCTGCTCAAGGATGCCGACAACCGCATCACCACGGCCACCAGCCTGTTGGGTGGCATTTCCATCCTGTTTGGTGATGCCAAGGGTGGCATCCAGCAGTGGTTCATGGTGCGTGGTAATGAAGGTAGCCCGAGCTTCCAGAAGGTGCGCAGCTTCCAACTGGACAACGCGCCGGTGCTGCAGATTCTCCCGGAAGAGCGCCGCAAGGGCTTTATTGCGGTGGATGCCGCAGGCACGCTGGGTATCTTCCACAGTACCGCACAGCGCACCCTGCTCAAGCAGTCGGTAGCCGACAGTGCCACGCTGGCTGCGCTGTCGCCGCGCGCCAGCCGGGTCCTGCTGGAGCATGCCGGCGGCTTGCAGAGTTTCCTCATCGACAACCCGCATCCGGAAGTGTCGTGGAGCGCGCTGTGGGGCAAGGTCTGGTACGAAAGCTACCAGGAGCCTGATTATGTCTGGCAGTCCACCTCGGCGAATACCGACTTCGAGCCCAAGCTGAGCCTCTCGCCGCTGGCGTTCGGCACCCTCAAGGCGGCTTTCTACGCCATGCTCCTGGCGGCGCCACTGGCGATTGCCGCAGCCATCTATACCGCCTACTTCATGGCGCCGCGCATGCGTACCAAGGTCAAGCCGGTGATCGAGCTGATGGAGGCGCTGCCCACGGTGATCCTCGGTTTCTTCGCTGGCCTGTTCCTCGCGCCGTTTTTGGAGAACCACCTGCCGGGCATCTTCAGCCTGCTGCTGTTGACGCCGATCGGCATCCTGCTGTTCGGCTTTGCCTGGACCAAGCTGCCGGCCAGCTTGCGCCATCGTGTGCCGGAGGGTTGGGAAGCCGCCCTGTTGATCCCGGTCATCCTGCTGGTGGGCTGGTTGTCGCTGGGCCTGAGCGGGCACCTGGAAAACCTGCTGTTCGACGGCAACATGCGCCAGTGGCTGACCAATGACCTAGGCATTCCCTTCGATCAGCGCAACGCCCTGGTGGTTGGCCTGGCCATGGGCTTCGCGGTGATTCCGAACATCTATTCGATCGCCGAGGACGCAGTGTTCAGTGTGCCGAAAAGCCTGACCTTCGGCTCCCTGGCCCTGGGCGCCACGCCCTGGCAGACCCTGACCCGCGTGGTGATCCTCACCGCCAGCCCGGGCATTTTCTCCGCGCTGATGATCGGTATGGGGCGCGCGGTGGGCGAAACCATGATCGTGCTGATGGCTACCGGCAATACGCCGATCATGGATATCAACATCTTCGAGGGCATGCGCACCCTGGCGGCCAACGTGGCGGTGGAAATGCCCGAGTCGGAGGTCGGTGGAACCCACTACCGGGTGCTGTTCCTCGCGGCGCTGGTGCTGCTGCTGTTCACCTTCGTGATGAACACCCTGGCCGAGCTGATCCGCCAGCGCCTGCGCACCAAGTATTCGTCGCTCTAAGGTTTTGGAAGGTATATGTCCGTGAAACAGAACAACCTGAAATCCTGGTACAAGAGCGGCGCGCCGGGCGTGTGGATGAGCGGCGGCGCCGTGGCGATTGCCATCATCATGACCCTCGGCCTGCTGGCGGTGATCGCCACCCGTGGCCTGGGCCATTTTTGGCCGGCCGATGTGCTGGAGGCTGACTACCAGGTGCCGGGCGAAGCGCCCCGGGTACTGGCTGGCGAAGTGGTACAGGTCGAAGAAGTGCCGCGTGCACGGCTGGCCGCGGCAGGCCTGCCGGTGGCCGCCGAGGGTGGCGAATTCATGACCCGCGAGCTGTTCAAGGTAGGTAACCGTGAACTACTCGGTGCCGACTTCAGTTGGATCGTCGGCGAATGGTTGAGTAACCCGCGCACCCCGGAAGACATGATGGTGGTCGAGCGTCGCGAGTGGGGCAACCTGTACGGCTACCTGTTGCGTGTCGAGGAGCAGGGTCGCCTGGTGGCCGAGGGCGCCGATGCCTGGCCGGTGTTGCAGCAGCGTATCGCGCGGGTCGAACAGCTACACGGACAGCTGGCGCGCCTGGAGAAGAAGGAAGTCGGGCGGATCAACCACGGCCTGGAGCGCCTGCGCCTGGAAGCCCGCAAGCTGGAGCTGCAGGGTCAGCTGGATGCCGCCGCCCAGGCCGCACTGGATGCCCGGCGTGCCGAACTGGACGCCGAGTACAAGGTGCTGGAAGGGCAGATCGTCGAGCTGTACCAGCAGTTCAACCGTGACAGCATGGTGGTGCGGGTCAGTGATGGCCGGGAAACCCGCATTGAGCTGGGCAAGGTGGTGCGTGCCTACCGACCCAATGCCATGGGACCGCTGGACAAGCTGGGCTTCTATGGCCTCAAGCTGTGGGAGTTCGTCAGTGACGAGCCGCGCGAGGCCAACACCGAGGGCGGTATCTTCCCGGCCATTTTCGGTACCGTGCTGATGGTGATGATCATGGCGGTGATCGTTACCCCGTTCGGCGTGATCGCCGCGGTCTACCTGCGCGAATACGCCAAGCAGGGGCCGTTGACCCGGGTGATCCGCATCGCGGTGAACAACCTGGCCGGCGTGCCGTCGATCGTCTACGGCGTATTCGGCCTGGGCTTCTTCGTCTACGTGCTGGGCGGCTCCATCGACCAGCTGTTCTTCCCCGAGTCGGCCCCAGCACCGACCTTTGGTACGCCGGGCCTGATGTGGGCTTCGCTGACCCTGGCCATCCTCACCCTGCCGGTGGTCATCGTGGCCACCGAGGAAGGTCTGGCGCGTATTCCGCGTGCGGTGCGCGAAGGCTCGCTGGCCCTCGGCGCGACCAAGGCCGAGACACTGTGGAAGGTGGTGATCCCCATGGCCAGCCCGGCGATGATGACCGGTCTGATCCTCGCCGTGGCGCGAGCCGCCGGCGAAGTGGCGCCGCTGATGCTGGTGGGTGTGGTCAAGCTGGCGCCCAATCTACCGCTGAATGGCAACTACCCGTACCTGCACCTTGACCAGAAGATCATGCACCTGGGCTTCCATATCTATGATGTCGGCTTCCAGAGTCCCAATGTCGAAGCGGCGCGGCCACTGGTCTACGCCACCGCACTGCTGCTGGTGCTGGTGATCGCCCTGCTCAACTTTGCTGCGGTGTATATCCGCAATCACCTGCGCGAGAAATACAAGGCGCTGGATCATTAACACCCGATAAAAGCGCTTGAGGCTGCATGCTGGACGATTTTGTCCAGCCTCTGGCCTGAAGCCTCCAGCGGATCACGGAGAATTTTATGCAACATGACACCCATACCCACGGCATCGACATGGCGGCCCTCGGTCGCAGCAAGCAGGGCCTGAGCCTGGCGGACGAGACCACGGCGATCGAAGTGCCGGGCCTTAACCTGTACTACGGCGACAAGCAGGCGCTGTTCGATGTCCAGCTGAATATTCCCAAGCAGCGGGTGACCGCTTTCATCGGCCCGTCCGGCTGCGGCAAGTCGACCCTGCTGCGTACCTTCAACCGCATGAACGACCTGGTCGATGGTTGCCGCGTGGAAGGTGCGATCAACATCGATGGTCGGGATATCTACCGCAAGGGCGAGGACGTCGCCGAGCTGCGCCGCCGCGTGGGCATGGTGTTCCAGAAGCCCAATCCGTTCCCCAAGAGCATCTACGAGAACGTGGTCTATGGCCTGCGTATCCAGGGCATCAAGCAGAAGCGCGTGCTCGACGAGGCGGTGGAGTGGGCACTGAAGAGCGCGGCGCTGTGGGACGAAGTGAAGGACCGCCTGCATGACTCGGCCCTCGGCCTGTCCGGTGGCCAGCAGCAGCGTCTGGTGATCGCGCGTACCGTGGCGGTGCAGCCGGAAGTGTTGCTGCTCGACGAACCCTGCTCGGCGCTGGACCCGATCTCCACCCTCAAGGTGGAAGAGCTGATCTACGAGCTGAAGAGCAAGTACACCATCGTCATCGTTACCCACAACATGCAGCAGGCCGCGCGGGTTTCCGACTACACCGCCTTCATGTACATGGGCAAACTGATCGAATTTGGCGACACCGACACGTTGTTCACCAACCCGGCGAAGAAGCAGACCGAGGACTACATTACCGGTCGTTACGGCTAAACAGCGGAAAAGACGATTGACAGTGCTGGAGGCTGAAGGCTGAACGAGCGGCCTTTTCGTCCAGCCTTCAGCCTTCAGCGGTTTTTCGGAGCTTTTACATGATCAACAAAGACAACCTCACGCAACACATCTCCGCCCAGTTCAACGCCGAGCTGGAAGAGGTACGCAGCCACCTGCTGGCCATGGGCGGGCTGGTGGAAAAACAGGTGAATGACGCGGTGACCTCGCTGATCGAGGCTGACTCCGGCCTGGCCCAGCAGGTGCGCGAAATCGACCAGCAGATTAACCAGATGGAATCGTCGATTGACGAGGAATGCGTGCGCATTCTGGCCCGTCGCCAGCCGGCCGCCTCCGACCTGCGGCTGATCATCAGCATCTCCAAGTCGGTGATCGATATCGAGCGCATCGGTGATGAAGCCACCAAGATCGCCAAGCGCGCCATCCAGTTGTGCGAGGAAGGCGAGGCCCCCAAAGGCTATGTCGAAGTGCGGCATATCGGTGACCAGGTGCGCAAGATGGTTCGTGAGGCACTGGATGCCTTTGCCCGCTTCGATGCCGACCTGGCCCTGTCGGTGGCGCAATACGACAAGCAGATCGACCGCGAGTACAAGAGTGCGCTGCGTGAGCTGGTCACCTACATGATGGAAGACCCGCGCTCGATCTCCCGTGTGCTCAGTGTGATCTGGGCGCTGCGTTCGCTGGAGCGTATCGGCGACCATGCGCGCAATATCGCCGAGCTGGTGATCTACCTGGTACGCGGCACCGATGTGCGGCACAGCGGCCTGGCACGCCGCGGCAGCGACGCGGCTGAGTAATCGGTGCGCCCGGCAGACTGGGCGCACGACAATTTGCCCAAGCGGGGCGTGGGCCGGCTATGCTTAGAGGCATTCTGCAAGGAGTGATCGATGAGCAAAGTCAGTGTGCTGGTGGTAGACGATGCCACCTTTATCCGCGACCTGGTGAAGAAAGGTCTGCGTGATCACTTCCCTGGCATCCAGCTGGAGGAGGCGGTGAACGGGCGCAAGGCCCAGCAGCTGCTCAATCGCCAGGCGGTCGACTTGATCCTTTGTGACTGGGAAATGCCGGAGATGTCCGGCCTCGAGCTGCTTAGCTGGTGCCGTGGCGAGGAGGCTCACAAGGGCACGCCCTTCATCATGGTGACCAGCCGCGGCGACAAGGAAAACGTGGTGCAGGCCATCCAGGCTGGGGTCTCTGACTATATCGGCAAGCCCTTTTCCAACGACCAGTTGGTGACCAAGGTCAAGAAGGCGTTGAGCCGTACCGGCAAGCTCGCCCAGCTCAGTGCGCCGACGCCACAGCGCATCAACAGCGCCGGTGCCTTTGCCAATGACTCATTGAATGCACTGACCGGCGGCAAGGCCGAGGTGGTCAAGTCGGCGCCAGCAGCAGCGCCTGCGCCGGCGCCGGCGAGTCGCCCAGCAGCCGCGCCACGCGCCGCTGCGCAGGCGCCTGGCGGACGTGGCCAGGGCCAGCTGCGCCTGGCCAATGGCAGCATGGGCTGTGTGATCAAGGCGCTCAGCCTCAAGGATGCACAGCTGGTGGTGCGTCGTGCCGAGCTGTTGCCGCAGGTGCTGGAAAGCGCCGTGCTCGATCTGGAGCAGGGCGAGGGCGGCGAAGTGGCTCGCCTCAATGGCTACCTGCATTCGATCGCAGCCATGGAGGCCAAGCCGGACAGCGAGTGGTTGGTGCTGGTCTTTCGCTTCGTCGACCGCGATCCGCAGAAGCTCGACTACCTGTCACGCCTGATTGCCCGCGGCACTGCACAAAAGCATTTCGTCCCGGGCGCCTGACTCAGGCGCGGCGACGGCTGTTGTCCAGGTAGTGGCTGGCCAGCTGCTCCGCGTCGAGGCTGTACTCGGCGGCCAGTCGGCGACTTTCCGAACGTTCCTCGATGGCTCTGCGAAAAGCCATGCGGCGCTGGTCTTCCAGTTTGCGGCGGGTCTTGCTGTCGAGCGGCGGGTTTGCCTGCGGATCGTTCATCATGCGGCTCCATAGCGCGTGGCAGGAGCCTGTAGCCTGTCGCATTGGCCATGACAGTTTGGCAACGCGCTGATGAATTTGCCGTGAAGCGGGTTGTTTCAATCCTCGTTGTGCTTGTGCGCCTTGGGTGACAGGCGCAGGCTGCGCAGGCTGCGCTTGACGCTCTTGAGGTGGTTGACCAGGTCCGGGCCGCGCGCCATGGCGACGCCCATGGCCAGCACGTCGATCACCACCAGATGGGCAATCCGCGAGGTCAGCGGTGTGTAGATCTCGGTGTCTTCCTGCACGTCGATGGCCAGGTTGATGTCGGCCAGGTCAGCCAGCGGGGTTTGCCCTGGACACAGGGTGATCAGTGTGGCGCCGGAATCGCGTACCAGATTGGCGGTGATCAGCAGGTCCTTGGAGCGCCCCGACTGGGAGATGCAGATGGCGACGTCGCCCGGTTGCAGGGTGACCGCGGACATCGCCTGCATGTGCGGGTCGGAATAGGCGGCGGCGCTGAGCAGCAGGCGGAAGAACTTGTGCTGCGCATCGGCAGCCACTGCCCCGGACGCGCCGAAGCCGTAGAACTCCACCCGCTTGGCCGCCGCCACGGCATTGATGGCCCGGCTCAGTGCGGCGCTGTCCAGGCGCTCGCGGACCTCCATCAGGGTGTGCAGGGTGGTGTCGAAGATCTTCAGGCTGAAGTCGGCCACCGAATCTTCTTCGCTGATCGCGAACTGGCCAAAACTGGCCCCGGCAGCCAGGCTCTGGGCCAGCTTGAGCTTGAGGTCCTGGAAACCGCTGCAGCCGATGGCCCGGCAGAAGCGTACGATGGTCGGCTCGCTGATGCCCACCGCGCCGGCCAGGTCGGCCATGGAGCTGTGCATCACCGCGGCCGGATCGGCCAGCACATGATCGGCCACCTTGAGCTCCGACTTGCGCAGCAGATGGCGGGATTGGGCGATGTGTTGCAACAGGTTCACAGGCGGCGGCTCGGCTAAAGGAGGGGCAGGAATGTAGTGTTCATGTAGTTATACTACATAGCAGCTGCCAGCGCACCGGCCGCTGCTCCCAGGGTGTGCGCTGGCCACCTTTTATGTCGTGATTGCGTAATTTCTTGTGGAGATCGGCCTTGACCCTTTCCTGCGACATGCTGGTATTTGGCGGTAGTGGTGACCTGGCCCTGCACAAGTTGCTGCCGGCGCTGTACCACCTGCATCGTGATGGCCGTCTGGCCGCCGACATGCGCATCATCGCGGTGGCGCGCAGCCCGCTGCAGCGTAGCCAGTACCAGGCACTGGCCGAACGGCATTGCCGGGCGCAGGTGGCGCGGGCCGATTTCACCAGTGACAGCTGGCAAGGCTTTGCCGAGCGTCTCGACTACCTGGCCATGGATGCCGCGCAAAGTGCCGAGTACGGCCGCCTGGCGCGTCTACTCGGCAACCCGGCGGGACGTCTGCGCATCTTCTACCTGGCTACCGCCCCGGCGCTGTTTGCGGCGATCGCCGAGTACCTGGCCACGGCCGGGCTGGCCGACGCGCGGAGCCGCATCGTGCTGGAAAAACCCATCGGCCATTCGCTGGCTTCGGCTCAGGCCATCAACGCGACCATCGGCCGGGTGTTCAGCGAAGCACAGGTATTTCGTATCGACCATTACCTGGGCAAGGAAACCGTGCAGAACCTGATGGCGCTGCGTTTTGCCAATGCGCTGTTCGAGCCGGTGTGGCGCAGCGGGCACATCGAGCACGTGCAGATCAGCGTCAACGAAACCCTCGGTGTGGAAAATCGTGGTGCCTATTACGACCGCGCCGGAGCCATGCGCGACATGCTGCAGAATCATTTGCTGCAGTTGCTGTGCCTGGTGGCCATGGAAGCGCCGATGCGCTTTGACGCGGAATCGGTGCGCAACGAGAAGGTACGTATCCTCCAGGCATTACGGCCGATCAGCGGTCTGGATGTGCAGGATCGTACGGTGCGTGGCCAGTATGTCGCCGGGCAGATCGCCGGCCAGGACGTGCCGGCCTATTACTTCGAGAAGCAGGTGGACAACGACAGCGACACCGAGACGTTCGTCGCGCTGCGCGCGGAGATCGACAACTGGCGCTGGGCGGGCGTGCCCTTCTACTTGCGCACCGGCAAGCGCATGGCCAGAAAGTGCTCGCAGATCGTCATCCAGTTCAAGCCGGTGCCGCAGCGCCTGTTCGACAATGACCAGGCCAACTGCCTGGTCATCCGCCTGCAACCGGAGGAGCGCATCAGCCTGCAGCTGATGGGCAAGAGCCCCGGCAAGGGCATGCGCCTGACGGCCATGGAGCTGGATCTCAACCTGGCCCAGGTATTTCCGCAGAAGCGTCGCTGGGATGCCTATGAGCGCCTGCTGCTGGACGTCATCGAAGGTGACTCGACGCTGTTCATGCGCCGTGACGAGGTTGAAGCGGCCTGGGCCTGGGTCGATCCGATCCTGGATGGCTGGCAGCAGTACTACCAGAGCCCGCGTCCCTATCCGGCTGGTCGCAACGGCCCGGAGCAGGCCGACAGCCTGCTCGAGCGCAGCGGTCACCAGTGGTTCGAGGGCTGAGCGTTACCGGCCGTTGCAAAACGCCGGTAGCTTTTCAACGCCCTGTTAGCGCTGCGCGCTGAACTGCCGGCAGGCCTGGCCAAACGCCTGGAAGATGGCCACGGATTGCGGGTTGCTGGCAGCCTGCCATTCCGGGTGCCATTGCACGCCCAGGGTGAACTGCGCCTGCTCCGGCAGGTGAATGGCCTCGATCACGCCGTCCGGGGCATGGGCCAGCGGCGCGACGCCGCGCCCCAGGGTACGGATGCCCTGGCCATGCAGGGAGTTGACGGCAATCTCCTCCTCGCCCAGCAGTTCGGCCAGCCAGCTCCCCGGCACGCAGTGGATGGCGTGGCTGGCAGCGTATTGCACGGCCACCGGGTCTTCCGGGTTTTCCCGATGATCGTTGCAGCCCGGCACGCTGTAGAGCTTCTGGTGGATATCGCCGCCGAGCGCCACATTGAGCTCCTGCATGCCACGGCAGATGGCGAACAGCGGCAGGCCACGGCGCAGGGCCGCATGGATCAGCGGCAGGTCGAACAGGTCGCGGTCGCGGTCTTGCGGCTTTTCCGGGGTTAGGTTGTCTTGCCCATACAGGCTGGGGTCGATGTTTGAGCCGGCACCGGTCAGGTAGACGCCGTCGACCATGTCCAGGTACTGCTCGATGTCATCGCTGCCGCAACAGGTCGGCGTCAGCAGGGGGATGCAGCCGGCGATTTCCACCAGCGGCATGATGTATTTGTGGGTCATCACCTGGTAGGCGTGGCCTTTGCGCTCCTGAGCGCCCATGGACATCAGCACCACCGGCTTGCGGGCGCTGGTGGAGCTGTTTGCGATCTTGTTATTGGACATACATCACCTTGGGGCAGCGGGTAGCTGCCGTTGCTTGTGCAGGCCGACCGCAGGGTAGCGATGCCGTGCCTGTAACGGGCGTGCCAGCCCCTCTGGCCATGACACTGCCCTGTGGCCAGTCTGCCAGTGATGTAAAAAATGTCAAACAATGCGAGAGGTTGTTGCGCTCGTGCGCCCCGCATAACGGGGCGCCTGGTTCGTGGGGGTGGCCTGCTCAGGGGGACTTCTGTGCAATAAATTGCAAACTTCAGGGCTGGCGCTGCAGCAATTTGGGCAGTTGCTGCTGCAGCTGGGCGAGGTTTAGCGGCGCCCGGATGAAGCCCTGCTGGCGGCCGTCCGGGCCGAGCAAGGCCAGGTTGCCGCTGTGGTCCACGGTGTAGTTTTCCTGGCTGCTGTCGCCGGGAATGAAGGGGATGCTCAAGGCGTTGGCCAGTTGCTGGATATCGTCGAGCTGGCCGGTCAGGCCGATATAGTCGGGATCGAAATAGGCCAGGTAGTCGCGCAGCTGCTGGGGGGTATCACGCTGCGGATCGACGCTGACCATCAGCACCTGAACCTGCTGGCGCTGCTCGGCGGGCAGGCTGCCGAGCAGCTGGCGCAACTCGGCCAGGGTGGTCGGGCAGATATCCGGGCAGAAGGTGTAGCCAAAGAACACCAGGGTCCATTTGCCCTGCAGGCGGCTGACCGGTAGCACTTCGCCGTGCTGGTCGAGCAGCGGCAGGTTCGGCCAGGCGCGACTTTGCGGCAGCAGGATGATCCCCGCCGCATTCAGTGCGCCCTTGTCAGGGTGACTGGCGGCCTGGCGGGCGGCCTGAAACAGGGCCAAACCGACCAGCAGGGTCAGCGTGGCGGCAATCACGAGGGCGATCTTATGGGTGCGGGTCATGGTCTGGCTGCGTAATGAACAGGGAAAGCGGCACTTTACCAGCCGACCGGGCTTTGTGCCTGTGGCCTGCTGTCACTGGCCTGATGGCGCGAGCAGGTTATAGCCAGCGCACGCCAGGATAGCGGGCAATTATGACAAAGCTGTCTTTGTCGGCAGGAAAAACCGGCTAAGGTTTAGGGCGACTGCCTATGGTTGGGAGACATGATGAATACCGCTGCCTTGCGTTCGCTGATTGAACAGGCCCTGCTGCTGGAGCAGCGGGATGGCCTGTTGGCCGCTCACCTGCAGGCCTTGCCCGGCCTGCACCGCAGCCTGCGCTGCACGGGCGGCACCGTTCAGGCCCTGCAGGGCTTTGTCGAAGGTTACGTACGCGCAGTACCCGAGCTGCTCGACAGCGTCGCCGAGATGGCCCGGCGGACGGGGCGCCGCGCCGCGCTGGCGCCGCTGTTGTGTGCGGCCAGCCAGTTCTTTGTGCGCCCGCCCGCCTTGATGCAAGGCCAGTCGTTGCTCGCCGAACTGCTCGACGAAGCCTACCTGGCCCATCGGCTGGTCGAAGAGCTGAATGACCGTTACATCGCCTGCTTTGCTGAGCCGTTGCTGACCCTCGATACCACCCGCGCCAACCTGCTGGCCCACCAGTTGATCGGCGAGTCCTTCGCCAACCAGCTGGATGCCTTGCTCGACGAAGTCTTGCCAGGCGTGTTGGCTGGTGCCTTCAGCGCCGCCAGTGAGCCGGGCACGGCACAGGTGGAGTCGGTCTGGCGGCAGTGGCCCTGTTTGCTCCAGCAGCTGGGGCTGGATATGCAGCTGGCTGCCGCCTGAGCGATCAGCCAGGCTTGTTCAGCTTGGGATTGGGGAAGAACTGCAGGGTCTGCCCCTGGCTCAAGGGTTTGCTGGGTGCCGGACGACTGACCCGGGTGGGCAGCTCGTTGGGTACCGAATTGCCCTGGGCATCCAGGGTGTCGCTGAAGCCACAGGCCACGCATTCACGGTGCGGTGTGTCGTCCAGCGTCCACATCTTGATGGTGTCCATGGCGCTACAGGCCGGGCATACCGCCCCGGCGATGAACTGTTTCTTGATCTGCGCCTCGTTCATGCGGCTTGCTCCTCCAGCCCACTGTGGCGCAGCAACGCGTCGATGCTCGGCTCGCGGCCGCGGAAGTCGACGAACAGCTGCATGGATTCCCGGGAGCCGCCACGCGCCAGGATCGCCTCACGGAAGGCGCGGCCGGTCTCGGGGTTGAGCACGCCCTGTTCCTCGAACAGCGAGAAGGCGTCGGCCGACAGTACCTCGGCCCATTTGTAGCTGTAGTAACCCGCCGCGTAACCGCCGGCGAAGATGTGCGCGAAGCTGTTGGCGAAGCGGTTGAAGGCCGGCGGGCGCATCACCGCTACCTGATCACGTACGCTCTCCAGCACCTGCAGTACGCTGCGGCCATCGCCGTGCGTGGCATGCAACTCGAAGTCGAACAGCGAGAACTCCAGCTGGCGCACCATCATCAGCCCGGACTGGAAGTTCTTCGCCGCCAGCATCTTGTCCAGCAGGTCCTTGGGCAGCGGCTCGCCCGTTTCGAAGTGGCCGGAGATCAGCGCCAGGCCCTCGGGCTCCCAGCACCAGTTTTCCATGAACTGACTGGGCAACTCGACGGCATCCCAGGCCACGCCGTTGATGCCGGACACGCCGGCATGTTCGATACGGGTCAGCAGGTGGTGCAGGCCGTGGCCGAACTCATGGAACAGCGTGGTGACCTCGTCGTGGGTCAGCAGCGCCGGCTGGCCTTGCACTGCGGGGGTGAAGTTGCACACCAGGTTGGCCACCGGGCTGATCAGTTCACCCTGCGCCGAGCGGCGCTTGTCGCGCGCGCCATCCATCCAGGCGCCGCCGCGCTTGTTGGCGCGGGCGTAGAGGTCGAAGAAGAAGCGTCCGACGTGCGCACCGTTCTCGCGGATCTCGAACAGCCGTACATCCGGGTGCCAGGTGTCGAAATCCTTAAGTTCATGGATCTCGATGCCATAGAGCTGCTGCACGATGGCGAACAGGCCGGAGAGTACCTTGTCGATCGGGAACCAGGCGCGCACCTGCTCCTGGGAAAGGCTGTAGCGGCTCTGGCGCAACTTCTCGGCGTAGTAGCCGGTGTCCCAGCTGGCAAGGTCCGCGCAGCCCTGTTCGGCGGCGAAGGCGCGCAGCTCATCGAGGTCGCGCTGGGCGAAGGGCTTGCTGCGCACCGCCAGGTCACGCAGGAAGTGCAGCACCTGCTCGGTGGAGTCGGCCATCTTGCTGGCCAGGGACAGCTCGCCGTAGTGGGCGAAGCCGAGCAGGCGCGCCAGCTCCTGGCGCAGGTCGAGAATCTGCTCCATCAGCGGGCCGTTGTCGAACTGGCCGGCATTCGGCCCCTGGTCGGAGGCGCGGGTGCAGTAGGCGGTGTAGACCTCTTCGCGCAGAGCACGGTCGTCGGCGTAGGTCATCACCGCGTAGTAACTGGGGAATTCCAGGCTGATCAGCCAGCCGTCCAGGCCCTTGGCCTTGGCCGCCTGGGCCATCTGCGCCTTGGCCGAGTCCGGCAGGCCGGCCAGTTGTGCCTCGTCAGCGATCGCCTTGGTCCAGGCCTGGGTAGCGTCGAGCAGCTGGTTGGAGAAGCGGCTGGTCAGCTCGGAGAGCTTCATCTGGATCTCGCCGTAGCGCTGCTGCTCGGCCGGCGGCAGGTCGATGCCGGACAGGCGGAAGTCGCGCAGCGTATGTTCGAGGATGGTCTTCTGCGCCACCTCGAAGCCGGCTGCCGCGGGGCTGCCCGCCAGTGCCTTGTAGGCTTGGCAGAGCGCCTGGTTCTGGCCCAGCTCGGTCCAGTACTCGGACAGCTTGGGCAGGCAGGCCTCGTAGGCGGCGCGCAGCTCGGCACTGTTGCACACGGCATTGAGGTGGCTGACCGGGCTCCAGGCGCGGCCCAGGCGCGCATGCAGCTCGTCCAGCGCCAGCACCAGGCCGTCCCAGCTCGGCTGGGCCTGCTGGGTTTGCAGCAGGCGGGTGATGGCCGCACGGTTGTCGGCGAGGATCTGCTCGATGGCCGGCTCGACGTGCTCGGGCTTGATCTGGGAATAGGGCGGCAGGTCGAAGTCTTGCAGCAGCGGGTTGGTCGCAGTCACGATGGCACCTTGAATCGTATCGGCGCAGGGACGCCGGAATCACCGGGAGTTGCCGACAGGCGGCGACAACCGGCCCTGGGAATGCCAGCATCTTATTACAAACCCTGGGTCGACTGACTTTGGAGATCACTATCGTGGCCATCAGAACATTTCAGGACATGACCCCGCAGCTGGGCGAGCGGGTGTTCGTCGACCCCAGCGCGGTGGTGCTGGGCGACGTGGTATTGGGCGATGACTGCTCGGTCTGGCCACAGGCGGTGATTCGTGGCGACATGCAGCCAATCCGCATTGGCGCGCGCAGCAGCGTGCAGGATGGCAGCGTGCTGCACATCACCCACGCTGGGCCATTCAATCCGCAGGGCTGGCCGCTGCAGGTCGGCGAGGACGTCACGGTCGGCCACAATGTCACCCTGCACGGCTGCACCCTGGGCGACCGGGTGCTGGTGGGCATGGGCGCGATCATCATGGACGGTGCGCAGGTCGAGGACGAGGTGATCATCGCCGCCGGCAGCCTGGTGCCGCCAGGCAAGCGCCTGGTCAGTGGCTTTTTGTACCTGGGTAACCCGGTACGCCAGGCCCGTGCGCTGACCGAGCAGGAGCGTGGCTTTTTCCGCTACAGCGCCAACAATTATGTACGTCTCAAGGACCAGTACCTGCTGGAAGACCTGGGGCGCTAAGGGAGCTGATACGCATGCGGCGTCTTGCCCGGCTGGTTGTACCCGCCCTGCTGCTGCAGGCCTGTGCCGCCCCGCTGCCGCCGGCGCTGCCCGGCATGGCCTGGGTCAGCGTAGCGGCACGTCCTGGCGAAGTGCTGATGGCGCAACGCCTGGACGGCCAGCGGGTGGCGGATGGACGCTTTTTCCAACTGTCTCCGGGAGCGCACAGCCTGCTGCTGCGCTTTCAGTTCGAGCAGCACGGTGGCGGCGAGCTGCGTGAGCCACAGTGGCGAACCTGTGAATTGCAGTTGCGCTATGCCGACTTTGCCGCCGACCAGCGCTACCAGGTGCAGGCCTGGCAGCATGGCGGCTATCGCGTAGCCGGCCAGCTACGCGATGCCGAGGGCCGGGTGCTGGCGAAGGCCCGCGTGCTGCGCTGCGGGAACTTCTGAGCCGGGGCGCCGCGTGCGCGCAAGCCTGGTCGGTTAGAAGGGCTGGCGGACGTAGAGGATTTCCTTGCTGCCCATTTCGCAGCGGCCGACCACCTGCGCGCCGATCACCGTGCCCTGTGCAACGATTTCCAGGCTGTAGCCGGTGACGCCCTTGGCATCCAGCTTGGCGGCGATTTCCGCCTTGAGTTCTTCGCAGTCCTTGCCGGCGGCGAGGGCCTGGCCAGCGAGCAGGCACAGGCTGCTGGCAATGATCAGTGCGCGCATCGGGGTGCTCCTTGGGTAGGTAATCAGCTGTCGGCCAGTCGGAAGCCGACCTTGAGGGCAACCTGATAATGGCCAACCTTGCCGTCAACGATATGACCGCGGGTTTCCACCACCTCGAACCAGTCCATGTGCCGCACGCTCTTGGCACACTCGGCGAGGGCATTGCCGATGGCGTCCTCGATGCTGAGCTTTGAGCTGCCAACCAGCTCGATCTTCTTGTAGGTGCGATGGTCGGACATGCGGGGCACTCCAGGCAAGGGTCTTTTCAGCGTAGTGGCCTGTGCGGCGAATTCAACCTGTGACAGGGCGTCGCATTCGAATGCATTGCAAATGAGAATAATTATATTTAATCTCGCCATCCGTTATTGATCCTGAAGCGATAACCGCATCCAGGTGCTTTCCCCCAGCCAGCCAGGGTCTGTTGCCCAAGCCAGCCGCGAATCAGTTCTCCCGAGGTTGGATATGCGTAAGCCGGCGTTAACCCTTGCTTGTCTGATGGCGTCCATGGCCCAGGCCGCCCCCGTTACTGAACTCAATCCCCTGGTCGTCACGGCTTCGCGCAGCGAGCACAGCCTGGCCGATGCCCCGGCCTCGGTGAGTGTGATCACCGCCGAGCAGATCAAGGCGCGTGGTGCCGGCAACCTGCTGGAAGCCCTGCGTGGCGTGCCTGGGTTGAGCCTCAACGGGCGCCAGGTGGGCGGGCGCAAGACCCTGAGCATCCGTGGTGCGGAAGACCGGCACACCCTGGTGCTGATCGATGGCCGGCGTATTTCCTCCACCGACGACACCATTGGTCATTCCGACTACCAGTACGGCTGGGTCGCCATGGAGCAGATCGAGCGTATCGAGGTGGTGCGCGGGCCGATGTCAGCGCTCTACGGTTCCGAGGCAGTGGGTGGGGTGATCAATATCATCACGCGCAAGGGTGGCCAGCAGTGGCATGGCGGCGCCAGCGTGCGAGGTGAGCTGGGCGAGGGGCCGGCCGGCGACGGCCATCAGATGTCGGCCAGCGCCAGTGGCCCGCTGGGCGAGTGGTTCGATCTGGCGCTGGGCGTGGAAGATCGACGTCGTGCGCCCACGCCGCGTCCGGAAAACAAGGCGACCAGCGATATCGAGGGGCAGGACCGACAGAGCGGCAACCTGCGCCTGGGCTTTACCCCCAGCGAAGGCCAGCGCCTGCAGCTGGACATGCTGCGCAGCGAGGAAACCCGTCGGCGTCACGAGCAGAATACCCGGCTGCCGGCTCGTCCCTACTACCTGGATACCTACGATCTGCAGCGGCGCCAGGATGCGCTGACCTGGCAGGCCGACTGGTCGCTACTGCGTAGCGAGCTGCGCTACAGCGAGGCGGAGTTCGAGGTGAACAACAAGCGCAGCAACAACATCGCGCCCACTCGCCCGCAGCGCCTGGAAGACCGGGTGTGGGACGGCAACCTGGCGTTTGCCCTGGGCGACAGCCACAGCCTGACGCTGGGTGCCGAGCGTCGCGAAGAGTTTCTGGAAAATGCCGGTCTGAGCGGCGGCTCCGACAGCGCTCTGCACAAGGCGCTGTATGTGCAGGACGAAATCGCCCTGGCCGATGACTGGGCGCTGACCCTGGGTACGCGCCTCGATCACCACGCGATCTTTGGCAGCGAGTCCAGCCCGCGTGCTTACCTGGTATGGCGGGCCAGCCCCGAGCTGACTATCAAGGGTGGCTATGGTGAAGCCTTCCGTGCGCCCACCCTCAAGCAAATCTCCCCCAACTATGTCGGTGCCGAAGGCCCGCACACCTTCCTCGGCAATGCCGACATCCAGCCGGAAACCAGTCGCTCCTGGGAGATCGGCGCGGACTGGCGGGATGAGCAGAGTGCCTACACGGCTACGCTGTTCCGCAGCGAGATCAAGGACCTCATCTACTACAACCTGCTGCGTAGGGTCGGGCCGCGCAGCATCTATCAGTACGACAATATTTCCGAGGCGCGTATCGACGGGCTGGAGGTCGCCTTGCGCCGCGCGCTGGGTGGCGGTTTCAGCCTGGCCAGCAGCATGACCTGGCTGGATGCGCGGGATCGTGACAGCGATGACAAGCTCACCGGGCGTCCCGAGTTCAGTGCCACGCCGAGTCTGGCATGGCAGCAGGGGGCCTGGGGCGCTGAGCTGGAATGGCAATACATCGGCCAGCAGACGCTGCAGAATGCGGCCGGCCAGCTCAAGCGTGCTCCCGCCTACAGCCTGGTCAACCTGAGCGGCAGTTACCGGGTCGACGAGCACCTGACCCTGCGCGCCGGGCTGAACAATGCCGGCGACCTGCGCCTGGAGGACAAGTCCGAGCTGTTCGGCTATGTCGAAGACGGGCGTACCTTGTGGCTGGGGCTGGAGGCCAGTTTCTGATGAGCATCCGGCACAGACTTCCGTGGTACCGGGCGATCAGGCGTTCCTGGCTGTGCACGCCGCGCCGCCTCGCCCTGTGCTGGCTGTGCCTGCTGCTGTCCTGCGGGACAGCCGTAGCTGAACAGCGCCTGCTGTTTCTCGCCGCGGCCCCGGTGCAGGCCGGCAAGTTCGAGAAACTGCGCCCGCTGGCCGAGGCGGCGGGTTTGCAGCTCAACTACCGCATGCTCGACGCGCCCGGCCTGCTGCCCAGTCGCGAGGCGCTGGCCGAGTATGACCTGCTGATCATCGATGCGCCCTATGGTGCTTCTCAGGCCCTCGCCCAGCAGCGTGCCGCGCCGCTGCTGGAAGGGCAGGCCTTGCCCTGGCTGTGGTTGCGGCGTGATGGTAGCCGCAGCAACCAGCTGCCTGGCGAACTGGTTGAGCAGCTGGACCGTTACTACAGCAACGGCGGCCCCGGCAATTTTGCCGGCTTCTTCTGTCGCCTGGCGGCGCAGCTGCAGGCACGCACGGCACAGGACTGTGCCGCGCCGGAAATCCACCCGCCGTTTGCCATCTACCACCCGCAGGCCCAGGGACGCCTGTTCACTGACCTGGACAGCTATGCGCGCTGGAAGGGGGTTGGTCTGCAGCCTGCGACGCCGGTGATCGGCGTGCTGTTTCACAAGGCCTACATGGACGCCGGGCTGACCGGCTTCATTGATGCGACGATTGCCCGCCTGGAAGCCGCCGGTGCCCTGGCGGTGCCGATGTACACCAGCGCCATGGGCAATGGCGAGATCAGCCAGTTGCTGGCCTACCAGGGCAAGCCGCGCGGTGATGTGCTGATCAACATGCAGATCATGCTCAATGCCAACGGCCGCAAGGCCGAGTTCGACGCGCTGGGCATGCCGGTTCTGCAGGCCATGCCTTACCGGGCTGGCGAGGAAGCCGACTGGCAGGCCGATGCACAGGGCATCGAGGTGGTCGACATCCCCTTCTACCTGGCACAGGCTGAATACGCCGGGTTGATCGATCCGCTGGTGGCTGCCAGCACGCGCCAGGCGGATGGCGACATCCTGCCCATCGACCGCCAGCTGCAGGCGGTGGTGGACAAGGCGCTGCGCCTGGCACGCCTGCAGCGCCTGGCGCCGGCCGAGGTGCGCAGTGCGTTGTTGTTCTACAACTACCCGCCGGGGGAGAAGAACCTCGGGGCGTCCTTCCTCAATGTGCCGCGCAGCCTGGAGGCTTTGCTGGCCGCCTACGCCGAACGTGGCTACGACGTGAAAACGCTCGACGAGCAGCAGCTGATCGAAGAGCTCAGCGGGTTGCTGGCACCCTTCTATCGCGATGACCAGTTGCCGGGTCTGCTGGCGCGCGACCGCGCCGGGCGCCTGCCGCTGGCCGATTATCGGGCCTGGTTCGCCAGCCTGCCGGCCGCGCTGCAGACGCAGATCGTGCAGCGCTGGGGCGAGCCGGAACAGGCCGGCCTGGTACTGCGCGAGGGCACGCAGGCCTTCTTTGTCATCCCCCGGCTGCAGTTGGGCAAGCACGTGCTGATGCCGCAACCGCCGCGGGGCGAGCGCCTCGACGACCGGGAGCGTGCGCTGTACCACGACACCAAGGCGCCGCCATCGCACAGCTACCTGGCGGCCTACCTGTGGCTGCGTGAGCAGCAGAAGGTCGATGCCCTGGTGCACTTCGGCACCCACGGCAGTGCCGAATGGCAGCCGGGCAAGGAGCGCGGCCTGGATGTGCTGGACTATCCCTACCTGGTGCTCGGCGACATTCCGGTGCTCTACCCGTACATCGTCGACAACATCGGTGAGGCCTTGCAGGCCAGGCGCCGTGGACGAGCACTGATCCTCAGTCACAACACCCCGTCGTTCGGCCCGGCGGGCCTGCATGGCCGCCTCAACGAGCTGCACGACCTGCTGCACCAGTGGCTGACCATGACGCCGGGCGAAGTGCGTAGCGCCACGGCCGCGCGCATCCGTGCGCTGGCCGGCGAACTCAAGCTGGACCTCGACCTGGGCGTCGAGTTGAGCGCTCCGGGGTTGGATATGCAGGCACTGGTCGACGATCTGCACCTGCACCTGCACGACCTGGCCCTGCAACAGCAACCGCTTGGCCTGGCGCGCTTCGGCGTGCCGGCGGACAGCGACCTGCGCCTGTCCACCGTGCAGCAGATGCTCGGCAAGCCCTTGCTGCAGGCCCTGGCGCCAGATGATCCGGAAGAGTTGCTACTGGTCGACTATGCACAGCTCAAGAGCACGCCGCTCTGGCAGGTGTTGGACCGGCATGTGCGCCAGGGCCAGCCATGGACGGGTGACCCGGCGCTTGCTGGGTTGCTCGAGCAGGGCCGCAGGTACTGGCAGCAACTGGCCAACGACCAGGAGTTGCATGGCTACTTCCAGGCCTTGCAGGGCCGGCATATCGCCAGTTCCTATGGTGGCGACCCGATCAAGAACCCCGACAGCCTGCCTACCGGACGCAACCTGTATGGCTTCGATCCGTCGCGTATTCCCACCCGCGAGGCCTGGCAAGCGGGGCAGCTGGCGGCTCAGCGCCTGCTCGACCAGCACCGCCAGAGCCAGGGGGAATATCCACGCAAGCTGGCCTTCACGCTGTGGTCGGTGGAAACCATGCGCCACTTCGGCCTGCTGGAAGCCCAGGTGCTGGCGCTGATGGGCTTCCGCCCACAGTGGGATGCCGGCGGTCGGGTGATCGGTATCGAGCTGATCCCGGCCAGCGAGCTCAAGCGTCCGCGGGTGGATACGGTGATTTCCGCCACCGGCCTGTACCGCGACCAGTTCCCCCAGGTCATGCACTGGCTGGCTCAGGCGGCCGCCCAGGCCAGTGATCTGGACGAACCGGACAACGCCCTGGCGGCCAATAGCGCGGCGATCGAACAGCAGTTGCGCGCGGCCGGCCTGTCGGCCGAGGAAGCGCGCCTGGCGGCGCGTACGCGGATCTTCTCCTCGGCGTCCGGGGCCTATGGCACCGGCCTGGAGGAGGCGACCCTGGCCAGTGACAGCTTTGGCGAACAGTCCGCTGGTGGGCAGGATCGTGCCGGCGGCGAGGCCAAGCTGGCGCAGCTGTATCTGGAGCGTATGCAGTTCGCCTACGGCCCGGACAGCGCGCGCTGGGGCGAAAAGGCCCAGGTCAACCTGTATGCCGAGCAGCTGCGCGGTGTCCAGGGCGCCGTACTGTCACGTTCCTCCAACCTCTACGGCATGCTCACCACCGATGATCCCTTCCAGTACCTGGGCGGTATCGGCCTGGCGGTGCGTCATCTGGATGGCCGCTCACCCGAGCTGTACATCAGCAACCTGCGCGATGCCGACAACCCGCGCAGTGAAACCGCCGGCGCTTTCCTGGCCCGCGACCTGCGTACCCGCTACCTGCATCCCGGCTGGATCAAGCAGGTTCAGGCAGAGGGCTACAGCGGCACCCTGGAAGTGCTGGGCAGCGCCAACAACCTGTGGGGCTGGGAGGTGACGGCGCCGGAAACCGTGCGTGACGACCAGTGGCAGGCCTACAAGGAGGTCTATGTCGACGACACCTACCAGCTGCAGATCAATGAGTGGTTCGAACAGCACAACCCGCATGCCCAGGCACAGTTGATCGAGCGCCTGCTGGAGGCCGCGCGCAAAGAGTACTGGAGTACCGACGCACAGACCCTGCAGGAACTCGCCGAGCGTTACCAGGCCTTGGCCGAGCGTTATGACGTACGTAGCGATAACGCGCGCTTCAAGGAATACCTCGGCGCGGCGGCCGCGGGTTTTGGCCTGCAGCCTGCGGCGGCTCCGGCAGCCGAGGTAAACGCTGGCGCACAGGCGGAGGCCACCTTGCAAACGGTGCAGGGACCGCGTCTGGAAGAACAGCCGGCTCCCCAGGCGTCGCCCAGTCCGCTGGATTTCACGGCGCTGCTCGGCCTGTTGCTGATTCTGCTGGCCATGGCCGGCGGTGCATTCCGCCAGGCGTATCGTCGCCTGCCAACCCTGACCTACTGACCCCCGGAGACTGTTTAGATGTCCCTGCAACTGATGATCGAGAGTGCGCTGTACAGTGCCAGCCAGCTGTTCATGCTGCCGGTGCTGCTGGCTGTGCTGCTGATGTTTTTCTACGCCTTCTATGCGCTGGGCGCCTTCCTCTGGCAGAGCCGTCAGCGGCGGCGCGGCCAGGCGCCGGCCTTCGACCTGCTGCAGAGCTGGCGAGCCGCACCGACGATGACCGCGGTGGAGCTGGAAACCCTGGCCTTCAAGCGCCTGGAAGCACCGCGTATCGTGACCCGCGTGACGCCGATGCTCGGTCTGGTGGCAACCATGATCCCCATGGGCCCGGCGCTCAAGTCGCTGGCCAGTGGCGAGCTGGCGCAGGTCAGCGACAACCTCACGGTGGCATTTTCCGCGGTGATCCTCTCGTTGCTGGCCGCGTCGCTCACCTACTGGGTCGTCAATGTGCGTCGGCGCTGGTACGCCGAGGAGCTGGTGCTGATCGGCCAGGCGCAGCGCAGCCAGGGCCTGGCCGCCAGCGAGCCGCTGGCCGCGGCAGCCCATGAGCTGGCTACGGAGGCTGCCTGATGAGCCTGCGCCTGCTGGAGGAAGCGGAAGCCGACGATCCGATTCTCTCGGTGGTCAACCTGATCGACGTATTCCTGGTGATCATCGCCGCACTGTTGCTGGCGGTGGCCAACAACCCGGTGAATGCCTTCAGCCAGGATGACTACACGCTGATCAAGAACCCCGGCGAGGCCAACATGGAAGTGCTGATCAAGCAGGGTGAAACCCTGCAGCACTACAAGGCCAGTGGCGAGATCGGCCAGGGCGAAGGTGCCAAGGCCGGGGTGGCCTATCGCCTCAAGGACGGCTCGATGATCTATGTCCCGGAATGACCTGAGGGAAGCCTGCATGCCCGTTACTCGCCAGCGACAACAGTCTGCCGCGCTGCGTCAGGCCGAGCCCGTCAACAGCCTGCCGCGTTGCCTGAGCAGCCGTGAGCTGCTCGGCGCGGCGCAGGCGCTGTTGATCGAGCACAACGGCTGCTACTACAGCCTGCGCCTGACCCGGCAGAACAAGCTGATTCTCACCAAGTAGCCGGTGCTGTCAGGCAATGCGCAGCAGCGGCCAGATATCCTGGTAGCTGGGCCGCGGATTGCTGCTGGCCAGGCTCAGTGCCGGGGCTGCCGGGGTGCTTGGCGCGCGGCGGCCCTGGCTGGGCCAGACGCGGCGCGGCGGCTCGATGGCGCACAGGGTGGGCAGGGCGGGGGGCTGGGTTGCGTACATGGGGGTTTTCCCCGATCAGG
>NZ_NMQV01000022.1 GCF_002234375.1 Pseudomonas fluvialis
CCGGGTTTGTGTTGTGGTTGTTTTTCTGGTGGTTCCGGGCCCAGGCGGTTTGGGGTTTTTGCTCGGCGGGGTGGTGTGGGGCGAAAAGGGAAAAAGGAGGGGGGGCGGCGGAGGTTGGGGGGGGGGGGGAGGTCTGGGTAGCGGCCTGTTCGGTGGGGCCAGGCGGAGTGGAGCGGGGCATGGGCGCGTCCTGTAACAGCCAACAAAGGCGCGCATTATACGCGTAGCAATGGCTGCTGGCAGCGTATTGCCGTTGCGTCGTGCTGACGCAACGGCAAGTGCGCTTCAGTCCTGACGGCTGGTGACTTCCAGCAGGTGGTAGCCAAACTGGGTGCGCACCGGACCCTGCACAGTATTCAGCGGTGCGCTGAAAACCACGGTGTCGAACTCTTTGACCATCTGGCCGCGGCCAAAGGTGCCCAGATCGCCACCGTCACGGGACGAGGGACAGGTGGAGTGCTGACGGGCGATTTCGGCGAAGTCGGCACCGCCTTCGATGGCGGCTTTCAGTTCGTTGCAGCGTGCTTCACTGGCAACCAGGATATGACGGGCGCTGGCGCGGGCCATAAGGTTATTCCTTGAATAGTGGGTGAATGAGGGCTAACGCGCTCGCCACGTCAGAGGACGGGCGAGCCTCTGGGTCAGCGCTTGGCGACCAGGTCTTCCAGATGCTCAAGGGCATCCTGCGGCTTGAGTACCAGTACATCGCTTTCCAGGGCGTCCAGCACGACTTCCGCGGTGTTGCCGATCAGTGCACCGGACAGTCCGGTCCGCGCCACGGTGCCCAGTACGGTTACCACGGCCTTGATCTGGCTGGCTACATGGGGGATCAGTACGTCTGCCGGGCCTTCGGCGATGTGCAGTTGGCTATCGCTGAGCGCGTACTGCTCCTGGAAGCTCTTGCAGCTTTCGCGGTAGCGGCTTTCGATGGTGTCCTTGAGCTGGAAGGTCGGATCGGCTGCAGAGAGCATGGGCGAGGGGTGCGCGCATACCACGTGCAACTGGCCTTTGGCCATGTCGGCCATGTCGTTGCAGTGGCTGACAATGCTCGCATGCAAGGTACGGTGCTCGCTGTCACTGTTGCCAACATCCACGGCCGCGAGGAAGTTGCCTCCGGTCCAGGGCGTGTCGGTCTTGACCATCAATACCGGAGCTGGGCAGTAGCGCAGCAGTTTCCAGTCCTCCGGAGTCAGCAGGGCTTTCTTGAGGGGGTTATCCGGGTAGTGCTGCTTGATGACCAGTCCGCAGCCTTCGGCCTGCTGGGCGGCAATGATGGTTTGGTACTGGTTTTCCAGCCAGGACTGCTGGCTGCTCACTGAGTAGCCCTCCTCGCTCAGGCCGGCGCACAACTCGGCAAGATAGGCCGCATGGTCATGCTTCTTCTCGCAGACCAGCAAATGCAGGTGCGACTGGGTCACGCCGGCGATCAGCTTGGCACGCTTGAGCGCCAGGCCTTCCGGACGGTCGGGCTCCATTACCACCAGAATGCTGCGGATGGCATGCATATTCCTATCTCCTTAATTACGAATGGCTTATAGCTGTATCCAATATAGGCAGTGAGCATCGCAGGCAGGTTGATATATATCAAGCCAGTGAAGCTGCCGCGGCCAACTACTGACCGTATAATGCGCTGCCTTTGTGAAGCCTGCCACTTCACTGTGTTATCGAGTGTAAACGCTGGGTTTTAGTGCAACGGCCCAGTCGCTGGAGGAGACCTGCGTGATGCCCCCCGAGACAGCAGCAAGCCCCATGCTTGAGGAGATTTTGCAGTTCCTTGGCGGCCTGGCGACTCCGCCAGCCTGGATTGAACGTGCGCTGGTCGAGCAGGAAACGCTACTCCTGGATCATCGGACGCTGGAGTTCAAGGCGGCACAAACGGCCTTGAGCCTGATGGGCCGCTACCTGACGCGCAGCGAACTGGCTGCGCGGATGTCGCGTCTGGCACGCGAAGAATTGGTGCATTTCGAGCAGGTCACGCGGATTATTCGCCGGCGCGGTATTGAGTTGCGCCATGTGACGGCATCACGCTATGCGTCGGGCCTGCGTGAACAGGTACGCAAGAACGAGCCGGAGCGATTGGTGGATACGCTAATCGTCGGTGCCTTTATCGAGGCGCGTTCCTGTGAACGTTTTGCCGCGCTGGTGCCGCATCTGGATAACGAACTGGCTAAGTTCTATGCCGGGCTGCTGGAGAGCGAGGGGCGTCACTACCAGGGCTATTTGCAGCTGGCTTTGCTGTATGGCGATGCGGGTGATGTGGCGCAGCGCATCGAAGTGATCCGCCAGGTCGAAAATCACTTGATTGCCAGCGTTGATGAGCAGTTTCGTTTCCATAGCGGTTTGCCCGCCTGAACAAGAAGACTCGCTCAATAAAAAAGCCGACCTGGTTACCCAGGTCGGCTTTTTTTATAGCCGGGAGGCTATTACTTGCGGCTGGCTTTTTCCAGCATACGCAGAGCGCGCTCGTTGGCTTCGTCAGCAGTTTGCTGAGCCTTCTGAGCAGCGGCCAGAGCGTCGTCGGCCTTGCGGTAGGCTTCGTCGGCACGAGCTTGAGCGCGGGCAGCGGCGTCTTCGGTAGCGGTCAGGCGAGCTTCTGCTTCTTTGGACAGGCTGCTGCAGCCAGTAGCCAGAACGGCAGCCAGAGCCAGGGCGGACAGTTTCAGAGCGTTGTTCATCGTTTTCCCCTTAAGGTGGTCTTTCCATATGGGTAATTTCTCCATATGGAGAAATCAGCCGGCGTACATGCTACCTGTTTCTTTTAGTAAGTAAACGGAGCCAAGGCAAGCCGTGCAGGTTTTTTTCTTAAATTTCTCGATTGCCGGAGTTGACTGGCGCCAGTAAGTCGGTGTTCTACAATGGCGATAGCTCGCAGTGCGTAAAACAAGGAGATCATGACGAACATGGCAAGGCGTTTTGACATTACCCACGATCTGGCTGCCCATCAGTTTGAAACGCAGCTCGATGGTCATCGCGCTTACCTGGCCTACATGGATCTGGGTAAGGCAACACTGGATATCTACCGGACTTTTGTGCCGGATGCCTTGCGTGGTCAGGGGGTCGCCGCTGCATTGGCTGAAGCGGCGTTGAACTATGCCGAGAGCAGCGGCTATACGGTGATCCCTTCCTGTTCCTATATCGAGCGCTACCTGCAGCGGCGCCAGCGTTCGCGTCATCTCGAGTAGGGCAGGCACATCGCGCCTGCCCTGTCAGGGATCAATCACGCTGCCGCTTGGGCAGTACATCCTTCAGCTTGTGATGCATGCTGCGGATGCTCTTCTCGGTGGTGTCCCAGTCGATGCAGGCATCAGTAATCGAAACGCCGTACTTGAGTTGACAAAGATCCTTGGGAATTGACTGGTTGCCCCAGCCCAGGTGACTTTCCACCATCAGGCCGACAATCGACTGGTTGCCTTCGGCAATCTGGTTGGCCACGTTATCCATGACCAGCGGTTGCAGGGCAGGGTCCTTGTTGGAGTTGGCATGGCTGCAATCGACCATGATGTTCGGGCGAATGCCGGCCTTGGTCAGTTCCTGTTCGCACAGGGCAACGCTCACCGAATCGTAGTTGGGCTTGCCATTGCCGCCACGCAGTACCACGTGACCATAAGCGTTGCCCTTGGTGGTGACGATGGAAACACCGCCCTGCTGGTTGATGCCCAGGAAACGATGTGGGCTGGATACCGACTGCAGGGCATTGATGGCCACGGTCAGGCCGCCGTCGGTGCCGTTCTTGAAGCCGACGGCCGAAGACAGGCCGGAGGCCATTTCACGGTGGGTTTGCGATTCGGTGGTGCGTGCACCGATGGCTGACCAGCTAATCAGGTCCTGCAGGTATTGCGGGGAAATCGGGTCGAGCGCTTCGGTGGCTGTCGGCAGGCCCATTTCGGCGAGGTCGCGCAGCAGTTGGCGGCCGATGTGCAGGCCATCCTGGATTTTGAAAGAGTCATCCAGGTAGGGGTCGTTGATCAGGCCTTTCCAGCCCACGGTAGTGCGCGGCTTTTCGAAATATACGCGCATGACCAGAAAGAGCGTGTCGGCTACTTCAGCGGCCAACGCCTTGAGGCGCTCGGCATACTCATGGGCGGCCTTGATATCGTGGATCGAGCAGGGACCAATGACCACGAACAGTCGATGGTCCTTGCCATCGAGGATGTTGCGGACGACTTCACGACCATGCGCGACAGTCTGCAGGGCCGCCGGCGTGAGGGGAATCTCGCGCTTGAGCTGCTCGGGGGTGATCAGGGTTTCATTGGAGGCGACGTTCAGGTCATCTATCGGTAAATCAGCCATCGTGCTCATCATCTGGTCAGGGTCGTCGAGGGGCTCTTGCACGCGGAGGTTGTGATTGGGCAGCACTGGTAAAGGTGTTAGGGCAGGCTGGATGTTGCAGAAAACGGCATGCGCAAAACGACGTGTGGCAGTGAGGCCGATAGGACAACCCATGATGTGCAAGTAGCTCAAGCGTTGTGCTGGCACAGCGCCAGGCTGGAAGCCAGCCAAGCCTGAACCTTAGCGCGTCGCAGGCGTGCTCGACAATGACCAAAATGTACCTGGCGATGGCCTGGCAGGGCTTAGTTGAACAATGGGTCAGATAAAGCTGGCGCGGGCGAACTCAGCGGCGTGTCGAGTGATCCACTCGTGGGCCATGCTCTCGCTATCGAGTGGTTGGCCGCGTAGCTGCTCCTGCTCACGCCGATA
The DNA here is from genome assembly GCF_002234375.1 of Pseudomonas fluvialis. GTDB lineage: Bacteria > Pseudomonadota > Gammaproteobacteria > Pseudomonadales > Pseudomonadaceae > Aquipseudomonas > Aquipseudomonas fluvialis. The sequence goes on from NZ_NMQV01000022.1 coordinate 4,699, forward strand.
ATGTTCGATCTGGCAGATCTGCTCGACCATGCGGGCACGAAACAGGGTGTCTTCGTCGAGGAAGGCGATGCCAACCAGAAAGGCGTCAGCCTGGCGTCTGCACCAGGCTACTACGCCACGGTAGCGAGCCTGTTCGCCGAGTGCCGGAATACGTAGCTCTACGGCGCTGCCGCGTCGAAAGCGTCGCGAGCTGTTGCAGGCCAGACCGCCTAGGCTGATGTTGCAGAGTTGTTGGCGACTGATCGGTGGCAGACGCCGCAGGCGCAGTTCTACCGGCATATCGCTGGGGTGGCGCAGGTAAGTACGCATGCTCATACCCTCCCATTTGAGCCAGTTATCGGCCTGGGATGTCTGCAGTTTAGTGGATGGATGCGCAAGCGGCTGTTGCACTTTGGTCGAGCCGCCTTGGTCTGCTGTGGCAGACTAGTTGTTGCTTGCCCGCAACGCATTGCCGAGGCATGCAACGAAATGGCGAGACTGAAGGGGACACTGATGAGTGAACAGGCAGGGCCGCGCATCGGCATTGTCGGGGCAGGGGCCATTGGCGGCTTCTACGGGCTGTTATTGGCGCGTGCCGGTTTCGATGTGCACTTTTTGTTGCGCAGTGATTACCCGGTTGTGCGCGAGCAGGGATGGCATCTGGAGAGTTGCAGCCTGGGCACGCTCTGCCAGCCGGTCAAGGTGTATGAGGATGCGGCAGCCATGCCACGTTGTGACTGGCTGTTGCTGGCCTGCAAGACCACCAGCAATGCCGAACTGGCGCCGCTGCTGGCACAGGTTGCGGCGGACAATGCCCGGGTCGTCTTGCTGCAGAACGGCCTGGGTGTCGAAGAGGCTGTGCGTCCTCTGTTGCCTGATTCGTTGCACCTGTTGGGCGGGCTGTGTTTTATCTGCGTGCACCGCGCCGCTCCAGGCAAGCTGGTGCATCAGGCCCAGGGCAGCATAAGTCTGGGTTATCACAGCGGGCCGGGTGAGCAGGGTGCGGCGGTGCTTGCTGAAGGTGTGGCGCTGTTGCGTGCGGCAGGTATTGATGCGCGTGGTGTTGCTGATCTGCAGCAGGCGCGTTGGCAGAAGTTGGTCTGGAATGTGCCTTTCAATGGCCTGTCGGTGGTGCTCAATGCCCACACCGGAATGCTGCTGGGTAATCCGACAACCCGAGAACTGGTGCAGACGTTGATGGAGGAGGTCATTGCGGCCGCTGTCAGCGCCGGATGCACATTGCCTGCCGGCTATGCGCAGACGCTACTCAAGGTGACGGAGAACATGCCGGACTACTGGCCGAGCATGCACCATGATTATCGTCATGCTCGCCCGCTGGAGTTGGCGGCCATCTATGCGCAACCGCTACAGCGGGCCCGCGCCATGGCGGTGGAGATGCCCGCGACGCGCATGTTGTACCAGCAGCTGGAATTTCTTCAGGAGGGCGCCGTCGATGGCCAGCCTTGATGAGCAACTGGTGTTGGCGATTTCTTCACGGGCGCTTTTTGATCTGAGTGAAAGCCATCGGATCTATGAGTCGCAGGGCGTTGAAGCCTATCGCCAGTATCAGATCGACAACGAGGAGCAGGTATTGGCGCCCGGCGAGGCATTTCCTCTGGTGCACAAGCTCCTGGCGCTCAACAAGCGTCTTGGGCGGCAGCGTGTCGAGGTCATTCTGGTGTCGCGCAACAGTGCCGATACCGGGCTGCGTATCTTCAACTCCATCGAGCACTATGGTCTGGGGATCAGTCGGGCAGCCTTTGTGGGAGGGCGTAGCCCTTATCCCTATCTGGCGGCCTTCGGCTGTCACTTGTTTTTATCCAGTCATGCAGAGGATGTTCGCAGTGCGCTGGATGCCGGTTTTGCGGCGGCGACACTGTTGCCCGGAGGCGTACGGCGAGCCGAGAGTCATGAGTTGCGTATTGCCTTCGATGGCGACGCCGTGCTGTTTACCGATGCCTCGGAGCGCGTCTTTCAGCAGGATGGCCTGGCCGCTTTCCAGGCGCATGAGCGCACTGCGGCAAGACAGCCCCTGGAGGGCGGTCCTTTCAAGGCCTTTCTGGCGGCACTGAACCAGTTACAGCAGGAGTTTTCCGCTGAGGACTGTCCGATTCGTACGGCCTTGGTCACGGCGCGGTCCGCACCGGCCCATGAACGGGTCATTCGTACATTACGGGCCTGGGATATTCGCCTGGATGAGTCGCTGTTTCTTGGCGGCTTGGAAAAATCGGCGTTTCTCGAGGCATTTGCCGCCGATCTGTTTTTCGATGACCAGACCGGCCATTGCCTGAAGGCCAGTCAGGTGGTGGCGACGGGGCATGTACCGCATGGCGTGAGCAACCCGCCGCAACCCTGACTAAGCTATCTGACAGGCCAGTCAGGATGTCGAGGAGGCCAGATGGTTCGCTCTATTCTCTATGCCACGGACCTAGGGCTTTACGCACCCTACGTATTGCAGCATGCGCTGAGCCTGGCGCATGCCTATCGTGCCGAATTGTACGTAGTGCATGCGGTGGAGCCGATGGGGTTGTTTGCCGAGTCGGTGCTGCAGACCTACCTTGATCAGGAGCGCCTGCAGGATCTGCGTGGTGGTGGGTTGCATACCGTGATGTGCAACATCGAGCAGCGTGTGCTGGAGGCTTTCCGCGAGGAAATGGCCGAAGCGGTACAGGACATGTCGATGATCAGTGCGGTGCATGTGCTGCAGGGTGATCCACCGCAGGTGATTCTTGATGAAGCGCATAAGCTGGGCGCTGACTTGCTGGTGCTGGGCAGCCACAGCCATGGTGCGCGCCTGGATATACCGCTGGGACGTACCGCAGCGCGTGTTCTGCAGTTGTCCGAGGTGCCGGTGTATCTGGTGCCGATGTTGCAGCATCGCGGGCGTGGTGAGCTGTAAGCGTTTTGCTCAGGAACTTTGTCGGTATGTGGCTCTCCATGCAGGCATGGTTGTACGGAATCATCGCGACGATAAGGATTAAATCGTCTAAATTGTCTTTTTAAACCAATTCAAAGGTTATAAAAGAGCGGCGCCGCCAGCAGGCGGCCGCGTCCGTTCTGTTGCCGAGGGATGCACATGAAACTGCAGCAATTGCGCTATATCTGGGAAGTGGCCCATCACGACCTCAACGTGTCGGCTACAGCGCAGAGCCTGTTCACATCGCAACCGGGAATCAGCAAGCAGATTCGCCTGCTGGAAGATGAGCTGGGCGTGGAGGTTTTTGCGCGCAGTGGCAAACACTTGACCCGGGTGACCCCGGCGGGCGAGCGGATCATCACTACCGCCGGAGAAATCCTGCGCAAGGTGGAAAGTATCAAGCAGATTGCCCAGGAGTTTTCCAACGAGAAGCGCGGCACACTGTCGATCGCCACCGCGCATACCCAGGCGCGTTATGCGTTGCCTCCGGTGATCAGCAGTTTCATTCGGCAGTACCCTGAGGTGACCTTGCACATGAACCAGGGGACGCCCATGCAGATTGCCGAGATGGCTGCCGATGGCACTGTCGATTTCGCCATTGCCACCGAAGCGCTGGAGCTGTTTGGCGATCTGGTAATGATGCCTTGCTATCGCTGGAACCGCTGCGTGATCGTCCCGCAGGGACATCCACTGGCCAGTTTGCCCAAGCTGACCCTGGCTGACCTGGCTGAGCATCCTCTGGTGACGTATGTGTTTGGCTTCACCGGGCGTTCCAAGCTGGATGACGCCTTCGCCCGTGAGGGGCTTACGCCAAAGGTAGTGTTTACCGCAGCGGACGCCGACGTGATCAAGACCTACGTACGTCTGGGGCTGGGCGTGGGCATCGTGGCGGGTATGTCTGTGGATGCCAAGCTCGACAGTGACCTGGTGGTGTTGGATGCCAGTGAGTTGTTCGAGGCCAGTGTCACCAAGATTGGCTTTCGCCGTGGGACTTTCCTGCGCGGTTTCATGTATGACTTCATCGAGGCTTTTGCACCGCACCTGACGCGCGAGCGGGTGAATCAGGCGGTGCAGTGCCATAGCAAAGCGGAAGTCGACGAGTTGTTCGCGACCGTCAAGCTACCGGTGCACTGAGTGCTACAGGCACAAAAAAACCCGGCGAGCCGGGTTTTTTTGTGTTGCTGACGTCTCCCGAAGGAGACGTCGAACCTGTTCTTAGTGGAACTGGTTCATGGTGTTGTCTTTACCGCTTGCCTTCAGAGCCGCTTCGCCAGCGAAGTACTCTTTGTGGTTGTCGCCGATGTCGGAGCCAGCCATGTTCTGGTGCTTGACGCAGGCGATACCCTGACGCAGTTCCTGACGCTGAACGCCTTTCACGTAGGCCAGCATGCCCTGGTCGGCGAAGTAGCCTTTGGCCAGGTTGTCGGTCGACAGAGCGGCAGTGTGGTAGGTCGGCAGGGTGATCAGGTGGTGGAAGATGCCGGCGTGAGCAGAACCGTCACGCTGGAAGGTACGGATCTTCTCGTCAGCGATCTGAGCCAGTTCAGTCTCGTCGTACTCGACGCTCATCAGCTTGGCGCGGTCGTAGGCGGAAACGTCCTTGCCTTCGGCGACCATGGCATCGAATACCTGCTGGCGGAAGTTCAGGGTCCAGTTGAAGGACGGGCTGTTGTTGTAAACCAGCTTGGCGTTCGGGATGACTTCGCGGATGCGGTCAACCATGCCCTTGATCTGGCCAACGTGCGGCTTCTCGGTTTCGATCCACAGCAGGTCGGCACCGTTCTGCAGCGAGGTGATGCAGTCCAGTACGCAGCGGTCTTCGCCAGTGCCAGCGCGGAACTGGAACAGGTTGGACGGCAGACGCTTCGGACGCAGCAGCTTGCCACCGCGGTTGATCACGACGTCACCGTTGCCCAGGTCGGAGGCGGCAACTTCTTCGCAATCCAGGAAGGAGTTGTACAGGTCGCCCAGGTCGCCCGGCTCTTTGGTCACGGCGATCTGCTTGGTCAGGCCAGCACCCAGGGAGTCGGTACGCGCAACGATTACACCGTTGTCGATGCCCAGCTCGAGGAAGGCGTAGCGAACGGCAGCGATCTTGGCCAGGAAGTCAGCGTGCGGAACGGTGACTTTACCGTCTTGGTGACCGCACTGCTTCTCGTCGGAAACCTGGTTTTCGATCTGGATGCAGCAAGCGCCTGCTTCGATCATGCGCTTGGCCAGCAGGTAGGTGGCTTCCGGGTTACCGAAACCAGCGTCGATGTCGGCGATGATCGGGACGATGTGGGTTTCGTAGTTGTCGATCTGGTTCTGGATCTCGGCAGCCTTGGCGTTGTCGCCGGCAGCGCGGGCAGCGTCCAGAGCGGTGAACAGCAGGTCCAGTTCGCGGCTGTCAGCCTGACGCAGGAAGGTGTACAGCTCTTCGATCAGGTCGGAGACGGCAGTCTTCTCGTGCATCGACTGGTCCGGCAGCGGGCCGAAGTCGGAACGCAGCGCAGCAACCATCCAGCCGGACAGGTACAGGTAGCGCTTGTTGGTGGTGCCCAGGTGCTTCTTGATGGCGATCAGCTTCTGCTGGCCAATGAAGCCGTGCCAGCAGCCCAGCGACTGGGTGTACTTGGACGAGTCGGCGTCGTACTCGGCCATGTCCTTGCGCATGATGTCGGCGGTGTACTGAGCGATTTCCAGACCGGTCTTGAAGCGGTTCTGAGCGCGCATGCGGGCGACAGATTCCGGGTTGATAGCGCTCCAGCTGCTGCCAGCGGCTTCTTTCAGCGCGGCAACGGCCTTGATGTCGTTTTGATATGCGGACATGGTCAATCCTTCAGAAAATATGTTTGGTTGAGCACCGACTACCCAGGCACGCGGCAACAGGGCTGCTGTGTAGGGCGGCTTCCGCGGATCGAAGAGGGGACAACCTGAACCTGGCTGGCGCTGACAAGGAGGGGGACGAACAGTATCGAGCGCGGATTTTGATTGTTCAGAAAAACTTGCCGGCTCGTGGGTGCCGTTGGGTGTAGCTGAACTTTACCGTGCATCGGGCTGATACGTGATGACGCTTCCCCGTCCCTCAGGACAACTTGGTTCCAGTCGCAACCTCGTCGAACGGCCTTGTGGGCTGTGTCAGACACGAATCGGCAAACCAGTACGGCAGACCGATCTGGAGGTTCCTGACGGAAACCCCAGGCTAGCGGGAGCGGCGCAATGATGCGCCTCTGTGCGCGCTCAGTCAAACCTTTTGTAGTGCCTTTGGTCGCTGCACTACAAGTGCGCAGTGGCCGTGCCAGGGCCCTGCAGGTCAGTCGAGTGCTTCGACCTTGATGCGCAGCCCCATGTCCTGGCTGCCCTGGGTGCTGTGCTGGCGCAGGAAGGCCGAGTCATTGCCGCTGCGCTGCTCACTGATACCGCCCAGGGTGATCCACTCGCCGAGACGACCGCTGATGCGTGTGTCGGTCAGCTGCGTGTCGATGCTCCCAGGGTGTTGCTGGCTGAGGCGGTCGTTGTGACTGCTCAGGGTAATGTGCACCAGCTCGCCGCTCAGCGTTGCGGTCACGTAGATGCCGCGGGTGACATTGCGGTATTCGGTGCTTTGGTAAACCTGTCCGTAGGGGCCTGTGCCGCGTTGCTGCAGCGGCATGCTCTGGCCAGTCTGGATCAGTGCCGGATACCCCTCGCTGGCCTGGATCTGCTGCAGGCCGCCACTGCGGCTTTGCGTGCTGCGGTTGATGATACGCACCTGATCATTGCCGTGACGTTCGCCGCGCCCGCTGATGACCTCGACATCGCCGATGCGCGCGCTGCCATCGACCCGATAGCCCTGGTCGTGCTGCTGCAGGCTGTCCTGCGTATCGACGCTGATCAGCAGGCGGCGAGCCGGGCGGTCCAGTTGTTGCAGCAGACTTTTCAGCTCTTCGATGCGCTCACTGGGCGCATTGACGATCAGCTGGTTGCCGTAGGCGGTGACGCGCCCCTCATGGCCGAGTACCGAACGGGCAACTTCAATGACATCCTCGGCCATGCGGTTGTTAAGGCTGATGGCTTCGGTGGCCGCCAGACTCAGGCTGCTGGCAAAGGTCAGGAACAGGGCGAGCAGGCCAGCTTTCACAGTAGAAAACTCCGCAGTTCAGGATCGCTTTGGCTGGTGTTCCAGGCCTGCTCGAATTGCAACAGGCGCTGGCGAACACGTGCCGGTTCGTTGTATTGCACATAGCCGGTCGGCAGGTTGGGCTGAGGGCGGGTCAGCAGGCCGCAATCATCGACCAGTAGGAAGCAAATGTCTTCGGCAGGATAGTCCGGGTGCACGCGGCGAATCTGCAGGTTACTCGACAGGCGGCGTGCAAGGTTGAGCAAGCGGTGGCCTTGTTTGACGATCAGGCTGCTGTCGCGCAACAGGATGCGCAGGCTGTTCTTCGGGCTGGCCAACAGGAAGGCCTTGCAGGCTTCCTGCACGTTGCGGTGATCGTACAGCCAGGGCTCCAGATTGTGGCTGTACAGGCACAGGCGAAAACGTGCCTGCTGGAGCAGAGTCAGCGCATGCTGGCAGGCCTGCTCGGGACTGCTGAAACGTTCCAGCCCCGCTGGCAGAGCTGGCTGTGCACTACTGCCGCTGGCGGGCAGACCAGGGGGTGCCGGACTTGCAGGGTTGTGGATGCTGAAGCGTCCGGGTGATTGGAAGTCGATAGCCGGCAGTTCCGGGCTTTCGGCGTCCTGCGGGCTAGCGTCTTCTTCGTGCATGGCGGGGCCTCAGTGGCTTTCGCGCAGCATATCCACATGGGGGATGCCGGCTTCCAGGTATTCATCGCTGACTATCCGAAAGCCTAGTCGTTCGTAGAACGCTGTGGCGTGAACCTGAGCACTGAGGTGTTGCTGGCGCAGGCCGCGCTGTTCGGCCTCGGCAATGGCGGCCTGCATGAGTCGCTCGCCGACCTTGAGGCCGCGCCAGTCGCGGAGTACCGAAACCCGGCCGATATGCCCATCGCTGAGCAGGCGTGCGGTGCCTATCGGGTAGTCATCCTCAAGCGCCAGGAAATGGATGGCCTGGCTGTCCTCGCTGTCCCATTCCAGTTCGGGGGCCACACTCTGTTCGTTGATGAAGACTGCCTCGCGGATGCGTCGCAGTGCGGCATTATCCTTGTGCCAGTCGGCCAGGCGTACGTGAACTTTACTCATCGGCAAACTCCAGGCTGCCTTGCTTGATCAGTTCCAGAAGCAGGGTATGGGCTTCTTCCTGCTGCAACCATGGCGCCAGGTTGTCGGCGTGCAGCGCCGGAGCCTGACAGAGTAGCTGGAGCAGTTCGCGCAGCTCACCACCCAGCAGGCGGCCCTGGCCGCTGGCGAACAGCATCAGCTCGTCACCCAGTTCCGCCCAGGCCAGGCGCGCGCTGGGATTGCGCACCAGCATGGCGCCTTCATCCAGTGCCTGCTGCAGTTGCGAGGCTTGCAGGTCCTCGCCCTGCAGCAGTTCCGGGTAGCGCGGCTCGGTCATGAACTGGCCGAACCAGGCCATCAGCAGGCGGTCATCCTGCAAGTGCTGATTGAGCAGGCCACGCAGGCGCTGCAGTGCGTCAGCCTGGATTTTCTGGGGCTCGCCGCCAGGTTGCAGGTCGGCGTCGGCATAGCGCTCTTCGTCGGGGAGGAACTGCGCGACGAAATCGGTGAAGTGCACCAGCACTTCGCTGGCACTGGGGGCGCGGAAGCCTACCGAATAGGTCATGCAGTCATCTTCGGCGATACCGTAATGCGCCAGTCGCGGGGGTAGGTAGAGCATGTCGCCGGGCGCCAGCAGCCATTCGTCGGTTTGCTGGAAGTCGGCCAGGATGCGCAGGTCCGGATGATCGAGCAGCGCGCTGTCGCTGTCGCACATCTGGCCAATCCGCCAGCGGCGATGGCCGTGACCTTGGAGGAGGAATACGTCGTAGTTATCGAAGTGTGGTCCGACCCCGCCACCCGGTGCGGCGTAGCTGATCATCACGTCGTCGATACGCCAGCTGGGCAGGAAGCGGAAGTGCTCAAGCAGTTCGGCCACTTCCGGCACGAACTGGTCGACCGCCTGTACCAGCAGGGTCCAGTCGCGTTCGGGAAGCTGGCTGAAACTGTCTTCGGCAAACGGTCCGCGGCGCAACTCCCAGGGTTGCGCGCCATGCTCGATGATCAGGCGTGATTCGACGCAGTCTTCCAGGGACAGTCCGGCCAATTCATCGGGGCTTAACGGGCTTTCGAAGTCCGGGAACGCCTGGCGCACCAGCAGCGGCTTTTTCTGCCAGTAGTCGCGCAGGAACTGGCGAGGCGTCAGGCCGCCGAGAAGTTGCAGGGGTGTGTCGGCATTCATGTCGGTGTCCTTGAAGAAAGACGCCCGGTATTGCCGGGCGTAGCGCGTGACGACAGGCTGAGCACCTGGCCTTGTTGGTCAAGGTCAGGTGTTGTCAGGGTCACGGCAGGCTCAGATGCGCTTGGCCTGGGCGATAGCGTTGCCGATGTAGCGCGCTGGGGTGAGCTCCTTGAGCTCCTCCTTGGCAGCGGTCGGCATGTCCAGGTCGTCGATGAAGGTCAGCAGCGCGTCGGGGCTGATGCCCTTGCCACGGGTCAGTTCCTTGAGCTTCTCGTAGGGGTTCTCGATGGCGTAGCGGCGCATCACGGTCTGGATCGGCTCGGCCAGGACTTCCCAGCAGGCGTCCAGGTCTTCGGCGATGCGCGCTTCGTTCAGCTCCAGCTTGCCGATACCCTTGAGGCTGGCCTCGTAGGCAATGACGCTGTGGGCGAAGCCGACACCCAGGTTGCGCAGCACGGTGGAGTCGGTCAGGTCGCGCTGCCAGCGGGAGATCGGCAGCTTGCTGGCCAGGTGCTGGAAGATCGCGTTGGCGATGCCCAGGTTGCCTTCGGAGTTCTCGAAGTCGATCGGGTTGACCTTGTGCGGCATGGTCGAGGAGCCGATTTCACCCGCCACGGTCTTCTGCTTGAAGTAGCCGAGGGAGATGTAGCCCCACACATCACGGTCGAAGTCGATGAGGATGGTATTGAAGCGGGCGATGGCGTCGAACAGCTCGGCGATGTAGTCGTGCGGCTCGATCTGCGTGGTGTAGGGGTTCCACTGCAGGCCCAGGTCGTCCTCGATGAACTGCTTGGCGTTGGCTTCCCAGTCGATCTGCGGGTAGGCGGACAGGTGGGCGTTGTAGTTGCCTACGGCGCCGTTGATCTTGCCCAGCAGCGGTACGGCGGCTACCTGGGCGACCTGGCGCTCCAGGCGGTAGACCACGTTGGCCAGTTCCTTGCCCAGAGTGGTCGGCGAGGCCGGCTGGCCATGGGTGCGCGAGAGCATGGGGACGCTGGCGAACTTGACAGCCAATGCGCGGATGGCGTCGGCGATCTGTTTCATCAGCGGCAGCAGAACGGTGTCGCGGCCTTCGCGCAGCATCAGGGCGTGGGACAGGTTGTTGATGTCCTCGCTGGTGCAGGCGAAGTGGATAAATTCGCTGACCGCGGCCAGTTCCGGCAGTTTGGCGGCCTGCTCCTTGAGCAGGTATTCCACGGCCTTGACGTCGTGGTTGGTGGTGCGCTCGATCTCTTTCACACGCTCGGCGTGTTCGATGGCGAAGTTCTCCGCCAGCTCGTTGAGCAGGGCGTTGGCTGCGGCGGAGAAGGGCGCCACTTCGGCGATGCCTTCATGGGCGGCCAGGCGTTGCAGCCAGCGGACTTCGACCAGAACGCGATTACGGATCAGGCCGTACTCACTGAAGATCGGGCGCAACGCTGCAGTTTTGCCGGCATAGCGGCCATCGACGGGGGAAACGGCGGTGAGCGAGGAAAGCTGCATGGGTCGTTCTCGGCAGTGGGTCGGCGAAAAGGGCGCGCATTATACCTGAAACTCGAGGTGGCGAGCTTAGCGGGTGGTGCGGCTCCGCCAGAGGCTTAGCAGGCTGGCAGTGAAAATCAGTGCGGCACCGAGCAGCGAACTGCTGTCCGGTGTTTCGCCCCAGCGCCACCAGGCGATCAGCCCGGCGAAAACAATCGCCAGATAGGCGAAGGGACCTATGCGTCCGGGAGGGGCCAGCGAGTAGGCCTTGGACATGATGATCTGGCTGACCGTCGCCAACAGGCCAACGCCTAGCAGTAGCCATAGTTGCTGGGCCTGCAGGGGCTGCCAGGCCCAGGTCATGGGAATCGCGGAGAGCAGGGTGCTGAACAGAGCGAAGTAAAACACCATGCGAAAAGCCGGTTCGCTGTCGCTCATTTCACGGATCGAGACGAAGGCAAAGGCGGCCAGAATGCTGGCTGCCAGGCCGACCAGTGCCTGGCCTTGCAGTAGGGCGCCGGATGGCTTGGCGACCAGTAGTACGCCGACCAGGCCGATCAGGCTGGCCAGCAGCATGCGCGCATTGAGGGGTTCCTTCAGCCACCACCAGGCAATCAGTGGGGTAAACAGGGGGGCTGAGTAGGTGAACAGCATGGCGTCAGCCAGCGGGAGGTGGGCGATTGCATAGAAGAAGCAGTACATCGCCGCCAGGCCGTAGGTGGTGCGCCACAGATGCGACTTCAGGCGTGTGGTTCGCAGAGGGGCAAGCCCCTTGAAAAGCAGCAGGGGCAGAAAGAACAGGACGCCAATCAGATTGCGGAAGAACACCACCGACTCGTTGTTCACGCTGCTGGAGGCTTCGCGGATCAATACGCCCATCAGAGCAAACAGCAGTGCCGACAGGGTCAGCAGCGCCGCGCCATGCAAGGGGCGAACGCTGCGTGTGGTGGTTTCCTTCATGCCTGGTCGCGCAGCCGTGGGTAGATTGCCTGCAGCAGTTTCTGGCGACTGAACACCAGTTGCCAGCGATGGCCGCCGAGCTGTCGCCACAGTCGGGCGCAGCGAATGCCGGCCAGTAACAAGGCGCGAATGCGTGCGGCATTGTCCGGTTGCTGCAGGAAGCGCATATCACCGTGTACCTGGATACGCTGGCGGAATGTACTGATGGTGTCCTGATATAGACCGCCGCATGCGGCGATTACATTGGCATGGGTCAGCCCGAAGTGTCCCACCTGTTGTTCGATCTGTTGCAGGCGCTGGCCAATGATCTGCAGCAGGTCGTCACGCTTGGCCAGTTGGCGCTCCAGCATCAGCAGGGCCAGGGCGTAGCGCAGCGGTTCACGTTGCAGGCTGCTGCTGTTGCGCTCCAAAGCGCCAGCCAGGGCTTTGTAGCCTTCGCGCAGGTTGAGGTCGTCGCCGCCAAAGACTTCCAGGGTGTTTTGCGGGTCGCGTACCAGCAGGCTGCCTAGCAGGCAGCTGAGTTGTGCTTCCGGTGCCTGGCCGGTGCGCGCAATGCGATCGGCCAGTGCGGCGGCAGTAAACACCCCGCCCAGCGCGAGCAGTTGTTCGTCAAGACGATTCATGCTGGGCGCCCCGAGCCAGGCAAAGGTTCGGCATATTCGATGACGCCGCCGCCCAGGCACAGCTCGCCGTCGTAGAACACCACCGACTGGCCGGGTGTTACGGCACGCTGTGGCTGATCAAAGACTACCCGGTAACCCTCTGCGCTCTGCTGCAGTGTGCAGGCCTGGTCGGCCTGGCGGTAGCGCACCTTGGCAGTCAGGCGGCGTGGCTCGTTCAGGTGCAGCGGGTTGATCCAATAGATCTGCGAGGCAGTCAGCGCCGGCGAATACAGCCAGGGATGTTCGTTGCCCTGGCCGACGACCAGCACATTGCGCGTCAGGTCCTTGTGCAGCACGTACCAGGGCTCATCGCTGGCGTTCTTCATGCCGCCGATGCCCAGCCCCTGGCGCTGGCCGATGGTGTGGTACATCAAACCGTGGTGGCGGCCGATGACCTGGCCGTCGGTGGTTTCGATGTCGCCCGGCTGGGCCGGCAGGTATTGCTTGAGGAAGTCGCTGAAGCGTCGCTCGCCGATGAAGCAGATGCCGGTGGAGTCCTTCTTCTTGGCAGTGGCCAGTTGGTACTTCTCGGCGATGGCGCGTACCTGGGGCTTTTCCAGTTCGCCTACCGGGAATAGCGTGCGGCCGATCTGTTCGCCGCCCACTGCATGCAGGAAGTAACTCTGGTCCTTGTTCGGGTCGAGGCCTTTGAGCAGTTCACTGCGTCCTTCGACGTCGCGGCGCCGCACGTAGTGGCCGGTGGCGATCAGGTCAGCGCCGAGGCCCAGGGCATAGTCGAGGAAGGCTTTGAACTTGATCTCGCGGTTGCACAGGATGTCCGGGTTTGGTGTCCGCCCGGCCCTGTATTCGGCGAGGAAGTGTTCGAAGACGTTGTCCCAGTACTCTGCGGCGAAATTGGCGGTATGCAGCTTGATACCGATCCGCTCGCATACGGCCTGGGCGTCGGCCAGGTCATCCATGGCGGTGCAGTATTCGGTGCCGTCGTCTTCCTCCCAGTTCTTCATGAACAGGCCTTCGACCTGATAGCCCTGTTCCAGCAGGAGCAGGGCCGAGACGGAGGAGTCGACACCGCCGGACATGCCGACGATGACTCGGGTATTGGCTGGTACGGACATGGCAAGGGCACGCTTGGATCAAAGGTGCCGATTCTAACAGAAGGGGGGCGCCGGGTTGCCAGCCGCGTGCGCTCAGCGGATCAGGCTGAGCGGATGACGATGCCCGCTGAGGTAGTCATCGATGCAGCGCAGTACCAGTTCGCTACGCCAACGCTCCGCTTCGCCAAGTAGTTGTTCGCGGGTCATCCAGCACGGCCCGACAATGCCGTCGTCCAGTTGGCGTTCCGGATGGTGTCTGCGGGGTTTGGCGGCAAAACAGACGCGTTGATAGGTCACGCCATTGCTGGGTGCGGTGTACAGATAAATGCCCACTACGGCAAAGGGTTCGACTTCCCAGCCGGTTTCCTCCAGGGTTTCGCGGATGGCTGCCTGGATCAGACCTTCGTCGGCTTCCAAATGCCCGGCAGGTTGGTTTAGAACGATACGCTGGTTGGCCTGCTCTTCGACCATAAGGAACAGGCCGTCGTTTTCAACGATGGTGGCAACGGTGACGTGAGGGGTAAAGCGCATGGGTATCTCCCGAACTGGGCGCCCAGTGTGATGTATCGGGCGAGGGACGTGCGGCGATGAATTTTGCAACTATTCTGCAGGAGGCGTGGTCATCGTCAGCAGGATTTTGCTTTTCATTATCTTCAGGCTGTTGCCCGGCGACGATGACCAAAAGCAAAAAAGTCGGCCTGTATTGATGGGTTTTTGTAGGTTCTCTGTAGTTTGACTACAAAACCTTGCAAGGCCCGTTTTTCACGCAGGCGAGCAGTAGGGAGGTGGGCGTTGGCGCGTAAAAGTGCGTGACTTTCTGTAGAAAAACTACAAGAATGCAGTGCCTTTCCGAGACCCATAAATTCAGCCTTCATGCCATCCGCATGAAGGTATGTCAGACCAGAAAACAACGGAGTCCAGCATGGGATACCAAAAGATCCAGGTGCCTGCAGTCGGTGACAAAATCACCGTCAATGCCGACATGTCCTTGAACGTACCGAACAATCCGATCATTCCCTACATCGAGGGTGACGGTATCGGTGTCGACATCAGTCCGGTGATGATCAAGGTGGTCGATGCCGCCGTTGAGAAGGCCTACGCGGGCCAGCGCAAGATCGCCTGGATGGAAGTCTATGCTGGCGAGAAAGCCACCCAGGTCTATGACCAGGACACCTGGCTGCCCAAGGAAACCCTCGAAGCCGTGCGCGACTACGTGGTGTCGATCAAGGGCCCGCTGACCACGCCGGTAGGGGGTGGTATCCGTTCGCTGAACGTCGCGCTGCGTCAGGAGCTTGACCTGTATGTCTGCCAGCGTCCGGTGCGCTGGTTCACTGGCGTGCCCAGCCCGGTCAAGAAGCCGGGCGATGTCGACATGGTGATCTTCCGCGAGAACTCCGAAGATATCTACGCGGGTGTCGAGTGGAAGGCTGGCAGCCCTGAGGCCGAGAAGGTCATCAAGTTCCTCACCGAGGAAATGGGCGTCAAGAAAATTCGCTTCACCGAGAATTGCGGTATCGGCATCAAGCCGGTTTCCCTCGAGGGCACCAAGCGCCTGATGCGCAAGGCACTGCAGTATGCGGTAGATAACAACCGCAGCTCAGTGACCATCGTGCACAAAGGCAACATCATGAAGTTCACCGAAGGTGCCTTCAAAGAGTGGGGCTACGAGGTAGCGCGTGACGAGTTTGGTGCCGAGCTGCTGGATGGCGGCCCGTGGATGCAGTTCAAGAACCCCAATACCGGCAAGAATATTGTGGTTAAAGACGCGATTGCTGACGCCATGTTGCAGCAGATCCTGCTGCGTCCGGCCGAGTACGACGTGATCGCCACCCTGAACCTCAATGGTGACTACCTGTCCGACGCCCTGGCGGCTGAAGTCGGTGGTATCGGTATTGCTCCGGGTGCCAACCTCTCGGATACCGTAGCCATGTTCGAGGCTACTCATGGTACTGCGCCGAAGTATGCCGGTCTCGACAAGGTCAACCCGGGTTCGCTGATTCTTTCTGCCGAGATGATGCTGCGTCACATGGGCTGGACCGAAGCGGCTGATCTGATCATCAAGGGCACCGAAGGCGCCATCGCGGCCAAGACCGTGACCTACGACTTCGAGCGTCTGATGGAAGATGCCAAGCTGCTGTCCTGCTCCGAATTCGGTGATGCGACCATCGCGCACATGTAATTCGCTTGCTGGTAAACAACAAGGCCGCTGATTTCAGCGGCCTTGTTGTTTATGCGTTACTTCAGGCTTCGGCGGTATGGCGCAAAGGTGCGGTGGTCTGTGCTTCGCCGCTGCTGGTAACGGCGCGGATATTGACCGCATGCAGGCCCTTGGGGCCCTGAATGATTTCGAACTGAACCGGCTGTCCGGCC
Organism: Pseudomonas fluvialis; assembly: GCF_002234375.1. Lineage (GTDB taxonomy): Bacteria > Pseudomonadota > Gammaproteobacteria > Pseudomonadales > Pseudomonadaceae > Aquipseudomonas > Aquipseudomonas fluvialis. The sequence goes on from NZ_NMQV01000022.1 coordinate 20,428, forward strand.
TTGAGGGTCTTGTATCCGTCCATTTCGATGGCGGAATAGTGTGCGAACAGGTCCTCATCGCGACCTTCGGCGAGGACGAAGCCATAGCCTTTGGCGTTGTTGAACCACTTGACCTTACCACTGAGCATGCTGTCATCCCTCTGCAAAGGACCCCATGGCTGGGGTATCATCCACCCTGAATCCGATCTGGCGTGGTCACGCTGTGCCTGGATCGAACCCTGCACTACCCGGTCACGGGTATGCACTGTTTTTATCATTCTTTTGACGTTAGTCAAGGCGCTATGCTGTGCCTGTGCGCAGGCGCGCAAACCTGACGGCCATTCGCAGGCGGTTTTCTCGAAATGAGTACAACCTTTCAATTTCGCCCATTGCGCGCGCAGGGGCCGCAACAGCCGGCCGAGCATGACGCCGACGACCTGTTGCTGGAGGAGGCTCGGCCGAGCCTGCAAGCGCCCCCCATGTACAAGGTGGTCATGCTCAACGATGACTACACGCCAATGGATTTTGTCGTGGAAGTTCTCGAAACATTTTTTGGCCTGCAGCGTGAGGCGGCAACGCGCATCATGCTGGCAGTGCATACCGAAGGGCGGGCGGTATGCGGACTGTTTACCCGCGATGTGGCAGAAACCAAGGCCATGCTGGTGAATCAGTACGCGCGCGAATGCCAGCATCCGCTACTCTGTGAAATAGAGAAAGACGGCTAGCAGCGGCCTGTGGTCAGGCTGAGCTGATGGTCGAGCAGGCTTGGGTCGGGACGATGAGGTGAAGTTATGTTGAATCGTGAGCTGGAAGTCACCCTCAATCTCGCTTTCAAGGCGGCGCGTGCCAAGCGCCATGAATTCATGACGGTCGAGCATTTGCTCCTGGCGTTGCTCGACAATGATGCCGCGATGCACGTACTGCGTGCCTGTGGGGTCAATCTGGAGCGCCTGCGTCGTGAGTTGCAGGAGTTCATCGACTCCACGACGCCGTTGATTCCCACGCAGGATGAAGAGCGCGAAACGCAGCCCACCTTGGGTTTCCAGCGCGTGCTGCAGCGCGCGGTGTTTCATGTACAGAGTTCGGGCAAGCGGGAGGTGACCGGCGCCAATGTGCTGGTGGCCATCTTCAGCGAGCAGGAGAGCCAGGCGGTATTTCTGCTCAAGCAGCAGAACGTGGCGCGTATCGATGTGGTCAATTTCATTGCTCATGGCATTTCCAAGGTGCAGGGGCCTCATGAGCAGCCGGATGCCGAACAGGAAAGCCAGGATGAAGAGGGTGGTGAGGCGGTCAGCGCGAGTAATCCGCTGGAAGCCTATGCGTCCAACCTCAATGAGCAAGCGCGTCAGGGGCGGATTGATCCGTTGGTTGGCCGTGAGCCTGAAGTGGAGCGCGTAGCGCAGATCCTGGCGCGTCGGCGTAAGAACAACCCATTGCTGGTGGGAGAGGCCGGTGTGGGTAAGACGGCCATCGCCGAAGGCCTGGCCAAGCGCATTGTCGATAGTCAGGTGCCGGACTTGCTGACTGACAGCGTGGTCTATTCCCTTGATCTCGGCGCTTTGTTGGCGGGCACCAAGTACCGTGGTGACTTCGAGAAGCGCTTCAAGGCCTTGCTCAACGAGTTGCGCAAGCGCCCACAGGCCATCCTGTTCATCGACGAGATCCACACCATCATTGGTGCTGGTGCTGCGTCCGGGGGCGTCATGGATGCCTCCAACCTGCTCAAGCCACTGCTCTCCTCGGGGGAGATTCGCTGCATTGGTTCGACGACCTTTCAGGAGTTTCGTGGGATTTTCGAGAAGGATCGTGCCTTGGCGCGGCGCTTCCAGAAGGTCGATGTGGTTGAGCCGTCGGTCGAGGATACGGTGGGCATCCTGCGCGGCCTGAAGGCGCGTTTCGAGGAGCATCACCATATCCAGTACAGCGACGAAGCCCTGCGTGCGGCTGCTGAGCTGGCGGCGCGCTATATCAATGACCGGCATATGCCGGACAAGGCGATCGACGTGATTGACGAGGCGGGCGCCTATCAGCGCCTGCAGCCGGAAGACAAGCGAGCCAAGTGCATCGATGTCGCTCAGGTCGAGGATATCGTGGCGAAGATCGCGCGAATTCCGCCGAAGCATGTCAGCAGCTCGGACAAGGAGTTGCTGCGCAATCTGGAGCGTGACTTGCGCCTGACGGTGTTTGGTCAGGACGAGGCGATCGACTCGCTGGCTACCGCCATCAAGTTGTCGCGGGCTGGGCTCAAGTCGCCTGACAAGCCGGTGGGTTCTTTCCTGTTTGCCGGCCCCACCGGGGTGGGCAAGACCGAGGTGGCGCGGCAGCTAGCCAAGTCACTGGGTGTGGAGTTGCTGCGCTTCGACATGTCTGAATACATGGAGCGGCATACGGTGTCGCGGTTGATTGGTGCGCCGCCTGGCTACGTTGGCTTCGACCAGGGTGGCTTGCTTACCGAGGCAATCAGCAAACAGCCGCATTGTGTATTGCTGCTCGATGAGATCGAGAAGGCTCATCCCGAAGTCTTCAACCTGTTGCTGCAGGTAATGGATCACGGCACCTTGACCGATAACAACGGGCGTAAGGCCGACTTGCGCAACGTGATTCTGGTGATGACCACCAATGCCGGGGCAGAAACCGCCGCACGTGCTTCCATGGGCTTTACCCAGCAGGATCACTCCTCGGATGCCATGGAGGTGATCAAGAAGGGGTTCACTCCAGAGTTTCGCAACCGCCTGGATGCAATCATCCAGTTTGGTCGCCTGAGCCACCAGGTTATCAAGAACATCGTCGACAAGTTCCTGGTGGAGCTGCAGGCGCAGCTTGAGGATAAGCATGTGCAGCTGGATGTCAGCGAAGCGGCGCGTGACTGGCTGGCCGAACACGGTTATGACCCGCAGATGGGGGCGCGGCCGATGGCACGACTGATCCAGGACAAGATCAAGCGGCCCTTGGCCGAGGAGATCCTGTTTGGTGAGTTGGCAGAAGGCGGCGGGTTGGTGCGGTTCGAGCTGGAGGGCGAGAGCCTGGCCTTTCATATCGAAAGCACGCTGCCACAGCCAGCCTGAGGTTGTTGTACGCAACGCAAAACGCCCGGCTTGACCGGGCGTTTTGTTGACTGCCTGAGATCAGCGGGCGCGGTAGGTAATGCGGCCTTTGCTCAGGTCATAGGGCGTCAGCTCCACGCGGACCTTGTCGCCAGTCAGAATGCGGATGTAGTTCTTGCGCATCTTTCCGGAGATATGCGCGGTAACGACGTGCCCGTTTTCCAACTCCACGCGGAACATGGTGTTGGGCAGGGTGTCGACGACAGTGCCTTCCATTTCGAAGCTGTCTTCTTTCGACATGCAGTAAAGCCCTCGGTAACCAATGAGTGGCCTGGCGCATGGCGCGACAGGCAAAAACGGCGTGCATTGTGCACGAAATAAGGGTAGGACGCCAAGGGGCATCAGTTGGCTTGCAGCCATTGCTGGCGAATCAGCAATTGCAGCGGGCGGTATTCGCTCTTGTAGTTCATCTTGCGGCAGTTCTTGATCCAGTAGCCCAGGTACAGGGCTTCCAGGCCCAGGCGGCGGCACTCTTCGATCTGCCAGAGAATGGCAAAGCGTCCCAGGCTGCGTGCTGCCTGGTCGGGGTCGAAAAAGGTATAGACCGCTGAGAGGCCGTTGGGCAGGACGTCGGTTACGGCTAGGGCCAGTAACTCGCCTTGCAGACGAAACTCATAAAAACGCAGGAAATCCAGGTTGCGAACCAGGAAGCTATGGAACTGCTCGGGGCTTGGGGGGTACATGTCACCGTCGGCGTGTCGGCTGTCGATGTAGCGTGCATACAGGCGGTAATACTCCTCGCTGAAGATGGGGAGTGCTGCTTGTACCTGCAGGTCGCGATTGCGTTGCAGGATTCTCCGCTGGCTGCGGTTGGCGCGAAACTGGGCGGCCGGGATACGTGCCGCCACGCAAGCCTGGCAGTGTTGGCAGTGAGGGCGATACAGGTGATCGCCGCTGCGCCGGAAACCTCGCTCGGAGAGCGCCGCATAGAGTTCGGCAGACATTGGCAGGCTGGGGTCAAGGAAAAGCGTAGTGGCCTGTTGCTCCGGCAGGTAGCTGCAGGGGTGTGGCTGGGTGGCGTAGAACTTCAGTTCGCTCAGCTCGGTCATGCGCGCCTCGTACATGGCGGGTGGCCGGTGGGTCAGGTGGCCTGCGAGGGCCTGTGTTCAGTGTATGTCAGTGACTGTTGTTTGTCGGCGTGGCCTGCCAGCAATCCGGCTGATCGAGACAATCCTGTAGGTGCTGGGCGAAGCGCTGCCGGGAAATTTCTTCGGCGCCGAGGCTGTGCAGGTGTGCCGTGCTCATCTGACAGTCGATCAGCTGGCAACCGCCCGCGGCAAGGCGCTGCACCAGATGGACAAAGGCAATCTTGGACGCGTTGGTGCAGTGGCTGAACATCGATTCGCCGAAGAACAGCTGTCCCATGGCCAGGCCATACAGACCGCCGACCAGTTGGTCGTCCAGGCGCACTTCCACGGAGTGGGCAATGCCGCGCTGGTGCAGTTGCAGGTAGGCGGCCTGCATGCGCTCGGTAATCCAGGTGCCGTCGGCGTCGCGCCGTGGCCCCGCGCAAGCGCTGAGTACGGCGGCGAAGTCCTGGTCGAAGGTCACGCGGAAACGCTGTTGGCGGAGCAGCTTGGCCAGGCTGCGCGAAACGTGCAGATGCTGGGGGAGCAGCACGCAGCGCGGGTCGGGCGACCACCAGAGGAGCGGCTGGCCCTGCTGGTACCAGGGAAAGCAGCCGTGCCGGTAGGCGGCAATCAGCCGTTCCACCGAGAGATCACCGCCCGCTGCCAGCAGGCCGTTGGGCTCGCGCCAGGCCTGCGACAGGGGAGGGAAGTGCAGTGACTCGCGATCGAGCCAGGTCAGGGTCGGCACTGATCAGTGATCGTCGAGGTACTTTTCGGCATCCAGTGCGGCCATGCAGCCGGCTCCGGCGGAAGTGATCGCCTGGCGATAGACCTGGTCAGCCACGTCGCCGGCGGCAAACACGCCTTCGATACTGGTGGCGGTGGCGTTGCCCTGATTGCCGCCCTGGATCAGCAGGTAACCGTCGTTCATCTCCAGTTGGCCCTTGAACAGATCGGTATTGGGTTTGTGGCCGATGGCGATGAATACGCCGGCCAGGGCCAGCTCGCTGAGGCTGTTGTCCTGGGTGCTTTTCAAGCGTACCCCGGTCACCCCGCTGGCATCACCCAGCACCTCATCGAGGGTGGTGTTCCAGTGCAGGCGTACATTGCCGTTGGCGGCGCGCTCAAGCAGCTTGTCCTGGAGGATTTTCTCGCAGCGCAGCTTGTCGCGACGGTGGATCAGGTGCACTTCCTTGGCGATGTTGGCCAGGTAGAGCGCTTCTTCGACGGCGGTGTTGCCGCCGCCGACCACGCAGACCACCTGGTTGCGGTAGAAGAATCCATCGCAGGTAGCGCAAGCGGATACGCCCTTGCCCATGAAGGCTTCTTCGGAAGGTAGGCCCAGGTACTGAGCGCTGGCGCCGGTGGCGATGATCAGCGCGTCGCAGCTATAGCTGCCGCTGTCACCCTTGAGCAGGAACGGCTTGCTGCCCAGTTCGGCGGTATGGATGTGATCGAAGAGGATCTCGGTATCGAAGCGCTCGGCGTGCTTTTGCATGCGTTCCATCAGCGCCGGACCGGTCAGGCCTTCGACATCACCAGGCCAGTTATCGACTTCGGTGGTGGTGGTCAGCTGGCCGCCGGGCTGAATGCCGGTGATCACCAGCGGCTTGAGGTTGGCGCGCGCAGCATACACGGCAGCGGTGTAGCCCGCGGGGCCGGAGCCCAGGATGATCAGACGTGAATGCTTGACTTCGCTCATAGAAAAACCTCATAAGTCTTTGTCGCAAAAGGAAAAGCGTGCGCGTATCGCGCGCCGCGCGAAAAACTGTCGGGTATGCTACACCGAAGCGGCCGAGCTGCGGGAGCTTGTCTGGAACTGCGCGTGGCGCTGCTGGTCGAACGGCAGCGCATGGCAAGCGTCCGGCAAACCCGTACAATGCCGGCCAGGTATTGTGTTTCAGGCGTCCCTGCGCACCCAAGGAATCGTTGCGTTTTGAAGAGCACCCCGAAAACCCAGGCGCTGCCGCAATGGCGGCAACAGTTGCACTACCGGCTCAAGGAGGGCGCCTTGATCGCCTTCGTCGCCTTGTGCCTGTTCCTCTTGATGACCTTGATGACCTACAGCATCAATGATCCGGGCTGGGATCATAATGTGCGTGTGGCGCAGATCCAGAATGCCGGTGGCGCCATCGGTGCGTGGATTTCCAGCATCCTGTTCATGGCGCTGGGCTATTTTGCCTTTCTCTTTCCGCTGCTGCTGGGGATCAAGGCTTGGCAGGTATTTCGCCAGCGCCACCAGCCGTTCCAATGGAGTGGCTGGCTGATTTCCTGGCGGGGCATTGGCCTGGTGCTGTTGGTGATTTCCGGCTCGGCGCTGGCCTATATCCATTTCCAGAGCAACAGTGAATTGCCGGCTTCGGCGGGGGGGGCGCTGGGGGAAAGCATTGGCCAGCTGGGCATCCAGATGCTCAACGTGCAGGGCAGTACGTTGCTGTTCCTCGCGGTGTTCCTGTTCGGCTTGACCGTGTTTGCCGATTTCTCCTGGTTTCGCCTGATGGACCTGACCGGCAAAATCACCCTCGACCTGATCGAGCTGGTACACAGCCTGATTACCCGCTGGTGGGAGGCGCGTCTGGAACGCAAGGCGCAGCAGGCCCAGTTGCGTGAGCTGGACTCGGTAGTCGCCGAGGTGGCCGCGCCGGTACTCAGCGACAAGCGTGAGCAGGCTCGGGTCAAGGAACGCCTGCTGGAACGCGAGGAAGCCCTGACCAAGCACATGCACAGCCAGGAAAGCCGCGCACCGGTGGTGATTGCCCCGCCCGTGGAAAGCAAGCCGGCGGCGCCGAGCAAGCGTGTGCTCAAGGAAAAGCAGGCCCCGCTGTTTGTCGACAGCGCCGTCGAAGGTACCCTGCCGCCGATTTCCATCCTCGATCGTGCCGAGAAAAAGCAAAAGAGCTTCTCGCCTGAGTCGCTGGAGGCCATGTCGCGCCTGCTGGAGATCAAGCTCAAGGAGTTCGGCGTTGAGGTGGTGGTCGAGTCGGTGCATCCGGGGCCGGTGATCACCCGCTTCGAGATCCAGCCGGGCGTGGGCGTCAAGGTCAGCCGGATTTCCAACCTGGCCAAGGATCTGGCGCGTTCGCTGGCGGTGATCAGTGTGCGCGTGGTTGAGGTGATTCCCGGCAAAACCACGGTGGGCATCGAGATTCCCAACGAGGACCGGCAGATCGTCCGCTTCTCCGAAGTGCTGGAGTCCAGCGAGTACGACGATGCCAAATCGCCGGTGACCCTGGCACTGGGTCACGATATCGGCGGGCGTCCGGTGATTGCCGACCTGGCGCGTATGCCGCACCTGCTGGTGGCCGGTACCACCGGCTCCGGAAAGTCGGTGGGGGTCAATGCGATGATCCTGTCGATCCTCTTCAAGTCCACGCCGGAAGAGGCGCGGCTGATCATGATCGACCCGAAGATGCTTGAACTGTCCATCTACGAGGGCATTCCCCACCTGTTGTGTCCGGTGGTGACTGATATGAAGGAGGCCGCCAACGCCCTGCGCTGGTCGGTGGCCGAGATGGAACGGCGCTACAAGCTGATGGCAGCAATGGGCGTGCGTAACCTGGCCGGCTTCAACCGCAAGGTCAAGGATGCCCAGGAGGCCGGTCAGCCGCTGCATGACCCGCTGTACAAGCGCGAATCGATGGATGACGAGCCGCCTTACCTGAAGACCTTGCCGACCATCGTGGTGGTGGTGGATGAATTCGCCGACATGATGATGATCGTCGGCAAGAAGGTCGAAGAGCTGATCGCGCGCATCGCCCAGAAGGCACGTGCCGCCGGTATCCACCTGATCCTCGCCACCCAGCGCCCGTCGGTGGATGTGATCACCGGCCTGATCAAGGCCAACATCCCCACGCGCATGGCGTTCCAGGTGTCGAGCAAGATCGACTCACGAACCATCCTCGACCAGGGCGGTGCCGAACAGCTGCTTGGCCACGGCGACATGCTTTACCTGCCGCCGGGCACCGGCCTGCCGATCCGCGTACACGGCGCCTTCGTCTCCGACGACGAGGTGCACCGCGTGGTGGAAGCCTGGAAACTGCGCGGCGCGCCGGACTATATCGAGGACATCCTCGCCGGGGTCGAAGAGGCTGGCAGCGGCTTTGAAGCCGGCAGTGGCGAGGGCAGCGAAGGCAGCGAGGAAGATCCGCTGTATGACGAGGCGGTGGCATTCGTCCTGGAAAGCCGCCGCGCGTCCATTTCGGCCGTGCAGCGCAAGCTGAAGATCGGCTACAACCGGGCGGCACGCATGATCGAGGCCATGGAAATGGCCGGCGTGGTCAGCTCGATGAATACCAACGGCTCGCGCGAGGTGCTGGCACCCGCGTCGATGCGTGACTGATGTGCTGACGAGGAAGCCCATGCGCCTGATCCTGACTGCTGTTGTTGCCCTGACCTGGCTGTTTGCCGGCCAGGCTTATGCCGATGCGGCGAGTGCCCGTCTCAGCGATCTGCTTGGCAAGGCAGAAACCCTCAGCGGGCGCTTTTCCCAGTTGACCCTGGATGCCTCGGGCACCCACCTGCAGGAGGCCACCGGGCAGATGGAGCTCAAGCGCCCCGGACTGTTCCGTTGGCACACCGATGCGCCGCTGGAGCAGTTACTGGTCAGCAACGGCCAGCAGGTCTGGCTGTATGACCCGGATCTGGAGCAGGTAACCATTCAGCAGCTCGATCAGCGCCTGACCCATACCCCGGCGCTGCTGCTGTCCGGCGATGTGTCGAAGATTGGTGAGAACTTCACCATCGAGTTCAAGGAAGCCGGCGATGTGGTGGACTTCATCCTGCGTCCGAAAGCCCGCGATACGCTGTTCGACACGCTGCGTCTGTCGTTTCGCGGTGGGCTGATCAACGACATGCAGCTGATCGACAGCGTAGGGCAGCGCACCAATATCCTGTTCATGGGCGTGCAGCTGAATCAGCCGCTGGCTGCCGAGCGTTTCACCTTCGAGATCCCGGCCGGGGTCGATGTGATCCAGCAGTAAGCCATGCAGCTGTTTGCCCCGGCCGCGCCGCCACAGCCCCTGGCTGCGCGCATGCGCGCCAGCTGCCTGGATGAATATGTCGGCCAGCAGCACCTGCTGGCGCCGGGCAAGCCGCTGCGCGAAGCGCTGGAACACGGCGCGCTGCACTCGATGATCTTCTGGGGGCCGCCCGGGGTGGGCAAGACCACCCTGGCGCGCCTGCTTGCACAGGTCAGTGATGCGCACTTCGAAACGCTCTCGGCGGTGCTGGCCGGGGTCAAGGAAATCCGCCAGGCCGTGGAAGTGGCTCGCCAGCAGGCGGCCATGGGGCGGCGCACCATCCTCTTCGTCGATGAAGTGCACCGTTTCAACAAGAGCCAGCAGGATGCCTTTCTGCCCTACGTGGAAGACGGCACCGTGCTGTTCATCGGCGCGACCACGGAAAACCCTTCGTTCGAGTTGAACAATGCCTTGCTCTCGCGGGCGCGGGTCTATGTGTTGCAGAGCCTGGATGAGGCCGCGATGCAGCAGCTATTGCAGCGTGCACTCAGTGAGTCGCGTGGGCTGGGCGATCGCCATTTGCGCCTGGGCGATGCGGCTGCGCAGTTGTTGATCAGCGCGGCCGATGGCGATGGCCGTCGCCTGCTCAACCTTTTGGAAAATGCCGCCGACCTGCTGGAGGACGGTGGGGAAATCGACCCGGCGCTGTTGCAGGGCCTGCTGGGCGATGGCCGGCGACGCTTCGACAAGGGTGGCGAGGCCTTCTACGACCAGATTTCCGCGTTGCACAAGTCGGTGCGTGGCTCCAATCCCGATGCGGCGTTGTATTGGTACGCGCGCATGCTCGATGGCGGCTGCGATCCGCTGTACCTGGCGCGGCGTGTGGTGCGTATGGCCAGCGAGGACATCGGTAATGCCGATCCGCGTGCGCTGACCCTGTGCCTGAATGCCTGGGATGTACAGGAGCGCCTGGGCAGCCCCGAGGGCGAGTTGGCGGTGGCGCAGGCGATTGTCTACCTGGCCTGTGCGCCAAAGAGCAATGCCGTGTACATGGCCTTCAAGGCAGCGATGCGCGATGCTGCCGACTTGGGCTCGCTGGAAGTGCCGCTGCACCTGCGTAACGCCCCCACCAAGCTGATGCGAGAACTGGGTTACGGCGAGGAATACCGCTACGCGCATGACGAACCGGACGCCTATGCCGCGGGTGAGGATTATTTCCCCGAAACGATGGCACCGCGTCGTTACTACGCACCTGTGCCGCGCGGATTGGAAGTGAAGATCCGCGACAAATTGGCCCACCTGGCTGCGCTGGATGCGGCAAGTGTGCGACAAAGGAGAAAACCGTGATCAAGGTTCTGCTGGCGGTCGCGGCAGGTGGCGCGTTGGGTTCCAGCCTGCGCTTCCTGGTCAGTGCCTGGGTGGTGGCGAACTGGCCGCGGCACTATTACCTGGCGACCCTGGGGGTCAATCTGCTCGGCTGTTTTGCCATCGGTTTTCTGGCCACCCTGTTTGTCCTGCGTAGCGACCTGCCACTGCCTTTGCGCACGGGCCTGCTGGCCGGGGTGCTGGGTGGCCTGACGACGTTTTCCAGCTTCAGCCTGGAGTTGCTCAAGCTGGCCGAGAGCGGCCAGTACGCAGTGGCTGCCGGCTATTTGCTGGGTAGTGTGGCGGGGGGCTTGCTGGCCGCCTGGCTGGGCATGTGCCTGGCACGCTGCTGAGGAAAAACGCTGGCTTGCGCCGGCAGACTCCGTAAACTGCCGGGCATGGCGCCTGGCGCGCATTTATCTGATTGACCTGTTTTGAGATAGCCAACCATGCTCGATTCCAAACTCGTACGTTCGCAGCTCTCTGATGTGGCCGCACGCCTGGCCACCCGTGGCTTCCAGCTCGACGTCGCGCGTTTCGAAGCGCTCGAGGCGCAGCGCAAGACCGTGCAGACCCGCACCGAACAACTGCAGGCCGAGCGCAATACTCGCTCCAAGGCCATTGGTCAGGCCAAGGCGCGTGGCGAAGATATCGCCCCGTTGCTCGCCGAAGTCGACCAGATGGGCAGTGACCTGGAATCTGCCAAGCGCGAGCTGGAAACCATCCAGGCCGAACTGGACAACCTGCTGCTGAACATCCCCAACCTGCCGCACGAGTCGGTGCCGGTCGGCGAGGATGAAGACGGCAATGTCGAGATCTCGCGCTGGGGCACCCCGCGTAACTTCGACTTTGCGATCAAGGATCACGTTGCCCTCGGCGAGCAGCACGGCTGGCTGGACTTCGAGACGGCCGCCAAGCTCTCCGGCGCGCGTTTCGCTCTGCTGCGTGGGCCGATTGCCCGCCTGCACCGCGCCCTCGCGCAGTTCATGATCAACCTGCACACCGGCGAGCATGGCTATGAAGAAGCCTACACGCCTTACCTGGTGCAGGCCCCGGCCCTGCAGGGTACCGGCCAGCTGCCGAAGTTCGAGGAAGACCTGTTCAAGATCAGCCGCGAAGGCGAGGCGGACTTCTACTTGATCCCGACCGCCGAAGTGTCGCTGACCAACATCGTTTCCGGCGAGATCCTCGACGCCAAGCAACTGCCGCTGAAGTTCGTCGCCCATACCCCGTGCTTCCGTAGCGAAGCCGGTGCCTCCGGTCGCGACACCCGCGGGATGATCCGCCAGCACCAGTTCGACAAGGTCGAGATGGTGCAGATTGTCGAGCCGAGCAAGTCCTTCGAGGCGCTGGAGAGCATGACCGGCAACGCCGAGCGCGTGCTGCAGTTGCTCGAACTGCCGTACCGCAAACTGGCCCTGTGCACCGGCGACATGGGTTTCTCCGCCGTGAAGACCTACGACCTGGAAGTCTGGGTGCCGAGCCAGGACAAGTACCGGGAGATTTCCTCCTGTTCCAACTGTGGCGACTTCCAGGCGCGGCGCATGCAGGCGCGCTACCGCAACCCGGAAACCGGCAAGCCGGAGCTGGTGCACACCCTGAATGGCTCGGGACTGGCCGTGGGCCGCACCCTGGTTGCCGTGCTGGAAAACTATCAGCAGGCCGATGGGCGCATTCGCGTGCCGGAGGTGCTCAAGCCCTACATGGGCGGTGTGGAGTTGATCTGAGTTGCTCGCGGAATGCTGTGCATGACGCGCGCCATGCGCCATCAGCCCGCCAAGTCCGTAGCAGGTACGTCGTCGGCGTGGCTCGCCGGTATCGAATTCGTTAACTGAGGCTGTCGTCATGGATTACCTTCCGCTGTTTCACAATCTGCGCGGGCGCACCGTTTTGGTGGTCGGCGGTGGCGAAGTCGCGCTACGCAAGGCGCGTCTGCTCGCCGATGCGGGTGCCTGCCTGCGTGTGGTGGCACCCGAGGTGCGTGAGGAGCTGCAACAGTTGGCCGCCGAGAAGGGTGGTCAGGTGCTGTTGCGCGGCTACGCCGACGAAGACCTGGCGGATATCGGCCTGATCATTGCGGCGACCGATGACGAGCCGCTGAATGCGCGGATTTCCGCCCAGGCGCAGGCGTGTGGCATCCCGGTCAATGTGGTGGATGCCCCGGCGCTGTGTAGCGTGATTTTCCCGGCGATCGTCGATCGTTCGCCGTTGATTGTCGCGGTGACCAGCGGCGGCGATGCACCGGTGCTGGCACGCCTGATCCGCGCCAAGATCGAAACCTGGATTCCCTCGACCTATGGTCAGCTGGCCGGCCTGGCCAAGCGTTTCCGTCAGCAGGTCAAGGCGCTGTTCCCCGATGTGCAGCAGCGTCGCATGTTCTGGGAAGATGTGTTCCAGGGGCCGATTGCCGAGAGTGTGTTTGCCGGCAAGCAGCAAGAAGCGGAACGCCTGCTGGCCGAACGCGTGGCCGGTGCCACGGCGCAGCAGGTCGGTGAGGTCTACCTGGTGGGCGCTGGCCCGGGCGACCCCGACTTGCTGACCTTCCGCGCCCTGCGCCTGATGCAGCAGGCTGACGTGGTGCTTTACGACCGCCTGGTGGCACCGCCGATCATCGAGCTATGCCGACGCGATGCCGAGCGTATCTATGTCGGCAAGCAACGTTCCGATCACACCCTGCCGCAGCAGCAGATCAACCAGTTGCTGGTCGAGCTGGCCCGCGAGGGTAAGCGCGTGTTGCGCCTGAAAGGCGGCGACCCGTTCATTTTCGGGCGGGGTGGTGAAGAAATCGAAGAGCTGGCGGCACAGGGTATTCCCTTCCAAGTGGTGCCGGGGATTACCGCGGCTTCTGGCTGCGCGGCCTATGCCGGTATTCCGCTGACCCACCGTGATCATGCGCAATCGGTGCGTTTCGTTACCGGGCACCTCAAGGAAGGGCATTGCGACCTGCCCTGGGCAGAACTGGTCGCACCCGGTCAGACGCTGGTGTTCTACATGGGGCTGGTGGCCCTGGAGCAGATTTGCAGCCAGTTGATCGCCCATGGCCGTGCCGCCGATACGCCGGTGGCGCTGGTGCAGCAAGGCACTACGGCCGAGCAGCGCGTCTATAGCGGTACATTGGCCGACTTGCCGCAGCGTTTGCAGGGTCAGCCGGTGAAGGCGCCTACCCTGGTGATCGTCGGTGAGGTGGTTAGCCTGCGCGACAAGCTGGCCTGGTTCGAAGGTGCCGATGGCTGAAAAAAACCGGCAGCGCTGGGTTATTCAGCCGTCTGGGCGCCCCGCAAGGTACAGGCGGGGCGCATTGCTGCGTGGGTTAGCGCGGGCGTTGCTGCCATAGCTCGGCGGCACGTTGCAGCGCCTCTTCACGTTGCATGCCGAGACCACGCAGGGCCAGCGCCATGCTGCCGAGCACCGCTTGCTCGCCGTAGTCATTGTGCTGTTCACCCCGCCAGAAACTAACTAACTGGCTGACCTCCAGGTGTGCGGGCTTGACATGCCGCTGGCTGGCCATGGCCGGCCACTGCTCATCCCAGGCCAGACCGTCGGTGGTGCCGAACAGCTGGCAGGGGCTGTCCGGGTTCACTTCGATCTCGCCGCCTTCGCCCTTGATCACCAGTGCACAATCGCCAAGCAGGCGGCTGGCCTCGCGGTGGCTCTCCTGGTAACCCGGATGAAAGATGCTTTGCAGGCCACAGCGTGCGCCCAGCGGGTTGATCAACCGGGCCAGCGAGTGAATCGGCGAGCGCAGGCCGAGAATATTGCGCAAGTCGATCATCTGCTGCAGCGGTGCACACCAGTCGCCCAGCGGCATGAAGGCCGGCTGGCGGTTGTCCAGCGCCTGCGCTACGGCCTGCCAGTCATGGCACAGGGGAATTTCCAGCAGTTCCAGCAGCTGTTCGCTGTACAGGCGTCCGGCGGTATGCATGCCGCCACCGTGCATGAACAGGCGCACGCCACCGGCCGCCAGGGCCTTGGCGGCCAGCAGGTACCAGGGCAGGTGGCGTTTCTTGCCGGCATAGCTGGGCCAGTCGATGTCCACCTGCAGGTCGGGTACGTTCAGGCTGGCGCGCACCGCTTCGGTAAAGCCGGCGAGTTCCGCCGGGCTTTCTTCCTTGTGGCGCAGCAGCATGAGAAAGGCGCCCAGCTGGCTGTCCAGCGCCTGCCCGCTGAGCAGCAGGTGCATCGCCTCACGGGCTTCCTCGCGGGTCAGGTCGCGGGCGCCTTGCTTGCCCTTGCCGAGAATGCGCACGAAGGGGGCGAAGGGATGTTCCACCGGCATGGCAGGTTTCATAGGCAGTTACTCGGTTTGGGCAGGCCGGCCAGCTTGGCGGCCAGTTTGGCGGGCGTGCCCTTGAACAGGCGGTTGAGATACAGGCTGTTGCCTTTGTCCGGGCCCAGCTGCTGGGCCACGTAGCGCACCAGCGCACGGTTGGCCGGCGACAGTTGAAACTGGGCGTAGAAGGCCCGCAGCAGATTGAGGATTTCCCAATGCGCCTCACTGAGCTGGAGGTCTTCGCGGGCGGCCAGTTGTTCGGCGACGGTGCACGACCAGTCGTCCAGATTGCACAGGTAACCGTCCTGATCCAGCGGCGGCATGCTCATAACCAGCTGTTGCTCCGCGCATAGTCGAGGGTCAGCGCCACGAAGGCCGGGTAGTCGACCACCTGCAGACGGGCCGGCCAGTCGTGCAGGCCGCGTGCGTCGAGGTCTTCCTGCAACGCGTAGAGGGCGATCTGTTCCGGCATCAGCTCGAGGGCCTGGCGGGGCGCGCAGTCGGGGTTGAGGGCGTATACCGCATCGCCACACAGCAACAGGCCGTCACCTGGGCTGAGCAGGCGCAGGCAACTGGCCAGGCGCTGGTCGGCAAACGGCGAAGTACTGAGGATATGCAAGGTCGTCACAGGGTCACCAGCAGGTCATGGCTCGCCAACAGCTGGCGTACCTCGTCGTCATCCAGTCGCTGTACCGGCAGGCCGAGTTCAGCGTGTTGCAGACCGCGCTCGGTGAGGCTGCGCTGGCTGGCATACAACTGCTCGATGCCGAACAGCGGCAAGGCCTGCAGGTTGGCGCCGAGGTCTTTTTGCTGAAGCTGCTGCGGCTGCTGGCCGCTGGTCAGTTGCAGCACGCCGTCATCGAGAAATAGCAGGCTAAGCGGCAGGTCGAACGCTCCGCCAGCCAGTGCCAGGTCGAGCGCCTCGCGCGCGGCGGGGCCAGCCCAGGGCGCCTGGCGGCTGATCAGTAGCATGGAACGGGCCATCAGTCGCCTCCAAAACAGACCAGGCGGTCGGCCTGCTGCGCCGCTTCATGCAGCTGGCCCAAACCGGACAGGCAATAGCCGGATGCCAGCGTGGCAGCCGGGCGCCCATAGCGCTGGGCTTCCTGGCTGTCCAGCAAACCGCGGCGCAGCGCGGCGGCAATGCACACCACGGCATCCAGCTGGTGGCGTTCGATGAACTCGCGCCAGGCGGCCGGCAGGTCGAATTCGTCCTGGGCCTGCACCTGGCTGTTATTGGCGATGCTCACGGCATCCTGATAGAAAAACAGCCGGTTGATCTGGTGGCCGCCGGCCAGTGCCGCCTCGGCAAAGCGCAGGGCACGCCGGGCGCTGGGCTGGTGGCTGGCAGCAAAAAGGGCTATCACGAACTGCATGGTGGCTCCCGCGAAATCAGCTGGCAATCATACCCAGACAGGCATGAAAAAGCCCGCGCTGCAGGGCAGGGCGGGCTTTGCCAGCGGTGGGCTGATCAGTCGTCGCCACCGGCCAGGCCGACCAGTTGCAGCAGGCTGACGAACAGGTTGTAGATCGATACATACAGGCTGATGGTGGCCATGATGTAGTTGCGCTCGCCGCCGTGGATGATCGCGCTGGTCTGGTAGAGGATGCACACCGAGGAAAACAGCACGAAGCCGGCGCTGATGGCCAGTTGCAGACCGCTGATCTGGAAGAAGAAGCTGGCCACCACGGCACCCAGCAGGACAAAGAAACCCGCGGTGATGAAGCCGGAGAGGAAGCTCATGTCCTTGCGGGTGGTCAGTACGTAGGCCGACAGACTGCAGAATACCAGGGCAGTCATGGCAAATGCCGCGCTGATCACTTCGCCGCCGTTGGCCATGCCCAGGTAGCGGTTGAGGATCGGGCCGAGGGTGTAGCCCATGAAGCCGGTCAGGGCGAAGGTGGACAGCAGGCCCCAGGCCGAATCACGCAGCTTGACGGTGAGGAAGAACAAGCCATAGAAGCCGATCAACACCACGAAGATGCTCGGATAGGCGACCTGCATTTGCTGGGCGATGAACGCCACCAGGCCGCTGAAAGCCAGGGTCATGGCCAGCAGGGCATAGGTGTTGCGCAGCACACGGCTGACATCCTGTTGTTCGACCAGTGCCTGGTCGAGAGTAAATTCGCGTTCTTGCATGGTGGGCATCTCCTTGTCAGTGCTCAGGCCTGGCGGCCGGGCAGGGGCCGGCGGCAAGGGTTGCAGCGATCATAGCAAAGCCTGCTGACAGGCCAATGCCGAGTGTTTGTCGATGTGTTGCATATCGCGCTCAGTCAAGCCTTTGCCGCGCCACAAGTTTGCGGTAGGATTGCGCCCCGTTCGCGACAGCGTCGCAACGACCTACCTATTGGAAGCGTGGCCGAGTGGTTTAAGGCAGCGGTCTTGAAAACCGCCGACGGGCAACTGTCCTAGAGTTCGAATCTCTACGCTTCCGCCATTTACAAAAAAGCCCTGCACATGCAGGGCTTTTTTATTCAGTGCTGTTTTTCGCAAGTCAGGCAGGCTGGCGCGGCAAGCTGACACGGACTTGCAAGCCACCCAGCGGGGAGTCGAGCAGTGCGATGTCGGCGCCGTGCAGTTCGGCGATTCGCGCGACAATCGACAGGCCCAGGCCGGCCCCTTGTCCTGTACCGAGGCGGAAGAAACGCTCAAACAGTTGCGCGCGGCTTTCGGCGGGAATTCCCGGCCCGCTGTCGGCCACCTCCAGAATCAGGCGGTCTTCAAGGGCCTGCAGGCGGACCATGATCTGTCCGTCGGCGGGTGTGTACTGCAGGGCATTGCCCACCAGGTTTTGCAGCAATATCGCCAGGCTGGCGACATCTGCATAAAGCTGCATGTCGGCCTGCTCGTCAGCTTCCAGTGACAGTTCCTGGCCTTGCGAGAGGGCCAGGGGGATGAGCTCGGCGAGTGTTTCCCGGGTCAGGGTCAGCAGGTTGCACGGTGCCGCATGATGTTGCTGGGCGTTGGGTTCCAGGCGCGCCAGGGTGAGCAGTTGCGAGACGATCCGCGTAGCGCGGTCTACGCCATGCAGCAACTGGTCCAGCGCTTCATCGCGCACGTTGCTGCTGGTGGCTTGCAAGGCGTTCTGTGCGTGGATGCGCAAGACCGCCAGGGGCGTGCGTAGCTCATGAGCCGCATCGGCGATGAAGCGTTTTTCCCGGTCTAGCAACTGATTGACCTGCAGCAGCAGGCGGTTGAGCGAGGCCGCGACCGGCTCCAGTTCCAGGGGCAGCGGCGGCAGGCGCAGCGGTGCCAGGTTGTCAGGATCACGCTGCTTGAGCAGGCGTGCCATGTCGGCCAGTGGGCGCAGTCCCCAGCCGACCGCCAGCCAGATCAATAGGGCCAGCAGCGGCAAGCCCAGCAAGTCAGGAAGCAGACTGCGCCGGGCAATCTTGCTGACCAGCTCGCCACGCACATCCTCCCGTTCACTGACCAGAATCCACAGGTCGTCAACGGCGTCGTGCAACACGAACAGGCGCCAGCCCCGGCCATCCAGCATGACATTGTGATAGCCGTCAGCCAGGGACGTGGCGTGCCTAGCCTGGCCGGCACGGCGCAGTGCTGACAGGGCGCCGGCAGGGGCGCCGGCAGATTGCAGCAGCGTACCGGCGCTGAGGCTGACTACCTGAAAGCCCAGCTTGCTTTCGTAATCGTGCCCGGGCATGTCGTGGCGACGCTGCGTATGCACGGCCTGGTCGAGTGCCGCCTGCAGCGCCTGGCGGGTGGGCTGATCCATGTCGTGGCCTACCAGGCCTTGCACCAGGCGTGCGCTTTGCGCCAGCTGTGCATCAAACAGTTCCTCGATCTCATGCTGGGCGTCCTGGTAGCTGCGCCAGGACATCAGCCCCAGAGAGATCAGCAGGATGCTCAGCAGCAGGGCCAGGGTACGCTGGCGTATGGAGCGCATCAGCATTTGTCCACCAGATAGCCGACACCGCGCACCGTGCGAATCAGCTCGGGGAAGAACTTCTTGCGCAGATGGTGGATGTGCACTTCGAGGGCATTGCTTTCGACTTCTTCTTCCCAGCCATAGAGCGCCTGTTGCAGGCGGTCACGGGTCATGACCCGCCCGGGCTGGGCAAGCAACTCGTGGAGCAGGGCAAACTCCTTGCGGGGCAGGGGGACAGGGGTGCCCTGGTAGCTAACCTGCTGGTTGGCCGGATCAAGCACGATACCGCGGTATTCTAGGGTGGGTTCGGGTCGATTGAAGCGCCGCCTGAGCAAGGCACGCAGGCGCGCCTTGAGTTCGTCGACATCGAACGGCTTGACCAGATAATCGTCCGCTCCGGCATCCAGCCCGGCAATGCGGTCTGTGGTGGCATCGCGGGCGGTCAGTACCAGAACAGGTACGGCATTGGCAGCGGCGCGCAGGCGCTTGAGCACTTCCAGACCATCCAGTCTGGGCAGGCCGAGGTCGAGAATGGCCAGGTCGAAGCTCTCATGGCTGAGTGCATGCAGGGCACTGGCGCCATCCTGCAGCCAGTCAACCGTATAGCCTTCAGGCTTGAGTGCGGTACGGATGCCTTCGCCCAGCGGGCGATCATCCTCAACCAGCAAAATGCGCATAGGTGACCTCGTGGCCTGTCTGGCCGCCGTAACAGGCGGCGGTTATTTCATTTTTTCCTGGACTTGTGCAAGCAGCGCGCGTGCTTCGGCACGGCGTCCGGCATCAGCCAGCTGCCGTCCTGGTCGGTCGGCGGCTGCCAGTGCCTTGCTCAGTGCAGCGTGGGCTGCTGCGTAGCGCTTCTGGCGCAGCAGGAAGTCACCGTAAAAATAGTTGGGATCCAGCCCTTGGGGATTGATGCGCAGCGCATGCTGGAACAGTTCGGCAGCACGTTGCTCATCACCAAAGCCAATCGGCCAGCCCGGCACCTGGTAGTACAGGCTGGCCAGACTGGTATAGGCCGAACCCTGCAGTGCCTGGTCATCTTCCTGCAGCGCTTGCTCCAGTTCCCCCTTGGCCTGTTTGACCAGGCTCAGCGCACCCAGCCCACCCTTGGCCCCGGCCCAGGTGCTCAGCACGATGGCATGCCAGATGCGCAGTTCAGTGGCCGCGGGGCTGGCCTGCAGCGCACGTTCAGTGTCGCTTGCCAGCCGGGCAAACGCCTGCTCACGTTGCGCGGCCGGCAACTGGTAGTTGATCTCTGCCCAGCGCGTCTGGATCTGTTGCAGTTGTGCCTGTTGCTCTGCGCTTAGAGCGAAAACGGGCAGGGTAAGCAGCGCGAGCAGCAGGCCGCTCAGTAAACGGAGGCTTTTCATCGGTTTCTCCTCGGTAAGACAGGATTGGGGCGGATTCAGGTGCGGCCCGCAAAGCGTTTGATGGTCATCAGTTGGCCGCGCACGGCCTTGTCAACCAGCCTCGGCAACAGGCTGTTGAGGCGCACGAAGAGTTTTTCCGGCCAGCCCAGGTAGCGTTCAGGCTGTTCATGAATGATCGCCTGGCAGATCTGTCGGGCGACCTGCTGGGGCTCATCCATGCTGACCTGCAAGGCTTCATTCATGGCCTGTACCCGGGCACTGTTCATGGTTGTGCGTGTGGCGCGTGGCGCCAGGTAGAGGACCCTGACAGGGCTGTCCGCGAGTTCACGACGCAAGGCTTCAGAAAAACCGCGCAAGGCGAACTTGCTGGCGCAATAGGTGCTAAACCCGGCGTGGCCGATGGAGCCAAAAATGGAGCCCAGGTTGACGATCAGCGCCTGCGGCTGGGCCTGCAGCAGCGGTAACAGTTGCCGGGTCAGTTGCAAGGGAGCGCTGACATTGAGCGTAATCAAGCGATCGATGGCCTGTTCATCCTGCTCGGCAAAGAGGCAGAACTGGTTGATCCCGGCGGCATTGATCAGGCAGTTGAGGGGGGCAAACGCCCGGGCGGCATGCACCACCTGGGCACGGCCGTCAGCCTGCGACAGATCGGCACAGACCAGGCTGATCTGCGTGGGAAAGCGTTGCTGCAAGGCCTCCAGTGCGGCCTGGTCGCGACCTGTCAGGAGGAGCTGGGCGCCGCCGGCGCAGAGTTGCTCGACCAGCGCCTGGCCAATCCCGCCACTGGCTCCGCTGATCAGGGCACGACACGCTGTGAGTTGCATGGCGTGGCTCCTCAGGCGGGCAGGCTGCGGAACATGTCGCCATACAGGCGGTAGACCACGCGCGCGGTGTGCACGATGGCGGCCTGGTCGTGCTCATCATCGAGACGATTCATCAGGCCTTTGAAGAATTCGATGTGTTCGCGATCCAGGCTGCCGTGGGAAGTCAGGTAGCTGAATGCCTGCGCCGGCAAGCCCAGACGATCCTGCAGTACGTTGGCGGCCTGGGTGGCCAGGGCGATGCTGGTGCCTTCGAGCACGTTGACCATGCCGAAGAAGCTGACCGGGTTGTGGCGTGCGATGCGGTCGTAGACATAAGCCACCATCAGCTCGGTGGGCAAGGCCGGTTGCGCCTGGCGAAAGGCTTCGGCATCGCCACCACAGGCGCGGATATCGTTGAGGATCCATTCCTGGTGGCCAAGCTCTTCCTCGATGTATTCGGCGGTGGCCTCGCGCAACCACTCCAGACGCTCGGGCAGCCGTGCACCGCAGGCCATCAGGAGCGGTGTGGTGTGTTTGACGTGGTGGTAGGCCTGGGCAAGAAAGGCCAGGTACTGCTCGCGGCTTGCCGTGCCGGTCAGCGCGGCATGGATGACGGGAGCGCCGAGCAGGTATTCGCGGGCGTCGCTGGTCTGATATTGCAGTTGATCAAAGAATTGCATGGTGTACCTCGACGTTAGTGCGAGAGGGCCTGAATGGCCGATTGGTAATGTTTCAGCAAGGCGCTACGGCGAAGCCTGCCGTTGGCTGTGGCCAGGCCGTTATCGACATGGAAGGGCTGACTGGCGCGTATCCAGTGGTGCACCCGGGCGTAGTCCGGCAGGTCGGCATTGACCCGGGCAACGGCTTCGGCAAGCGCCGTGTCGCTACAACCCGGCTGGCGCGGCACCAGCACGGCCAGGTTGCCGGGGAGGGCCTCGCCATACAGCCAGGCCTGGGCGATGGAGGGCTGCTGGATCAGCTCCGCCTCGACCCATTCGGGATTGACGTTACGACCATAGGCGGTAATGAACTGATGCTTTTTGCGACCGTAGAGGGTGAGGAATCCCTCGTGCAGTTGCCCCAGGTCACCTGTGCCCAGCCATTCTCCGTGGTGTTCAGGCTCGCCGAGATAACCGAGCATCTGTGCGCCGCGAACCAGGACCTCGCCGTCTTCGGCGATGCGCAGTTCGACATGCGCCAGTGGCCGTCCCACGCTGCCAGGGCGCCTGGCGCCGGGGCTGTTCAGGCAGACCACCGAAGCACATTCCGACAGGCCGTAGCCTTCGAATACCGGGAGTCCCAGCTGCTCGGCGCGTCTTAGAACCTGCGGCGCGACACGGCCGCCGCCGACGGCAATGAAGCGCAGCTCCGCGGCGTGGGTCAGGCCCTGTTCGGCGGCGCTGACCAAGGCCAGCAGCAGTTGGGGCAGGAGGATCAGGCTGTGCGGGCGCACGGCGTGCAAGGTTTCGATAAAGCGTGGCAGATCGAAGCCGCTTGCCCCTTGCAGGCCAATCTGCGCGACTGGGCGCAATTCGATACAGGCGCCTGCCAGCAGTGGCGCGTAGATCCCGGCGATATTTTCCAGCAGTGTCGCCAGAGGCAAGACACACAGATGACGTTGCACCTGACAGCTACGACTGGCCTGATGCAGGCTGTCGGCGACGGCCAGCTGCGTTTGCGCGCTCAGGCATACGCCCTTGGGCTGCCCGGTGGTGCCTGAGGTGTAGGTGATCTTTGCAGTACCTGCGGGTAGCCGCGGGCGTTGTGCGGGGGTGCGCAGCAACAGCCCGTCGCCATGCGGCTGAAAGCCGTGGGTCTGGCTCAGGGCCCCCTCGTTACCGAGCAGGCAGTCAACCCCGGCATCCTGCAGGACATGCGCCTGCTGGCTGGCGGAGAAAAAGCCCGGCAAGGGTACGCAGACCAGCCCCGCCTGCAGCAGTGCCAGATCCCAGATGACCCAGTCGAGGCTGTTATCCAGGGCCAGGGCTGCCCTTTGTACCTTGTGGCGCTGCAGCAGACCGGCCCGCTTGCTGACTTGCTCCGCGAGCTGGGCATAGCTCAGCGAGCGTCGGCCATCACTCAGCGCGATGCCCTGGTGTTGCGCCAGGCAACGCCATAACGGTTCAGCTGCAGGCAGCATGGGCCACCTCGTCAAGGCTGAACAACGGCTGGTAGGCCAGGCGTGCATAAAGGCCCTGGCGCAGCAACTGCTGATGGCCGGGCAGAATGGCTCCGCCCATCAGTTGCGGCTGCCCTGCATAGTAGTTGCCCCAGTCAGCCAGCTCGGCCCCCATGCGCTGCGGGTCGGCAGGGCCAAGGGGCAGAGGACAGAGCCCCAGCCGCGTGAAGCTGTTGAGCAACATCGCCGTCCCGGTAAACACCACCCACTGGAAACCCTGAGCGACCAGCAGATCGGTCAGCGCCACGATCAGCAGGCGCGCAGATGCTCTGCCGCCTACCGCCAGGTTGCCGACTTCGATAATCGTTTCGCGGGGCACTGCCGCGCCGTGGCGCGTGGCCAGGCGCTGTTCGATGGGCTGATCCAGGTAGCGCTCGAGAAACAGCGGCTGTCCCTGGGCGCTACGCAGGCCAACGGTGGCCTGGACATCTCCCCGGGCGTCATGCAGGCCCAGCAGGCAGGGCATGAAGTGGCGAACCCGGGCGGCGTGCTGTACGGCAAAACGCTGCTGGATAAAGTGCTCCAGCGCCTGACGCCGCTCACCCTGTCCGGCCAGCGCCAGTTGCAGGGTGTAGGCCGGCTCACGGCCGATACGGGCCAGTACGTGCATCTGATCAATCCAGGGCAGTTCCATCATGAAGTCTCAATGACTGGTGGGCTGGACTGGATTGTTGGCCGGCAAACTTAAGGCAGCCTTAACGTGCCTGATGTTCAATCAAAACCAATGGGTGTCGCTCTTCCGGGCATTCACCGACGTTGCACAACGCGCCATACCGAGGGCAGGCCTTTTCCATGCGTATTCTGGTGATCGAAGACAACCGCGATATCCTCGCCAACGTGCTGGACTATCTGCAACTCAAGGGCTACAGCGTCGATTGCGCCCAGGATGGCCTTGGCGGGCTGCACCTGGCCTGCAGTGCGCACTACGACCTGATCGTGCTGGATGTCATGCTGCCTGGTATCGACGGCTATCAGCTGTGCAGACGCCTGCGCGAAGAGGCCCGCAACGAGGTGCCGATCCTCATGCTGACGGCGCGGGATGCGCTGGCTGATCGACTGCAAGGACTCAACGCGGGTGCCGATGACTACCTGATCAAGCCCTTTGCGCTCTCCGAGCTGGTGGCGCGTATCGAAGCCATCCTGCGGCGCAGCCAGGGTAGCCGTCAGCGGCGGCTACAGGTCGGCGACCTGTGCTACGACCTCGATACCCTGCAGGTCAGTCGCGCCGGCCAGTTGCTCAGGCTCAATCCGCTGGGGCTCAAGCTGCTGGCGATTCTGATGCAGAAAAGCCCGGCGGTGGTTCGCCGTGAGGTACTGGAAGAAGCCCTGTGGGGCGATGACTGCCCGGACAGCGACAGCTTGCGCAGCCATGTTCATCAGCTGCGCCAGGTGCTCGACAAGCCTTTCACTAGCGCGCTTGTGCAGACGGTGCATGGCGTGGGCTATCGCCTCGCGGAGCAGCAGCATGCACGCTAAGCAACCGTTTGCGCGGCGCATCCTGCTCGCCTTCGTGCTGATGACCATCGTGGTCAGCGGCCTGTTTTCCCTGAGCATCGTCGCCGTGGTGCATCTCGTCGAGGAGCATCTGGTGTCTCAGGAAATGCACCGCGAACTGCGTGAAGTGCTCACTGTGGACTTACGCAAGGATAAGGCGCCGCGCCTGGATGCCGGCATGTACTTCTTCTCCTCCCAGTACCCTGGGTACGCCATACCCGAGGAGTACAGTCGTCTGCCAGAGGGCTTCACCGAGCTTGTCGACGCTGACCAGGCGTTCTATGTCTACAAGATCAACAGCGCGGGTCACACCCATATGCTGGTGCAGAAACAGGATGAGTTCGAAGCGCGTGAAAACATCCTGTTTGGTGTGGTGCTGGCAGGTTTTCTGCTTGCGGTGCTCGGAGCCTGGGGGCTGGGTTTAGGCATGGCCCGCAAGGTCATGGCGCCGGTCCGTCGCCTGGCGCAGCAGGTGCGCCACCGTGATCAGTTGCATGCGCTGGCCCCGGCGTTGGCGCCGGACTATCCGGACGATGAAATTGGCCAGCTGGCAGCCGCCTTCGACAGTACGCTGGGCCAGGTGCGCGACTCGCTGGAGCGCGAGCGCCTGTTCACCAGCGATGTCAGTCATGAGCTGCGCACTCCGCTGATGATCATCGCCAGTTCCTGCGAGCTGCTTGCCGAGGCGCCGCTGGCTGCCCGCGAGCAAGAGCAGCTGGCGCGTATCGCCCGTGCCAGTGAGGAAATGCGCGAGTTGGTGCAGACCTTTCTGCAGCTGGCGCGGGACAAGCGTCATGCCATGGCCGGTGCTGAGGCGCCGCTGGCCAGCGTTGCAGCCCAGCAGATGCAGCGCTGGGCCGCGTTCATGGCGGCAAAGGGGCTGGATTTTCAGTGTATCCAGGAGGGTACGGACAGCGGACTGTACAACGCCACATTGCTGGGCGCGGTGATGAGCAACCTGCTGCGCAATGCCCTGCACTACACGGAAAAGGGTGGGGTCAGGCTGATTCTCGAGTCTGGCGGTTTTCGTGTCGAGGACAGCGGCGCAGGTATCCCTGCCGGGCAGCAGGAAAGGGTTTTCCAGGCCTTTGTGCGCGGGGTGCAGGCCCGTGGTGAAGGGCTCGGTCTGGGTTTGTCGCTGGTCAAGCGTATCTGCACGCAGCAAGGCTGGCATATCGCGTTGCACAGTGAGGAGGGCCTGGGCACGTGCATGAGGGTCACGCTGAAGCAGTCCGTTTGACGAAATTTTCACAGGGCTTTGACATCCCGTTGATGAGCAGGAGATTAGCCTGGCAGGCATACCCACAGACGGATGTTTGCCATGTCAGAGCCAAGTCCCATCGAGCTGGAGTTTTCCCGCAAGTACGATTTCGATCATGCCCAGCAGTATCTGCAAAAGCATCAGGATGGCCTGGCCAGGCGCTTGTCGCATTGGCGTGATCTGCAGTTGGCGCGCCGCGCGCTGCAACTGGCCGATCAGCCCAACCTGGTCCTGGATTTGCCCTGCGGGGCTGGGCGTTTCTGGCCGATGCTCTGCGAGCAGCCCAACCGGGTGATTCTGGCCGCCGACAATTCTGCCGATATGCTTGCCACGGCACGTGCCGCCCAGCCGCCCGAGGTGGTGGCGCGCGTCAGCAGCTTGCAAACCTCGGCGTTCGCCATCGATCTGGCTGCCAATGCGGTGGACTGCATTTTCTGCATTCGCCTGCTGCACCATATCGAATCTGCCGAGCATCGCCTGGCCATCCTCCGCGAGTTCCACCGGGTAAGCCGCGATACGGTCATCGTCTCGCTGTGGGTCGATGGCAACTACAAGGCCTGGAGGCGTCGTCGCCTGGAGGCCCGCCGTGCGGCTCAGGGCAGGGCTGCACAGAATCGCAATCGCTTTATTGTTGATCGCTCTACCATCGAGGCTGAGTTTCGCCAGGCGGGATTTGACATCATCCAGCACCTCGACTTCCTGCCGGGCTACGCCCTGTGGCGGGTATATGTGCTGCGTAAGCGGGGGTGAGCATGCACAACTTGTCTGCCCTTGCTTCTGCACAGAGGCTCAGTAGCTTCCAGGACTGGTGGAATACCCAGGGCGACTGGGTCGAGGCACCCAATCAGCGGCGGTCAGGGGAAAGCGGCGTGCAGCGCGTGCAGTTGGGTGATGCGGGGCTGCCACTGCTGTATTGCAAACGGCAGATCGGCCACCTGTATCGCTCGTTCGCCCATCCCTTCGGTCAGCCCACCGTCTTGCGTGAACAACGTGCGTTGCAGGCTTTCCGCGCAGCAGGCGTGCGCGTGCCACAGGTGATTTACTGCGGTACACGGCAACAGGACGGGCAATGGCAGGCCTTGCTGATCACCCTGGAACTGGAAGGTTTCATCAGCCTGGAAGACTGGTACGGGAACGGTGGGGGCGCGCGCTACGGCATGCCGCTTCATCAGCATATGCTGGCCGCCGTGGGGGTTACCTTGAGCCGCATCCACCGGGCGCGCTGGCAACACGGCTGCTGTTATGCCAAGCACATCTTTCTGCGTGTGGCGGGTGAAAGCGAGGCGGCCTGTGTCGAGGTTGCCCTGCTTGATCTGGAAAAGAGCCGGCGGCGCTGGCGGCGCAGCGCCGCGGCGCGCCACGACCTGAGTCAGCTCAGGCGACATTGCCGGTCAATGCCTGTCGCAGACTGGCTGCAGTTGCTGGCCGCGCATGGCGCAGCCAGCAAAGCCGATCATCCGGTCATCTGAACCCTGCCAGGGGGCAGGGTGTAGCGGGGCAGGTTGCAGTACGCCAGGGCATCAGTGTTGCAGCGGCTTGAGGTTGTCGTCGGCGAAGTGACTGGCGTAGTCACCCAGCGCACCAACCACCCGCACAGCACCGTCTCGCTGGCCGTTCGCGGTACCACTCATGGCGTCGGCGCCGGCGAGCAGTTGCGCAATGATCAGGTGCAGCTGTGCATCGGCCGCGGCGCTCAGCTGGCAGTTTTCTACCATGTAGGCGACCTGATGGCGTACCAGTTCCGCCAGCTCGCTGTAGCGCTCGGTCGGCAGGCGGTTTTCATGGATGGCCGGCAGCGCTTCGTGCATGCCGTCGTTGATCGTGCCCATTGCCTGACGCAATGCCGCATCGGTTGTCCAGCGCTTGCCGGCATTGAGCTGCAGGGTCTGGGTGGCTTCGCCATGAGCATGTTGATGGTCGCTGGCTGCGAGGCTGCTGCCAATGCTCCCCAGGCTGCTGGCGAGTATGGCAGCGAGGGTGAGGACGCGGGTTGTAGGACGCATTGCTAAGGCTCCATGGGGTATCTGCTGAAAACAGGCAGCGCCGCCTATAGGCTGCGGTGCAACTGTTCGATGCTCGCCGGACTGAGCGACTGTTTGCTCAGTATGTCGGCGAGACGTTTACGTTGCGGCGCTTCGAGGATAGCGCGTTCCGCTATCCACTGGTCGATGAGCAGGCGCTGTTGTTCATACTGCAGCTGGGCAATCTTCGCCTGTTCGCTGTCGATCAGCGCACGATCCATGGGTTCGCTGAAAATCGCCTGGATCAGGCGCCTGCGATGTTCGTCGAGGCTGGCGTTGCTGGCACGCAGATAAGCCAGAAACGGGGCTTTGCTATTGTGCCAGCGTTGTAGCTGCTTGCTGTTCAGTTGCAGCTGGCGCGACAGTTCGGTCGCTGCGCCGGAGGGCATCGGTAAACCGTCATGGCGGAGTTTTTGCCAGCCGACGGCACCGAGCAGAGCGATGTTGAGCAGTACGGAGAGAAGCAGGGCATTGCGCAGCAGGTGGGTGTTCATTGCAGGATAATCTCCAGGGGGTGAAAGGGCTGTCTTTGCGGTTTTGCTGCAGCGCCGTGCGGGCGGGCCAGCGCCTCATGCCGGTCTTGAAACAGGCGGCTGCTGCACCGGGCCAGGCTGTTGGGCATGCGTGTCAGCGTGGAATCTTTACGCGGTCTTCGTCGAAGTCGCCGCGTTCGGCACCATGGTGGCAGGCCACACAGTTGGCTCGGCTGCCCACGGCGGCGCGCTGAAACGTGGCGGCACTGACCTCGTCGTGCTTGTGTGCGAACCAGCGCGTCTGGCTGATGCGCGGCGGTTCGCCGGCGGTCGCTGAGGGTTCGACCGGCAGGCGGTTGGCCGCCGAGCTGCGCAGCAGAAAATCGAGGATTTCCCGCGCCTGCTGTGCATCCAGGCTGGCGTTGCTGCCGTAGTGTTGCTCGAGCGTCTGCATCTGCTGGCGCCAGGCCTCAGCTGGCAGCAGGGCGGGGACATACAACATGTGGCAGGCCGCGCATTCCTCCTTCCAAAGCAATGGTGCGTCGCTCGGCAGGGCAAGGCGTTTAGGGCGTTTGTAGCCGTTATGGTTGTCGTCATCGGCAACACTGCTAGTGGCCACTAGCAGGGTCAGGCTTAGCCCGCCAACAGCAGCAAGGGCGAGGGTCTTCATGGTGGGTTCCTATCGGATGCTGTCGATCCAGCTGATGAAATCGCCTTTTTCCTGCGCGGTGCAGGCTCGGGCATAGACGTCGTCGCAGTTGCGGCGAAACCACTTCTCGACCTTCTGCAGATCGGTAAAGCGTTCAGGGTTGACTGAGGGCGCCAGGGGCGCAACGTTGCGATGGGCGGGTGTCTTGCCTGGCTGGCGCGGGTCGGCGGTGTGGCAGGTCGTGCAGCTCATGGTTTTGCCGTTACGCGGCACCTCGGCGAAATACAGCGCCTTGCCGCGCTCGGCAGAAAAACCGGCGAACTGCGGGGCCTGCTGGCGTGCCTGAACGGCGTAGCCCGCCAGCAGGGGATGTGTGCTTTCTGCCAGGGCTGGTAGGCTCAAACAGCAGGTCAGGGCAACAATCCAGTGGGTAGACATGGTGCGTTCTCCGATGGGCAGTGTGCGCAGCCTAGGCGTGCAACCTGACGCCAAACTGAATCGGGCCAAGGGTGGCCATTCAGTTTGACTTCAGCGGGCAGCTCTATAAGGGGGTTATCTACTCCAGAGGACTGCCGGCATGGCTGCTTTCAATCGTTTTCGCCTCTTTCACTGGCTACTGGCCGGTTTTTTCCTGGGCGCCTACCTCAGCGGTGACGACGCCGAGACCCTGCATATCTGGCTGGGCTACGGCCTGCTGGTGCTGCTGGTGTGGCGTTTGCTGATCGTGCCGCTGCGCTTGCGTGGTTTTCCGCAGTTGCTGCCGCCGAAGGGACAGCTCAAAACGCCCTCACGCCTGGCTGTCGGCAAGTGGCTGACCGCCGCGGCGCTGGGCAGTTTTGCCATGGCCAGCCTGATTGGTTTGGGCATGGTCGATAATGGCGATGTGCTGGCCGTTCTGCCGGGTGTCGGGCCCGACGTATTTGGCGCTGCCAGCGATATCAATTTCGTGGGCTGGATGGGCGATGCCGAAGAGGTGCACGAGTTCTTTGCCAACCTGGGCCTCTGGCTGATTGGCCTGCATGTTCTTTATGTACTGCTGTTTCGCCGCCCGCTGGTCTGGCCGATGCTGCGTGGCGTATCCCGCCCGGGCGCGGCAGCTGAACCTGCCGCGCCGCGCCTGAGCGGGGCACCTGCTGCAGCGCAGTCCCTGACACGCCTGCGGGTGGTGGCGCGTCATGAAGAAACCGCCGACAGCTGCTCGCTGCTCTTGCAGGTGCCGCAGGAGCAGCGCAGCCGTTTTGTTGCCAAGCCAGGGCAGTTTCTGACCGTGCAGGTGCCGGGCGAGGAGGGCCCCGTTCGTCGCTGCTATTCGTTGTCACAGTTGCCCGATAGCGAGGGTGTGCTGCGTGTGACGATCAAACGCGCCCGGGCCGGCAAGGTATCCAACTGGCTGCTGGACAACCTCAAGGCCGGTGACTGGCTGGAGGCGCTGCCGCCCGCAGGCCGCTTCGTTCCGAGCAGTTTGGATCAGGATGTACTGTTACTGGGCGCAGGAAGCGGCATTACACCGTTGCGCGCCATTCTCCAGGCGGTTCTGCAACAAGGCACAGGCCAGGTATTGCTGTTCTACGCCTGCAGAGATGGCGACTCGGTGATTTTTGCCGATGAGCTGACCCGTCTTGCGGCGGCTTACCCGGAGCGCTTCACGCTGTGTATCTGGCTTGATGCGCAGCAGGGCATCCCGGACAGTCAGGCAATGGCCAGGCAGTTGGCTGACTGGCCGGTAGCCGAGGCTTTTATCTGCGGTCCTGAGGCTTTTATGGGTAACGCCAAGGCGGCGCTGCGCCTGCGCGGTGTCGCCGAGTCGGCCATCCATCAGGAGTCTTTTGCCCTGACGAGCACGCGGCGTGATGTGCCTGGCACGGCGAGCCGGCTGAAAGTGACCCTTGCTGGCCGTCAACATAGTGTGCCGGTGGCTGGTCAGCAGGTGGTTCTGCAGGCTATGGAGCAGGCAGGTCTTGAGCCGCCTCAGGCCTGTCGTGCGGGGGTGTGCGGTGTGTGCCGTTGCCGGGTGGTGACAGGGCAGGCCAGCATGCTCAGCAACCAGGTACTTTCCGAGGAGGAGCAGCGTCAGGGCTGGATTCTCGCTTGCCAGGCGGTGGTTGGCAGCCCGTTCGTGGAGTTGCAGTACTGAGCGGATAGCCCGGTACCGCAGCGATAGGAGGTTGTCCGCTGATTGTGTTGCGGGTTTTTACATCGGCCTGTATAGGGTTGCCAGCTCTTTAGTCTAGATGTACAAGTTGCGTACAACCTTTGTGGAATGAGTTCGACGCATTCCGGAGGTGTTGCGTGATACCAATTCGTGCGCTGCTGGCCGGCTGTCTGTTGCTGTTGTGCTGGAGCCAGTCGGCCCCGCTGCTGGCTGCCGAGTGGAAAAGCAACCTGCCGCAGGCGCGTTTGCTCGGGCAGGGCAGTTTCAGCTGGTTTGGCCTGCCGATCTATTCGGCCAATCTGTGGGCAGTTTCCGGCGAGGATGTGTTCGCCCGGCCCTTTGCGCTGGAGTTGACCTATCAGCGGCAGATCAGCCGCGAACGCCTGGTGCAGACCAGCCTGGAGGAAATTCGCCGTATGCAGGGCGCGGCCGTGGATGAGTCGCGCATGCAGCGCTGGGCGCAGGAGATGCACCAGGCATTCGTTGATGTGCAGGCCGGCCGGCAGATCACCGGGGTGTACCTGCCGGGGCAGGGCGCGCGTTTCTATGTCGACGGCGAACTGCGCCACAGCGTCGCGGATGAGCCGTTTGCCCGGGCGTTCTTTTCCATCTGGCTGGGGCCGCAAACGCGTAGCCCCGCGTTGCGCCTGGCGTTGCTGGGGCAGGATCAATGAGGTGCACGATGAAGCGTTGGTTGTGTGTGCTGGCCTGTGTCTGGCTGGCGGGGTGTACGGGTGTGCAGGTGGAAGACTATGCCGACCAGCAGCCGCGGCTCGATCTGCAGCAGTTCTTTGACGGGCCGGTGGAAGCCTGGGGGATGTTCCAGAACCGCTCGGGCAAGGTCATCAAGCGCTTCCATGTGCAGATCGACAGCCGCCGTGACGGCGAGCGGCTGATTCTTGATGAGCGTTTTACCTACAGCGATGGCAGCACTGACCGGCGTGTCTGGACGCTGACGCCGGATGGCCAGCAGGCATGGCGCGGGACGGCGGCGGACGTGGCCGGCGAAGCGCGTGGCGAACTGGCCGGCAATGCCTTTCGCTGGCGCTACAGCCTCAACCTGCCGGTTGATGACCAGGTGTATGTGGTCCACTTCGATGACTGGATGTACCTGATTGATGAGCACACCCTGGTCAACCGTGCCAGCATGCGCAAGTTCGGTATCGAGTGGGGGCAGGTCACCCTGTTCTTTCGGCGGCAAGTGCAATGAGCAGCCTGCGCTCACTGGGGCCAGCCTACCGGGCACTGGTGATTGGCAGTAGTGGTGCGCTGGGCCAGGCCTTCTGTGCAGCCCTGCGCGCTGACGAGCAGTGTGTACTGCTCCGTGAGCTGTCGCGGCACAGCGATCCGCCGCTCGACTTGCAGGATGCGCCAGGTATTGCCGAGGCGGCCCGCCGGCTGGCCGAGGAAGCGCCCTATCAACTGATCCTGGTAGCCAGTGGCGTGCTGCACGACGCGACCATTCGCCCGGAAAAGTCACTGGCGGCGCTGGATGCCGAGGCGTTGCAGACGGTGTTCCAGATCAATGCGCTGGGTCCGGCGCTGTTGCTCAAGCACTTTCTGCCCCTGCTTGATCCACAGGGTGCCATGGCGCTGCTCTCGGCACGGGTGGGCAGTATCGCCGACAACCGCCTGGGTGGCTGGTATGCCTATCGCGCCTCCAAGGTGGCGCTGAACATGCTGGTGAAAACCGCGGCCATCGAGCTGGCCCGTCGCAAGCCGCGGGCACGCCTGCTCAGCCTGCATCCGGGCACGGTGCAGTCGAAACTGTCGCAGCCGTTCAGTGGCAGTGCGGCGGCTCGTCCGGCCGCGCAGGCGGCAGCACAGTTGCTGGCGTTGATCGATCGCAGCGAGCCGGCCGACAGCGGTGGTTTCTTTGCCTATGACGGCCAGCGCATTCCCTGGTAAGTCGGCCTTCCTATCGAATTATTCGATGTTCTTGGCGCAGTTTTTCCACTTATTTTTCATTCTGGCTCGATGGATTATGCGCGCATCGCTGAATGTGCTGAACCGGAGCCTGCCATGATCGAACGTCGTCCCTACGCCAGCCTGGGGCATGCCCAGCACGGCTGGCTGGAAGCCCGTCACCACTTTTCCTTTGCCGATTACCATGATCCGCAGCGCTTGCATTGGGGACGCTTGCGGGTCTGGAATGACGACTGGATTGCCCCGCACAGTGGTTTTCCCGCGCACCCGCATCAGGACATGGAGATCATCACCTATGTTCGCGAGGGGGCGATCAGCCACCGCGACAGCCTGGGCAACCAGGGCCGCACGGCCGCAGGGGATGTGCAGGTAATGAGTGCCGGCAGTGGCATCGTGCACAGTGAATACAACCTGGAAGATCAGCCGACACGCATCTTCCAGATCTGGATCATGCCCGAGCAGCGTGGCTTGCCGCCGTCCTGGGGCAATCGCCCTTTCCCGCGTGGCGAGCGCAGCGGGGCGTGGGTCGTCCTGGCCAGCGGCCTGCCCGGTGATGACCAGGCACTGCCAATCCGCGCCAATGCGCGGGTACTGGCCGCCAGCCTGGCAGCGGGGCAGACATTGCAGTACAGCCCGCAGGCGGGGCGCAAACTGTACCTGGTGCCGGCACTGGGTACGTTGGAGGTGAATGGCGTGCGCGCCGAGTGCGGTGATGGTCTGGCGATTGCCGGAGAAGAGCTGCTGCAGATTAGCGCACACGCAGCGAGCGAGATCGTCCTGGTGGATGCCGCCTGAGTTTCAGCAGGCGGTTTTGCCACTGCCGCTTAGCACTGGCTACAGGTCGATGGGTTATCTGCCAGGGTCTTGCGGAACTGTTCATAGCCGCCGGCGTTGCGCACATGGCGATAGCCCAGTTGCCGCAACTGGTCTTCGGCGATGGACGAGCGACGGCCACTGCGGCAATAGACGACGATCGGCGTCTGTTTGTCCGGCACCAGGCTGGCGATGCGCTCGGCAATCTGCTCGTGGGGCAGCAGCAGGGCGTTGTCCAGCGCCCCGCCGGCAAACTCTTCGGCACTGCGCACATCGATCAGTTGGCTGTTTTCCTGTTGCAGCAGGGCCAGTGCGCCTTGTTCGTCCACCGGGCCGGCCAGCGCCAGGCTGGTGTAGCTGAGGGTCAGGGCGCAGGCCAGGCGGGTGATCAGGCGAGTTTTCATGGTGGATACTCCGGGTAGTTCTGTGGCAGGTTAAGCCCAACAAGGCGTTCTGCCAATCCTTGTCATCCAGCCTTCTTGTTGCTGTCGTCAGGTTGTCATCGACCTGTCCTGCAATGGCGGGCAGCCCACTGTGAAGCAGGACTGAGATGAGCCAACGCCACCCGCTACTGAAGAAATGCCTGTTTCCCGCCGCCGGTTATGGCACGCGCTTCCTGCCGGCGACCAAGGCCATGCCCAAGGAGATGCTGCCGGTGGTGAACAAGCCGCTGATCCAGTACGGGGTGGAAGAAGCCTTGCAGGCTGGCCTGCATGAAATCGCCATGGTAACCGGGCGTGGCAAGCGTGCCCTGGAAGATCATTTCGATGTCAGCTACGAGCTGGAACAGCAGATTCAGGGCAGTGACAAGGAGCGCTACCTGTATGGCATTCGCCATTTAATCGAACACTGCAGTTTTTCCTACACCCGCCAGGTCAGCATGCGCGGCCTGGGGCATGCGATTCTCTGCGGTCGCCCGCTGATTGGTGACGAGCCTTTTGCCGTAGTGCTGGCGGACGATCTCTGTCTGAACCTGCAAGGGGATGGCGTGCTGGCGCAGATGGTCCAGCTGTACCGGCAGTTTCGCTGCTCCATCGTGGCCATCGAGGAGGTGCCGGCGGCCGATACCCATAAGTACGGCATTGTCGCGGGGGAGGCGATTCGCGATGACCTGCTGCGCATCCAGCACATGGTGGAGAAGCCCGAGCCGGCAAAGGCACCGTCCAACCTGGCGATCATCGGGCGCTACATCCTCACCCCGGATATCTTCGACCTGCTGGAGCAGACGGCGCCTGGCAAGGGCGGTGAAATCCAGCTCACCGATGCCTTGCAGCGCCAGGCTGCCGAGGGGTGCGTGATCGGCTACCGTTTTCGCGGCCAGCGCTTCGATTGCGGCAGTGCCGAGGGCTATATCCAGGCCAGCAATTTCTGCTTCGAGCACTTCTACCGCAAGGGCTTGTAATCAGTCGTCGTACCCCAGGTTCGGCGACAGCCAGCGTTCGGTCACCGCCAGTTCCTGGCCCTTGCGCCGGGCGTATTGCTCGACCTGGTCCTTGTCGACCTTGCCGACGGCAAAGTACTGCGCCTCGGGGTGGGCAAAGTACCAGCCGGAGACGGCCGCCGCCGGGAACATGGCGTAGTGCTCGGTGAGGAACACGCCGCTGCGGCCGGGTTTGCCGAGGTCGGCGGCCGGGTCGAGCAGGCGGAACAGCGTGGCCTTCTCGGTGTGGTCGGGGCAGGCCGGGTAGCCGGGGGCCGGGCGGATGCCGCGGTACTGCTCGCGGATCAGCGCCTCGTTGTCCAGTGCCTCGTCCGGGGCGTAGCCCCAGAACTCCTTGCGCACGCGCTGGTGCAGCCACTCGGCGCAGGCCTCGGCGAGGCGGTCGGCCAGCGCCTTGACCATGATCGAGTTGTAGTCGTCGCCGGCATCCTGGTAGGCCTTGGCCACTTCTTCGGCGCCGATCCCGGCGGTGGTGATGAAGCCGCCGACATAGTCGGTCACGCCGCTTTCCTTGGGCGCGACGAAGTCGGCCAGCGACAGGTTGGGCTTGCCGTCGGGCTTGATGTTCTGCTGGCGCAGGTGGTGCAGGGTGGCCAGCGGCTGGCCGTCATCGCCGTACAGCTGGATGTCGTCGTGCTGCACCTGGTTGGCCGGCCAGAAACCGAACACCGCGCGGGCACGGATCAGCTGCTCGTCGATCAGTTTGTCGAGCATCGCCCGCGCATCGCTGTACAGGTTGCGCGCCGCCTCGCCGATGATCTCGTCTTCGAGGATGCGCGGGAATTTGCCGGCCAAGTCCCAAGAGACGAAGAAGGGGGTCCAGTCTATGTAGTCGACCAGCTCGCGCAGGTCGATATCGTCCAGTACCTGCACGCCGGTGAAGCGCGGGCGTACCGGCAGGTAGCCGTTCCAGTCGAAGGCCGGCTTGTTGGCGATGGCCTCGGCATAGGCCAGGCGCTCGGTGCGCGAGGCGCGCGCCGAGGTACGCTCACGGACCACGGCGTATTCCTCGCGGGTCTTCTGCACGAAATCAGCCTTGAGCTCCTTCGACAGCAGGGTGGTGGCCACGCCGACCGCGCGCGAGGCGTCGGTGACGTAAACCACCGCATCGTGGCTGTACTGCGGGTCGATTTTCACCGCGGTGTGGGCCTTGGAGGTGGTGGCGCCGCCGATCATCAGCGGCAGGGAGAAGCCTTGGCGCTGCATTTCCTTGGCGACGAAGACCATCTCGTCCAGCGAGGGGGTAATCAGCCCGGACAGGCCGATGATGTCGCACTTCTCCTCGATGGCGGTCTTGAGGATCTTCTCCGCCGGCACCATCACGCCCAGGTCGACGATGTCGTAGCCGTTGCAGCCGAGCACCACGCCGACGATGTTCTTGCCGATGTCATGCACGTCGCCCTTCACCGTGGCCATGAGGATCTTGCCCTTGGCCTCGGGCTTGTCGCCTTTTTCCGCCTCGATGAAGGGAATCAGGTGCGCCACGGCCTGCTTCATCACCCGCGCGGACTTGACCACCTGCGGCAGGAACATCTTGCCGGCGCCGAACAGGTCGCCGACTACGTTCATGCCGGCCATCAGCGGGCCTTCGATGACTTCGATGGGGCGTGCGCACTGCTGGCGGCACTCCTCGGTGTCTTCGACGATGAACGCGGTGATGCCCTTGACCAGAGCATGCTCAAGGCGCTTGGCGACCGGCAGCGCGCGCCAGGCTTCATCCTCGACTTCCTTGACGCTGCCGTCGCCGCGGTAGTTGTCGGCGATGGCCAGCAGCGCCTCGGTGCCGTTCGGCGTGCGGTTGAGCACCACGTCCTCGACTTTCTCGCGCAGCTCGGCGGGGATCTCGTCGTAGATCTCCAGCTGGCCGGCGTTGACGATGCCCATGGACAGGCCGTTCTGGATGGCGTGGAAGAGGAACACCGAATGGATCGCCTCGCGCACCGGGTTGTTGCCGCGGAACGAGAAGGACACGTTGGACACGCCGCCGGAGCTGAGCGCATAGGGCAGCTCGTCACGGATAAAGGCGCAGGCCTCGATAAAGTCCACCGCGTAGTTGTTGTGCTCCTCGATGCCGGTGGCCACGGCGAAGATGTTCGGGTCGAAGATGATGTCTTCCGGCGGGAAGCCCACTTCATTGACCAGGATGTCGTAGCTGCGCTGACAGATTTCCTTCTTGCGCGCGGCGGTGTCGGCCTGGCCGACCTCGTCGAAGGCCATCACCACCACGGCGGCGCCATAGCGCTTGCACAGCTTGGCGTGGTGCTTGAACTGCTCGACGCCTTCCTTCATGGAAATGGAGTTGACGATGCCCTTGCCCTGGATGCACTTGAGGCCGGCTTCGATCACGTCCCACTTGGAGGAGTCGATCATGATCGGCACGCGCGAGATGTCCGGCTCGCCGGCGATCAGGTTGAGGAAGCGCACCATCGCCGCCTTGGAGTCGAGCATGCCCTCGTCCATGTTGATGTCGATCACCTGGGCGCCGGCTTCGACCTGCTGCAAGGCGACTTCCAGCGCCTCGCTGTAGTTTTCCTCGCGGATCAGTCGGGCGAACTTGGCGCTGCCGGTGATGTTGGTGCGCTCGCCGACGTTGACGAACAGCGAGTTGCGGTCGATGGTGAAGGGCTCCAGGCCCGACAGGCGACAGGCCCGGGGGATCTCCGGGATGACGCGCGGCGGGTACTTGGCCACCGCCTCGGCAATCGCCTGGATATGCGCCGGCGTGGTGCCGCAGCAGCCGCCGATGATGTTCAAGAGCCCCGATGCGGCGAATTCCTCGACCACTTCGGCCATCTGCGCCGGGGTTTCGTCGTATTCGCCAAAGGCATTCGGCAGGCCGGCGTTGGGGTGGGCGGACACATGGGTGTCGGCCTTGGCTGCCAGCTCGGCCAGGTAGGGGCGCAGCTCCTTGGCACCGAGCGCGCAGTTCAGCCCCACGGAAATCGGCTGGGCGTGGCGCACCGAGTTCCAGAAGGCCTCGGTGGTCTGCCCGGACAGGGTGCGGCCGGAGGCGTCGGTGATGGTGCCGGAGATCATGATCGGCAACTCGATGCCGTCCTCGTCGAACACCTGCTGCACGGCGAAGATCGCCGCCTTGGCGTTGAGGGTGTCGAAGATGGTTTCGATGAGGATCAGGTCGGCGCCGCCCTCGATCAGGCCGCGGGTCGCCTCGGTGTAGTTGTCCACCAGCTCGTCGAAGGTGACGTTGCGGTAGCCGGGGTCGTTGACGTCCGGGGAGATCGAGCAGGTGCGGCTGGTCGGGCCGAGCACGCCGGCGACGAAGCGCGGCCGCTCGGGGGTTTCCAGGGTCTTGGCATCGGCCACCTGGCGGGCGACGCGCGCGCCGGCGACGTTCAGCTCATAGGCCAGCGCCTCCATGCCGTAGTCGGCCTGGGATACGCGGGTGGCGTTGAAGGTGTTGGTCTCGAGGATGTCGGCGCCGGCATCCAGGTAGGCCTTCTCGATCGCGGCGATGACCTCGGGCTTGCTCAGCAGCAGCAGGTCGTTGTTGCCCTTGACGTCGCTCGGCCAGTCGGCGAAGCGCTCGCCACGGTAGTCGGCCTCGTCCAGCTTATAGCTCTGGATCATGGTGCCCATGCCGCCATCGAGGATCAGGATGCGTTCCTTGAGGGCTTGCTGGAGTGCCTGGAGGCGGGCGCTACGGTCGGACATCGGGTACTACCTGGCAGGGTGGAACAAAAGGTGGCGAATGATAGCAAGGTTGCATCGCTTCGCCGCATTCGGCAGATCATCATGAATCTAGCTCATGTTGCTGCAAGGGTAGCCTGTTAGACTGTGCGCCTTTGTCCTACCTGCGAGGATTTGCCATGTCCCTGTGTCTGCGGCGCTTCGCCGGTCTGCTCTGCCTGTCGCTCGCCTGGGCTGCCCAGGCCCTGGCCCAGCCGGTTTCCTACAGCCGGGATGTACAGCCGATCCTGCGCGACAAGTGTGTGGCCTGCCATGCCTGCTATGACGCGCCCTGCCAGCTGAACCTGGGGAGTGGCGAGGGGCTGTTGCGTGGCGCCAGCCAACAGGCGGTGTACAACGGTGGCCGTCTGCAGGCCCAGCAGCCCACGCGTCTGTATCTGGATGCGCAGGGCGAAGCGGCCTGGCGACGTCGCGGCTTTCATTCCGTGCTGCAGGCGCAGGATGGCCAGGCCGCCTTGCTGCAACGCATGCTGGAGCTGGGGCGTGAGCACCAGTGGGCAGACAACGCGCGCTTGCCGGATGACCTGGACATCGCCATCAACCGCGACAACCAATGCCCGACGCCGAGCGATTTCAAGCGCTTTGCCCGCCACAATCCCTATGCCGGCATGCCCTTTGCGGTCAGCGGGCTGGACGAGGCGGAATACGCCACCTTGCAGCGCTGGCTGGCCCAGGGCGCGCCAGTCGATGAACAGCCCTTGCAGCCCACGGCGCAGGAGCAGGCGCAGCTGGCCGAGTGGGAAGCCTTCCTGAATGCCCCCGGTGCCCGCCAGGGGCTGGTGTCACGCTGGTTGTACGAGCACCTGTTCCTTGCCCATCTGTATTTTCAGCAAGGCGAGGATCGACACTTCTTCCAGTTGGTACGTTCGCGCACACCGAGCGGCCAGCCCATCGACCCGATCGCCACGCGCCGGCCCAATGACGATCCCGGTACGCAGTTCTACTATCGCCTGTGGCCGATCCAGGGCGTGATCGTGCACAAGACGCACATTACCTATGCGCTCAGTCCAGGCAAATTGCAGCGCGTGCGCGAGCTGTTCTTTGCCGAAGACTGGCCCCTGCAGGCCGTGCCTGGCTATGGCGCGCAACACCGTGCCAACCCGTTCGAGACGTTCCAGGCCATCCCGGCACAGGCGCGTTACCAGTTCATGCTGGATGACGCGGAGTATTTCGTGCGCACCTTCATTCGCGGCCCGGTATGCCGCGGACAGATTGCCACGGATGTGATTCGTGATCATTTCTGG
Source organism: Pseudomonas fluvialis (assembly GCF_002234375.1). Lineage (GTDB taxonomy): Bacteria > Pseudomonadota > Gammaproteobacteria > Pseudomonadales > Pseudomonadaceae > Aquipseudomonas > Aquipseudomonas fluvialis. The sequence goes on from NZ_NMQV01000022.1 coordinate 60,598, forward strand.
GCGCTGTTCCAGGCCCCGCAACGCGATCTGTACATCACCGACGCCAGCTATCGCCAGGCGGTGACGCCTCTGCTGGCCATGCCTGGGCAGTTCGATGACATCGCCGACCTGCCGGGCCTGTGGAGCGCCTACAAGAACAAGCGCAATGCCTATGAGGATGCGCGTCGCGCGGCCTATGCCGATGCCCCGGCGCCCAGCTGGTCGCAGTTGTGGATGGGCAATGACAATGCCCTGTTGAGCATCTTCCGCCAGCATGACAGTGCCTCGGTACGCAAGGGCCTGGTCGGCGCGGTGCCGCAAACCCTGTGGCTGCTCGACTACCCGCTGTTCGAACGCACCTACTACCAGTTGGTGGTCAACTTCGATGTGTTCGGCAATGTCTCGCACCAGGCACAGACGCGTCTGTACTTCGACCTGATCCGCAATGGCGCCGAGCTGAACTTCCTGCGCTTGATGCCGGCGGCTGCACGCCAGGCCTACCTGGACGACTGGTATCAGAACAGTGGCAAGCTGAAGATGTGGCTGGATTACAGCGCCGCCGACCTGCGCACACCGACGGCGCTGCACCTGCCGGGGAGCGACCCGCGCCAGGCTTTTGCCGAGGCGCTGCTGGAACGCGCTGGCACGCTGAATGCCCGGCCCGATCCGATCAACCGCTGTCGTGGCGCCTATTGTCATCGCCCCGGCCTGCCAGCAGCGCTGGCGGATGCCGAGCAAGCCCTGTCGCGCCTGGCGGCACGCCCGGCGGCCGGACTCAAAGTCATCGAGCAGCTGCCGGAAGCGACCCTGCTGCGTATCGACCTGGGCCAGGGGCAGCGGGAAATCTACAGCCTGCTGCGCAACCGCGCGCACAGCAACGTGGCGTTCATGATGGGCGAGAGCCTGCGCTACCAGCCGGGGCTGGACACCCTCACGCTGTACCCCGGGGTGCTCAGCAGCTATCCGAACTTCCTGTTCAACGTGCCGCTGGCGGAGGTGCCGGCCTTTGTCGAGGCCATGCAGCAGGCACGCGATGCCCAGGCGTTTGGCGAGCTGGTGGCGCGCTGGGGGATTCGTCGCACCCACCCGCAGTTCTGGCGGTATTTTCATGACCTGGCCGACTACATTGATGAGCACGAGCCGCGTGAATACGGGGTGCTGGATATGAACCGCTACCAGAACCTGTAGCGCCCAGGGATAGACCTACTGAAATTGTCGGACTTTTGCCCGCCCGGTGATTGGCGTACACTGCGGCCATCACTGCGAGGAGTAGCCATGAGCGCCATTACCGTTACCGAATCCGCCCAAGCCTATCTGGCCGACCTGCTGGCCAAGCAGAACACTCCGGGGATTGGTATTCGCATCTTCATCACCCAACCCGGCACCCAGTATGCGGAAACCTGCATTGCCTACTGCAAGCCGGGTGAACAGAAGGCTGAAGACACCCCGCTGGCGCTGGCCAGCTTCACTGCCTGGATCGATGCACTGAGCGAGCCTTTCCTCGATGAAGCGGTGGTTGACTACGCCACCGACCGCATGGGCGGACAGCTGACCATCAAGGCGCCGAATGCCAAGGTGCCGATGATCCGCGATGACAGCCCGATCAATGAGCGCATCAACTACTACCTGCAGACCGAGATCAATCCGGGCCTGGCCAGCCACGGTGGCGAAGTGAGCCTGGTCGATGTGGATGATGGCGTAGCCATTCTGCGCTTTGGCGGTGGTTGCCAGGGCTGTGGCCAGGCCGATTACACGCTTAAGGAAGGCATCGAAAAGACCCTGCTCACGCGTATCCCCGAACTCAAGGGCGTACGCGACGTCACCGACCACAGCAATCGCGAAAACGCCTACTACTGAGTGGCTGCGATAACGAAAAAGGCCAACCCCAGGGGGTTGGCCTTTTTCGTTATACCTGCGCGGGACTAGTCAACGGCTTCGCTCAGGCCTGCATGCTCCAGGGCTGCAGTTGTACACCTTCGGCGCACAGGGCACGGCGGGTCTGGTCGAGCAGGCTGGCCAGGGTGGCCGGATCGGAATAGTTGCTGCGGCTCAGTCGGGTGCGGCCCAGCAGGCGGGTGCTGTGACGGTCGATGACGCTCAGGTTCAGTTCGCCATTGCCTTCCTGGGGTGCCCAGGCAACGCATTGGTAAGGGGCAAAGGCGCGGTTGGCGATGATCAGGGCTTCGTTGATACGCAGGGTGGTGCTCATGGGGGCAAGTTCTCGCAAAGGGTCGTGGGGGCTGTGGCGCCATTGATACGCTGGCCGTTGCGGGATAGATGAGCGATGCGATCAAGAAAGTCACGGTGCGTCGGCAAAGCGCAACATCTTGTCGCGTTCTTGACCGAGCGGGCAGGCATCGGGCACTGCCGGCATATTCTGTTGCAGCTTCTTGTGCAGGCCGGGGCGGTCAAACTGCCGTGGATTGGGTATAAAGCACAGCTGAATAGTCACCTTGCCGCCGGAGTCGCCCATGCAGTCGTTTACCGCCGAACATCCCCCGCGCCTGACCCAGCTGCTGGGCTATGCCGGCCTGCTGCCTTTTATCGGTGGCGCCTTGGGCGTATGGCTGACGCCATTGGCCTGGCGCCCGACGGTGTTGTCCGCGCTGCTCGACTATGCCGCGATCATCCTGGCCTTCATGGGGGCGATTCACTGGGGGTTGGCCATGCGCGCCGAGCGCAAGGACACCCTGGCACTCACCCAGCTGGGCCTGTCCGTGCTGCCGGCAGGCCTGGGCTGGCTGGCCATTGTCGACATCATCCCGGCGGGCCTGGCCGTGGCCCTGCTGCTGTTCGGCTTTATCGCGCTGTACCTGGCTGACCTGCGTGCCGTGCGCCTGGAGTTGGCGCCGCGTTGGTACCCGGCGCTGCGCAAGCCGCTGACCCTGGGTGTGGTGCTGTGCCTGCTGGCTACCTGGCTGGGTGTCATGCTGGTTGGCTGAGGCGCATCAGCGTACAGGTGGGTTATCCACCGAGCAGGCAGGCGACCTGTTGCTCGGCCATCTGGCAACGTGCTGCCCAATGACCGGTTAGCTCACTGAATGGCAGGCCCTTGGCTTGCAGCCATGCCCGGCACTGCGTCTCGAAGCGCTGGCGTTGCGCTAGCAACGGCTGGCAGCGCTGGCCATCGGCCTGCCAGGGCATGCCATCGGCAGCCAGCAGCAGGTGCAGGTGGTACTGCCGTTGGCCGAGGGCAGCTTCCAGCCAGACCGGAGCCTGGCCAAACAGCGTGCGGCTCCACAACAGGTTGCTCAGCAGATGGGTATCGAGCAGCAACAGCGGCGGCTGCTCGGCGCGTGCCAGGTCTTCACGGCGCAGCTGTTCGCGGGCTATCGGCTCGATATCGGCGTAACAGGTGTCGCGTTGCACCTGCTCGATGTATTCGCGGACATATTCATCCACCCGCAAACCGCCAAACCGTTCCTGCAGGTGCGCCGCCAGGCGCGTTTTGCCGCTGGACTCCGGGCCGGTCAGTACCACGACCTTCACGGGCTGAGCGCCCGCTGCCAGCTGCGCCAGCCATGCAGGGCCAGCAGACAGAGCAGGCCGTAGAGCAGGGCGGTGAGGTACAGCGCCTGGTCGATGAACAGCGCCACATAGGCCACATCGACCAGCAGCCAGAGCGGCCAGCACTGCACCCGCTTGTGGGCCATCCATAGCTGGGCAAGCAGGCTGAAGGCCGTCAGCGCAGCATCCGACCAGGGGGCCGCGGCATCGCTGAAATGTGCCAGTCCATAGCCCAGTAGCAGGCTGCCGAGGCCGGCCAGCAGCAGCCCGCGCAACACCGGCCAGGGCGCCAGCAGGCTGACCGTGCTTGCCGGGCTGGCGCTGGCCGGGCGCCGCCATTGCCACCAGCCATACAGCTGGGTGATGGCGAATACGCCTTGCAACAGGGTGTTGGCATACAGGCGCGCCTCGAAAAATACCCAGGCATACAGCAGCACCATGACCAGGCCGAGCGGCCAGCACCAGGGGTTTTGTCGGGCGGTGAGGTAAACGGCCAGCACCCCGAGGGCGGCGGCAAAGGCTTCAAGCAGGGTCACAAATGGGCATCCAGCAAGGCGGGTCGGCGCGGCCGGCGATTGTAGAGCAAATCAGCGGGGGTTGGCGGGCTGCAGGCACAGGCTGTCGGCCTGGCGGTACAGCAACAGCAGCTTGCGGGTAATCGACTGACGAATGTCTTCGCGCTCGAAGTTGGAGAGCAGCGGCAGCTTGGCCAGTTGCAGGCGATGCAGGTGCAGATAGGGCAGTTGCTGGTCGAACTCGCGCAGGTCGCCCTTGACCAGCAGGGGGAGGAACTCGTCGCCCACTTTGCGCTGACTGTTGATGATCTGCGCCAGGGCCGGCTTGAACGGCATGCTGCGCGGAGCCAGGCGATTGCCGGGCAACTGGTTGCTGAGCAGCAGGCCGCTCTTGCCGAGCAGTTGCCCGGGCAGCACGCACAGGCCGGTCTTGCGTATCGCCTGCGCGGCAATGCCGTGCAGGGTGTCGTGGAAGGCGTAGGGGTTGGGCAGCACGACCATCTTGCGGCCCAGCTCCGCGGGGAAGTGCAGGCTGTAGTTGGTGTAGAGCTGCTCGACCGACTCCGACCACACGCACAGGCGGTTCTCGAACAGGCGGATGAAGCGCTCGGCCAGCTCGCGGCGTGCCAGGCTGTCCAGGTCCCAGATCAGGTCCGGATTGCCAGCCTGGCTGAGGTCGACTTGCTGGTGGAGCATCTCCATCGTCTGCGCGCCCTCAGATACGGAACTGCCGGAGGATTTGTCCCAGGGCTTCGGCCAGACGCGCCAGTTCCTCGCTGGCTTCGCGGGTCTGTTCGCCGGCCAGGGCTGTCTGGTGGGAGAGCCCCGCAGCCTGGGTGACGTTCTGGTTGATGTCCTCGACCACATGCGACTGCTGCAGGGTGGCACTGGCGATCGAGGCGTTCAGCCCGGTCAGGTTGCGCAGCGCCTGGTTGATCTGGGCGAGGTTTTCACCGGCCTGGCGAGCCTGCTCCACGGTCTGTTGCGAGGCGCGGCTGCTTTCATGGATGGCTTTGACCGCCGCTTCCGAGTTGCCTTGCAGGCGCTGGATCATGTCTTGAATTTCCGCAGTGGACTGCTGGGTACGCTGCGCCAGCAGGCGAACCTCGTCGGCCACCACGGCAAAACCACGGCCCTGTTCGCCGGCGCGGGCGGCCTCAATGGCCGCGTTGAGGGCGAGCAGGTTGGTTTGTTCGGCAATCGAGCGAATCACCTCCAGCACGCTGCCAATCTGGTTGCTTTCGCTGGCCAGCGACTGGATGACCTGTACGGCATCCTCGATGGTATGGGACAACTGGTCGATCTGCCGCAGGCTGCCCTGGATGCTGTTGTGACCTGCCTGGGCCTGTTCTTCGGCGCTGTGCACTTCGCTGGAAGCATGCTCGGCATTCTTGGCGACATCCTGCACGCCGTAGGTCACCTGATTGACTGCGGTGGCTACCAGCTCCATCTGTTGCGATTGCTGCGAGCTGACATGCTGGGCGTTCTGCGCGATGTCGTGCAGCGAGGTCGAAGCCTGGTCCAGCGCACCGGCCGACTCCAGCAGATGGCCGATCACCTGGCGCAGCTTGTGGGTGAAGGCGTTGAAGTGGGTGGCCAGTTCCGTCAGTTCATCGCGGCCATGGGTATCCAGGCTACGGGTCAGGTCGCCTTCGCCGCTGGCGATGTCGGCCATGGCGTGCACGGCTTCGGCGAGCGGGCGGGTAATGCTACGGCTGATCATCACCACCAGGCCGAGCAGCACCATGGCCACCAGCAGCAACATGAAACTGGCACGCAGCGCCAGGCTGGAGAATTCCGCCTCCACGTCGTCGACGTATACCCCTGAACCGATGATCCAGCCCCAGGGCTCGAAGAGCTGGATATAGGAAACCTTGGCCACCGGCTCGCTGGCGCCGGGCTTGGGCCAGTAGTAGCCCACCGAACCGGCACCCTGGCTGAGGGCGATACGCACGAACTCATTGAACAGTGGCTTGCCGGTGGGGTCCTTGATGCCGGAAAGATCCTGGCCATCCAGCTTGGGATTGGCCGGGTGCATGATCATGCGTGGCTGCAGGTCGTTGATCCAGAAGTATTCCTGGCCGGCATAACGCAGGTCGCGGACCATCTCCATGGCCGCCTGCTGAGCTTGGCTGCGGTCCAGGGTGCCTGCCAGCTCGAGTTTTTGATAGTGCTGCAGGATGCCCAGCGCGGTCTCCACCACATGGCGGGTCTTCTCGCTCTTGCCGGCATACATCTGTTCATGGGTTTGTCGTAGCAACAGCACGGCGGCCAGGATCAGCAGCGACAGGGCGATGGCGAGAATCATCCACAGACGACGACTGATGGCCAGATTGCGCAACATGTTCATCAGAGTATTCCTTGTTCTGTGCCCATCCTGCGGTGGGAGGGGCCGGTTGGGCCGCTAGGGCCTGTAACGAATCGCAAAATGACCTATTGGTCATTGCTGAAACTATCACGTTCCGCAGACAGGTGGCGCATTAGCCTTTGGCCGCGTCTGGGCGGCAACTCTGATAGCATTTCGGCCCCCGCTGGCGTGACTTGAGGTTTTTCGTCCCGCGTGGCCGGTTTCAGCGAACTTTTTGCACTCTGCGCAGCCCAAGCGGGCCGGCGCTGATTAACGCAAGTCGCCGTGCGCCTGGCCATGAGTCAGGGCGTCGCAAGGGCCTACAACGCTGCTGTTTTCGGTATAGCAGCCAATTTGTACACAAGGAGTTCCGATGGACCTGTGGTTGGCTTTTCAAGCCATTGTTCTGGGCATTGTCGAGGGGCTGACCGAGTTTCTGCCGATATCGAGTACGGGCCACCAGATCATCGTGGCCGATCTGATCGGCTTTTCGGGTGAGCGGGAGATGGCGTTCAACATCATCATCCAGCTGGCCGCCATCCTCGCGGTGATGTGGGAGTTTCGCCCGCGCATCATCAGCGTGGTGGCCGGCTTGCATCGAGAGCCTCAGGCACGGCGCTTTACCGCCAACCTGCTGATCGCTTTCCTGCCGGCAGCGGTACTCGGCGTGGCGTTTGCCGATCTTATTCACCATTACCTGTTCAACCCGCTGACCGTGGCGGTCGCACTGGTGATCGGCGGTGTGATCATGCTATGGGCCGAGCGCCGCGAACATCTGATCGAAGTGCATGACGTCGATGACATGCGCTGGAGTCATGCCCTGAAAGTGGGCTGCGCGCAGTGCCTGGCGATGATCCCCGGCACGTCGCGCTCGGCGGCCACCATCATTGGTGGCCTGCTGTTCGGCCTGTCACGCAAGACCGCCACGGAGTTTTCCTTCTTCCTGGCCATGCCGACCATGGTCGGTGCAGCGGTGTATTCGGGCTACACCTACCGCGAGCTGTTCCAGCCGGGCGACCTGCCGGTGTTCGCGCTGGGCTTTGTCACCTCGTTCATCTTCGCCATGCTGGCGGTCAAGGCGCTGCTCAAGTTCATCGCCAACCACAGCTACGCAGTGTTTGCCTGGTACCGCATTGGCTTTGGCCTGCTGATCCTGGCGACCTGGCAGCTGGGCTGGATCGACTGGTCCGGCGTGCAGGGCTAACCAGCCGTTGCAAAACCACCTGTTTTGCAACGGCCTGGCAACGCTGCCGGTGTGTCAGTGCCGCCAAAAGGCGCGGGTCACCAGCACCAGCACGGTGATGATTTCCAGGCGACCGAGCAGCATGCCGAAGGACAGCAGCCACTTGGCGCTGTCCGGCAGGCTGGAGAAGTTGCCGGCCGGGCCGATGATCGGGCCGAGGCCGGGGCCGACGTTGCACACCGCGGTTGCCGCGCCGGTCAATGCGGTGATCGGGTCCAGGCCGAGCATCGCCAGGGCGAGCGCCAGGGCGGCGATAGTCAGGGTAAAGAAGAACGAGAAGGTGAGGATCGAACGGACGATTTCCTCGTCGAGCGCGTGCCCGTTGTATTGCTGCTTGATCACCGCACGGGGGTGGATGAGCTGCATCAGGCCGCTGCGCAACAGGGTATAGGCCACCTGGATACGGAAAATCTTCAGGCCGCCAGTGGTCGAGCCGGAACAGCCGCCCATGAAGGTCAGGTAGAAGAACAGCATGAAGGCAAAGCCGCCCCAGGCGCTGTAGTCGCCTACGGCAAAGCCCGTGGTGGTGATGATCGACACCACGTTAACCGTGGCGATGCGCCAGGCATCGAGCAGCGCGTAGTCGCTGTTCAGCCACAACCACAGGCTGGTCACCAGGCTGATCAGCAAGACCGCGCCGAGATAACCGCGTACCTGTTGGTCACGGATAACTGCCTTGCGGTTGCCCCGCAACATGCTCACATAGAGCACAAAGGGAATTCCGCCGAGCACCATGAACACCACGGCGACCCAGTGCGAGGCGTTGCTGAAGTTGGCCAGTGAGGAGTCCGAGGTCGAAAAGCCCGCGGTGGAAACCGTGGTCAAGGCATGGTTGATCGCGTCGAACCAGTCCATGCCGGCCAGCCAGTAGCTGAGCACACAGGCCACGGTAAGGATCAGATAGACCACGGCAATCGACTTGGCGGCCATGTGCGAGCGGGGTACGACTTTCTCGCCCCAGTCCGATGATTCGGTCTGGAACAGACGCATGCCCCCCACGCGCAGCAGCGGCAAAATCGCCACGCCCATGGCGATGAAGCCGATACCGCCAATCCACTGCAGCAGGGAACGCCAGATCAGAATGCCTTCGGACATGCTGTCCAGGCCAACCAGTACCGTGCCGCCGGTGGTGGTGATACCGGACATGGTTTCAAAGAAGGCATCGGTAAAGCTCATGTGATGCAGGAAAATCATCGGCAAGGCGGCATAGACGCAGACCATCAGCCAGATCGAGGTGGTCAGCATGTACATGTCGCGCGGGCGCAGCTGGCTATCCTTCGGCTTGCCCTGCAGCACCATGGCCAGGCCACTGCTGAAGGTGATCAGTGCCGACCAGATGAATGCCTGCAGGTCCTCGGGATGCTCCATCAGCAGCAGGGTGGCCATGGGAACCAGCATCGCCATGGAGAGCGTGATGAGGAAAATGCCCAGGATGAAGGCAATGGTACGCAGCGTCGGCAAGGCCATGGAGACAGGCTCGCAGGAGAAGAGGGCGCCATTCTACCGGGCTGCCCTGCGCTGTAAACCGAGCGGTAACAATCAGCGGATCTGCCGCCAGGGCGAAAAAGGTTGGCCCGGAGCGGGACTTATCAGACTAAAATGCTGGGGTTTTCGCGCCAGTCGCCTGGAGTAACCCCGATGAATGCCCTCGATGCCTTGCTCAACCGCGTGTCGGTGACCCGTTTACTGGCGCCCGCGCCTACCCAGGCCCAGCGCCAGGTGATGTTCCAGGCGGCTTTGCGTGCGCCGGACCATGCGCAGCTGCGCCCCTGGCGCTTCCTGTGCATCGAGGAGCAGGCCCGCGAACGCCTGGGCGAGTTGTACGCCCAGGCCCTGCAGACCGAGCAGCCCGAAGCAACTGGCGAACAACTGGACAAGGTGCGCGCCATGCCGCTGCGCGCGCCCCTGCTGGTGGTGGTGATCGCCAGCCCGAAAGAGCATCCCAAGGTGCCCCGTATGGAACAACTGCTGTCGGCCGGCTGTGCCGCCCATGGCTTGTTGCTGGCGGCGCATGCCCAGGGTGTCGGTGCAGTTTGGCGTACCGGCGAGATGGCTTATTCCCCCGTGGTGGCACAAGGACTGGGCCTGACTGCGGGGGAAGAAATCCTCGGTTTCATCTACCTGGGTACCCCGGAAGGTAAATTGCGCACGGCGCCGCTGCTGGAACAATCCGACTTTGTCAGCGACTGGCCGGCTTGAAAGCCTATGCAGCGCACAAAAACGCGCTGCCTGGGGAACCGATGCGCGCAACCGCTGGTCGGTAAGGCGCTGTTCGTTCGATCACTGTTCAGGGGCGTGCCAGAGCCTTTGGGCAACGCGGCAAGCATGAAGAAAGGTGGCCAAGCGCCATCAGGAGCAAAGTTGACCGCCGCCGTCAAGCTTGGACAAAGAGTCAGCTTCAGGCAGAATGCCCGCGCAATTGAAGAGTGGCGTTCTAGACAGCTTTGCCGTGTTTTTCAGTGCACAAGTGTTACGTTTTGCTGCGCAGCGGGATGAGGATCGAGCAGCCCGCAAAACGCTCGTAGGTAGTCATAAACGAGCCCAGGACAGAGCAGTTAAAGGACTAACCATGCAACAGATCACCCATCATGGCGGAGCCACAGGCGTAACAGGCTCATGCCATCGTCTGCAGCTGAACGCGCAACAGGCCCTGCTGATTGATTGCGGGCTGTTCCAGGGCGCGGAAACCGCTCCTGAAGGCGGCGCGGCTGCCGGACGCCTGGCCATCGACTTCAGCGTGCAGGATGTGTGTGCCCTGGTGGCAACCCATGTGCACATCGACCATGTTGGGCGTATTCCTTATTTGTTGGCTGCGGGCTTCAAAGGCCCGATTCTGTGCAGCGAGCCTTCCGCGCGCTTACTGCCCATCGTCCTGGAAGATGCCTTCCGCCTGGGTATCAGCAGCGACCAGCAACAGGTCGAGCGGTTCATCAAGCGCGTAGCCAGTCAGCTACAGCCGTTGTCCTACAACCACTGGTTTACACTGCTCGACACCCCGCAACAGCAGGTGCGCCTGCGCCTGCAGCGCGCCGGGCATATCCTCGGCTCTGCCTATGTCGAGGTCGAACTGCACGAGCGTAGCCTGGGCCAGCGAGAGCGCGTGGTGTTTTCCGGCGACCTGGGGGCACCGTATACGCCTATCCTGCCGTCGCCCAAGTCTCCCTACAAAGCCGATACCCTGGTCATCGAAAGCACCTATGGCGATCGCCTGCACGAAAATCGCCGGCAACGTCGCCAGCGCCTGCAAGGCCTGCTTGAACAGGCGCTGCGTGACCAGGGTACGGTGCTGATCCCCGCTTTCAGCATCGGGCGTACCCAGGAACTGCTCTACGAACTGGAAGACATCATTCATCGCCAGGCCCAGGCGCCTCGCCGAGCCGGCAAGGAACAGGCAGCCACTGCGCTGGATTGGGCCAACCTGCCGATCATCCTGGATTCCCCGCTGGCTAGCCGCTTCAACCAGGTCTACCGCGAGCTGGATGAGTTCTGGGATGGCGAAGCCCATGCGCGTCTGCGCAAAGGGCGCCAGCCACTGGCTTTTCGTAACCTGCTGACCGTCGATAGCCATGCCAGCCACCAGGCCATGCTCAACCGCCTGGTACAAACCGCCCAGCCAGCGGTGGTGATTGCCGCGGGAGGCATGTGCAGCGGTGGGCGCATCGTCAATTACCTCAAGGCCATGCTGGGCGACAGCCGGCACAACATCCTGTTCGTTGGCTACCAGGCGGCCGGTACGCTTGGCCGGCAGATTCAGCAATACGGCCCGCGCGGTGGCTATGCCGAGATCGATGGCCAGCGCTACCCCATCAAGGCCCAGGTGGCCAGCGTAAGCGGCTACTCGGCACACGCCGACCAGCACGACCTGCTGCGCTTTGTGACGCGGATGCGTCACTGGCCCAGGCAGATCCACGTGGTACATGGCGACAGCGATGCCCAGCAAACGCTGAAGAAAAAGTTACAACTGTGTTACCAGCAGCGGGGTAGCAGCGTTCAAATCACAACCTCCGCCGATAGGGATGCGCGCCCATGAGCTACAGCAAGCTGCAAAACGCGGCCTGGTATCTTGCCCAGTGCAAGCCCCGCCAGGACGAACGCGCCCAGCAGCATCTGGAAAACCAGGGTTACACCTGCTATCGCCCGCAATATCGGCGCGAGCGCGTGCTGCGTGGGCGTTTGCAGGCGCAGATGGAGTCGCTGTTCCCCGGCTACCTGTTCATCCAGCTGGCCGGCGACAGCAACTGGTCGCCGCTGCGCTCCACTCGGGGGCTTAGCCGCATCGTGGCGTTCAATGGCCAACCGCACCCGCTGCCGGCCAGCCTGATCGAACAATTGCAACAGCGCCAGGCTAGTAATGAACAGGCGTATCTGCAGCCCGGCCATCGGGTACGCATTACCGAAGGGCCGTTCGCCGAGCTGGAAGGCATCTACCAAGGCATGAGCGGTGAGCAGCGCGTCATCGTTCTGCTCAACCTGTTGCAACAAACGCAGACCCTGGAGTTACCGATTACCAGCATCAGCAAAAACGCTTGAGCCTGTGCTCCCGCCTAATCGGCGTGGGGCAGGGCACAGGGCGGTGCGGCAGCTTCTGAAAAGTCGCCCGCAGCCCGCTGGAAAGGCCGCCCAGACTGACCGCCAAGGCCTCTGGCCAAGGCAAAACAGCAAGCAGACCAAAGACTTGCGTCAAACTGCCAGCAAAGGCAGCTACACTCACCGTTCTCAGGAAATTGACGATCAATCCTGGGGCGGTAGCGTGCCTGCAACGCACTTGCCTCAACAGCACAGGTGCAGACACGCCCCAAACACCAACCCGCGCCCGATGGCGCAGCCACAAACGGAGTTGCTGTGAGCTCAAATCCACAAACCCCCAATCCGTCCATTCAGCGCGACAGCGATGAAATCGACCTGGGCGACCTGATGCTGCGCATCTGGGCCACCCGCGTCTACGTCGCCAAAGCCGTACTGGTCGTGCTGGCCCTGTTTGTCCTGTACATCGGTGTGAGCTACCTGCTCAGCGAAAAAACCGTGCGCTACAGCCAGGTGTTCGACCTCACCTTCGAAGGCCTGCGCAAAGGCGAATTCCCCAACGGCTCGCCGTTCATGATCAGCGACATCACCAGCCCAACGGTGCTCAATCGCGTCTACCGGCAGAACAACCTGGAAGCCCACGACCTGAAGATCGATGACTTCCGGCGTAGCGTGACCATCCAGCCCTATGCTCCCGACTATGCGCTGATCCGCAGCAAGTACGAGGCGCGCCTGGCCGACAAGAAGCTGACCCCCACCGACATTGCCGAACTGCAAAAGCAGATGGCCAATGAACTGGCCGCCGCGCAAAGCGGCAGCGTCATCATCACCCTGGTCCTGCCCGAGCAACGCAGCCTGAGCAAAGACCTGGCACAGAAGATCCTGCTGGATATCCCCAGCAGCTGGGCAGACCGCGCCATCAATGAACAAGGCGTGCTCAAACCCAATGTGCCGGTGTACTCCGAGCGCATCTTTAACAAGGAACGCTTTGAAAACCTCGACTACCTGCTGGGCATGGACCTGATCCTTAACAGCATCAAACTGGTGCGTAGCAACATCGCCAGCCTCAAGGAACAGCCCAACGCCAGCACCCTGGTTGACGATGAAAGCGGCTTCACCCTGGTCGACCTCGACAAGGCTATCCAGGACGTTGCCGACTACGATATCCGCCAGATCATCGACCCCATCAAGGAACTGGGCATTTCGCGCAACCCCGAAGTGGTCAAGCTGTACTACACCCGCCGCCTGGCCGACCTGCAACAAGAGCAGAAGCTTTGGAAAGACCGTGCCGAAGTCATTCGCCGCGTGCTGGCTGGTTACAGCAGCGATAAAGGCAGCAGCCCAACTGCGGTAAGCAGCAACCAGAACAACATGGTGCCCCAATTGGGTGATGCCTTCCTGGACCGACTGCTGGAAGTATCCCGCCAGGGCAGTGACTTGGAGTTTCGCCAGAAGCTGACCCAGGAAGTGCTCAAGTACGAAAACCAGTCCATCGACCTGGAGCAGCAAATCGCCGAAATCAAGCGTGTGCTGGCCACCATGAGCAACGGCCAAGGTACAGACCAGAAATTGCGCGATGTGTATGTGAAGGTTGTTCAAGAGCAGTTGCCGAGCGTACTGGACAACCTGCGCGAGTACACCCGAGTGATGGGTCGTATGTATGAAAAGCAGGGCAAGCAGAATGCGGGGAATATTAGTCAGTTGGTGGAGGCGCAGGGAGGGAGTTTTAGATTTTATACTAACCCTATATTTGAATCAAAAGACATTACGCTGCTAATCATCTTGATGGCTCTCGTAAGCGTGGCTACTGTATTTTTAGTTATGGTTGCGAGCATGATAAGACTGCGCAATAAATAGATAGAGCTTATATAAAGGAGTGCATAAAATGTTGAAAAAAATAATGCTGATTTCCTTGCTTTTGGGGTTATTAGTAGGTTGTGGAGATAAAGAGTCTTCTACTGTAAAAGTTGTCGGGAATACTGCGGATGAAGGAAGGGAACAGGTAGCTGACTCACAAGCCATAACGGCAATTTATTTGCCTGGTGGTGCTGGGCTTGATTTTGGCAAAAAGCCAGTGGCTGTGACAGAAAGTAAGTGGGAAGATAAAAAACTTTTCATATATGAGTTTGAGTTTGAGGATTCAATGCATGAGACATTAGATAATGCCATATCTGAGATTATGATAGAGCGTGGATATTCTAGGGTCGAGGCGAGTGATCCGAGGTTCATTAAGTATGTGTATTACCAAAAAGGCAAAGATATTATTAATGTCTCATACTCAAAGAGTGTTCGAGAGGGTTTTGTTAGAAATACTTTATTGAAGATTTGGTGGGCTAAATAGCTGATGCTAAGGAAACTCTGAAAAAGACTTCCTGATTTTGGCAAAATACCCGGATTCCACCCGCCGAGTTTTCCGATGAAGCAGATGACCTTCGCCGATGCCGAGTACGCCGGCAAGCGCAAGCAGACCCGCAAAGAGTTATTCCTAATCGAGATGGATCGGGTGGTGCCGTGGAAGAGTTTGATTGCCTTGATCGAGCCGCTTTACCCGAAGAGTGAAGGCGATCGTCCGTCCTATCCGCTGATGTCCATGCTGCGGGTTCATCTGATGCAAAACTGGTTTGGCTACAGCGATCCAGAGATGGAGGGCGGCGGCATAGTTATGGAATTTTATATTTAAGATTTGATTTGTATCTATGATTTTATGGGGCTTTAACGGTTTATGAAGATTCTAATTACTGGAGGGGCTGGATTTATCGGTTCGGCAATGGTGCGACATGCAGTTATGTATAGCAATGACTGGGTGGTTAATGTCGATAAGCTTACTTACGCCGGTAATTTAGAGTCGCTTGCTGGGGTCGCTAATAACGAGCGCTATCTATTTGAGCGGGTAGATATTTGCAACCGTGCCGAAGTAGACCGTGTTCTGGCCCAACACCAACCGGACGCGATCATGCACCTGGCCGCTGAAAGCCACGTAGACCGCTCCATCGACGGCCCTGCAGAGTTTATTCAAACCAACATCGTCGGCACCTATAACCTACTGGAAGCGACCCGCCAATACTGGCAGGCACTGGAAGCAAAAAAGAAAGCTAACTTCCGCTTCCACCACATCAGCACAGACGAAGTCTATGGAGACCTGCCGCACCCAAGCGAAACGCCCAACGCTGAACAACACCTGTTCACCGAACAAACGGCATATGCCCCCAGCAGCCCCTACAGCGCCAGCAAAGCCAGCTCAGACCACCTCGTAAGAGCCTGGCAGCGCACCTATGGCCTGCCGGTACTGGTGACTAACTGCAGCAATAACTACGGCCCGTACCACTTCCCGGAAAAGCTCATTCCGTTGGTAATCCTCAACGCCTTGGAAGGTAAAAGCCTCCCAATCTACGGCAAGGGTGACCAGATCCGTGATTGGCTCTATGTAGAAGACCATGCCCGAGCTCTCTATAAAGTAGTCACCGAAGGCAAGCCCGGCGAAACCTACAACATAGGTGGCTATAACGAGAAGCAGAATATCGAGGTGGTGCACAGCATCTGTGACATTCTCCAACAGCTGCGCCCGAAAGCATCCAGCTACCGCGAGCAAATCACCTTTGTTCAGGACCGCCCCGGTCACGATCGCCGTTATGCCATCGACGCCAGCAAAATCCAGCGCGAACTGGGTTGGCAACCGGAAGAAACCTTCGAGACCGGCATACGTAAAACCGTGCAGTGGTATCTCGATAACCTGGAATGGTGCCGGCGCGTTCAAGACGGCAGTTACCAGCGTGAACGTCTCGGTCAACTCTGATTACAGCAAGGGCAAAAATGAAAGGTATTATCCTCGCCGGCGGCTCCGGCACCCGTTTGTATCCGATCACCAAGGGCGTATCCAAGCAACTGCTGCCGATTTACGACAAGCCAATGATCTACTACCCGCTGTCGGTACTGATGCTTGCGGGTATCCGTGACATTTTGATCATCTCCACCCCCGAAGACCTGCCCAACTTTGAAAAACTACTGGGTGATGGCAGCAATTTTGGCATCCAGCTCAGCTACGCCGAACAGCCAAGCCCGGACGGTCTGGCACAGGCTTTTATCATCGGTGAAGAGTTCATTGGCGATGACAGCGTGTGCCTGGTACTGGGCGATAACATCTTCTACGGTCAGGGCTTCTCGCCCAAGCTGAAACAAGCCGCTGCCCGCACGTCTGGCGCTACCGTATTCGGCTATCAGGTGAAAGACCCTGAACGCTTTGGCGTTGTCGCTTTTGACGAGAACAACAAAGCGATTTCTATTGAAGAAAAGCCTGAGCAGCCCAAGTCCAACTATGCGGTGACAGGCCTCTACTTCTATGACAATGACGTGGTCGAAATCGCCAAGCAGGTGAAACCCTCCCACCGTGGCGAGGTGGAAATCACCAGCGTCAACCAGGCCTACCTACAGCGCGGCGATCTGAATGTGGAGCTGCTGGGGCGAGGGTTTGCGTGGCTGGACACCGGCACGCATGAAAGCTTGTTGGAAGCGAGCAGCTTTGTTCAGACCATCGAGCATCGCCAAGGCTTGAAAGTGGCTTGTCTGGAAGAAATTGCATTTAACAATGGCTGGCTCACCAAAGTGCAGTTAAAAGAGCAGGGGGAAGCATTAAGTAAAAATGGATATGGTCAGTATCTGATCAGGCTCGCAGGGGAGCAAGTATGAGTATTATCAAGCACCGCATTCTTGGAGACCACCGTGGGCAATTAGTCGCGATTGAAGGCCAAAAGGATGTCCCTTTCGAGGTGAAGCGTGTTTTTTACATCTACGGTACTCAACTAGGAGTACCACGCGGTCAGCACTCACATCACAAAACTCAACAATATCTAATCGCGCTGAATGGCTCCTGTAAAGTCACGCTGGATGACGGCAAAAAGAAAATCACTTATGACTTGAACCAGCCCAATATCGGTTTACTTCAAGATGCTTTGGTATGGGGGACAATGCACGACTTCACCCCGGATTGCGTATTGCTTGTGCTGGCCAGCGAGCACTATGACGAAGCTGACTATATTCGCAACTATGATGACTTCCTCAAAGTGGTGGGTGCATGAGCTTCATTTATCCGTTGGCCGATCTTGCCACTACATTAATTGGCGAAGACACAAGGATCTGGCAGTGTGTGGTGATCCTAAAATGAAAGAGTTCAGGCCTGATTGTTTTTTGGTATTTACAAGTGAGTCTCATATTAAGTCAGACTATATTCATGGTCGCTTAAATTTATTAAGTGTGGTAAGAAATGAAACTGGCGAATAATTTTATACTTGATTCAGCCGAGCATCTTCGACCAGCTTTTAGAATAAGCCCATTTAGGACAAGTGATATTGAAAGGAATTCTGCTCTATATTCACTCTGTGAAAATAGTTGCAACTTAAGGTCTTTTTTCAATAATAAATACCCGAGTAAAAATTTCCATGCAACACCGGATGGTAGAAGTGCTATTGGCTTGGCTTTAGAGTCGCTTAGATTAGGTGGAAACGATGTTTTGACGATAGTTACAACATCAAACAATTATTACATAAGTAGCTGCGTAACTAAGGAGGTAGAAAAATATTGCAAGTGGTCGAGAGTTTTAGAAAAAAATACAAAGGCTGTGCTTGTAAATCACGAGTTTGGTTATTGTAGTCAAGATGTCGGATATTATAAATCGTTAGGATATTTTGTAATAGAAGATTTTGCACACTCATTCTATTCTGGAATTGCGAGGAATTCAGGAGAAGATGTTGGTGATTATTTGATATATAGCTTATCCAAGTACTTCCCTGTCCAGGCTGGTGGCATACTGTTGTGCCCGAAAGGAAGCTTTCAGAATTTACATGAAGATGAAGTCTCGCGTTACAGTGAAAGAGTTGTCTCTGGTTATATTGACCAGATTGACAATATAGCAAGAACACGGATAAAAAACTATAAATACTATGAATTTCTATTTAGTGCCTTAGATTTGAAACCCTTTTTTAAAATGAATGAAAATGATTGCCCTGGTGTATTTTGCTTTACTGTTCCTGATCATGTTGACGCCCAGGGAATGAAGATTTATTTAAATAAGCAAGGAATTGAGTCTAGTGTATTTTATGGCGCTAATGCATATTTTGTTCCTTGTCATCAGTCGCTTTCAGAAAAAGAAATAGAATACATTTTCGAGGTTGTTAAGTCATATTTGGGCGGAATTCTATGAAGATTAAAAATATTATAATTAATGGTGATGTCGATGTGGATCCGTCTAGTTCAATTAATAATCTAATACTGAATAATGGTGTTAAAGTTGCTAAACGGTGCTCGCTCTATGGTTCTGAAGAACATGTTCTAGAAATTGGGGGGCATTCATACATTGGTATGAATACTGTTATTAATGGATTTAATGCAAAAGTTATAATTGGTTCTAATGTTAGCATTGCTCAATCCGTAAATATTATGGCGGATTCAGGCCCTAACGCTAGCACTCAAATGCAGGAGTTTTTCCCTATGGTAAAGGGTTCAGTTACTATTGGTGACAATTCCTGGATAGGTGCGAACAGCATTATTATGCCAAATGTTAGTTTGGGCGAGTTTTGTGTCGTTGCTGCTAATAGTTTTGTCTCTTGTAGTTTTGAACCATATTCTGTAGTTGGCGGTAACCCGGCAAAGTTAATTCGGAAGTTAAAGTGAATATTTTAAGATATACAGCCGCCTATAAAAGCGAATGGAATCTTTTTGTTAAAAGCTCAAAGAATGGTCATTTTTTCTTTGATCGTGATTACATGGATTATCACTCAGATAGGTTTAAAGATCATTCCCTGTTGATTTATAGCCCCAGTGGCAAATTGTTGGCGCTATTACCAGCTAATGAGCATGAGAAATATATTTATACTCATCAGGGACTTACTTTTGGCGGATTTATTGTCGATGATAAAATAAAAACAGCTGAGATGCTTGATGTATTTCATGCGGTAAGGGTTTTTTTGAAGACAGCTGGCTTTGAGAGGTTGATATATAAGTGTATTCCGTATATTTATTATATAAAGCCCTCTGAGGAAGATCGTTATGCATTGTTTATAAATGGTGCAACGTTGATAAGGCGTGATGTTACATCGACAGTCGACCTTGCTACGCCTCCAAAATATTCTAAAGGAAGGAAATGGAGTATAAACAAAGCTAAAAAGGAGGGTGTGTTGGTATATGAGTCAAATAATTATGCTGCTTTTTGGGAATTGCTTGAAGGCGTACTTCATGAAAATCATTCAGCAAAACCTGTACACTCAGTTGATGAAATTGCACTATTGGCGAGTCGTTTTCCGGAAAATATCCGACTCTTCTTGGCAAGAAAAGAAGAGACAATCTTGTCTGGTGCACTAATGTATGAAAATCAATATATTGTTCATACTCAATACATGGCGAATAGTGCTGAGGGGCGTGAAATTGGTGCGCTCGATTTGGTTATAGATCATTTACTAACGGGATATTACAAAGGAAAACGTTATTTCGATTTTGGGATTTCTTGCGAACAAAATGGCCGCTATTTGAATGTCGGACTAATTTCTCAGAAAGAAGGCTTTGGTGCCAGGCCAATAGTTCATGATTTTTATGAGTTAAAACTATGATTCAGTTTTTAGATTTAAAAGAGATCAACACACAATATCGTGCCGAGTTACTTGAAGCCTGTGCTCGAGTTATTGACTCAGGTTGGTTTGTTGGTGGTAATGAACTTGCCAGCTTCGAGAAAGAATTTTCTGCCTACTGTGGTACTAAATATGCTATTGGTGTAGCCAACGGCTTAGATGCGCTTATCCTTACACTTAGAGCATGGTTGGCCTTAGGAAAACTTGAACAAGGCGACGAAGTTATTGTGCCGGCCAATACTTACATTGCCAGTATTTTAGCCATCAGCGCTAACGGTTTGACACCTGTGCTGGTTGAGCCCGATGAGAATAGCTACAACCTAAGTCCAGAGAACACCAGAAAAGCAATTACAAAAAAAACTAAAGCCATTTTACCCGTGCATTTATACGGCCAACTTGCTGATATGCCAGCGCTTCTGGGAATTGCCAAAGAGCATGGCTTATTAGTTTTGGAAGACTCTGCCCAAGCACATGGTGCAGAAATTAACGGCATAAAAGCAGGCAACTGGGGCCATGCTTCTGGTTTCAGCTTCTATCCAGGTAAAAACCTGGGCGCATTAGGTGACGCAGGCGCAGTAACAACCAATGATGATGAACTGGCAGAAACTTTAAAAGCACTGCGTAATTATGGCAGTCAAGAGAAATACAAAAACCTGTTTAAGGGTGTAAATAGCCGCCTTGATGAAATTCAGGCAGCTATGCTCAGTGTAAAATTAAGAAAGCTGGACGAAGAAACACAGCGCCGACGCGAAATTGCAGCAGCGTATAAAACTGGTATAAAAAAATCAAAGATAAAACTACCAGATGTTCAACATAAAGCAGCAACCATTGAGCAATCATATTCTCATGTCTGGCATTTGTTTGTAATAAGAACACAATACAGATCTGCATTGCAGCAGCACTTAAACGAGCAAGGAGTACAAACTCTTATTCATTACCCTATAGCACCGCATAAACAAAAAGCTTACAAAGAATGGAATGACCAAAGCTATCCGCTCACGGAAGCCATGCATGAAGAAGTTTTAAGCCTGCCGATAAGTCCTGTGATGACAGATGAACAGGTGCAAGCAGTAATTTCAGCAATAAATTCGTTTACCAGTTGAGCTTCATTTCGTGACTCTGATTAAAACCAGTCTGCTCAACGCCATTGCGGTTGTTATCAAAATGCTAACCATGCTGGGCCTAAATAAGATTCTAGCAATCTATATTGGTCCAGCAGGTTATGCGGCTATAGGCAATTTCCAGAACGCGGTACAAATGATCATTATTTTTGGTAGTGGTGCGATCAATACCGGCGTAGTCAAATACACGGCTGAATATGGAGGTGATGAAGAATCGCAGCGGCAAGTTTGGCGGACAGCAGGTACTGTTGCGTTAATAGGCTCAATAGCAACGGGTGTGCTGGTAAGTATTTTTAGCAAGCCAATAGCGCACTTATTTTTACAGGATGAAGCCTACAGAACCGTATTTATTTGGTTCTCTGTAACCTTGGTGTTTTTCATTTTTAATACTTTGTTGTTGGCTATACTCAATGGAAAAAAGGAAATTCATCGCTACATTATCGCAAACATTGCAGGTAGCATCTTTTCCTTAATAGTGACCAGTTTATTGGCCACTCAGTTTGGTCTTATCGGGGCGCTGGTCGCACTGGCTATTCATCCTTCCTTTGCTTTTATTGTCACCCTTGCACTCTGCTATAAAGCAAAGTGGTTTAAATTTAGCTATTTATTTGGTCGGTTAGACAAAAAAGTAGTGCTTAACTTAGCAAAATTCACCGCCATGGCACTTACCAGCGCAGCATGTGTTCCCGTTAGTCATATTCTTATCCGAAACCACCTTGGTACTACGCTGGGCTGGGAGGCCGCAGGCTACTGGGAAGCTATGTGGCGATTAAGCGCGGCTTACTTAATGTTGGTGACTACAACTTTAAGTTTATATTACTTACCTAGGTTATCTGAACTTAGAGACCCTAAAGAAATAAAGTTGGAAATTCTGCAAGGTTATATGGTTATCCTACCTGTAGCAGCATTCTGCGGACTGGTGATCTACCTTCTACGTGACTTCATTATCGGTCTGCTGTTCACAGCTGAATTTGCACCGATGAGAGATTTATTCGCTTGGCAAATGCTGGGTGATACGCTGAAAATAGGCAGTTGGATTCTAGCTTATCTTATGTTGGGGCAGGCGTTGGTAAAAATGTTTATAGTTACGGAAGTTATATTTGCATTAGGATTTTACGGTTTTACCTATCTTCTTACTCCAGCGTTTGGCTTGCAGGCACCTGTAATGGCGCATACTGTTAATTATGCTCTTTATTGGGTCGTCATGTTTTTTGTAATTAGTTGGTTTTTACGTAAGAAACAGTATGCAAAATAGTTATTTTATTAATGTTGATTTCAGATGAATATTAAACCTTTAGTAAGCATTATTATCCCTTGTTACAATCATGCGCAGTTTGTACAAGAAAGCATTCAAAGTGTGATCGGCCAAGATTATGAAAATATTGAACTGATTATTATTGATGATGGGTCAAGCGATAATTCTGTTGAAATTATTCAACAGTTGATGCCGACCTGTCAAAATCGATTTAAGTCCTTCGATTTTATTTCTAGACCTAATCGAGGTTTAAGTGCAACACTGAATGAGGGAATTTCACTTGCACAAGGTGAAATTATAGGTTTTTGCTCTTCTGATGATGCATTCCATAAACACAAAGTAAGCAGTCAGGTAGCATTCTTCAATACCCATTCAGATATTCATTTTTGTTATACTCAAACCTATGTTTTCGATGACAATGGCATGATATTAGAAGAGCAAACATATCAAGCCAATAAAGGGTTGCACGAGAATGTCACTTTTGAAGAGGTTTTTACATTTAAAGTACATTTTCCTGTTACAGGCATGTATAGAGCGCGCTTTCTTAAAGATGTATTGAAAGGGTTTGATGGGGGTTTATCTGCCGAAGACTACGATATTAGTTTGAGGATACTTTCTGTTAGTAAGGCTGGTTATATTGACGAGAAGCTATTTTTTTATCGCTCACCTGCAGCAATAGGTGCCGATCGTAAGCGGCCAGTCATGAGAAAAGATGTTTCAGAATCACATTTGATAACGATTAATAAGTACAGAAGTCATCCTCTGTATAGCCAAGCTTTGCTGGAGTGGAACTTTAGAAGATTCCAATATTTTTCGTCTTATAAATCTACAAAAATTTATGCTTTGGCAGGTATGATCCGATCCTTTTCGAAAATTAAAGAGCGTTACTTCTATACGGCTTTTTTTAGGTTTATATTCAATTGGAATTGATGTATGTGGTTGCTGGCAAAAAAGTTTTTCCTTTTTATCTATGTTTTTTTGTTTTTATTTAATCCGACTAACTTTGCAAGTTTTAATTTACTATACATCTTGTCGGCGGTAGCAGTATTTAATATTTTGGCTTTTCCTGGTAGGTATTTATTTTTTTTAAATAGCAAGTATTTATTGGTGTTGTTGTTTTTTTTACTCTATCTTGTAGTTTATCTTCTCATTTTTTATTTCAGTGGCGGCCTGGATTCTCTATATAGAATTTATATTTACTTCCTGGTTTTTTTTGCTGTTCTGTGTTCATTGTTTGTCGTCGTTTGTTTTTCTAGGATTTATGCGAACGATTTCAATTTATTTTCTAATTTTTTGATTAAGGTTGGAGTTTTCCAGTTACTGTTTGTGCTGCTAACGCTTGTCTTTTCTGACTTTAGAGGTTGGGTTCTTGAAACTTCTAGAATTGAGAATATAGTTTCCATATCTAATGATTATGGGTTACGTTCATATGGTTTTGCAAATGGTTATACATCTACTTTTCCAATGTTGATGGGGCTTTATGCATTGTTTATGATTTATCGGGTTTTAAATTTTAAAAATTTAAGGATTTCATTTTTTTATGATTTGTTGTTGTTTGGCCTCTTTATTTTGAGTGTTGTTTTAAATGCTAGAATAGGTTTAGTGCCAGTTGTAATATATGTTTCCTTTATTTTTTTCACTATTAGCTATGATCTTAGGAGGTATCCTTCCTTTCTTCTTCTTGCACTTTTAATATTGTTTATTTTTACATTCGTCGATTTGGATGGTTATCAACAGTATTTTGAGCGTTTGTTAGCTGGTTGGTATGAGGCGGTTGAATTTTTTAAAGGCAATTACATTGGTACATTTGAAGTTCTTTCCCAAATGTTGCACTTGCCCGATGATTATTTCCACTTGTTGTGGGGGTATGGTCTTAGTGTTTTTGGTGAGCAAGATAACTTTTCATTTTCATCCGATATTGGGTTTGTTAAAGATGTATATCTCTTTGGGTTGGTGAATACAATTTTGCTTTTTTTTGTGTTGTCTTATTTTTCATATCCGGTTTTTCTTTATTTTAAAAAGAAATTTGGTTTGTTTTTTGTGCTTTCATTTTTCTTGTCTTTTGTTTTTTATTATGCAAAAGGTTCTATCTTTGCCGCTTCTGAAGTCTATAATTTTTTAATTCTTCTTGTAATATTCCAGATCTATATTAAACACAACTCCAAGCTCATCTGACATGTTGGTTGGATGTTATTTTTTTATTGGTGATCTTTTATGCGTAAAATTCTTTTAATTACTACTAAATATCCTACTGGTGAGGGTGAGGCGTGGCTAACCAATGAGCTAGCAGAATGCTTTGCATCGAATGGCGATGAGGTTGCCGTTGTTGTACTTAGCTGGGAGTATTCTGACGGAGCTAGTGGTTTTATTAGTTTGAATGGAGTTGATATTCATAGGGTAAGGTTATGGAAGTTTTTATATTCCAAGTCTTTTATTATGCCAATTCTAAAGATTTTTTTATTCTCGCTACTTGCTAGAGTTAAGTGCAGGGGGGTAATGAATAAGGCAGATATTATAGTTGGAACAACACCCTGCATTGCTGTCTGGGCATTGGTTGATTCATTAGGATTCAAATCTAATGCTCGTAAATTTCTAATTTTGTGGGATTTTTTTCCTTTCTATATGAAGGGCTTATGGGGGAAAGGAAGAAATATTTTATTTAATTTTTTGTATAAATGGGAAAATCGTCTGTATAACAAGTTTGATGTTATTGGATGTATGACTGATGAGAGTATAAAGTTTCTCTGCGATAAGTATACTCTGCCTTCTCCTGCTGTAATAAAACTTCCTTTGTGGGCCAAGCAGGTGGATAGGGTTAAATTGACTGATGCTGAAAAGCTGAATATTCGTATAAGATATAATATATCAACTGATGCATTCGTTTCTGTTTATGGCGGTGCGATGACTAAAATTCAAGGTCTTGATAACATAATCGATCTAGCTGCTAAATTGCATTCATCATCTCAGTTTCAATTTGTTTTAGTGGGAAGGGGGCCGGAGCTTGCTAGGCTCAAAAATAGGGTTCTGACAGAATCTGTCCCTAATGTTGTTTTTGTCGATTATGTTCCTCGTGATGAATACGAGTTGTTGATTGCTTCTTGTGATGTTGGATTGGTTTCATTATCTGGTAAGCATGAAGTCCCTAGCTTTCCATCTAAGTCCATTGATTACCTAAAGGTTGGTTTGCCGATATTGGCCTCAATAGATAAAACTACGGAATTTGGAGAAATATTATGCAATGAAATGAAGGCTGGTTTGTGGGCTGAGTCTGGTGATCATGAAGCTATGGCAAATATTTTGAATTTGTTTTTTTCTGATCCCGAGTATTTAAAAAGACTTTCCGAAAATGGTCGGAAATACTTTGAAGATCAGATGAATGTGATTAATGCAGTTAATGATATTGTTAATGCTTGTGAGGTAATATGAGGTTTAGTAAGAAGGTTTTATTATTGACTGGCGGCACCGGTTCATTCGGAAATGCCGTACTTAATGGTTTTCTGGATACGGATATTGCCGAAATACGTATTTTCAGCCGCGATGAAAAGAAGCAGGATGATATGCGTAAAAAATACGCCAATCCTAAGCTGAAGTTCTACATTGGCGATGTACGCGATTATCAGGCGGTGCTGAATGCCACCCGTGGCGTGGATTATATTTTTCACGCGGCGGCACTAAAGCAGGTGCCATCCTGTGAGTTTCACCCGATGGAAGCGGTGAAAACCAACGTGCTGGGCACTGAAAACGTGCTGGAAGCCGCTATTCAGAACGAAGTGAAGCGGGTGGTGTGTTTAAGCACTGATAAAGCCGTTTACCCCATTAACGCGATGGGTATTTCCAAGGCCATGATGGAAAAGGTAATGGTCGCCAAATCGCGTAACGTAGACCCCACCAAAACCGTTATTTGTGGAACCCGTTACGGTAACGTAATGGCATCCCGTGGTTCGGTTATTCCGCTGTTCGTGGATCAGATGCGTGCTAATAAGCCGCTGACCATTACCGACCCGAACATGACGCGCTTTATGATGACGCTGGCCGATGCCGTAGACCTGGTGTTGTACGCCTTTGAGCACGGCAATAACGGCGATATGTTCGTGCAAAAAGCCCCGGCAGCAACGGTTGAGGTGCTTGCACAAGCTTTGTCCGATCTGCTCGGCAAACCCGGCTACCCCATTAATGTTATCGGTACCCGTCATGGCGAAAAACTGTATGAGGCCCTGTTAAGCCGTGAAGAAATGGTATGCGCCGAAGACCTGGGTGGTTACTACCGCGTTCCGCCAGACCTGCGTGATCTGAACTACGGCAAGTTTGTGGAGCAGGGTGAGCAGGAAATTTCTCAGGCAGAAGACTACAACTCGCACAATACACAGCGCCTGGACGTCGCAGGCATGCAGCAACTGTTGTTAAAGCTGGAGTTCATTCGTGAACTGCGAAAAGGTCGTTACGTCAGCCCCGAGGAGTAAGCCATGCGTGTATTGGTAACCGGTGCCAACGGCTTTATTGGTAAAAACCTGCTGGTGCATTTGGCCGAGCGGAAAGACATTGATGTTGTCTGTTTTACCCGCGAACACTCCGAGGCGGAACTGCCAGCCATGCTGGATGGTGTGCAGTTTGTATTTCACCTGGCCGGTATTAACCGCCCGCAAGACCCCGCAGAGTTTACCACCGGAAATGCGGGCTTAAGTCAGCAGTTAGCCGATGCCATGTTGGCAACGGGTTGCAATGCTCAGGTTGTGTATACCTCTTCCATTCAGGCTGAACTGGATAACCCATACGGCGTGTCTAAGCGTGCGGCGGAAGATGCTTTGCTAGCTCTACGCGAGCAGGGTGTGCCTGTTTCTGTATTCCGGTTGCCGAATGTGTTTGGCAAGTGGGCCAAACCTAACTACAACTCTGCCGTGGCGACCTTCTGCCATAACATTGTGAATGACCTACCCATTCAAATTAACGACCCTGCGGCAGTGGTTAATTTGGTGTACGTCGATGATGTGATTGAGCATTTTCTGGCCTTGCTTGATGCTAAACGCAAGGGCGATGCCTTTGAAACCGTACACCCAGTGTACCAGCTTACCGTGGGTGAACTGGCCGAGCAGTTGTATCGCTTCCGCGATAGCCGCCAAAGTTTAATTACCGAGCGCGTGGGTACTGGGTTGGTGCGGGCTTTATACTCCACCTACCTCAGCTATGTGCCGAAAGAGTGTTTCACCTACGAAGTGCCTAAATACGGTGATCCGCGTGGTGTATTCGTGGAAATGCTGAAAACACCCGATGCGGGCCAGTTTTCTTACTTTACGGCGCATCCCGGTATTACCCGTGGCGGTCATTACCACCACACCAAAACCGAGAAGTTTTTGGTGATTAAAGGCAAGGCCAGCTTTAAGTTCCGACACATGCACACCGGCGAGTTTTACGAACTGGAAACCACCGGCGAAAAGCCGGAAATTGTTGAAACCATGCCAGGCTGGACACACGACATTACCAACATTGGTGATGATGAAATGATTGTTATGCTGTGGGCGAATGAAATTTTTGATCGGGAAAAGCCGGACACCTACGCTTGCCCATTAACGCCTGTGGCTAAGTAAATAGTTAGGTACTTTGTTATGACAAGCGCTGTTAAAAAATTAAAAGTAATGACCGTGGTGGGAACCCGCCCGGAAATTATTCGTTTGTCGCGCGTAATGGCTAAACTGGATGAACACTGCGAACACATTCTGGTTCACACCGGCCAGAATTATGATTACGAACTGAATGAAATTTTCTTTCAGGATTTAGGTATCCGCAAACCAGACCACTTTTTAAGTGCGGCTGGTAGCACCGGTGCGGAAACCATTGGCAATGTAATTATTAAGGTTGACCAGGTGCTAGCTGAGGTTAAACCCGAAGCGGTACTGGTATTAGGCGATACCAATAGCTGTATGGCGGTGCTGCCAGCCAAGCGCCGTAAAATTCCGACCTTCCACATGGAAGCCGGCAACCGTTGTTTTGATATGCGTGTACCGGAAGAAATCAACCGCCGTATTGTTGACCATACCGCCGATATCAACATGAGTTACAGCACCATTGCGCGGGATTATCTGGTGGCAGAAGGGCTACCGCCGGATCGCATTATTAAAACCGGCAGCCCGATGTTCGAGGTGCTGACTTACTATCGTGAAGGTATTGAAGCATCCACTGTGCTGGAGCGGCTGAACCTGAAAGAAGGCCAGTTCTTTGTGGTGAGTGCACACCGTGAAGAAAACGTCGATTCCGACAAAAACTTTATGAAACTGGTGGATGTGCTCAACACCGTTGCCGAGCACTACAATTTGCCGGTGATTGTTTCTACCCACCCACGTACCCAAAAACGCGTCGATGCCATGGGTGTTACCTTCCATCCGAATGTGCAACTGCTGAAACCGCTAGGATTTAAAGACTACAACAAGCTGCAGTTAAGCGCGAAAGCGGTATTGTCTGATAGCGGTACGATCAACGAAGAGTCGTCCATTCTGAACTTCCCGGCCCTGAATATTCGCGAAGCGCATGAGCGCCCGGAAGGTATGGAAGAAGCGGCCGCGATGATGGTAGGTCTGGAAGTGGAGCGTGTAATGCAAGGCCTGGCCATTCTGGAGATGCAAGCCCGTGGCGAGCAACGCGATTTACGGTTAGTGGCTGACTACAGCATGCCCAATGTGGCTGACAAAGTGGTGCGCATTATTCACAGCTACCGTGATTATGTAATGCGGACGGTGTGGAAGCAGTATTGATGTTCAAACGCCTGGACTTAGCGATTATTAACCGGAGTTTCTGGCCGGTTTATCCGGTTATCGGTGAAGCGCTGATGCGCTTTGCCGAGCAGCAGGCTAAAAAGCGAAAGGTCGGCGTGATTTTACAGGATCATGTTGATATTCGTGCTCAGTTACTCAAGCACCAGCGGGGCGAACACGTCAATTTTTACCCGGCTCATGCCTTTTCTGTGTCGGGCAGCAGTATTATGCGACGGGCAATGGATGCCGTATTTTTTATGTTGTGGGTATTTTTGATACTGCTGATCAAGCGCCCTAGAAAGGTTTATGTATCAACTGACCCCCCCGTTTTAGTCCCTTTTATCGTGATGCTATATTGCGCTATTTTCCGAGCTCAGTATTTTTATCACTTACAGGATATTCACCCCGAAGCTGCTAATGTTGTGATCCCGGTTAAGTCTTGGTTGTTTCGGATATTGCGCTGGTTAGATTCAGTAACGATGCGGCGCGCCAATCTGTTGATTACCATCACCCAGGAAATGGCCGATCAGATTCGTTTGCGCTCAGATACCCGATCATCCATTGCAGTGCTTGCAAACCCTTCTGTGTCGTTCGATCAGGTTAAGCTACCTGAGCATAAAATCCTTGGTTTTACGTTTTGTGGTACTGCTGGCCGTTTACAACGCATTCCGTTGTTAATCAAAGCAATTGAGCAATATTGCCACCAAGGAGGCGTGTTGCCATTTGTGTTTGCGGGGGCTGGGGTCTATGCAAATGATCTGGAACGGTTGGCGCAGCAATATAGCAATGTTACCTACAAGGGGTTGGTTTCCGCTTCTGAAGCTGCCCAGATAAACGTTGACTACACATGGGCATTGCTACCGATTGAAGATGAGGTAACACGCTATGCGTTTCCCAGTAAGTCATCGTCCTATGTGTTCTCTGGTGCTCTGATTGCTGCCGTGTGTGGGAATGAAATCAGTGTGGCGAAGTGGGTGGCTGATAATCGATTGGGTGTTGTTGTTACGCCTGAACTCGATGCGTTGTGCCAGTTCTTTTTTAATGTGGAACGCGGCCAGTATGATGCTGAAACGTTTGATTTTGAACGGAAGGAGTTAAAACAGCGTCTTGGATTTGATACTTTCTTGCGGAAGTTGACTGATTTGGTTGTTGATATGGATAGATGCACGAATGGCTAAGGTGCTATTAACCGGCTCTAAAGGTTTTGTTGGCTCGATTTTGTTATCTGAACTTACGAGATTACCTGATTGGCGTGTTGTTTCTGCGGTTCGTTCTGATGCTTCTAACAGTTCTGATGATGTTGTGGTGGTTGGCAATATTGACGGCACTACGGATTATTCGTCGGCACTGTCTGGCGTAAATGTAGTGGTTCATGCCGCCGCACGTGCGCACATTATGCACGATGAAGTAGTTAACCCACTGGAAGAATATCGTAAGGTAAACGTAGAAGGTACGCTGAATCTCGCTAAACAGGCTGCCGCTGCGGGTGTGAAGCGTTTTGTTTATATCAGTTCTATTAAAGTTAATGGCGAAAGTACAACTGGATTGACAGCCTTTGTTGAGGCTAATACTGCTATACCGGAAGACCCGTACGGCGTTTCTAAGTACGAAGCCGAAGTGGGTTTGCGCTTGCTGGCAAAGGAAACAGGTTTGGAGGTAGTGATTATCCGCCCGCCGCTGGTGTATGGGCCAGGTGTTAAGGCCAACTTTTTGAGTTTGCTTAAGCTTTCCGCCACTGGTTTGCCTTTGCCCTTCGGTTCGGTGAATAACAAGCGCAGCATGGTGTATGTGGGCAATTTGGTGGATTTGATAGTGCGTTGTATTAATCACCCCAGTGCTGCCAATGAAACATTTTTGGTATCGGACGGTGACGATGTGTCGTTACGTTCGTTATTAACCATGATGCGTTCGGCAATGGGCCGCTCCGCTTATTTGATTCCGGCACCGGTGGGGTTGTTTAAGTTGGCTGGCACGCTTACCGGTAAGCAGGGTGTGGTGGATCGTTTAGTAGGCGATTTGCAGGTTGATTCGTCAAAGGCTCGAACCCTATTGGGGTGGGTTCCTCCTTATACCGTCGAGCAAGGTATTGCGGCAACAGTAGCCGATTTTATGAGTAAGGAACAATAACGTGTTACGTATTTTTGATTTTACCTTTGCCCTGTTGGGGCTGGTGTTTGGTTTTCCGGTGTTGTTGGTTATTTATGTACTGGGGTTGTTTGATACGGGGTCGCCGTTGTTTTGGCAGGAGCGGGTAGGGCGCAATAAAAAGCCGTTTAATTTAGTCAAGTTTCGCACCATGAAGCTGGATACGGCCTCGGTGGCTACGCACCTTGCCAGCAGTGCTTCGATCACCCGTTTCGGGCATTTCCTGCGTAAAACCAAGCTGGATGAGTTGCCGCAGCTATGGAATGTGCTGAAAGGCGAAATGAGCCTAGTCGGGCCTCGGCCTGGGCTGTTCAACCAGGAAGAGTTAACCGCTGAGCGGGCCAAACGTGGCGTGTTTGCAGTGCGCCCTGGGATTACCGGGTTGGCCCAGGTGAATGAGATCGATATGTCTACGCCTGCGTTGCTGGCAGAGGTAGACCAACAAATGATCGACAGCCTCTGCCTGCGGGATTACTTCAAGTACATCCTGATGACGGTGCTGGGCAAAGGTGCGGGTGATCGCATCGTCAAGTGATCAGCGGCTGGCATAGCCTGCCGTCTGCTGCATTGTGCGGCCTCGACCTGCTCAGGGGCTGCTTTATTACCGCTCACAGTGGCGCATCGGCGTATTATCCGGCGCGTTAGGGACTGACTTTTCTGATGGGTTTATCCATGCGCAAACAAGCTGTCTTGCTGGGCTGTGTTGCCCTGTCCTTGTTGGGTTGCGAGCAACCTGTGACCCAGGACGCCAATCGCCCGCTGGTCTGGCGTGCGCCGGCGCTGCATGAGCAAAGCCCGGCGCTGCAGGCGTTGCGTGAGTGGAGTGCGCAAGCTGAGGCGCCGCTGTTTGTGGCGCGGATCGAGGAAGACCGCTCGGCGGGCGAGGCGCCGCGCCAGCGTTTGCAGGTGCACTCTACGGCTAACGCCATGCGTGTGGAGGGTGAAGTGTTTGCCCGCCTGGCGCGCCTTGGCTATAGCCGCACGCTGCTGCGTGAGCAGGCCGGGCTGTTCGTGGTGGAGTACCGGAACAGTCAGGATTTGCCGGTATCGGCCGAGTATCGCGAACGGGCAGAGCAGGGCGGGGTGAAGAGTACGGTGCTGTTCAGTTGGCCGCAGGGTAACTGAATACGTGCGCTTCATGGCCATGGCCGATAAGGATGTAGGACGTTGTTATGTTGAATATTGCCAATAACCTGCGCTCACGCTTGATTCGCTTGCCGCGTCGCTACAAGCGCATCCTCCAGGTGGTGACGGATGTCGCCCTGGTGTGGCTGGCCTTGTGGTTGGCCTTCCTGGTGCGCCTTGGTGACCCTGAACATATCGAGCCGCTGGGCGGGCATGCCTGGTTGTTTGCCCTGGCCCCGCTGATTGCCATTCCGCTGTTTGTGCGTGGCGGCATGTACCGGGCGGTGATGCGTTATTTCGGCAACGATGCCTTGTTGTCGATTGCCCGCGCGGTGTCGTTTGCCGCGTTGTTGCTGGCGGTGGCGGTGTACTGGTACCAGGACGCCCCGAAGATCATTCCGCGTTCGATGGTGTTCAACTACTGGTGGCTTAGCCTGGTGCTGATTGGTGGCCTGCGCCTGCTGATGCGTCAGTTCTTCATGGGCGACTGGTACTCCGCCGACACGCCTTATCGTTTTACCCATCGTGACAGTGGCTTGCCGCGGGTGGCGGTCTACGGTGCCGGCTCGGCGGGCAATCAACTGGTGGCGGCGCTGCGCTTGGGGCGCTCGATGCGTCCGGTGGCCTTTATCGATGATGATGCCAATATCGCCAATCGGGTGATTGCCGGCCTGCGCGTTTATACCCCCAAGCATATCCAGCAGATGATCGACGAAACCGGCGCGGAGGAAATCCTCCTGGCCATGCCTTCGTTGTCGCGGGGCAAGCGGCGGGAGATTCTCGATCGCCTGGAGTCGCTGCCGCTGCATGTACGCAGTATCCCCGGCTTCATGGACCTGGCCAGTGGACGGGTGAAGGTCGAAGACCTGCAGGAAGTGGACATTGCCGATTTGTTGGGGCGAGATGCGGTGCCGCCGCAGAAGGCCCTGTTCGAGCGCTGCATCAAGGACCAGGTGGTATTGGTGACAGGGGCTGGTGGCTCGATTGGTTCCGAGCTGTGCCGGCAGATTCTCGCCAGCGGTGCGCGTACCCTGCTGTTGTTCGAGCATTGCGAGTTCAACCTGTACAACATTCACAGTGAGCTGCAGCGGCGCTGCGAGCGTGAGTCCCTGCCGATTCAGCTGGTGCCCATCCTCGGCTCGATCCGCAATGCCGGACGCTTGCACGATGTGCTGCAGACCTGGGAGGTCGATACGCTCTACCACGCCGCCGCCTACAAGCATGTGCCGATGGTCGAACACAACATTGCCGAGGGTGTGCTGAATAACCTGGTGGGTACGCTGAATACTGCCCAGGCGGCGATCAAGGCGGGCGTGGCCAACTTCGTGCTGATCTCTACCGACAAGGCGGTGCGTCCGACCAATGTGATGGGCAGCACCAAGCGCCTGGCCGAGATGGTTCTACAAGCCCTGAGCCGTGAGTCGGCACCGGTGCTGTTTGGCGAGGACAAGGCGGTTCATCACGTCAACAAGACCCGCTTTACCATGGTGCGTTTCGGCAATGTGCTGGGCTCTTCCGGCTCGGTGATTCCGCTGTTCCGCCAGCAGATCAAGCGCGGTGGTCCGGTGACGGTTACCCACCCGAATATCACTCGTTACTTCATGACCATTCCCGAGGCGGCGCAGCTGGTTATCCAGGCCGGCTCGCTGGGCGAGGGCGGGGATGTGTTCGTGCTGGATATGGGCGAGCCGGTGAAGATTGCCGTGCTGGCGGAGAAGATGATCCATCTGTCCGGCCTTACCGTGCGCAGCGAGCGCAATCCGCAGGGCGATATCGCCATCGAGTTCACCGGGCTGCGACCGGGCGAGAAGCTCTACGAGGAGCTGCTGATTGGTGACAACGTGCAGCCGACCGAGCACCCGATGATCATGCGTGCGCATGAGGAGCATCTGGACTGGGAAACCTTCAAGCGCTGCCTGGCTCAGCTACTGGCAGCGGTGGAAGCGGATGACTATGCCCGGGTGCGCCAGCTGCTGCGCGAAACGGTCAATGGCTACGCCCCGGATGGCGAGATCGTCGACTGGATTCATCTGCAGCGCCGCCCGCAACGCCCGCATTGACTGGCCATCGCCTGGCGCCCTGTGGCGCACAGGCGAGGTGCTTTACGCTGTATCCACGCCTGTGCCCGCGCACGTCCACGGCGTACCTACAGATGGAAATGGCCCGCCGCCTCCGGCTGGTAGAGGACTTTCCTGATTTCAATCCGGCGGGTGCGCTCAGCAATTCGCCAGTCGATAGCATCCCCTTCCTGATAGCCGAGGATGGCCGCACCGATGTCGGAGCATACGGAATGCTTGCCGCGGCTGCTGTCTGCATCTTCCGGGTACACCAAGGTCACTTCGAGCTCTTCGTCGTCCAGCTGGAGCAAGGCTCTGGAGTTCATCGTGACGACATTGCGCGCCACCTGCTGCGGTTTGACGACAATGGCCCGCTCAAGCTCATGTTCAAGCTCAACGACGGCCGGGCCTTCTTCGAGGACGATCAGGCTTTCCAGCCTGGCCTTGTCGATCTCGGTAATGTAGATCCCCGTGGCGTCGGCCAGGCGCCCTGTACGCAAGCGCTGCAGATAGTCTGCTGCGGTCATGGCAAATGACTTCAGCGTCGGCGTTTCGCGCTCCAGCAGAAAGCCGTTGCGCAGAAAGGCTTTCAGCGAGCGGCTGTTGTCCGGGTGGATCTTGGCGATCAGC
This sequence comes from Pseudomonas fluvialis, assembly GCF_002234375.1. Classification (GTDB taxonomy): domain Bacteria; phylum Pseudomonadota; class Gammaproteobacteria; order Pseudomonadales; family Pseudomonadaceae; genus Aquipseudomonas; species Aquipseudomonas fluvialis. The sequence continues at coordinate 95,402 of NZ_NMQV01000022.1, forward strand.
TTTTCGGCCCGCATGTCGAGGAATGCCAGTTTCATGCCTTCGCGGATCGTCCGGGCACCCAGGTTGCGCCCCCATTTATCGCTGTCGCCAATGACCAGCACGATCTCGCACTGTGCACCGGTCTTGATCAGCCGGACAAACCCCACCGGCGTATCGTGCCGGTCATAGGCCATGAAGAAGCGCCCGCCGCGGTTGAAGAGATGGGTGAGGATCGGCAGTTGGCTGCGATCGATGGCTTGTTCGATGGAGCGGGAGACATCGCGCGAATCGCTCAGATAGCAGGTAACGCGCTCATCTTCCAGCCAACCCATCAGCGTCAGTGCATGTGCCCGGGTAATTTCAGGGCACAGCGAAATGAAAGGCTTGTTCATCTTCACCACAGGTTTCTGTAAAGGATGAAAGCCCTTCATGGCGATGGCCATGACGGTTCTTTCGGCAACCGGCTATGTTAAGCGATTCGGCGAGTAATGCCGAATGGTTGGGGGCGTTCGAGGAAAACGGCGTTGGCCAACCTCGGGCTTGGCAAGCGCTCAAGCTGGAGACGCTGTGCTGAATGGGCCAGCCGGCACAGCCGTGGCCAGGGTATTGCGAGGCGAAAGACAGGCAAGGCAATTGCCTGCCTGTCTTCCGTGGCCTGTTAGAGGCTTTCCAGCTGCGGGTTGAGGCGGTCGAGCAGGCGATTGATGCGTGCCGGGCTGTCCAGCCGCTCCAGGTCGCTCAGGCGCACCCGTTCTTCAGGCTCCAGGCTCAGGCTGAGCCCGCGTATTTCTCCCAGGGCCAGTTGGCCGAGCAGCTCGCAGGTGTCTTCCAGGCCGCGTGGCAAACGGCCAAGCTCCTCGCTGCACTCGCGCTGCTGCTCTGCCACCTGTTGGCGCAGGTGCTTTTCACGTTGCTTGTCGGCACTGCCGGCAGTGGGGTCGAGGGGCGTGTTGTAGCGCTGGTAGAGCGCCGCGGAACGCTTGAGCATACCCAGGTCACGCAGGCTGACCTGCAGGCTACCCAGTTCGGCTCGTTGCATGGCCAGGGCCAGGTCCTCGGTTTCCTGGACCAGCAGCAGCGGGTTCTCCTGCAGGTCGGCGAGGTTGTCGGTAAAGCGTTGCAGCTCACGGTTGAGGTTGCGCAGGCCGTTCAGCTGGTAGTGCAGGCGGGTGCTGAACAGCTCGGGCAGCTCCAGTTCCAGCTCAGTGACCAGGCTGCTGTCGTCGTCATCAATGTCGACGAACAGCGCCAGGTTGAACGCCGGCATTTCCCGTAGCCCGGTGTTGACCGCCGGGGCAAAGCGCGTGGCCTGGTTGAGTTGGCGGTTGAAGCCTCCCATCTGGCCGAGTTGGCGCAAGCCGCCCATGGCTTGCTGGTCGGCTTCGATGCCTTGCAGGCGCAAGCGCATGCGGCTGCGCTGCTCGTCGCTGATCACTTCACTGATGTGCAGCTCGGCAGCGCGCAGCAGCGGCTCTTTGCCACCCACATCGAAGGTGATGTCGTGAATGCTGAGGCTGCTGCCAAACGGCGAGGCAGATACTTTGCTCCAGCTGAGCTTGTCGTCCAGTTGGTGTTCGTACACCCAGTCTTCGAGTCTTTTTTCCGCTTGGGCACTGCTGTAGCTGCTCAGGCCGAAGTAGCCGGCCAGGCAGGCGGCCAGCGCGCCACCGGCGATCAGGGGAAGTTTGTTCATTCGTCGTCTCCGGCATCCTGTGCGCGGTCAGGCCAGGCTTGCTTGATCAGTTCCTTGGCGCGTTCGGGCGTCCATTGCGCATCGCCGACTTCCAGGCGTACCAGGCTGAGTGGGTCGCGCAGGTCGCTACAGCCTTTTTCCTCGCAGGGCAGCAGGCTGTTGGCATTGACCAGGGTCAGCGGCAACTGCTGCTCATCCAGGCGCTCGGGGTCGAGGCTGACCTGGCCTTGCACCAGGTACCAGCCTTTACCAGCCTGCTGCTCGCTGTCACGGCTATCGAGCAGGGCCGGGTAGGGGTACTCGACCTGCCAGAGCCCGTCCTGCTCACCAGTGATCTCGACAATCTGCCGGTAGGCGCGCGATTCGCCACGCATCAGCGCGGCATAGTCACCACCGCCCATCGGGTTGTAGCTGATATCGCTGAGGATGCGCTGGTAAAGCGCTTCGGGCTTGCGGGCATCGCGACGCAGTTGCCGATACAGGGCCAGTTGCTGTTCAGCCTGACGGGCCTGCAGTTCGCGCTGCAGTTGCTCTTCGCGCTGGCGTTGCAGTTCGGCCTGGCGCTGTTGCTCGGCTTCCTTTTTCTCCAGGTTGAACAGGTGGTTCTGCGCGTATTGCGGGTTGAATTGCCATTGCTTGCTGCGGTAATGGCGACTGACCTGTACCTGATACAGCCAATAGTCGCGGTTACCTTTCAGCAGACCTTGCTCGAGGTCGCGCATCGCGTAGTAGTCAAGGTTGCTCAGGCGCGGCAGCAGGCTGTCGAGACGGGTGGTGGCCAGCTCGATATTGCGGTTGATGGCCTCCAGCGTGCGGTATTGCTCGCGGTCTTCGGTGAGGGCGATCACGTCGGCGTTACCGGCGCTCCAGTAGCCATTCCAGTTGCGCGCCAGGCGCAGCAGGTAGTGGGTCTGGTTGGCGGGCTCGCTGTGCAGCAGGAGCAGCAGGTTCTTGTTGCCATCGAAGCCAACCACCGGCAGCGCCGGGGCGTTGCCTTCGACGGTAAGACCGCTGATGAAGCTGCCTTCGAACTGGTAGAGGCGCTTGCCGTCGCTACGGGTCAGCAGCAGGCTGCCCGGGCCGCTGGCGTAGCCATCGCTGCCACAGCTGACCTGTTGCGATTGCACGCTGATGTTGTTCAGCGCTTCGTCAGGCTGGAAGCCCAGGCGGAAGCGGCAACCTTGGCTGTCCTGTACTTCGACGAGGAATTCGGCCTTGGCCAGGGCCTGGCTGCTGCTCGGTGGTTGCCATCCCGCTACGGCAAAGTCGCGCTTGACCGGCGCCACTGCCGGGGCGGCTTCACGCGTGGTATCCGGTGTGTTGTCGGCCTCAGCCAACGGGCTGGTGCTGGGCGTGGCCGGCGCGGGGGCTGCTGGGGCTGGTTCGGCCGGGGTGCTGTCGTTAACCGGGGCGCTGGCCGGCGCAGGGTTAGCATCGCTGACCGCCGCGGCGGGTGTTGTTGTCTGGGCAGTGGCGCTGTTCTCAGTGGCGACGCTGTCCGGGGTACTGGCTGCTGCTTGTGCCGGGCTGGCGTCTACCTGTACCGCCCAGCCGCTGGCCAGGCTGGCCTTGCCGCTGGCATGGGCTTGACCATTGGCGTGCTGGCTGGTCCAGCTGAGTTGTTGCGCGCTGGGGCACTGGCTGCTGAACAGGCTGCCCAGCTTGGGCAGCAGGCGTTCCACGGCGGCAACATCCGGCGTGTTGGCAAAGGCGAAGCGCAGGGTCAGGTTGTCGCTGCACCAGGCCTGGCCGTCGGCGTGTTCGACAAACACTTCGACGTTTTCGGCCTTGGAGTAGGCCAGCCGATGGCTGGCCGCCTCAGCCGATACCGCCAGGGCGAGCAGGCTGAGGGTGGCAAGGGTTTTCATGGGCGCGCTCCGTCAGATCAGTTCCCAGGCGCCATCGGCGGCCTGGCAGGCTTTGACGGTCTGCTGCTGGTTGCTGCCCTTGGCATTGACGTCATAGTTGAGCGTGCGACAGGTGGTTTGTGCGGTGACAGGTTGCTCTACCGGGGCGGCGGCAAGATCCACGGCATCCAGGTCGAAGCCCTGGCTCTTGGCGCTGGCCAGTTCGATGCTGTCCAGGTCGGTGGCGCTGTCGGCAACGGCGCGGGGGGCGCTGCTCGGGGT
>NZ_NMQV01000023.1 GCF_002234375.1 Pseudomonas fluvialis
AAGAACCCGGCCTAGGCCGGGTTCTTTTACAGCTCGAAGGATGCTTACAGAATATCCAACGGATATTCGGTGATCACGCGAACTTCGTCCAGCGCGCTGGAGCCGCCGGAGTAGACCCAGCCCATGTCATTGTTGCTACGCCAGGTGGCCTGGCGGACGGTGATGGAAAGATCCTTCGCGGGGCCTTCCTGGAACACATACTTGACTTGAAGGTCGCGCTCCCACTCCTTGCCGTCGCTACCATAGGCGCCAGCAAATGCACCGTTCACGTCGGCATTGGTGCCGTCGACATCGCTGCCGGTGATGTAGCGGGCCATGAAGCTCAGGCCGGGTACGCCGAAGGCGGCCATATCGAGATCATAGCGGACCTGCCAGGACTTCTCGCCAGGGCCGTTGAAGTCGGAGTATTGGACGGAGTTGGCCAGGAAGACCGAGTCACCGTAGTTGAAGCCATCCATCATGATGTAGTCCATAGGTTCGTCGCCGTTATTGCGCTGATGGGCGAGGGTGAACTTATGGGCGCCTAGGGTGTAGGCAGCAGCTAGGGAGAAGATTGTGTTGTTTAGTTCGCCGGCCTTGGCTGAGCCTTCGTCCACGGTACGATAGATGTTGAAATCGAAGTTCAGTGCTTGGCTGTCGCTGAACGCAATGTTGTAGTTGGCGTTGCCGTAGTACTGGCGCCAGATGTCTTCCAGCTCGGAGCCGTACAGGCTTACGCTGAAGTCATCGCTGAAGCTGTAACTGCCGCCGACATAGTCGGCGCTTTTAGCTGTAACGCCAGCATAGGAAGTGGCGATTTCGCCGTCGCTGTTGGTGCTCATGCTGCCGTCGCGAATGGACGTGAAGTGGCCGGCATCCAGGCTAAGGTTCTCGATTTCGCTGCTTGACAGCTGGAAGCCTTCTGCACTGGCTGGCAGCAGGCGGGCGGTGCTAGTGGCGAAGACCGGGGCGGTCGGGAACAGGTTGCCGTACTTCAGTTCGGTATTGGAGATGCGCATCTTCACCGCGCCACCGGCGTAGGAGTAATCGTCTTCCGCGCGACCATCGCTGTCGATCGGCAGCAGGCCGGTGCCTGTAGTGCCGCGGCCGCTGTCGAGCTTGATGCCCAGCATGCCGTGGGCGTCTACGCCGAAACCTACGGTGCCTACGGTATAGCCCGACTCGTAGAGAGCGGTAATGCCGTGGGCCCACTCTTGACGATAGTTCTGATCGTCAGCGCTTCCGCCATTGCCTGCGCCATTGTTGCGGAAGTCGCGGTGTAAGAAGAAGTTCTTGTTCAGAACGTCGAAGCTGCTGTCTTCAACAAAGCCCTTGGACTCAGACTGCGCGCTGGCGAAAGCCACCTGGGAAGTGCCGGCGGCTACTGCCAGGGCGAGGGCGCTCCACTTCATCATTTGCATGGGAATTGCTCCTTTGGTTTGAAGATTTTCTCACCCGCAGGTTAGGCCTGACTGGGCGGTCTTTCTTTTTGTGTCGGCGCGTAACTTATAGCACGCTGCCGAAAATGACGACACTTGGCCCGGGAAAGGAACCTTTGCTTCACGGTAATGTCGCGCAAGTGCATCATTTTTGTCGCAATTTCATAGCTGTCGCAAGGGTCAGGATTTTTCCGGATGTGCCACGGCAGCCTGTGCACTTGGTTGTAAGCAAATAGCGTGCACAAAATGCCTGATGCATGTTTTTCAGGCCGTGCAGGCTGTATTTGAGGGGTTGAGCTATGCCTTTCGGGGTAGCTTTGCGTCGATTTGGTGCGACTTTTCTTGTGCTGGCGGCTTTTGGTGCGTGTTGCGTGGCTTGGTTTTGCCGGGCGCTCTCGCTAGTCTGGCCGCCTTTGATGCCTGTGACGTGCGTTGGCCGAGTGGCTGGAGGAATGCTCATGTTTGTTCTGGATTCACGTTTGCAACAGGACTGTCTGGTGCTGGGGGATTTTCCACTGTGTCGTCTGCTGCTGATGAATGATGCCCGCTACCCCTGGTTCATTCTGGTGCCGCGGCGTGAGGAAGTTAGCGAGATTTTTCAGCTGGATGCCGCTGACCAGGCACTGCTATGGCGTGAAACTACTATGTTGGCTGAGGTGCTCAAGGATAGTTTTGCCGCCGATAAGATGAATGTGGCAGCGCTAGGTAACGTCGTAGGGCAGTTGCACATGCATGTGATCGTGCGCAAGCGTCAGGACCCCGCCTGGCCTGCGCCGGTATGGGGGCATTCGCCGGCACAGGTCTATACGGCCGAGCAGGTGGCGGCTGTGCTGGAGCGCCTGCGCCTGGTATTGACTGACGACTTCCGGTTTGGCGATGGGGTGTCGGTATGAGTCTGGAGCAGCGGGTCACCGAGCTTGAGGTTCGCCTGGCTTTCCAGGATGACATGTTGGCTAGTCTCAGTACCGAACTGGCCACCCAGCAAAGGATTATCGAGCGTCTGCAGCAGCAGGTGGTCCAGTTGGCTAGACGCCAGGAAGACATGCAGGTTCATGTGGGGGAGCCGATTATCGATGTGCCGCCGCCGCACTACTGATGTTTCGCTGATAAAAAACGCCCCGCTGATGCGGGGCGTTTTTTATCAGGACCTGTGGTTAGCGTCGGCCGGGAAGGTCTATCACCACATCTTCGGCCTGCAGTCCCTTGTCGCGCTGCATGACCACGAACTCGACACGTTGGCCTTCGACCAGAATGCGGTGGCCGTCGCCGCGAATGGCCCGAAAGTGCACAAAGATATCATCGCCTGAATCGCGGGAAATGAAGCCGAACCCCTTGGATGTGTTGAACCACTTGACCGTTCCGCTTTCGCGCAGGCCGCCGGCATTGTTGTTGGTGTTCTGGCTAGGCGTTGCGCGGCTACGCGGAGCGCGTTGTGGGCTGGGCAGACGCAGTACATAACACAGGCTGGCTATGGCCAGGAGTAGCAGGGCTGGCAGGTTGCTGGGCAGTGGTAGCGTCAGTAGGACATCCAGCGCCTGGGTCAGGGTGGCTACCACGAGCAGCAGGCTGCCGGCTTGTTGCAGGCGGGTCAGGCTGCTGTGGGTCAGGCCGGAGACGATCAGATTGGACAGAGCCAGCAGGCCGAGTGCCAGCAAGCTGCTGTCCTGCAGTGGGGCTTCGTTACTGGTTTGCAGGGTAAGGATGGCTGCCAGCAATAGTGCGCAGGCGCCGGTCAGCAGATGCACGATCTTCAACATTGAGATACTCACGTCAGAAAAAATAAAAAACACAGCGATACCAGCAGGCCGCGCCGGCTAACCCGGGCGTTTGCTCGACACAGAGCAGCGCTGTTATCAGGCATTGCCCGCTTGTGGGGGCTTGGGGGCTGGCTGGCGGCGGCTATTTAACCGTAAAGGCGGGGGCTTCTCAAATTAGCCCGTTAGTGCGGGCGTGCTCGGGCTCGGCTGAACCTGGTTGCGTCCGCCGCGCTTGGCCTGGTAGAGGGCGTCATCGGCACGGGTCAGCAGGCTTTCCAGGTTGTCGCCTGGAACCGCCAGGGCAACACCGAAGGAGGCGGTGATAGTGTCCAGTACCTTGTCAGTGCTGCGTACCTTGACCCGTAGCGCCTGGATTTTCTGGCGCAAGAGTTCGGCATGCTGCATGGCCTGCTGTAGATCATGACAGTCGCGCATGACTACGCAGAACTCCTCGCCGCCGTAACGTGCGGCCATGGCGCGAGGTGGCAGGGTTTCCCTGAGCATCTGGCCAAAGTGCTGCAGCACCCGATCGCCCAGCGGGTGGCCGAACTGGTCGTTGAACTGCTTGAAGTAGTCGATATCCATGATGATCAGGGCGATGCCGCGCGGATCATTGGCCAGCGCCTGTTCCAGCAGGCGACTGAAGGAATGACGGTTGAACACCTGAGTCAGGCCATCCAGGGTGGCGGCCAGCTGGGCGCGCTCCAACTGGTTGCGCAGGTTCTGGATTTCCGCTTGGGCGGCTTGCAGGCGGGAGAGGAACTGCTCCTGCTGGTGCTGCATCAACTGGGTGCTTTCCTGCAGGTCGTGGAGGACGTCCGGCAGGTCATCGATCAGCGGGTCATACAGGGCGTTGAGGCCTTGTTCGAGGCTGGCCTGGTAGGCTTGGCTGCCCGCTACGCTGCGCGCCACGTTGCCTTCGATGTCGTCGACCAGTTCGATCACCTGTTGCTGGCCTTGGCGTGCTTCGTCCAGTTCGCCTCGGATGATGAACTCGCGGTACAGCTTGACGGCGCTTTCCGGGGGGAAGGCATCAAAGTCCTTGACGATCTTGTCCAGGCGGCGTTGCAGCTCCGGCTCGTTGCCCTGGCAATAGCTGTACCACAGGGCGTAGTGCACCGGATTGGGGGGGATGTCGTGACGCACCATGTGCGGCACAGCCTGCTTGAGGAGGTCGGCGGCCTCGCGGGTTTCCTCGGGAAACAGCTCCAGCAGGCTGGTAGGTTTGTTGGCTTTGCTCATGCACGTCACTGTGGGGGTGGTGTCCAGGGCTGCGGGGCGTCGCGGCTCAATGCTCAGTCGAGCAGGCTGCGTAGCATCCAGGCGGTTTTTTCATGCACCTGCATGCGTTGCGTGAGCAGGTCGGCGGTAGGTTCGTCACTCACCTGATCAACCAGCGGGAATATACCACGAGCGGTACGCACCACGGCTTCCTGGCCCTGTACCAGTAGCTTGATCATTTCCTGGGCTGACGGTACGCCTTCTTCTTCCTTGATCGATGACAGGCGGGCATAGGCCGCATAAGTCCCGGGGGCCGGAAAGCCCAGGGCGCGGATGCGCTCGGCGATCAGGTCGACAGCCAGCGCCAGTTCGGTGTATTGGGTTTCGAACATCAGATGCAGGGTGTTGAACATCGGCCCGGTAACGTTCCAATGGAAGTTGTGGGTCTTCAGGTACAGGGTATATGTGTCGGCCAGCAGACGGGCCAGGCCGTCGGCGATGGCGGCGCGATCTGCTTCCTTGATACCGATGTTGATGTCCATGGGCTACATCCTCTTCTCGGGTAACGATGTGCCAAGCCTAGCATGTGCCGCGCTTGGGGCATGTTGTTCAGGGTCAACGCCTGGCCAAGCTATAAATGTGCCAGTTGCGGTTGTTGCTGCAGGGTGTGGTTGAACACTTCGACCCAGTGGGCGCTGAACTGGCGGCCCGCCAGGTTGTTGATTTCCAGGATGGCGCGCAGCCGTGGGCGCTTGCTGAGTGTCTGGTAAGCGCGCTCGTGGGTGCGCGCATCGAAGGTGTCGGCGATCGCCAGGATCAAGGCGCCCGGATGGATTTCCACCTCGCGCAGGCCGCGCGGATAGCCTTGGCCGTCAGCGTGTTCCTGGTGGTGCAGGACAATTTCGGCGGCATCCTCCCAGCGTTCCAGGCGGCGCAGCAGGTCGTGGCCAAGGCGTGGGTGGCTGCGGATGTGCTGGACTTCTTCGCGGCTGAGGCGGCTTTTCTTGTGCAGTACGTGCAATGGCAGGAAGGCCATGCCCAGGTCGTGCAGGCAGGTGGCGACAGCCAGTTGCGCGGGGTCGACTACGCGGCCGCCCTGTTGGTTGATGGCCAGGGTCAGGTGAAGCAGGCGCAGGCCGCGACCTTGCCAGTAGCGTGAGCGCTGTTCAATCGCTTGCATCAGGGTCAGGCAGAACTGCACATCGGCGTCCGCAGGGATGTCGTAACGTTCCAGCAGGCGTGCGCAGTCAGGCGCGCTCTCGGGCGTCGCGTTGGGCTGCAGGGCGCTGCCGGGCGCCAGTTGCAACAGCAAGCGTTGGCGCGCAGTCGCCTGCTGTGTCGTCGCTGTGCCGGCGAGTTCGTGGAGGGCGATAGCCAGTTGCGCGCAGTCTGTATCCGGCTGGTAGTCCAGTGCGCCGGCGTACACGGCCTGCAGGTGCTGGCGCAGGCGATCGAAGCTGAGCAGCAGGATGTCGCCAAGCAGGCTGTCAAAGCGCAATTGCCGGCTACGCAGCGCCGCCAGGATATCCTCCATGGCCTGCGGAAGGGGTAGCAAGGCGTGCAGGCCGACCATGCCGATATTGCCCTTGAGGCTGTGCAGTAGACGAAACAATTCAGCCAGGCGTTCGCTATCGTCGGCATGCTGTTCCAGTTCGATCAGCAGTTGCTCGCAGCGTGGCAGTTGCTCCTCGGCATCCAGGCGCAGGTCCTGGAGCAGATCGCTATCAACGGGGCTGTTCATGGTGGTTTTCCCGGGCTGGCGACGTCGCTCCTGCAGTATAGGAGAGGCTCGGCAGGGCGGCTGCAAGGCGCGTGGCTTTAAGGCTATAATCCGCGACTTTGCCGTTGCCTGCCCGGGCTGCGGTGCGATTTGGCGCTGTCGCGCTGTCGCGCTGCCGTGCTTGGCCCGTGCCCGGCCCGAATCCACGACCTTGAGAGAAGCGAAGCGCGACCATGATGCGAAGCCATTACTGCGGCCAACTGAACGAGCGCCTGGACGGCCAGGAAATCACTCTTTGCGGCTGGGTGCACCGCCGTCGCGACCACGGTGGCGTGATCTTCCTCGACATCCGCGACCGCGAGGGACTGGCCCAGGTGGTATTCGATCCGGATCGCGCCGAGACCTTCGCCAAGGCCGACCGTGTGCGCAGCGAGTATGTGGTGAAGATCACCGGCAAGGTACGTCTGCGTCCGGCCGGTGCGGTCAATCCGAACATGGCTTCCGGCGCCATCGAAGTGCTGGGTTATGAGCTGGATGTGCTCAACGAAGCCGAGACTCCGCCGTTCCCGCTCAACGAATACACCGACGTTGGCGAGGAAACCCGCCTGCGCTATCGCTTCATCGACCTGCGTCGCCCGGAGATGGCTGAGAAGCTCAAGCTGCGCTCGCGCATCACCTCGAGCATTCGCCGCTACCTGGACGAGAACGGCTTCCTCGACGTCGAAACGCCGATCCTGACTCGCGCTACCCCGGAAGGTGCGCGCGACTACTTGGTGCCGAGCCGCACCCACGCCGGCAGCTTCTTCGCCCTGCCGCAGTCGCCGCAGCTGTTCAAGCAGCTGCTGATGGTCGCCGGCTTCGACCGCTACTACCAGATCGCCAAGTGCTTCCGCGACGAAGACCTGCGTGCCGACCGTCAGCCGGAATTCACCCAGATCGATATCGAGACCAGCTTCCTCGATGAAAAAGACATCATGGGCATCACCGAGACCATGGTGCGCAACCTGTTCAAGGAAGTGCTGGACGTCGAGTTCGGCGAACTACCGCACATGACCCTGGCCGAAGCCATGCGTCGCTTCGGTTCGGACAAGCCGGACCTGCGCATTCCGCTGGAACTGGTGGATGTGGAAGATCAGCTCAAGGACGTCGAGTTCAAGGTATTCGCGGGACCTGCCAACGACCCGAAGTGCCGCGTCACCGCACTGCGCGTGCCGGGCGGGGCGAGCATGCCGCGCAAGCAGATCGACGACTACACCAAGTTCGTCGGCATCTACGGCGCCAAGGGCCTGGCCTATATCAAGGTCAATGAGCGTGCCGCCGGCGTTGACGGTCTGCAGTCGCCGATCGTCAAGAACATCCCGCTGGACAACATCAACGTGATCCTCGATCGCGTGGGTGCTGTCGATGGCGATATCGTGTTCTTCGGCGCCGACAAGGCCAAGATCGTCAGCGAAGCCCTGGGCGCGCTGCGTATCAAGCTGGGTCATGACCTCAATCTGCTGACCTGTGAGTGGGCCCCGCTGTGGGTGGTCGACTTCCCGATGTTCGAGGAAAACGACGATGGCAGCCTGACCGCCATGCACCACCCGTTCACCGCACCGAGCTGCAGCCCGGAAGAGCTGGAAGCCAATCCGGCCGCCGCGCTGTCGCGTGCCTATGACATGGTCCTCAACGGCACCGAGCTGGGTGGCGGTTCGATCCGTATCCATGACAAGGCCATGCAGCAGACCGTGTTCCGCGTGCTCGGCATCAGCGAGGAAGAGCAGCAGGAGAAGTTCGGTTTCCTCCTTGATGCGCTGAAGTACGGTGCGCCGCCCCATGGTGGCCTGGCCTTCGGTCTGGATCGCCTGGTCATGCTGATGACCGGTGCCAGCTCGATCCGTGAAGTGATTGCCTTCCCGAAAACCCAGAGCGCTGCCTGCGTGATGACCCAGGCCCCGGGCCTGGTGGATAACAAGGCGCTGCGCGAACTGCATATTCGCCTGCGTGAACAGGTGAAAGCAGAATAAAGCGTAAAAGAAGCCTGGATTTCCAGGCTTCTTCTTTATGGCTGGACGGAGAGGCTCGAACTCTTACGCCTGGATATCGAATTTGCAACAACCGGAGTGAGTTATGGCTGGTCATTCCAAATGGGCCAATATCAAACACCGCAAGGGTCGCCAGGACGCCAAGCGCGGCAAGATCTTCACCAAGCTGATTCGCGAGCTGACGGTGGCTGCCAAGCACGGCGGGCCGATTCCGGCGGATAACCCGCGTCTGCGCCTGGCCGTGGACAAGGCGCTCACGGCGAATATGTCGCGTGATGTGATTGATCGTGCGATTGCCCGTGGTGCCGGTAACAACGAAGCTGACAACGTCATGGAGCTGAGCTACGAAGGCTATGCGCCCAACGGCGTAGCGATCATCGTCGAGGCCATGACCGACAACCGTAACCGCACGGCTGCAGCGGTACGTCATGCGTTCAGCAAGTGCGGCGGCAACCTGGGCACCGACGGCTCGGTAGCCTACATGTTCGAGCGCAAGGGGCAGATCAGTTTTGCACCGGGCGTCAGCGAGGAGGCGCTGATGGAAGCGGCGCTGGAGGCGGGAGCTGACGATGTGGAGATGGGCGAGGATGGCTCGGCACTGGTGTCGACCAGCTTTGCCGAGTTCCATGCGGTGAACGAAGCGTTGAGCGCTGCCGGCTTCAAGGGCGAGGAAGCGGATATCGCGATGATCCCGACCATTGCCGCGCCGGTGGATGATCTGGAGACCGCGCAGAAGGTGCTCAAGCTGATTGATATGCTGGAAGACCTGGATGACGTGCAGAACGTCTATCACAACGCGGAAATTCCCGACGAAATTGTTGCCCAGCTCGATTGATCGATACCCTGGGTGGTGAAAAAAGCCGGGATCGCAGGTGCGCTTCCGGCTTTTTTATATCGATGCTGCTCCGTATACTCATGGCTGGATAAATAGACAGTATTCCGGCCGTGGCCGGATGTGGAGTGCACGGGCGGCATGACTCTGATCCTCGGCATCGACCCAGGCTCGCGTATCACCGGTTACGGTGTAGTGCGCGATACCGGGCATGGCTGTGAATATGTGGCTTCCGGCTGTATTCGCACTGGCGAAGGCGACTTGCCTAGCCGACTGCAGCAGGTATTCCGCGGTGTTGGCGAGGTGATCCGTCAGCATGGGCCGGTGACCATGGGCATCGAGCAGGTGTTCATGGCCAAGAATGCCGATTCGGCGCTCAAGCTCGGTCAGGCGCGTGGCGCGGCGATCGTGGCGGGAATCGAAGCCGGTCTGGCGATCAGCGAATACACCGCCAGCCAGGTGAAGCAGGCGATTGCCGGAACTGGCGGGGCAGACAAGCAGCAGGTCATGCTGATGGTCATGCACCTGCTCAGGCTGACCCAGAAGCCGCAGGTCGATGCCTCCGACGCCCTGGCCATTGCTCTGTGCCACGCTCATCATCGGCAAAGTCTTATTCCCCATGGTCTGCTTGGCGCGCGCCGTCGTGGCGGGCGTCTGCGTCTGTAAGCAAAGGAATTTTCTGTGATCGGTCGACTGAAAGGCCTGCTGGTGGAAAAGCAGCCACCGCATGTTTTGCTGGATGTGAATGGCGTGGGCTATGAACTGGAAGTGCCGATGAGCACGCTTTATTGTCTGCCCGGTCTTGGCGAGGCGCTGCTCCTGCATACCCACCTGGTGGTGCGCGAGGATGCCCAGCTGCTCTACGGCTTTGCCCAGAAGCGTGAGCGTGAGCTGTTTCGTGAGCTGATCCGCCTGAATGGCGTGGGCCCCAAGCTGGCGCTGGCACTGATGTCCGGCCTGGAGGTCGATGAGTTGGTGCGCTGCGTGCAGGCCCAGGACACCTCGGCGCTGGTCAAGGTGCCGGGGGTGGGCAAGAAGACTGCCGAGCGCCTGCTGGTTGAACTCAAGGACCGCTTTAAAGCCTGGGAAACGTCGCCGTTGATGGCCGGGCTGGTGGTGGAACCTCGTGCAGCGCAGGTAGTCTCAAGCGCTGAAAGTGATGCGTTGAGCGCCTTGCTGGCGTTGGGCTACAAGCCGCAGGAAGCCAGCAAGGCTGTGGCGGCGGTCAAGGCGGAAGGCCTGTCCAGTGAAGAAATGATTCGGCGCGCCCTCAAGGGCATGGTGCAAGGGTGATTGAAGCGGATCGGCTGGTGGCTGCCAGCCCGCGGGAACGCGAAGAGCAGATTGATCGGGCCATTCGCCCGTTACGCCTGGCCGACTATATTGGTCAGCCGGTGGTGCGCGAGCAGATGGAGCTGTTCATCCAGGCCGCGCGCAGCCGCCAGGAGGCGCTGGACCATACGCTGATCTTTGGCCCGCCGGGGTTGGGCAAGACGACGCTGGCCAATATCCTTGCCGCAGAAATGGGTGTTTCGCTGAAGAGCACCTCGGGCCCGGTGCTGGAGCGTCCGGGTGACCTGGCCGCGCTGCTGACCAATCTGGAGCCCGGCGATGTCTTGTTCATCGACGAGATCCATCGCCTCTCGCCGGTGGTCGAGGAAGTCCTCTATCCGGCGATGGAGGACTTCCAGCTGGACATCATGATCGGTGAAGGCCCGGCGGCGCGCTCGATCAAACTCGATCTGCCACCCTTTACCCTGGTCGGCGCTACCACGCGTGCCGGCATGCTGACCAACCCGCTGCGTGATCGCTTCGGTATCGTGCAGCGCCTGGAGTTCTACAACAGCGATGACCTGGCGAGCATTGTCAGCCGTTCCGCGGGCATCCTGGGCTTGTCGATCGATCCGCAGGGTGCCTACGAAATCGCCCGCCGGGCGCGCGGTACGCCACGTATCGCCAATCGCCTGCTGCGGCGAGTACGCGACTATGCCGAGGTGCGAGGCAATGGCGCCATCTGCCTGGAGACCGCTGATCGTGCATTGAACCTGCTGGATGTCGATGCGCGTGGCTTCGATCATCAGGATCGCCGTTTGCTGCTGGCAATGATCGAGCGTTTTGATGGTGGTCCGGTGGGGTTGGACAGCCTGGCGGCGGCGATTGGCGAAGAACGGCATACCATCGAGGATGTGCTGGAGCCCTACCTCATCCAGCAGGGCTATATGATGCGTACCCCGCGAGGGCGCATGGTGACCCGGCATGCCTATCTGCACTTTGGCCTTAATCTACCGACACGCCTCGGCGAAGGGGCGACAGCCGACCTGTTCAACGGTGAAGGCTAGTCGATGAAAAAATACCTGTGCCGGTGGATTGGCAAGGCCTCGGGGGATCACTAGAGTATGCGCGCCTTGCAGCAAGCCTTGTCGTTTCGTTATCCCTGCCGGGTCTACTACGAAGATACCGACGCTGGCGGGATCGTTTACTACGTCAACTACCTCAAGTACATGGAGCGTGCCCGTACCGAGCGGCTACGCGCCATGGGCTATGCCCAGTCGCAACTGGTTGGTGAGAACCTGTTGTTCGTGGTGCATTCGGCGGAGGTGCGTTACCAGCAGCCGGCGCGCTTGGATGATGCGCTGTATGTGAGCGCCGAGGTGCTGTGGCTGAAGCGTGCCAGCCTGTGTTTCAGCCAGCAGGTCAGGCGTGAGCAGGATGATGCGCTGCTCTGCCAGGGACAGTTCACCGTGGCCTGCGTGCGGGCTGACAATTTGCAACCCCGGGCCATACCCGAAGCGCTGCGTGCAGCCTTCGCCGCCCCTCTAGGAGACTAAGTGTGGAAGCCACAGCCGTTGACAATATGTCTGTATGGAGTCTGATCAGTCACGCCAGCCTGGTCGTGCAGCTGGTTATGCTGTCGCTGGTTGCTGCCTCGGTCGCTTCGTGGGTCATCATCTTTCAGCGCAGCAACCTGATGCGCGCTGCCAAGCGTGGTCTGGAAACCTTCGAAGAGCGTTTCTGGTCGGGTATCGATCTGTCCAAGCTGTATCGCCAGGCGGGTAGCAACCCTGATCCAGACTCGGGGGTCGAGCAGATTTTTCGTGCCGGCTTCAAGGAGTTTTCCCGCCTGCGCCAGCAGTCCGGCGTAGACCCCGATGCGGTCATGGATGGTGTCAACCGTGCGATGCGCGTGGCCATTTCCCGCGAAGAGGAAAAACTTGAGACAGCGCTGCCGTTCCTTGCCACGGTAGGCTCGACCAGTCCCTACGTCGGTCTGTTCGGCACCGTATGGGGCATCATGAACTCCTTCCTTGGCCTCGCCCAGGTGCAGCAGGCCACCCTGGCTACCGTGGCGCCGGGCATTGCCGAAGCGTTGATCGCTACGGCAATCGGCCTGTTCGCGGCAATTCCTGCGGTCATCGCCTACAACCGCTTCGCGGCGCGCAGTGAGCGCCTGATCGCCCGCTACTACACCTTTGCCGACGAGTTCCAGGCAATCCTGCACCGTAAAGTGCACAGCTCCGACGACTGAGTGCCAAGCCATGGCCAGAATCCGAAACCGCCGCAAACCCGTTGCCGAGATGAACGTCGTTCCCTACATCGACGTCATGCTGGTGCTGCTGGTGATCTTCATGGTCACCGCGCCGATGCTCAACCAGGGGGTCAAGGTTGACCTGCCCAAGGTGTCCAGCGAAGTGTTGCCGCAGGACAACGATGCACGCGTGCTGACCATCTCGATCAAGGCGGACAAGAGCTATTACTGGAACATGGGCGACTCGGTGGATGCCGAGCAGGGCAAGGACAGTGAAAGCAGTGTGTCGCTGGACCAGCTGGTGGCGGCCGCCAGCGGCATCCTCGCCGAGAACAGTCGGCAGGGTAAGACCGTGCAGGTCTTCGTGCGCGGCGACAAGGCTGTGGACTATGGTGCAGTGATGGCGGTGATGGGTGGCCTGCAGCAGGCCGGCGTGGCCAATGTCGGGCTGATTACCGAGGCGCCCTGATGCAGCCCATGCGCGAGCCGTTGCCCTCGGAAAATCTGTTCTGGCCTGTGGTCTGGGCGGTCAGCCTGCACCTGCTGATCATCATTCTGCTGTTCGTGAGTTTCCAGTCCACGGTGGAACTGCCACCTTCCAAGCCGGTGGTGCAGGTCACCCTGTATCAATTGCAGTCGCAAAGCCAGGCGACTACGCGTACCAATCAGAAAATTGCCGGTGAGGCACAAAAAACTTCCGCGCCGGTGCATCAGACCGAGCAGATGGAAAGCCGCAAGCAGGAACAGCAGAAGCAGGAAGCAGCGGCTGCAGCGCGCAAGAAGGCTGAGGACGCGAAGAAGGCTGAGCAGCAGAAAAAGGCTGAAGAAGCACGCAAGAAGGCCGAGCAGGCCGCGATTGCCAAGAAGAAAGCCGAACAAGAGCAAAAAAAGAAACAAGCTGAAGAAGCTCGCAAGAAAGCCGAGGCGGAGAAAAAACGCAAAGCCGAGGAGGCGCGCAAGAAAGCCGAGGCCGATAAGCAGCGCAAGGCCCAGGAGGCCGCGCGCAAGGCGCAGGAAGACCGTAAGGCACAGGCGCTGGCCGAGCTGTTGTCTACCGATACCCAGTACCAGCAGACTCAGGCCGACACCTTGGGTAGTCAGGTAGCGGGCAGCTTTGATGATCTGATTCGCCAGCTGGTCTCGCAGAACTGGACACGTCCACCTTCGGCACGTAATGGCATGGTTGTGGTCGTACAGATCAACATGTTGCCCGACGGCACCATTGCCAATGCCAGCGTTTCGCGTAGCAGTGGTGACGCCGGTTTTGACAGTTCCGCGGTCAACGCGGTGCGCAATGTCGGGCGCATCAGCGAGATGCAGGGCCTTAGCCCGGCAGACTTCGCCCCTTATCGCTCGTTCAAGATGACTTTTACCCCCGAGGACTTGGCACTGTGAGCACTTTCTTCCGCGCTTTGCTGATCATGCTCTGCTGCACGGCCGGCCTGGCCATGGCAGAGGAAAAGAATATTCTGGTTACCAGTGGCGCCGATCGTGCCATCCCGGTGGCCGTGGTGCCGTTCGGCTGGCAGGGCGGTAGCCTGTTGCCCGAGGACATGGCGGAGATTGTCGGCAATGACCTGCGCAATTCCGGGTTCTTCGAGCCGATTCCACGGCAGAACATGATCAGCCTGCCCACGTCGGCCGCAGAGATCATCTATCGCGACTGGCAGGCGCTGGGTGCGCAATATGTGATGGTCGGCAGTATCCAGCCGAATGCCGGGCGCTTGCAGGTGCAGTTTGCCTTATTCAACGTAGCGACCCAGCAACAGGTCATGGCGGGTAGCGTAGGTGGCGCGGGTGACCAGTTGCGTGACATGGCGCACCATATTGCCGACCTGGCCTTCGAGAAGCTCACGGGGATCAAGGGGGCGTTTTCCACCAAGATGCTGTACGTCACCGCCGAGCGCTTTGGTGTTGAAAACACCCGTTATACCCTGCAACGTTCCGACTACGATGGCGCGCGCGCCGTGACCCTGCTGCAGTCGCGCGAGCCGATTCTTTCGCCGCGCTATGCGCCGGATGGTCGGCGGATCGCCTATGTGTCGTTCGAGCAGAAGCGTCCGCGGATTTTCATCCAGCATATCGATACCGGGCGTCGCGAGCAGATCACCAACTTCGAGGGGCTCAACGGCGCGCCGGCCTGGTCGCCGGATGGCACGCGCCTGGCGTTCGTGCTTTCCAAGGATGGCAATCCGGAAATCTACGTGATGGACGTGGCTTCTCGCCAGTTGCGCCGGGTTACCAATCACATGGCCATCGATACCGAGCCCTTCTGGGGCAAAGACGGCCAGACGCTGTATTTCACTTCGGACCGCGCCGGGCGCCCGCAGATCTACAAAATGAACATCAACAGCGGGGCAACCGATCGGGTGACTTTCGTTGGCAACTACAACGCCAACCCGAAGCTGTCGGCTGACGAAAAAACCCTGGTCATGGTGCATCGCCAGGACGGCTTTACGGTATTCCGTGTGGCGGCTCAGGACCTGCAAACCGGACGTGTGCGGATACTTTCCGCAACAGGTCTGGATGAGTCGCCCACTGTTGCTCCAAACGGCACCATGCTAACCTACGCCACCCGTCAGCAGGGTCGCGGTATGTTGATGCTGGTGTCCACCAACGGACGCTTCAAAACACCGCTTCCGACCGCTCAAGGTGAAGTGCGCGAACCGTCCTGGTCGCCCTATCTTGATTAAACGGTCAATAACTCGATTTTCCCAACACACTGAAAGTTCATCAGGAGCTTTACCATGGAAATGCTGAAATACGGCAAATTTGCTGCCCTGAGCCTGGCCCTGGCTGTTGCCGTAGGCTGTTCCTCCAAAGGCGGCGACGCTGCCGGCGAAGGCGCTATCGATCCGAACGCTGGCTACGGTGCCAACGGTAGCGGTGTAGACGGTGCTCTGAGCGAAGAAGCTGCTCTGCGCGCCATCACCACCTTCTACTTCGAGTTCGACAGCTCCGACCTGAAGCCGGAAGCCATGCGCGCCCTGGACGTACATGCCAAGGACCTGAAAGGCAACGGTGCTCGCGTTGTTCTGGAAGGTCACGCTGACGAGCGCGGCACCCGTGAGTACAACATGGCGCTGGGCGAGCGTCGTGCCAAGGCCGTGCAGCGTTACCTGGTACTGCAGGGCGTTTCCCCGGCTCAGCTGGAACTGGTGTCCTACGGTGAAGAGCGTCCGGTTGCCACTGGCAGCGACGACAGCGCCTGGGCTCAGAACCGTCGTGTAGAACTGCGTAAGTAAGTTCTCATGGCTATGTCCGCGCGTACCTTGATCGCAAGTTTGGCCCTGCTGCCTCTGATGGTGCAGGCCCAGGTGCCGGTGGTGGATGGTGGTGCTTATCCGGCCAGCTATCCACCTGCGGGTTTCGGTACGAGCGGTGCCTCCGCTGCGGTCGGGGCTTCGGCCCCGGCTACAGCGCAGGGTGAACTGTTCATGCAGTTGCAGCAGATGCAGCAGGAAATCGCCTTGCTGCGTGGCATGCTGGAAGAACAGCAAAACGAGATTCAGCAACTCAAGCGCGAAGGTCTGGAGCGTTATCAGGATCTTGATGCGCGGCTCAGCGGACAGGCTGCCCTGCCGTCTGCCAACGCCTCTTCTTCTGCGCCGGCCGCTGCGGCGGGCGCAGCTCCGCAGGCACCGGCGGCTCAGGCTGCACAGGCGCCTGCCGATCCGGCCAAGGAAAAGCTGTTTTATGATGCGGCTTTTGACCTGATCAAGGCCAAGGATTTTGCCAAGGCTACCCAGGCTTTCACAGCGTTCCTGCAGAAGTTCCCGGCCAGCCAGTATGCTGGTAACGCCCAGTATTGGCTGGGTGAGGTCAACCTGGCACAAGGTAATCTGCAGGCTGCCGGCCAGGCATTTGCTCAGGTCAGTGTGGGCTATCCACAGCATGCCAAGGTCCCGGATGCCCTGTTCAAGCTGGCTGATGTTGAACAGCGCCTGGGCAATACGGCCAAGGCCAAAGGCATTTTGCAGCAGGTTGTCCAGCAGTACCCGGGCAGCTCGGCGGCCCAGCTGGCCCAGCGTGACCTGCAGCGCCTGCCCTGATCAGGTGCTCAGTTTTTTGCGCTTGAAGCGCCTGGCCTGACGCGGCAGAATCTGCACCCCTTTTTCGCAACGGAGGCGGATGGCCTGTATCGCCGTCACGCCCGTGGCTCATATGTCTACAGAAACCCTGCGTATCACCGAGATCTTCCACTCGCTGCAGGGGGAAACGCGTACCAGTGGCTTGCCCACGGTGTTCGTGCGCCTCACCGGCTGTCCCCTGCGTTGCCAGTATTGCGACACGGCTTATGCCTTCAGTGGCGGCGAGTTGCACAGCCTTGACGACATTCTTGCCCAAGTGGCCGGCTGGAATCCGCGGCATGTCTGTGTCACCGGTGGCGAGCCGCTGGCACAACCCAACTGTATTGCTCTGCTAAAGCGTTTGTGTGATGCGGGTTATCAGGTCTCCCTGGAAACCAGTGGCGCGCTGGACGTAGCGGCAGTTGATGCGCGGGTCAGTCGCGTGGTTGATCTGAAAACGCCTGGTTCGGGTGAGTTGTCGCGTAACCGTTACGAGAACATGTTCTTGCTGGGGCAGCACGATCAGGTCAAGTTCGTGATCT
Organism: Pseudomonas fluvialis; assembly: GCF_002234375.1. GTDB lineage: Bacteria > Pseudomonadota > Gammaproteobacteria > Pseudomonadales > Pseudomonadaceae > Aquipseudomonas > Aquipseudomonas fluvialis. The sequence goes on from NZ_NMQV01000023.1 coordinate 17,114, forward strand.
GCTCGCGGGAAGACTATGAGTGGGCGCGCTCCAAGCTGATCGAGTTCAATCTCCCGCAGCGCGTCGGAGAGGTGCTCTTTTCGCCGAGCTTCCAGCAGGTTCAGGCGCGAGAACTGGCCGAGTGGATCATTGCCGACAATTTGCCGGTGCGTTTCCAGTTGCAGTTGCACAAGCTGCTGTGGAATGACGAGCCGGGCCACTGAGGAGGACAACGATGACTGACAAGCGCGCAGTGATTTTGCTGTCTGGTGGCCTGGACTCCGCCACGGTGCTGGCCATGGCTCGAGAACAGGGCTATGCCTGTTACAGCATGAGTTTTGACTATGGGCAGCGGCATCGTGCCGAGCTACAGGCTTCCGTGCGTGTGGCCGAACAGTTGGGTGTGGTTGAGCACAAGGTCGTGGGGCTTAATCTAAACGGCATTGGAGGCTCGGCGTTGACCGACCAAGCTATTGCCGTGCCCGAGGATGGCCTGGCCGAAGGCATTCCGGTGACCTATGTGCCGGCCCGTAACACGGTGTTCTTGGCGCTGGCGCTGGGCTGGGCCGAGGTATTGTCGGCGCAGGATATTTTTATTGGCGTGAATGCCGTGGACTACTCCGGCTATCCGGATTGCCGTCCGGCGTTCATCGAGGCTTTTCAGCAGCTGGCCAACCTGGCGACGCGTGCTGGCGTGGAGGGCGCGGGATTTCGTATTCGTGCGCCGCTGCAGGATATGAGCAAGGCGCAGATCATTGCCGAAGGCGTGCGTCTGGGGGTTGACTATGCGTTGACCGTATCCTGCTACCAGGCCGACGAGCAGGGGCGAGCGTGCGGCAAGTGCGATAGCTGCCGCCTGCGCGCAGCGGGCTTTGCAGCCGCTGGCGTCGCCGATGCAACACGCTATTTTTGAATATTTTTCGTTGGGTGTTGATTTCCCGTTAAAAATCAGTATCATGCGCCTCGCGTTGGGTCGTTAGCTCAGTCGGTAGAGCAGTTGGCTTTTAACCAATTGGTCGTAGGTTCGAATCCTACACGACCCACCATATCGCCAAAGCCAGTCAAGTGACTGGCTTTTTTTATGCCCTGTAGAAGGCGTGGGCGGGAGGCGCCGGGCCCGGTGGTATACTACGTGCTCGCGTTTAAGCACCCTCAGGTTTGATGACATGACGCAGATTTCCGAACGCCTGCTGGTGCAGGCCCACCTTGCCGCCAAGCAGCCGAAGCCGCTGACGGCCGAGGAGGAAGCCTTCTTCCGCAGCGAAATCGCCGCCGAGCTGAAGAAGCAGAACGCCGTGCTGGTGGCGCATTACTACTGTGATCCGGTGATTCAGGCGCTGGCCGAGGAAACAGGCGGTTGCGTATCCGACTCATTGGAAATGGCCCGCTTTGGCAGCCAGCATGCGGCGCAGACCCTGGTGGTAGCCGGGGTCAAGTTCATGGGTGAGACGGCGAAGATTCTCAACCCGGAAAAGCGCGTACTGATGCCGACTCTGGAGGCTACCTGCTCTCTGGACCTGGGCTGCCCGGTGGACGAGTTCTCGGCCTTCTGCGATCAGCATGCCGAACGTACCGTGGTGGTCTACGCGAATACCTCGGCGGCGGTGAAGGCGCGCGCCGACTGGGTGGTGACCTCCAGTTGCGCGTTGGAAATCGTCGAGAGCCTGATGGATAACGGCGAGAAGATTCTCTGGGCTCCCGACCAGCACCTGGGGCGCTACATACAGCGCGAGACGGGGGCCGACATGCTGCTGTGGGATGGCTCGTGTATCGTGCATGAGGAATTCAAGGCTCAGCAGCTCTCAGACATGAAGGCACTGTACCCGGAAGCGGCCATTCTGGTGCATCCCGAGTCGCCTGAGGCGGTGATCGAGCTGGCCGATGCGGTGGGCTCGACCAGTCAGTTGATCAAGGCGGCGCAGACCCTGCCAAATCGCCAGTTCATTGTCGCTACCGATCGCGGCATCTTCTACAAGATGCAGCAGCTCTGTCCGGACAAGGAGTTCTTTGAAGCGCCTACGGCTGGCAATGGTGCAGCGTGCCGCAGCTGTGCGCACTGTCCGTGGATGGCGATGAATACGCTGGAGCGTACCCTGCACAGCCTGCGTCAGGGCAGCAACGAGATTTTTGTCGATGCGGCGCTGATTCCGCGTGCAGTCCAGCCGCTCAAGCGCATGCTGGACTTTACCCAGGCGGCGCGCCTGCGTCTTGCTGGCAACGCCTGAGCGCGCGTTTTAACGCATCAGGCTCTGCACAAGCCGCTGGTCGTCGCGTAGTTGCTGCTGGCGAGCATCAATGCTTGCGGCCAGGGGGAAGTTGCCCATAGCGCGGCGTTTGGCCAGGTCCAACTGTTGCAGGGACTGGTCAAAATCACCCACCAGGGCAAAAAACTCGGCGCGTGCCTGGTGTAGGCCAATAGCATTGCCTGAGAGACCGCGGACTTCGGCAACCTGATACCAGATGTCGGGATCGCCGGGTCGGCTCTTCAGCAGGCTATCCAGGGTTTTTTCCGCCTGCTGCGGTTGATTCTGCTTGAGTTGCAACTCGACCTGTAGTTGCTGCAGTGGGTAGTGCTGGGGGTAAAGCTCGCGTAGCCGATGGATGCGTTGTTCGGCCTGGCTCAATTGCTCGGCGGCCATCTCCACCTCGATCATGGCCAACTGGTAGGTCAGTTCGTTGGGTGCCTTCTTGATCAGCTGCTCAAGCTGTTGGCGTGCCTCGCCGAGTTGTCCGGCGCGCAGCCGTGCCAGGGCGAGTCCATAGCGTGCCGCATCCAGTTGCGGGTTGTTATCGAGCATGCTGGCAAAGCGTTTTCCGGCCAAGCCCGGGGTTTCTTCATAGTGCAGCTGTACCCGTGCGCGCAGCAGTTGGTAGCGCAAGCTGTCGACTTTGCCGCGTTGTGGAAACTGTTCGGCACGGTTGCGTGTATCAGCAATGCGGTTCTCGCTGACCGGGTGGGTGAGCAGGAACTCCGGCGGCTTGCTGTCGTAGCGGTACTGGCGCATGAGGCGTTCAAACATGCTGGGCATGGCGCGCGGGTCGAAGCCGGCTCGCTCCAGATTGAGCAGGCCGATACGGTCGGCCTCCTGCTCGTTCTGTCGGGAGAAGCGCCGTTGTTCCTGGATGGCGGCGGCCTGTGTCGACATGATGGCGGCCATGCCAACGTCCCCGGCACCTGCGGCAGCGGCGACGACACCGGCGAGCATGGCGGCCATGACGGGGAGTTGCATGCGTTGCTGCGCTTCCACGCCACGTGCGAAGTGGCGTTGCGAGAGGTGAGCCAGTTCGTGGGCCATGACCGAGGCGTACTCGGCTTCGCTTTGGGCGTGCAGAAACAAACCGCCGTTGACGCCAATGATTCCGCCTGGCGCAGCGAAGGCGTTGAGTTGCGCGCTATCGAGCAGGATGAATTCAAGGCGTCGGTCTTGCAGTTGGCTGGTTTCTGCCAGGCTATACACGCTGCTTTCCACGTACTCCTTGAGCTGCGGATCGGCCAGTTGACGCACCTGGCCACGCAACAGGCTTAGCCAGGCGCGTCCCAGCTGGCTTTCCTGCTGTGGAGAAACGATCGCTGAGCTGGCATCGCCCAGTGCCGGTAAATCGCTGGCCACAAGCCAAGGGCTGGCAAGCAGGCAGGTCAGGCTGAGCAGGGTAGGGCGCAACAGGTTCATGAGCTAACTCGCAGTCTCGATGGCGGGCTCTACTCTAGAGCGGCTGTAGGTTAATTCAATGGGCATTTCGCAATGCCTGGCGACTATGACAGGCTGTCTTTGCTTAGGTTCTTGTTTGGAGTGCTTGCGCTACTCTGCAGTCTGTTGCCTGAGCGCACCGTTGGGTATGCTGCTCGACTATTTTGCCTGGCGAAACGTTGAAGATACGCCGGGGTGCTGTTGAGGAGTGTCTGCTGATCATGACCGAGCCTGCTTTTGATGCCCTTCTGGATGCGCGGGGATTGAGTTGTCCGTTGCCGTTGCTCAAGGCCAAACTGGAATTGAATCGCTTAGCCAGCGGTGATGTGCTCAAGGTGTTGGCGACCGATGGCGGATCGCAGCGTGACTTTGCCGCGTTTGCGCGCCTGGCTGGACACAGGCTGCTGCATGAGTCGGTCGAAACTGGCGTTTATGGTTACTGGTTGCAGAAAGCCTGAAACAGGCGCGATTTTTCTACCGATTATGGAAACAGGTAATGCTCAAGGTTTTGCGTAACTGGGTTCACCGTTACTTCTCCGATGAACAGGCGGTGGTGCTGGCGGTAATCCTGCTGCTGGGCTTTACCGCCATCCTGACACTGGGTGGCATGCTCGCCCCGGTGCTGGCTGGACTGGTCCTGGCGTTCCTCATGCAGGGGTTGGTCAACTTGGCTGAGCGGCTGCGTCTCTCGCATACCCTGGCGGTATGGCTGGTGTTTACCCTGTTCATCGGCTTACTGGCTGTCTGCCTGCTGGTGCTGCTGCCGTTGATGTGGCGACAGCTCTCCAATCTGGTCAACGAGCTGCCACGTATGCTGGGCGAGTGGCAGACTTTGTTGCTGGTATTGCCCGAACGTTATCCGCTGCTGCTTGATGAGCAGCAGGTGCTCAATGCCATTGAAGCGGCGCGCGGAGAGCTGGGCAAGCTGGGGCAGTGGGCGCTGACCATTTCCCTGTCCAGCCTGCCCATGCTGATCAATATCATGATCTACCTGGTACTGGTGCCGATCCTGGTGTTCTTCTTCCTCAAGGATGGCAGCCTGATTGCGCGCTGGATGAGTGGCTATCTGCCACAGGAGCGTGCTCTGATGACTCGGGTATGGCAGGAAATGCATCTGCAGATTGCCAACTATATCCGTGGCAAGGTGATCGAGATCTTCATTTGTGCCGTGGTTACCTATATCGCCTTTGCCTATCTTGGACTCAATTACGCGGCCTTGCTGGCCTTGCTGGTGGGCTTGTCGGTCGTGGTGCCCTATATCGGCGCTGTGGTGGTGACCGTGCCGGTGGCGCTGATCGGCTTGTTCCAGTGGGGGATGAGCGACCAGTTCATTTACCTGATGGTGATCTACGGGATCATTCAGGCGCTTGATGGCAACGTGCTGGTGCCGCTGCTGTTTTCCGAGGCGGTCAGCCTGCACCCCGTGGCGATCATTTGTGCGGTGCTGCTGTTTGGCGGACTGTGGGGGTTCTGGGGCGTGTTCTTTGCCATTCCGTTGGCCACTCTATGCAAGGCCGTACTGGACGCCTGGCCGCGGCGCGAGCTATTGGGCGGCTAGTCGGGTAGCGGGGGGCGTTTGCCGGACGCCCCCTCTTGGTGATCAGCCTTGCTGTAACAGCTGGGCGGCTTGCAGAACGGCTGCCGCGTGTCCAGGTACCTTGACGCCCCGCCATTCCTGGCGCAATACGCCCTGTTTATCGATCAGGAAGGTACTACGCTCAATGCCAATGTATTCCTTGCCGTAGAGCTTCTTCGGCTTGATTACCTGGAACAGCTGGCACAGCGTTTCGTCACTATCGCTGATCAGTTCGAAGGGAAAGCACTGTTTGCCCTTGAAGTTCTCATGGCTTTTCAGGCTGTCGCGCGATACGCCGAAGACCAGTGTCTCGGCCGCGGCAAACTGTCCGTGCAGGTCACGAAAATCCTGGCCTTCGGTCGTGCAGCCTGGCGTGCTGTCCTTGGGGTAGAAATACAGTACAACCTGCTGGCCACGCAGTTGGCTCAGTTGTACCTGCAGGCCGCTGGTAGCCATGGCGCTGAAATCATCGACGGGGTGTCCAAGGGTAACGCTCATGATGTTCTCCTCAGGGGTTTTGCGGGCGCCAGGGCTCGATCAGTGCATCCAGATTGAGTGCGTCGGCAAAATCCAGGAACTGGTCGCGCAGCCAGCTGATCTGGGTGCCTGCCGGCAGTGTCACGGTGATGGTGGCATTGAGTAGGGTGCCGCCGGTTTGCGGGGCCTGATAGGTGTCGCAGGTCAGGCTTTCCAGCTCGACGCGGTGGTCGCTGAAGAACTGGAACAGTTCGCCGAGAATGTCCGGTCGGTAGGCAGCGCTGACATACGCGACGTAGGGCAGTGAGTCCGGGCGAGGCGGCAGCGCGCTGCTGCGCATTACGTTGTAGTGAAAATTGGCGCGCTTGGCCAAGCCGGGCAAGCTGGCTTCGAGGCGCGCCAGGGCATCCCAGCTGCCCGTGGCTTGCAGAACCAGAGCGGAAAACTCGCCATGGCGTGTCAGGCGGCTGCTGAGTACGGCGCAACGATTTTCCTGGCAGGCCCGGTACAGGGTGCTGCTGAGCTCCATGGGGTTGGGGCCGAGGGCACTGAGTACGAGAAATTGCTCACGGGGTGGAGTGGTCGACATGCAGTATTCCTGACAGCGGGGGTAAGGCACGCGAAGGTGCCATGCAAAGCGGGAAGGTTAGCGAAAAGCACCGGTCAGGGGAATGCCGGCGCAGCCGGATGACGCGCTGTACCAGCCGCTGCAGCCCCTCGCAATGCGTTGGCGAGCCTTGTACCATTACGCCTTCATTTATCCGGCAGGAGTGGTTGCATGATTGCGGGCAGTATGGTGGCACTGGTCACGCCCATGGATTCTCAAGGCGCGGTGGACTGGGACAGCCTGGGCAAACTGGTGGACTTCCATCTGCAGCAGGGCACCAATGCCATAGTCGCGGTCGGCACCACCGGTGAGTCGGCCACGCTGGACGTTCCAGAACACATTGAAGTGGTGCGGCGTGTCGTTCAGCAGGTCGCCGGGCGCATGCCGGTGATCGCTGGTACGGGCGGTAACTCCACCCGCGAGTCGGTCGAGTTGACCCAGGCGGCCAAGGACGTGGGTGCCGATGCCTGCCTGTTGGTGACCCCTTACTACAACAAGCCTACCCAGGAAGGCCTCTATCTGCATTTCCGGCATATTGCCGAAGCGGTGGCCATTCCGCAGATTCTCTACAACGTGCCCGGCCGTACCGTATGTGACATGTTGCCGGAGACCGTCGAGCGCTTGGCGCGAATCGACAATATCATCGGTATCAAGGAAGCCACGGGGGACTTGCAGCGTGCCCGCGAGGTGCTGGATCGCGTTCCGGCTGATTTCCTGGTGTACTCCGGCGATGACGCCACGGCTGTCGAACTGATGCTGATGGGTGGCAAGGGCAACATCTCGGTGACTGCCAACGTGGCGCCGCGTGCCATGGCTGACCTGTGCAGTGCGGCGATGGCCGGCCAGGCGGAAGCGGCGCGTGCCATCAACGACCGTTTGATGCCGTTGCACAAGGCGCTGTTTATCGAGTCGAACCCGATTCCGGTGAAGTGGGCACTGCATGAAATGGGGCTCATTCCGGATGGCATTCGCTTGCCGCTGACCTGGCTCAGCCCGCGCTGTCATGAACCGCTGCGCCAGGCCTTGCGCCAGTGCGGTGTACTGGCTTAATTCGAGGAAATACAACGCATGAAGCGACTGGCTGGTTTGTCTGCCCTTGCCCTGACTGTCTCCACCTTGGGCGGTTGTGGTTGGTTGTGGGGTGAAGAAGGCTATTTCCGTGATCGTGGCAATGATTATCTGGAGGCTCGGCAGAGTGCGCCCATGCAGTTGCCTTCCGGCGTGCAGGCCAAGTCATTGGAGCCTTTGTTGCCGGTGCCGCAACGGGTAGCCAGCCTGTCTGCCGCGCAGGGTGATTATGAAGTACCCCGGCCGTTGCCGCTGGCTACTCAGGCCGAAGTCAGTGAGTTCAGTCTACAGCGCAGCGGTGATGCTCGTTGGCTGGTGGCGCAGCGGATTCCGGCAGAAGTGTGGCCTCTGGCACGTCAGCTGCTTGAGGACAATGGCCTGCGTATCGAACGTGAGCGCCCGCAAACGGGTGAGCTGGTGACCGCCTGGCAGCGCTTTGATGAGCTTCCCAGTGGCCTGGGGCAGCGCCTGGCGGGGGCTGTCGAGCCGGGGCGCGAGGCGCGTGTGCGCGTGCGCATCGAACCGGGTGTGGTGCGTAATACCAGCGAGATCTTCGTCGTGACGGCTGAGCGCTCGCAGGGCAGCAGTGCCGATGTGGCCTTCCCGGAGCGCGCCCTGAACAGTAGCCTGGATGGCGTCATGCTGGATGAGCTGCTGGGTGGTTTCAATCGTAGTCTGCAACAGGGCAGTTCGGTTTCCCTGCTGGCCAGCAGCCGTTTTGACTCGCCAGGTAAAGCGCGCCTGGGCAGTGATGGCAACGGTAATCCCTTGCTGCACCTGGACACCGATTTCGATCGCGCCTGGTCCAGTGTCAGCCGTGCCCTGGAGTTGTCCGATTTGCGGGTAGAAGACCTTAACCGCAGCCTGGGAGTGTTCTATGTGAACCTCGCCGAGCGTGCGGTGCCGACCGAGGAGCCTGGGCTCTTTGCACGTCTGTTCGGCTCAGCGCCGAGCAAGGAAGAAATCGAGGCTCGTGCCGAGCGATATCAGGTGCGTCTGACGCCCAGTGCAGACAGCGTTCAGGTCAGTGTGGAAAAGGACAGCAACACCGTGGCACCCAGCGAGGTGGCTCGACGCCTGCTCAGCCAGATCCAGGAAAACCTCGGCTGATTGCTGGCCAGGGACGTTCTATAGGCGAAATCCGCAAGGGTTTCGCCTGTTTCATTTAACCGCAGCGGTATCCTGTCTATGTCTACTCCCACCACTTTGAGCCTGAAAAAAATCTACTCGGGCAAGGTTCGTGATCTCTACCAGATTGATGAGCAACGCATGTTGATGGTGGCTACTGACCGTCTGTCTGCGTTCGATGTGATTCTCGATCAACCGATACCGGACAAGGGCAAGATTCTCACGGCCATTTCCAATTTCTGGTTCGACAAGCTCAAGGCGTTGGTGCCCAATCATTTCACCGGGGATCGTGTGGAGGATGTAGTACCGCCTGCCGAGTTACCTTTGGTCGAGGGGCGTGCCGTGGTCGCCAAGCGGCTCAAGCCTGTGCCGGTCGAAGCCATCGTGCGTGGTTATCTGGTTGGTTCCGGTTGGAAGGAGTACCAGAAGAGTGGCACGGTATGCGGTATTGCCTTGCCTGCAGGCCTGCAGGAAGCGGCCAAGTTGCCGCAACCGATCTTTACCCCGTCGACCAAGGCTGCCGTCGGTGATCATGACGAGAACATCAGCTTTGCGCAGTGCGAGGCGTTGGTTGGCGCATCACTTGCTGCCCAGGTGCGGGATACGGCAATTGCCTTGTACAGTGCGGCCGTAGAGTACGCAGCCAGTCGCGGCATCATCATTGCCGATACCAAGTTCGAGTTCGGCCTGGACGAGAACGGCACACTGACCCTGATGGATGAAGTGCTGACTCCGGATTCCAGTCGTTTTTGGCCGGCTGACAGCTATGTGGTAGGCAGCAACCCGCCGAGTTTCGACAAGCAATATGTGCGTGACTGGCTGGAGTCTACGGGCTGGAACAAGCAGCCGCCGGCACCTGCCGTGCCTGCTGAAGTGGCACAGCGTACGGCCGACAAATATCGCGAAGCGCTGCAGCGCCTGACCGAATAAGCGGGCTGCTTTGCAAAAGGGGAGGCTTTGCCTCCCTTTTTTGTATGTGCGTTGTAAGTTATTGCTTACATTGTTGTAGGTGATCGGCGATTTTGCTTGCCGGAACATGGCTCGCTTTTATAGAGGCAAATTTTAACTGCATGAATTTAAAGAATTTTTATTTTCATGAGGTGGTGAGAAGGCTGTGGGCTGCGCCGAGGGAGGTGGTTGTGCAGTGCATAACGGGCGCTATGATGGAGGCGTGCACAGGGAATGGCACAGGCCGGTAGGGATTGCTGGTCAGGACGGCCGCAGGATGCGGTGCATCAGGACGATGCGAAGGAAACCATGGAGTAGGGACAAAAGAGTGGGCGGGGGTAACCCCGCCCCTTTTTTTTGCGCGTTTTTAGATACCTTGAGGCAGTTCTTCGCCGCCCAGCGCTTCGATCAGTTGCGGAATGAACTCCATGAAGGTGAGCATCATCAGGGTGAAGCTGGCGTCCTGCTGGCTCAGTGCATCATCTCCGCCTTCTTCGGCCGCCTGATCCTGCAGCAGGTCTTCAAAGCGCAGACGCTTGAGTGCCAGCTTGTCATCGATCAACAGGGAGAGCTTGTCTTCCCAGGCCAGGCTCAACTTGGTCACTATCTTGCCGGTAGCCAGGTGTTGCTGGACTTCTTCGCTGGCCAGGTCATGACGTTTGATGCGCACAATGCCGCCGTCTTCCTGAGTGTCACGTAACTCGCACTCATCCAGTACGTGCAGACCGTGGCTGGCCTGTTGGCTCTGCAGCCATTGGGTCAGGGTGGCGTTGGGGGCGATTTTCACGTTTAGCGGGCGTACCGGCAGGCTGCCGAGCACTTCGCGTAGCGTGGAAAGCAGGTCCTCTGCGCGTTTGGGGCTGGCGGCATCGACAAGGATCAGGCCTTGCGCAGGGGCAATGGCGGCAAAGGTCGCCGACTTGCGGATAAAGGCGCGTGGCAGGAAGCTCTGGACGATCTCATCCTTGAGCTGCTCGCGTTCCTTTTTATAAACCTTGCGCATCTGCTCGGCTTCGATCTCGTCGACTTTTTCCTTGAGTGCATCGCGTACCACGCTGCCGGGCAGGATGCGCTCTTCCTTGCGTGCGGCGAGTAGTAGAAAACCCTGGCTGGCATGTAGCAGTGGCGCATCGGCACCTTTGCCGAATGGCGCGACAAAGCCGTAGGTGGTCAGCTCCTGGCTGGCGCAGGGGCGGGCAGGCTTGCTGGCCAGGGCCGCTTCAAGACGCTCGGCATCCAGATCGAGATCCTGGGTCAGGCGATAGACAAGCAGGTTGCGAAACCACATGAGAAAACACTCCGTTGAACGAAGCGGGCATTATTCAGTGCCGCGCCGCTCAGGCCAAGTGATCGCTAAGCCTTTGCTGGTTCTAGAAAATTTTTTGAAAAAGAAGCTTGCCAAGTGGTTCTGTGCTGTCTAGAATGCGCCCCACTTCGAGAGTGAAGGGTGATTAGCTCAGCTGGGAGAGCATCTGCCTTACAAGCAGAGGGTCGGCGGTTCGATCCCGTCATCACCCACCAATCTCGCTCACGAGGTTACGCGCAGCGGTAGTTCAGTCGGTTAGAATACCGGCCTGTCACGCCGGGGGTCGCGGGTTCGAGTCCCGTCCGCTGCGCCATTTTCCTTCCTGCAACATCTCCGATCATTTCAGATCAATTAAAAAATCCTTCTGTAGCGCGAACTTATACACTTTTCTGGTTTCCTATCGCGGTAGCCAGCGCTTGCTCGTGCCTGCTAAGCTCGCGGCCTACATGACTTCCGCCGCAAGGCATCCGAACAAGGAATATCCATGAAACAGAATCTATTGGCCGTTGCAGTTGCCTGTGCTGCGTTTGTGCTGGCGGGTTGCGAAGACAAAGCCACTGTCGAGCTGACCACTCCGGCGCAAAAGGCTTCTTACGGCATCGGCCTGAACATGGGGAAAAGCCTGGTTCAGGAAGGCATGGATGATCTCGACTCCAAGGCTGTTGCGCTGGGTATCGAAGACGCCCTGGGCAAGGCGCCGCAACGCATGAGCGATGAAGAGTTGATGGAGGCATTTGCTTTCCTGCAACAACGTGGTGAGCAGCGCATGGCAGAGTTGAATGCCGAGTCCGCCAAGGCTGGCAAAGCGTTCCTGGAAGAAAACGCCAAGCGTGAAGGCGTGATTACCACCGCTTCGGGGCTGCAGTACGAAATCGTCCAGAAGGCCGAGGACGGCGCGCAGCCTAAGGCAGATGACGTGGTGACGGTGCACTACGAGGGGCGCCTGATTGACGGTAGCGTGTTCGATAGCTCGATAGCCCGCAACAGTCCGATTGATTTGCCGGTTGGAGGTGTGATTCCGGGGTGGGTCGAGGCATTGCAGCTGATGCATGTGGGGGAGAAGTACAAGCTGTACATCCCCAGCGAGTTGGCCTACGGCGAAAACAGCCCAACACCGGCTATCCCGGCCAATGCTGTTCTGGTGTTTGATCTTGAACTGCTGGGTATCAAGGATATGAGCGCCGAATAAGACTAGGCGCTTTTGTCACCCTTGCCACTGCGCCCGCCTTGTGCGGGCGCAGTCGTTTTGGCCAGGCAGGCGTCGTGGCAAGCGTGTTACCGAGGGTGTTACGTTACGCTTATGCACACTTCGGTCTATATCGGCAAGCGCTCGACAAGATTCGCTCAGAATTTCTTTTGATTTATATAACTTATTGAAAAATAAGGTTTTTTTGCCTTGCTCAAAAAATCAACGATCTGTCTGGAAAGCCCGTCTGATGCGGCTTTACGCGTCTCATCCAGATGCTATGCACAGAGTTATCCACAGGTTTTGTGGGTAACGGCTGGCAGCCCAGAGCTGTTCTGGGCTGCAGCGTAGTCAAGAGAAAAAATGCTGAAACTGCGTATTTTTTCATGCAGGCCGTTAGCGCGTTCTGCAAGTGCGGCAAGCGTTCAGCAGCGCTAAGTGCCGCCTGATACTATGCACCTATCCGGCTGCCAGGCAGGCGGTTGGGCTGTAAATAAGGAGCGCTTTATGGATGTACAGGTCATTCTGCGTGAAGGACAGCCGGAGTATGCCGTGCTGCCTTGGGCGCAATATCAGGCTTTGTTGAAAGCGGCTGGGCAGGAGCTTGCTGCACCCGTCAAAGCAGAGACGGCTGTTTCGATTAATCCTGGCTTCCAAGCGTTGCGTCAGTTGCGTGAGGCGCAGGGCTTGTCGCTGCAGGACCTTGCTCGTCAGGTAGGCATCAGTCCGCATTACCTGAACATGATCGAAGCCGGCGAGCGTGAAGCGGATTCGGCGATTCGCCGTAGTTTGGCGCGAGCCCTGGGTGTTACGGGGTGGAGCGAGTCATGAGCATGCGCATCAGTCGACAGCATTGGCAGGGCCTGCTCGGTGAGCTGGAAGCGGCACGTCAGCAGCGTCATCTGGTGACTTATCGTGCGCTGATCGAACGCTTGCAGTTGCCGACTCCGGCCATGCAGACCCTGGTGGCAGCCCTGGAGCACCTGGCAGCTCTGGATGCGCGGGCCGAGCAGCCATTACGGAGTGCGCTGGTGATCAGCCAGGGTGCGAGTCGCCTGCCTCGCCCGGGTTTTTTCCAATGTGCCGAGCGCCTGGGTTGTTTCTCGGGGGCTCCGGATGGTGTGGCGGCTGCGTCCTGGCATTCTGCTGAAGTGGTGCGCGTTTTCGAGCACAACTACCCGGAGGCCCCATGAACTTCTGGTGGTGGCGCGCTTATGCCGGTTATCGGCTGGCGCGCTGGTTGCTGCGTTTCGCCTGGCTGGTGCGTCAGCCGCGTGCCTGGCAGTGGATGCAGGGACAATATGCGCGTATGGCTGCGCTAGGCTATGTTCCGGCGCAGAGCTTCTATGGACATCTTTTATTACACCGTGGCCAGGGTTTTGCAGTAGGCGATGAAGCACGTCGCTTGTTGCGCCTGGCTGCCCAGGGGGGGGACGACAAGGCTGCATATCAGCTCGGTGTGTTGGCTCTGCAAGGCTCAGTACAGGAAGCGCCCGATGCCCGGCAGGCTGCCAGTTATTGGCAGATGGCTAGTGATGCGGGGCATCCGTTGGCCACTTACCGCCTGGCTCAGCTGTATCGCCAGGGTGGTCCCGGCTTGGCTTGTGACTTGCAGGCGGCCGAGCGCCTGGAGCAACGCGCGCATGAGCAGGGCTACTAGTGTCTGGTTTCAGCTGGCTTTGACTACTTGCAGGCTGAAACCGGGGATGGCCTTGGCCTGACGCTTTGCATCGGAAGCCAGGGCAGCCAGTTGCTCGGCATCCATATGGCAACCACTCAGTTCGTCGACCTGCACGACACCCACTGACAGGGACAGCAGTGGGAATACCTCAAGCTGTCCATGTCTATTGCGCGTCGTGAAGCCGCCTGCCAGCAGGTGCTCGCGTTGATAGAAACGCCGGCATTGTTGCTGGAAGTCCTCTAACAGCTCAGCCAGTCGTGCGCGCCAGTCCGTGGAGGCCAGCACCAGCAGGAAATCATCGCCACCGATATGCCCGACGAAATCATGACTGGGATTGATCCGTTCGTTGAGACATTGGGCAAGGCTCAGCAGTACCTCATCGCCCTTGGCATAGCCGTATAGATCGTTGAAGGGTTTGAAACTGTCTATATCGACATAGCAAACCACGGCGCTGCGGCGCTGCTGGAGTAAACGTTCCAGGCACTGCTGGATGGGTACATTGCCAGGCAGTAGGGTAAGCGGGTTGGCGTGACGAGCTTGTTGCAGGCGCTGCTCGGTGATCAGCTTGAGCAGGTCAATGACTCGTCCCATGCCCAGGTAGTCACCCTCACGAGTAATGATGAAATCTTCTTCAATGCGTTGGCGCGCACGGCTGGTAAGCAAGCGACTGACCTGCTGCAGCGATTGACTGCACTCCACGGCGAGAAAGTCCGGGCTCATCAAGCGGCTGATGGGTTTGCGGGAGAACAGTTCGGTGGCAAAGGGCTTGAGCAGGCTGTCGGCCAGCGCATGACGATGCACGATGCCGACCGGCTTTCCCTGTGAGTCGAGGATGGCCAGCGAATTCAAATTGGCTTGGCCGCGAAAGGCTTCGAGTACTTCTTGAGTGCTGGTATCCACTGGCAAGGCGGGCTGGTCGAGCAGTAAGGCTTGCAGGTTATCGCTCTCTTCCTGAGCCGTGCCGTGGCAGGGGAGTTCGCTCAGTGAGCGGGGTGGTTCGTGACTCGGGGTCTCGCTGGGGCGGGCAAACAGATAGCCTTGCAGCAGGTCGACACCCATTTCGGCGAGAACGGCATGCTCTTCCTGGCGCTCAATGCCTTCGGCAATCACCTGGGCGCGAGAGGCACGGGCCATCTTCAGAATGGAGCCGACGAACTCACGCTTGACCGCATCTTCATGGATGCCATCAATGAAATGCCGGTCGATCTTCACATAGTCGGGACGTAGCTCAGACCAGAGGCGCAGGCTGGAATAGCCTGCGCCCAGATCATCCAGGGCAATCGAAAAACCCATGGTGCGGTAGTGATGCAAGGCACTGTCGAGCAGATTGAAGTCTTCGGTAGGAGTTTGCTCGGTCAGTTCGATGACTACCTGATCCGGGCTGATGGCAAAGCGTTGTAGCAGCTGTAGGGTGCGGCCCGGCTGGTGCGCACTTTCCAGGAGGGACTCCGGCGAGACGTTGAGGAACAACTTGCCTTGCAGCCCTAATTGCTGGAAACGCTGACAGGCATTGCGTCGACACAGCAGCTCCAGTTCGCTGAGTCGCTGTGCATGGCGTGCCACGGCAAACAGGGTCAGAGGTGAGTGCAATGGGCTATTGGAGGGGCCGCGGCTGAGTGCTTCATAGCCGAGGATGCGTTGCTCGCTGCGGCAGACTATCGGCTGGAACAGGGTGCTGATGTCGCCGTGAGCGAGAATCCGGTCCAGTGCGCTCAACTGCTCGGTGACGGTCATGTTAGGGTCTCGGCAAGGCCATGCCAGAGGCTGGCCGGGTGAATCGACAGGGCTCACCCATGGTGAGCCCGATCATTTCACGCCGTGACTATGACGCTTTGATGACGGCAGGCGGGTATTGCCTGCGCATTTCAGTGCTTGGCCAAGCGCGTGCCCAGGCTAAGATAGTCGAGGAGGATGCGTCCGGTTTCCGCGAGGAAAGCGTCATCCTTGCCTGCCGGTTCATGGGCTTCTTCGCTGTCCAGGCCGTCCTCCGGCTCTTCCTGTAGTGCGGTTAGTGGCTGTTCGCCCTTGGCTTGACGGCGGGCGTTCTCCAGAGCGAGTTGGCGTGCCTCGATGCTGGCATGCTCGGCACGGCGGGCCTGTTCATTCAGGCTCACGTGGGTCTGCTGGTTCAGTTCTTCGGCCAGCTGCAGGCGCTGCCGGCTAAACAGGAAGTCCGGGTCTTTGGCGCTGCGTGCTTCATGACGTGCCTTGAGCTCGGCCAGGAAAGGGCCGAAAGGGTCATGGGCCGGGCGTACGGCCGGGCGAATGCTGTCCCAGGGCATCGCTTCCGGCAGGGCGCTTTCACCGATCTCGCTGAGATTCACCAGCGGCGGATAGGCGATATCCGGCAGTACGCCCTGGTGTTGGGTACTCTGTCCGGACACCCGGTAGAACTTGGCCAATGTCAGTTTGAGCTCGCCATGATTGAGCGGTTGCACGGTCTGCACCGTGCCTTTGCCGAAGGTCTGGCCGCCAATGATCAGGGCGCGATGGTAGTCCTGCATGGCGCCAGCAAAGATTTCCGAAGCCGAGGCCGACAAGCGATTGACCAGTACCGCCAGCGGGCCGTCGTAATAGGTACCGTTGCTGTCATCGCTGAGTACGTCGACGCTGCCGTCGCTGTTGCGCACCAGTACCGTAGGACCTTGTTCGATGAACAGGCCGGTCAGCTCATTGGCTTCCTGCAGCGAGCCGCCACCGTTGTTACGCAGGTCGATGATCACGCCGTCGACCTGCTCGGCCTGCAGTTCCTTGAGTAGGCGTTTGACGTCGCGCGTGGTGCTTTTGTACTGCGGGTCGCCAGCGCGATAAGCCTTGAAATCCAGATAAAAGGTGGGAATGTCGATCACCCCCAGCTTGTAGTCGCGCCCCTCGTGTTGCAGTTCCAGGACCGACTTCTTGGCAGCTTGCTCTTCCAGTTTGACTGCTTCGCGGGTGATGCTGACGACCTTGCTGGTCTGGTCGTTGGGGGCATTGCTGGCCGGAATGACTTCAAGGCGGACCTGTGAGCCCTTGGGGCCGCGGATCAGTTTGACCACTTCATCCAGACGCCAGCCGATGACGTCGACCATCTCACCATTACCCTGAGCCACGCCGATAATCCGGTCGGCCGGTGCCAGTTGCTTGCTTTTTTCCGCAGGGCCGGCGGGCACCAGACTGACAATCTTCACATGCTCGTTGTCGTTCTGCAGGACGGCACCGATGCCTTCCAGAGACAGGCTCATGTTGATGTCGAAGTTTTCCGCATTGTCCGGCGACAGGTAGGTGGTGTGCGGGTCATAGGTCTGCGCGAAAGCATTGATGTAAGCCTGGAATACATCCTCGCTACGCGTTTGCTGCAAGCGCTTGAGCTGGTTGCTGTAGCGCTTCTGCAGGAGTTCTTCGATAGCCTTGTCGTCTTTTCCGGCAATGCGCAGGCGCAAGACTTCGTCCTTCAGGCGTTTGCGCCACAGATCATCCAGTTCCGCGCTGTCTTTGGCCCAGGCGGCCTGTTCCCGGTCGATTTCCAGGCGCTCGTCGAGACTGAAGTCGAGTTGGGCAACGCCACGCTCAAGCAGATCCAGGCTATACAGCAGACGCTCTTCCAGGCGTTGCAGATGGCGGCGGTACAGCTCGAAGCCCGGGTTGAGTTCGCCACTCTTCAGCAGGTCGTCATAGCGATCACGCAGCGGGGCGAATTCGGCAATGTCAGCGGCCGTGAAGTACAGGCGCGCCGGGTCGAGTAGTTTTAGGTAGCTCTCGTGAATCTTTTGCGAGCGTGCATCGTTCAGTGGTGGCTTGCTGTAGTGGTGGCGGCGCAGCAGTTCGACCACGTTGAGGCTGGCCATGGCCTGTTCGCGAGTGGGCTGCAGGTAGTTCCAGTCGGTGGACTTGGCCACGGCTGCATGCAGGGGCTGCAGAGCCATTGCCAAAGCCAGGGCCAGGGTGGAGCCAAGGAGTGTACGCTTCATGCTGATTCGACGTCGGGCTGGTGATGACGCATATTAGGTCACCTGGAAGAGGCAGAGGTTCCCGTGGAAACTGCCCGCTAGCCTGCGCGGCCTTGTTCGACAGCCGAGTATGCCGCGCAGAGGACAGGTCAGTGCACGCACCTGGAACAGGCTCGCATGCAGTGCTTGTGCGATGAACTATGGAGGGGCTATGCAGCTATTGCAAGGCATACAAGGGCGGCCTGTGTGGCAGGCCGCAGAGCGCCAGTCCTGCGATGTCGGACAGGTGCGTATTCGGGTGGTCGCTGCTGGCTTGAACCGTGCCGATCTGCTGCAGTTGGCTGGGGTCTATCCGCCTCCGCCGGGTGCCAGTATGGGGCTGGGCCTGGAGTGCGCGGGACTGATCAGCGAAGTGGGGGCCGGCAGTCGCTGGCGGGTCGGCGAGGCCGTATGTGCTCTGTTGGCCGGTGGCGGGATGGCTGATGAGGTCGTGGTTGATGAAGGCCATGTGTTGCCTGTGCCAGAAGGGCTTAGCCTGGAGCAGGCGGCGGTTTTGCCGGAAGTCTATGCCACGGCCTGGCTGAATTTGTTCCAGCTGGCGGCACTCAAGCCTGGCGAGAGGGTCTTGTTGCATGCCGGCGCCAGCGGCGTCGGTTCGGCGGCGATCCAGCTATGCAGTGCCTTTGCCAGTCCCTGCTGGGTCAGCGTGAGTTCCCCGGACAAGCTGGATTATTGCCGCTCATTGGGGGCGGTGGGCGGCGCGCTGCGTGGTGAGTCGATGGCTGCACAGTTGCAGGAGCAAGGGCCTTTCGACGTGATTCTCGACCCCGTGGGGGCTAGCTATGCGCCGCTCAATCTGCGCCTGCTGGGCGAAGACGGACGTTGGGTCAGTATCGGTCTGATGGGTGGGCGCATGGCCGAGCTGGATATGGGCCTACTGCTGGGCAAGCGTGTGCAGTTGATTGGCTCGACTTTGCGTAATCGTGATGCGGCGTTCAAGCGTGAGTTGCTGGCCGACCTCCAACGCGAAGTGTGGCCGTTGTTGGCCAGTGGACGCTTGCAACCGCAATTGAGCGGCACTTTCCCGCGAGAGCAGGCTGAGCAGGCATTTGCCTCGCTGGCCAGTAATCAGGTTGTCGGGAAGCTGGCCCTGCGCATTGCTAATGGGATGTAGAGGGAAACCTTTGCGTGTTGCGCAGGTCGCAGTGGGTGTAGTTGCCCTTGTTTGCGATAGGGTTAATCTATGGCATTCATGGGGTTAATCAATAGGCTTTTTAAATCGGTTGCCCCTATTATTCTTTCCGCCAGATTTTCATCCACAAGGAGTACCTTGATGCCCCTCATCAACACCCAAGTCCAGCCGTTCAAAGCCAACGCCTTCCACAATGGCAAGTTCATCGAAGTGACCGAGCAGTCACTGCAGGGCAAGTGGTCCGTGCTGATCTTCATGCCGGCTGCCTTCACCTTCAACTGCCCGACCGAAATCGAAGACGCGGCTAACAACTATGCCGAGTTCCAGAAGGCTGGTGCCGAGGTTTACATCGTTACCACCGATACCCACTTCTCTCACAAGGTATGGCACGAAACTTCGCCGGCCGTTGGCAAGGCTCAGTTCCCGCTGATCGGTGACCCCACTCACCAGCTGACCCGTGCTTTCGACGTGCATATCGATGAAGAAGGCCTGGCGCTGCGCGGCACCTTCATTGTCAACCCGCAAGGTGTGATCAAGACCGTGGAGATCCACTCCAACGAGATCGCCCGTGACGTCGGTGAGACCCTGCGTAAGCTGAAAGCTGCTCAGTACACCGCTGCCCACCCGGGTGAAGTGTGCCCGGCCAAGTGGAAAGAAGGCGAGAAGACTCTGGCTCCGTCCCTGGACCTGGTCGGCAAGATCTAAAAATGGACGAGGAGCCGCCGCGTTACGCGGCGTGCTCCGTGCCATTTTCCGCCTCAAGAAGTCCTACAGGACTTCCGCAGGTGCCCGAACGCCCGGGCGCGATCCGTCCGGGCGTTTGTTTGTCCGAAATTTGCTTTGAGGAATCCCGTCATGTTGGACGCCACTCTGAAATCCCAGTTGCAGGCCTACCTCGAGAAGGTCACCCAGCCGTTCGAGATCGTCGCTTCCCTCGATGACGGTGAGAAATCCCAGGAGTTGCTCGGACTCCTGCAAGACATCGTCGGCCTGACCGACAAGATCACCCTCAAGACCGACGGCAACGATGCCCGCCGTCCGTCCTTCGCCCTGATTCGCCCGGGCACCGATATCGGCGTCAGCTTCGCCGGTATCCCCATGGGCCACGAGTTCACCTCGCTGGTACTGGCCCTGCTGCAGGTCGGTGGCCACCCGTCCAAGCTGGACGCCGAGACCATCGCCCAGATCAAGAGCATCGAAGGCAAGTTCGAGTTCGAGACCTACTTCTCGCTGTCCTGCCAGAACTGCCCGGACGTGGTCCAGGCGCTGAACCTGATGGCCGTGCTCAACCCCAACATCCGCAACGTGTCGATCGACGGCGCGCTGTTCCAGGACGAAGTCGAGCGCCGCCAGGTGATGGCCGTGCCGAGCATCTACCTGAACGGCGAAGTGTTCGCCTCAGGGCGCATGGACGTGAAGGAAATCCTCGCCAAGATCGACACCGGCGCGGCGAACCGCGACGCCGAGAAGATGAGCGCCAAGGAAGCCTTCGATGTGCTGGTCATCGGTGGCGGTCCGGCCGGCGCTGCAGCGGCCATCTACGCGGCGCGCAAGGGCATCCGCACGGCCGTCGCTGCCGAGCGTTTCGGCGGCCAGGTACTGGATACCATGGCCATCGAGAACTTTATCTCCGTCAAGGAAACCGAAGGTCCGAAGCTGGTGCGCGCCCTCGAGGAGCACGTCAAGGAATACGAAGTCGATGTGATGAACCTGCAGCGTGCTGCGGCGCTCGTTCCGGCCAGCAGCGCCGGCGGCCTGCACGAGGTGAAGTTCGAGAACGGCGCATCGCTCAAGGCCAAGACAGTGATCCTTTCCACGGGTGCGCGCTGGCGCGAGATGGGCGTTTCCGGCGAGCAGGAATACAAGGCCAAGGGCGTGTGCTTCTGCCCGCACTGCGATGGCCCGCTGTTCAAGGGCAAGCGTGTGGCGGTGATCGGTGGCGGTAACTCCGGTGTGGAAGCGGCCATCGACCTGGCGGGTATCGTCAGCCATGTCACCCTGCTGGAATTTGCCGATACCCTGCGTGCCGATGCGGTTTTGCAGAAGAAACTGTACAGCCTGCCGAACGTTACGGTGATTAAAAACGCACAGACCACCGAAGTGGTGGGCGACGGTCAGAAGGTTACCGCGCTGACCTACAAGGATCGCGTCACCGAAGAACTGCACCGTGTGGAGCTGGAAGGTATCTTCGTGCAGATCGGCTTGCTGCCCAATAGCGACTGGCTGAAAGGTACCGTCGAACTGAGCCGCTTTGGTGAGATCATCGTCGATGCCAAGGGCCAGACCAATGTGCCTGGCGTATTTGCCGCTGGGGACGTGACCACCGTGCCCTACAAGCAGATCGTCATCGCTATTGGCGAAGGGGCCAAGGCTTCGCTGTCAGCGTTCGATCATCTGATCCGCAGCTGACCGTCGGGCGCTATACGAAAAGGGCAACCCGCGGGTTGCCCTTTTTATTGGCCGGCCGTCCGCCAATAGGGCGTTCAGGGCAGGGAGAGACTGGCATAGAAGGCGCGCAATACCTTGACCAGATGCGCCAGATCCTGGCTGCCGGCCAGCTCGCGGATGGAGTGCATGGCAAAGGTTGGCAGGCCGATATCCACGGTGCGCACGCCCAGCTGGCTGGCGCTGATTGGGCCGATGGTCGAGCCACAGCCGAGGTCGCTACGGGTGACGAAGCTCTGTACCGGCACTTCGTTTTCCAGACACAGGTGGCGGAAGAAACCGGCGGTTTCGCTGCTGGTGGCATAGCGCTGGTTACTGTTGATCTTGATCACCGGGCCGGCGTTGAGCAGTGGGCCATGGTTGCCGTCGTGCCGGTCGGCATAATTGGGGTGGATGCCGTGGGCATTGTCGGCGGAAACCAGCAGCGAGCGTTGCATCAGCCGCACGAAGTCCTCGCCATCGCCGAGCAAGCGGCGCAGGGTTTGCTCAAGGAATGGGCCATCGGCACCGCACGCCGAGCAGGAGCCGACTTCTTCGTGGTCGGTACACACCAATACGCAGCTTTGCTCACCGTCGGCAGACAGCAGTGCCTGCAGGCCGGCGTAGCAAGACAGCAGGTTGTCCAGTCGTGCGCCGGCAATGAACTGCTGGTCAAGGCCGACCACAGCGGCCTTCTGGGTGTCGTACAGGCTGAGTTCGAAGTCCAGCACGGTGTCAGCGATGATGCCGTGCTCACGATTCAACTGTTCCGCCAGCAGGTCGCGAAAATCGCGGCTTTCCCCAGGCAGCAGTTGCGCGACAATGGCTGGCAGCTCGTTCTGCGGATTGATCGCCCAGCCCTGGTTGGCCTCGCGGTTGAGGTGGATGGCCAGGTTGGGAATGACCGCGAGGGGTGCACGAAAATCGATCAGCTGGCTCTCCACGCGTCCGGCGGCACGGTAGGTGACTCGCCCGGCCAGCGACAGATCGCGATCGAACCAGGGAGCCAGCAGGGCGCCGCCATAGACTTCGACCCCCAGTTGCCAGAAGCCCTGGCGCACCAGTTCCGGATTGGGCTTGATGCGCAGACAGGGGCTGTCGGTATGCGCGCCGACCAGACGCAGGCCGTCTTCCAGGCGATGCTGACGTCCGATATGCACGGCGATCAGCGAGGAGCCGTTACGCGTAACGTAATACTTGCCGGGCACGCCCACGGGCCAGCTGTCGCGCTCGTCCAGTTGCCGGTAGCCGCCCGCCTCAAGGTGCTGGGCGAGACTCTGCGTGGCGTGAAAGGGGGTGGGCGAGGACTGCAGGAAATCGATCAGGCCCTGGTTGAGCGTGTTGGACATGGCGTTACTCCATCGGAATGACGCCAAGTCTAACTTAGCAGGGAAGGTGCGATAAGCCGTGGGCCAACGCCTCAGGCAGCCAGAAAGTCGTCACTGTATAGCTGGCTCACGCCCAGCAGGCGGATCTGGAACAGTTCGCTTTGTCCGTGATCGTTGCTGCCGCGCAACAAGCCGTCCGCGAAGCTCAGTTGGTAGGTGCCTGCGCTAGCACTGAACTGATTGCCGGTGAACGTGAAGGCAGCACCAGCAAAATTCAGCTTGTCACCATCGCTGCGCCGGAAGTCATTGACTTGTGAACTGAGCGCTCCCGCGCTGCTGTTGAGCCAGGAGAGGTCGAAGTGGAAAATATCGGCGCCTTTACCACCGATCAGCGTGTCGTAGCCACCATTGCCGCTTAGCAAGTCATTGCCCGCTCCACCATCAATGAGATTGTTGGCACTGTTGCCAATGAGCCAGTTATCGCTAACGTTACCTTTGAGATTGAGCAGCGTACTGCCTGTCTGGCTGGCGTTGAGGTGCTCTACATGGCTGGCCAGGCTAATGCTTGTTGCTTTGCTAAGTGATTGACCGCCGCGCAGAAAGATCGTATCGATACCTTCAGCGGCTTTTTCGATGACCTTGTCTTCCAATGCGTTGCGGCTGTTGAGGTCTACCAGGTAGGTATCGTTGCCTTGCCCACCGTAGAGCTTGTCCACGCCTGCACGTCCATCCAGCAGGTTGTTGCCGGTATTGCCGAGTAGGGTGTTGGCAAGGTTGTTGCCAATGCCTTGGGTATTGGCCCCTCCCAACAGTTGCAAGTCTTCTACGTGCTCATCAAGCGTGATGTCGAAGTAGGACTGTGCCTTGTCGCGTCCAGCGTTGCTGGCCTCCTGAATCCGGTCGCCGCTGCCGAGCAGGTAGGTATCGTTACCGCCCAAGCCAATCAACAGGTTGGCCGCAGTGTTCTGGCTGCCATCGATGAAATTGGCCGCATTGTTGCCAGTACCGCTGATTGCCGAATGCCCCAGCAAGACTAGATTCTCAAGCCCTTGGCCGAGTGTGAAGCTGATGTAGCTTTCTACGCTGTCCAAGCCTGCGCTATCGATGATCAGATCGCCGGCATGATCGACGACGTAGGTATCGTTGCCCGCACCGCCTTTCATGGTGTCGGCGCCGCTACCACCGTCCAGTCGGTTGTTGCGTGCGTTGCCAAGCAGGGTGTTGTTCAGAGCGTTGCCTAGCAGGGTGAAGTCCACGCTGTTGATCAGTTGGCCTTCTTCCACGTAATCAGGTAGACGGTACTGCCCGTCACGCTGGTTAATGTTGATCCGTACGCTATCGTAGCCTTGGCCGTCTAGTTCAATGACCCGGTCATTAATGCTGTCGATCACATAACTATCGTTGCCCAGGCCGCCACGCAGAGTGTCGTTACCCGCCCGGCCATCCAGCAGATTGTCCGTGTTGTTGCCGATCAGCTCATCATCATAGGCGCTGCCGATGGCTCGCTCGATGATGACGTTGTAGGCAATGCTCAATAGGTCATTAACGTTCTCTCCGCGCTGGTAATCATAGATATTGGCGCCGATACGGCTGAATGCGCCTGGGTTGAGGTCGATGCGTACCGCTCGCAACTGGTTGCTGGCATCAATGGTGTCGATGCCACCCGCGTCCCAGAGGGTTTCGAAGATTTGTTGGCTGGCGCCCCAGCGGTAGGTGTCGTTACCCGTTTTCCATTGGTTGTTGGCACCATACATGTGCTGGATGGCGGCAATATCCAGCAGCATCGGGCCTGTGGGCAGGAAGTCGTAGTCGCTGTTGTAGCTCATTACGCTGTAGCGGGCATCGTCCAGTGTGCTGGGCAGCACGGCGGGATTGCCGGCTTCGCTCTCGAAGGGATGCTTCAAGCCCAGGGCATGGCCAATTTCGTGTACGAAGGTATGGAAGTCGTAACTACCGGGGCTGGGCGCAGGGTCGTTGGTGACTTGGCCAATCCAGACATCGCCCCCTACGGGCGCGGTGCTCGGGTAGTAGGCCCAGGCCGCATAGCTGTCAGGCATGCCGGAAAAACCACCAAAGCGCAGATCGCCCGCGACACTGCTGCTGTCGCGCACTTCCTTGAAAGTCAGCTGACTGACCGCGCTCCAGCTGTTGAGTGCCTGGCGTACCGCGCTCATCTGTGCCTTGCTCAAGGCGAACGCATTGCTGTATTCGTCGTCGTATGAATAGTTGTTGCTATAGAAAGAGCGGCCAAGGGTCAGAAAGCTGAACGTTAGCGCCGTCTTGTCCCAGCGCTCGGTGGTTAACAAGCTGTTGATCAGATTGTCATTGCTAAGTGGGGATACGCGGGTGGCGGTGCCTTGATAGGGGCTGGGCATGGTCAAGCAGCTCTTCAACAACGAAATGCTTGAATGCTAACCCAGTGAACAGGTTTTCGCTGTGCGGCGCCTCAAAAAGGCGCCGGGCATTCGAAACGCAGGAGTTGGCCGGTCGCAGGGTGGCTGAAGGCCAGCTGGCTGGCGTGCAGGCACAGGCGCGGCCAGGCTGCGAGGGCTTCGGGGTGGGCATACAGGCCATCACCCAGCAGTGGATGGCCGATAGACAGCATGTGCACACGCAGCTGGTGGGAGCGGCCGGTGATGGGGGTCAGTTCCACGCGACTGTAATGCCCGCAGCGCTGCACGACCCGCCAGAAGGTCAGGGCATGCTTGCCCTGCTCGAAGTCGACGACATGGCGAGGCTTGCTGGGTGGGTCGTAACGCAACGGTAGCTCGATGCGCCCGCTATCGGCATCCGGCTGGCCCCAGCAGAGCGCGGTGTAGGCTTTCTCCGTCTCTCGGTCGTGGAATTGACGTGATAGCTCGCGATGGCTGTCGGCATCGCGCGCCAGCAGAATGATGCCGGAGGTTTCCCAGTCCAGGCGATGCACGATACGCGCTTCGGGATAGCCGTTTTCCTGCAGACGGGTGATCAGGCAGTCGCGGTTGTCCTCGGCGCGGCCAGGGACCGAGAGCAGCAGGGTAGGCTTGTTGATCAGCAGAAAGCAGGGATCCTCATGGAGGATCTCGATGTTCGACAGCGGCATGGGGTTTCCACGGGCGGTTGCAGGGGTTATGCAATAAAAACGGCGGCACGTGGCCGCCGTATATCCAGGCTGTGCGGCCTGTTAACGATCCGGCAGGGTAATGTTGAGCTCGAGGATCGAGCAGCTACCCTGGCTTTCCAGGGCAACCTGTACCTGGTCAGCATCGATGTTGACGTACTTGCGGATAACTTCCACCAGTTCCTTTTGCAGAGCCGGCAGGTAATCCGGCTGCGCGCGCTGGCCGCGTTCGTGGGCCACGATGATCTGCAGGCGCTCCTTGGCGATGGCCGCCGGCGTGTCCTTCTTGCGCTCGCGGAAGAAATCGAAAATGTTCATTCGCGACCTCCAAACAGCCGTTGCAGGAAGCCTTTCTTCTGCACGTCGAGGAAGCGATGCGGCACCTCTTTACCCAGCAGGCGATCAACGGCGTCACTGTAGGCCTGGCCGGCATCGCTCTGGTCATCGAGGATCACTGGAACGCCCTGGTTGGAAGCCTTGAGTACGGCCTGGGATTCGGGAATCACCCCCAGCAGGTTGATGGCGAGGATTTCCTCGACGTCTTCCACGCCGAGCATTTCGCCTTTGGTGACGCGTTCCGGGTCGTAGCGGGTGAGCAGCAGGCGTTCCTTGATGGGCTCCAGGCCCTCTTCGGCACGTTTGGACTTGCTGGCCAGCAGGCCGAGCATGCGATCGGAGTCGCGTACCGAAGACACTTCCGGGTTGGTCACCACGATGGCTTCGTCGGCAAAGTACATGGCCAGGTGTGCACCTTTCTCGATACCGGCCGGCGAATCGCAGACCACGTATTCGAACTGCTCGGAGAGCTCCTTGATGACCTTCTCTACGCCTTCCTTGCTCAGGGCGTCCTTGTCGCGGGTCTGGCTGGCGGCAAGGATGTAGAGATTTTCCAGGCGTTTATCCTTGATCAGGGCCTGGTTGAGGGTGGCTTCGCCGTTGCAGACATTGACGAAGTCGTAGACCACGCGGCGCTCGCAACCCATGATCAGGTCGAGGTTGCGCAGGCCGACATCGAAGTCGACGATGACGGTCTTGTGCCCGCGCAGGGCCAGGCCGGTACCGATGGCGGCACTGGTGGTGGTTTTACCCACGCCGCCCTTGCCGGACGTGACAACGAGAATCTTGGCCAAGATGAATCACCCTCAAAGGTAGAATACGGGGGCGCCGATCAGCCGCGCAGGCATCCTGCTGCCCTCGGTGTTGCTCCGAAAAAAGTGCCGGCAGTATCCGTTAAAGGCTGCGGATGTTCAACACGTCGGCGCTCAGGCTGGCCTGCACCGCCTGCCCCCAGAGCGGCTCGCGGCGCAGGTCTTCGGCTGTCTTGTATTGCCCGGCGATGGAGAGCATTTCCGCAGCCAGTTGCTGGCAGAAGATGCGCGCCTGGGTATTGCCTTTGACGCCCGCCAGGGCACGTCCGCGCAGAGGGCCATAGACATGGATATTGCCGTCGGCGAGCAGCTCGGCACCGGCGCTTACCGCGGCCAGTACGATCAGGTCGCAGCCTTGCGCATAAATCTGCATGCCGCCGCGCACCGGCTGGGTAATGATCCGGCTGGGACGTGGTTCGGCTTCGACGACCTTGACCGGCGCCGGGTCGACCAGTCGTTCGCGGGCGCCCGAGGGCGGCAGTACCGGCAGGTTGAGAGCGTTGGCCGCGCTGACGTCCTCGGCGCGACTGGCGCGGATGGCCAGGGTGCGAAGGCCGTGGTGCTGGCACAGCTGCATGAGCGCATTGAGATCCACCGTGCCTTCGGCTTCCGGCAGTTTGTCCAGCGCCAGCACCAGGGGGGTATTCTCGAAGAACGCCGGGGCCTGGGCGACCTTGGCCTGCAATTGGCGATCCAGTCGGTCGAGGTCGTTATGGGCCAGTTCCAGGGTAGTGATGGCCAGCATGCTGCCCTTGAGTTGGAATACAGGGTCTTGGTCGAGAAGGTCGGCTTGGCTCATGGTCTGCCCAGTGGGTAAAAACGCCTCGACTTATAACCAGAAGCCTGCAGGGCCGCAAGCCATGTAGAATGCCCGGCGGCACGCTCATCGCCGGCTGCATGGCCGTTTTGTCTCAGGTATCTGCTTATGGATCGTCCCTCCTTTCGCTTGGCTTTCCTGCACCCGCGCTACTGGCTGTTGTGGCTGGGCATGGCCTTGTTGTGGCTGCTGGTGCAGTTGCCCTACGGCGTGTTGCTGAGACTGGGGCGTGGCCTGGGCTGGTTGATGTTGCGGCTGGCCCGCTCACGCCGCGAGATTGCCCGGCGCAACCTGGAACTATGCTTCCCCGAGCAGGATGCGGTGGCTCGTGAGCGTCTGTTGCGCGAGAACTTCGCCTCCAGCGGCATCGCGTTCTTTGAAACGGCGATGGGCTGGTTCTGGCCACGCTGGCGCCTGGCGCGCCTGGCGCATATCGACGGTCTGGAGCACCTGCAGGCTGCGCAGCGTGAGGGGCAGGGGGTGATCCTCATGGCCGTGCATTTCACTACCCTGGAAATTGGCGCGGCCCTGCTGGGGCAGGTGCATACCATTGATGGCATGTACCGTGCGCACAAGAATCCGTTGTTCGATTACCTGCAGCGTCGTGGTCGCGAACGGCACAACCGCGATGCCACGGCCATCGAGCGCGATGATGTGCGTGGCATGCTCAAGACTCTGCGCAATGGGCGGGCCATCTGGTATGCCCCGGATCAGGACTATGGCCCCAAGCAGAGCATTTTTCTGCCGCTGTTTGGCATTCAAGCCGCGACGGTGACCGCCACCAGCAAGTTTGCCCGCCTGGGCAAGGCGCGTGTGGTGCCGTTCACGCAGCGGCGCCTGCCCGGCAGCGCAGGCTACCACCTGCAGATCCACCCGCCACTGCAGGACTTTCCGGGTGACAGCGAGGAGGCTGACTGCCTGCGCATCAACCAGTGGATCGAGCAGGTGGTGCGCGCCTGCCCCGAGCAGTACCTGTGGGCGCATCGGCGCTTCAAAACCCGGCCAGCGGGTGAAGCGCGCCTGTACCCCAAGCAGCGGCGCTGAGTTCTATACTGCGGGGCGGCACACAGACAGGAGCGGGCATGGCCAGCCAGGAGCACGAGCAGGGACTGACCGGGCTGATCCTTTCCGGAGGCGGTGCACGTGCGGCCTATCAGGTGGGTGTGCTGGCGGCGATTGCTGACCTGCTGCCCAACGCCGTGCACAATCCTTTCCCGGTCATCGTCGGTACCTCGGCAGGGGCTATCAATGCCGTGGGCCTGGCCTGCGGTGCGGTACATTTCAGTGAGGCTATCCGCCGCCTGACCACGGTCTGGCAGGGCTTTCACACCGATCAGGTCTATCGCAGTGATTGGCAGGGGGTGAGCCTGCAGGCGCTGCGTTTTGTCGGCAACAGCGTGCTGGGAATCGGCCGGGCCGAGCCGGTGGCGTTGCTCGATAACCGGCCGTTGCGGCAGTTGCTGGCCCGCGAACTGGACTTCTCCGGGATCGCTGCGGCAGTGCGTATGCGGCGCTTGCGGGCTGTGGCGGTGACGGCCTTCGGTTACGAGTCGGCTCAGGCGGTGACCTTTTACCAGGGGCGGGCAGCCATCGATCCCTGGTTTCGCCATCGGCGGGTGGGCGTGCCAACGCGCCTTAATCTGGAGCACCTGTTGGCCAGTGCGGCGATTCCGCTGGTCTTCCCGCCGGTCAAGGTCAACCGCGAGTATTTTGGTGACGGGGCGTTGCGCCAGGCGGCGCCGATCAGCCCGGCCTTGCACCTGGGCGCCAGTCGCGTGCTGGTCATTGGGGTCAGCGGCAATACCCGTCAAACCGGGCCGGCACCCCGGCAGCAGACGGGGCAGCCGCCGAGCCTGGCGCAGATCGGCGGGCACATGCTCAACAGTACCTTTATCGACAACCTGGAAACCGACCTGGAGCTGCTCGAACGCATCAACCACATGAGTGCGCAGTTACCGCTGGCTTCGCCACCTCGCGGGCTGGGTATGCGCCCGGTGGACGTGCTGACCATTGCCCCGAGCAAGCCGCTGGATGAGATCGCCGCGCGGCATATTGCCGAGCTACCCAAGGCCTTGCGCCTGTTTCTGCGCGGCCCAGGGGCGACGCGTCGAGGGGGGGGCGGGGTACTCAGCTACCTGCTGTTCGAACCGGGCTATTGCAACGAGCTGATCGAGCTGGGCTACCAGGATGCCATGGCCCAGCAGGATGAGCTGCGCACCTTTCTCAAGCTCTAACCGGCCTTCAATCGGCGATCTGCAGTTGGCGTGCCTCGTGGTAGACGTAGCGAATCTTCTCGTACTCGAACGGCGAGTTGGTTTGTCCGTAACGGAAGGCGGTGTTGTCGCGGGTATCGATGGCCTTGAGCAGGTGCAGGGCCGGGTAGCGATCACTGGCACTGGCCATGCCCAGCCAGTCGACCTGGCTGTCCAGGCTGAAATCCACCACCAGGCCGCTGCCATCGCGCAAGTTGGACGGGCCGAGCAGCGGCAGCATCAAATAGGGACCAGCCGGTACGCCATAGAAGCCCAGGGTCTGTCCGAAGTCTTCGTTGTGCCGCTGCAGTCCCATACGTGTGGCCGGGTCCCACAGGCCGGCCAGTCCCAGGGTGGTATTGATGAGCAGGCGCCCGGTGCTATCCAGGGCGCGCCGGCCCTTGAACTGCAGCAGGCTGTTGAACAGGTTGGGTAACTCGCCCAGGTTGCGAAAGACGTTGTGTATGCCGCTGCGCACGAAGCCCGGAGTGACCTTGCGATAGCCATCCACCAGCGGCAGCAGCAGCCACTGGTCGGCGCGGTAGTTGAAGTGGTAGACGCGGCGGTTCCAGGCCTCGAACGGGTCATACACGTTGAGGGCGGCAAAGCTGGAACGCTCGAACTCGCGCTGGTCCAGTCGCGGATTGAAGTGCAGGCGCTGCATGGGATTGCGGAAACCGTCGGCATCAACGTCGTCGGCAGCCAGCAGCAGAGTGCCTGGAGCGGCCAGGCAGGCACACAGGACAAATAGGCGGGACAGATCACGGGGCATGGAAGAACTCCAGCATGTCGGCGGCATTGACCCGGTAGTCAAGGTTGCCGCAGTGACCGCCATAGGGATAGACCGTCAGGCGTGAGCCGAAGGTGCGGCGCAAATAGCCCAGGTCGCCCGGGCCGAGGATCGGGTCATCCGCGTTATGCATCACGGCCACCTTGCGGCTGTTGCCGAGGTACTCACTGAGCGCATACAGGCTGGCCTGCTCGATCAGCTGCGCTAGGCTGCCGCCATCATGCAGGGCGCGCCAGGAAGGGATCAGCTGCTCGCTCAGGTAACAGTCGAAATCGCAGAGCAGGGCACGCTTGAAATACTCGGTGAGGCGCGTGCTGTCGTTGATCGGCAGGCGTGGCGGAGTGATCAGCCCGCGCTGGTTGATCAGGTCCGAGGTGAAGGCAATGTCCGCCGCGGAAAAGCGGAACACCGTACCGATCAGCATGGCCAGCTGTTCGTCAGTGAGGCGTTCACCGGAGCGTTGGAAGTCATAAAGCATCGCTGCATTCAGGTCGACATGGCCTTTTTCGCTGAAGTAACGGGTGATTTTCTGCAGAACCACCTGGAAGTAGCTGGTCTGGTCGTCGATCCCCTGTACGCGGGTCTGTACCAGGCGATCGAGATTGCTCACCGAGGTGTACAGGTTGACCGGTGGGTTGAGCAGCAGCACGCGCTGGAAGTTGAAGCTTTGTTGCTGCTCGTCGAGATGGCTGACAAAGGCCGCCTGCAGGCCGCCCAGGCTGTAGCCGGTGAGGTGCCAGGCGCTGACCGGCAGATCGCGGTGGCGTGCCTGGATGGTCTGCATGACCCGGTACAGGTCGCGGGCATCATCGGGACTGAAGCCCGGGGTGGCGTTGGGCGACGCCGCCACCATGAAGTCGTAGCTGGTAGGCGAAGAGAGTTGTACCACATGGAAGCCGGCGCCGTAGAACAGCCGTTTCAGGTATTCCGGAGTGCTGCTGGCGTAGTGCGCGCCAGTGCCGGCAATGATGAAGATCAGCGGCGCCGGGCCGGGCTGGCTGGCCAGGCGGTAGCGCAGGCGGCGTACCGGCCAGAAGTTGGCAGGCAGGCGGTTGGCGCGCTCCGGGCGCAGATTGAGGCTGTAGTCGCGCTGGCTGATGGACTGCTCGTCAGGCAGGGCGGGGCGCAGCGCGACCGGGGTGCCGGCAATGGTGGCCTCGAAGGGATTGTGTAGCGGATAGCCATAGTCGTCGGCCAGTAGCCAGGTGGGTAGCAGGCAGATCAGTAGCAGCAATGGCCGCATGGCAACTCCTTGGGCAACGGGCAAACCAGGGGGTGAGACTGTGCTGCCGGGCAATGGTTCGTCAGGGCAGAATCTCCAGGTGTTCCAGCCAGATCACTTCGCAGGCGCCGTCCCCTGTGTCGTCCCGGCTCAGTGAGCTGACCCAGCGAAAGCCGTCATCACCTTCCACGCGCACCAGCTGGCCGCGCAGGCTGATGCGCTGCTCGCGTTTGACGCGAGCCAGGGTCTTGGCTACCACAGGGTTGGCCGGGATCATGTGCATGTTGGCGCTGTGCCGCTCGATGTCGCGGCGCGGGATGAAGAACTCATCGACCCGCCAGTAGTACCAGCGGTTGCGCTGGCTGATGGCCACGCGCTGGTAGTTTGCCGGTTCGGCCATGGGGCCCCAGCCCAGCGCCAGGTCGGTTGGCGAGAGTTGGGCCGGGCGGTCCAGGTAGTAATCCTCGCGGCCCAGTACCCGGGCTTCCAGGCTGAAAGGCTGTAGGGGAATGATGCGATGCCCGGAGAGTTGCAGCTGTCCATCAGGCAGGGACAGCGGCGGGG
This sequence comes from Pseudomonas fluvialis, assembly GCF_002234375.1. Taxonomy (GTDB): domain Bacteria; phylum Pseudomonadota; class Gammaproteobacteria; order Pseudomonadales; family Pseudomonadaceae; genus Aquipseudomonas; species Aquipseudomonas fluvialis. The sequence continues at coordinate 49,525 of NZ_NMQV01000023.1, forward strand.
CCGGGGGCGTGGGGCGCAGCGCTGGCCAAATCAGCCACAGGCTGACCAGCGCGGCGGCAATGAAAACGAGGCGACGATTGAGCATGCCGGCCAGTGTAGCAGGCCGGCAGGCACGTCAGGCCTGGTGATGCAGCCAGGCGTGGGCGGGTATCTGCTGCCTGGCGACCTTGCGCCCCTCGATGCGCTGCCAGAGCTTCTCGTGGAAGTAGAAGCCCACCGAGTTGCACAGCGGTTCGATAGACGCTACCAGGCCGCCGGCCACCACGCTGCCAGTCAGCGCGTAGGTCACGGCGAAGGCGATGCAGAAGTGCATGAGGGTAAAGGTGAAGGTCTTGAGCATGGCGGCGGCTCCCGTGTTCGGTCGAGAATGCTTCTCTGTTGAACTCAGCTTAGGCCGCCGCCTGTTGTTGCGGAAATACAGCTTTTCTATGTGCTGGATAGCTTTTTCAGTCAGCCAACCTGGATCGGCGGCAGCTCCGGCAACTCGATGCTCAGCGCTTCACGCGGTGCCAGTACTTCGGCCTCGCCGTCGACCACCAGTTCGCCGGCCTGATTGCTGACGCGGGTCGCCAGGCGCACGCGGCCCTTGGCGAGCTTTTCCAGAACCTCAAGCTCCACGGTGAGCTGGTCGCCCAGTTTGACCGGACGGGTGAACTTGAGCTGTTGCCCCAGGTAGATGGTCCCCGGGCCGGGCAGTTCGCAGGCAATCGCCGCGCTGATCAACGCGCCGCTGAACATGCCGTGGGCAATACGCTCCTTGAACAGACTGGCCGCAGCGTATTCCGCATCCAGATGCACCGGGTTGCGGTCGCCGGATACGGCGGCAAACAGCTGGATGTCACGCTCTTCGACGGTTCTCTGCAGGCGGGCCTGCTGGCCGACTTCAAGGGTATCGTAGGGGAAGTTGCGAACCTGGGTCATGGGTACTCCTCGACAGGTAAAGAACCCCGCGCGAGCGCGAGGGCAATCAGTGGCAGCGGGGGTGCTGCAGGGCCAGTTCGATCCAGGCCAGCAGGTCTTCACTGACCTGCTGGCGATTGATTTCGTTGAGCAGTTCGTGACGCGCCTGCTCGTAGACATGCAGGCTGACCTGCTGGGCGCCAGCCAGGCGCAGTGCCTCGGCCAGTTCCTGCAGACGGCGGCCCTGGCTGACCGGGTCACACTGGCCGCCGGTGACCAGCAGCGGTAATTGTGGATCGATTTGCGCCAGCTGTTCCACCTGGCTGATCTGCAGCAGGCCGCCAAGCAGGTCCAGCCATAGCTGGTTGGTGCAGAGAAAGCCGCATAGCGGGTCGTCCAGGTAGCGCTGCACTTCGGCAGCATCCCGGCTGAGCCAGTCGAAGGCGCTGTGCCTCGGCTGGCAGGCCTGGTTGAAACGTCCAAAGGTCAGCCAGTTGAGTAGCCGGCTGCGCCCGCGGCGTCCCAGGCGCAGGCTTTCCAGGCGTGCGATGCTGCGTGCCGCCAGGTACTTGAGTGGGCTGGCCTGATAGTTGGAGCCGCTGAGTATGGCGCCCTGCAGGCTGCAGCTGTGCTGCATCAGGTAGGCCATGCCGATGTAGCTGCCCATGCTGTGGCCGAACAGCAGGATGGGGGTGCGTGGGAACTGCTGGCGAATGTGATGGTTGAGGCAGGCCAGGTCGCCGACCACCTTGTGCCAGCCGTGATGGTCGGCATAGTGCCCGAGCAGGCCGTGCTGTGCGGTCTGCCCATGGCCGCGCTGGTCGTGGCCGAACAGGCCGATGCCGTGCAGGTTGAGAAAATCGGCGAAGCGCGCATAGCGCGCGCTGTGTTCGGCCATGCCGTGGGCCAGCATGAGTACCGCGCGAGGCGCTTGTGCGGGCAACCATTGATTGACATACAGCGAGGTGCCGTCGGTGGCCTGTAGCCAGAACGAGGAATGCGGCATGACGGGAGATCCTTTGCCCTGTGACTGGCTGCATTGTGCACCGCCGCATGGCCCGGGCATAGCCTCGGCTGGCGCGTCAGGGGGAGCCCATGCCGGCTGTGCAGGCCGGACAATTCACGACACGAATCTGCGCGTGCGGCGTATTTGCCTGCTCGGGGCAAGCTGCTAAGTTCGCCGGGCACCCGTTAAACAGGCCAAGAGGACAACAACAATGCAGGCCGAGTTTTGGAACGACAAGCGCCCGCCGGGCGTGAGCAATACCCTGGACATGGGCGACTACCGCTCGGTGGTGGATGTGTTCGAGCGCTCCTGTCAGCGCTTTGCCGAGCGTCCGGCCTTCAGCAACCTGGGCGTGACCCTCAGTTATGCCGAACTGGATCGGCACGCCGCCGCTTTTGCGGCCTGGTTGCAACAGCATACCGATCTGCAGCCGGGTGACCGTATCGCCGTGCAGATGCCCAACATCCTGCAGTACCCGATTGCCGTATTCGGTGCCCTGCGTGCCGGTCTGGTAGTGGTCAACACCAACCCGCTGTACACGGCACGGGAAATGAAACACCAGTTCAGCGATGCCGGTGTGCGGGCGCTGGTCTATCTGAATGTGTTTGGCCACCTGGTCGAGCAGGTGCTGCCGGACACGCCGATCGAGTACCTGATCGAGGCGCGCATGGGCGACCTGATGCCGGTCGCCAAGGGCTGGCTGATCAATGCCCTGGTCCGTCATGTCAAAAAGATGGTCACGCCCTATCGCCTGCCGCAGGCGGTGTCCATGCGCAAGGTTCTGCGCCAGGGCGATCCGGCCAGCTACCGCACGGTTCCGCTATCCCTCGAAGACCTTGCGGTGCTGCAGTACACCGGTGGCACCACGGGGGTCGCCAAGGGGGCCATGCTCAGCCACGGCAACCTGGTCGCCAACATGCAGCAGGTGCGCGCTTGTCTGGGGCAGCTGGATGAGCAGGGGCAGCCACTGCTCCGCGAGGGCGAAGAAGTGATGATTGCGCCCCTGCCGCTCTATCACATCTATGCCTTTACCGCGAACTGCATGTGCATGCTGGTCACCGGCAACCACAATGTGCTGATCAGCAATCCGCGGGATATTCCCGGCTTCATTCGCGAGTTGAAAAAGTGGCGCTTCTCGGCCTTGCTCGGCCTTAATACGTTGTTCGTGGCGCTGATGGATCATCCCGAGTTCAAGGACCTGGACTTCTCTCGCCTGAAGGTCACCAACTCTGGTGGTACGGCGTTGGTCAAGGCCACCGCTGAACGTTGGCAGCAGATCACCGGCTGCTCGGTGGTGGAGGGTTACGGCCTGACGGAAACCTCGCCGGTTGCCAGCACCAATGCCTACGGGCGTCTGGCGCGCCTGGGGAGTGTCGGTATTCCGGTGCCTGGTACGGCCTTCAAGGTCATCGACGAGCAGGGTGTGGAGTTGCCGCTGGGCGAGCCGGGCGAGTTGTGCATCCAGGGGCCGCAGGTCATGCAGGGTTATTGGCAGCGCCCCGAGGCGACTGCCGAGGTGCTTGATGAGCAGGGCTGGCTGAAGACCGGGGATATCGCGGTGATCGACGAGGACGGGCATGTGCGTATCGTCGATCGCAAGAAGGATCTGGTGATTGTCTCCGGCTTCAATGTCTACCCCAACGAAGTCGAAGAGGTGCTCATGGCCCATCCGCAAGTGGCCAGCTGCGCGGTAATCGGTGTGCCGGACGAGCGCTCCGGCGAAGCGGTCAAGCTGTTCGTGGTGCCGCGTGATGCGTCGCTGAGCGTGGAGCAACTGAAGAACTACTGCCGGGAAAACCTGACCGGCTACAAGGTGCCCAAGCACATCGTGTTGCGTGACAGCCTGCCGATGACGCCGGTCGGCAAGATCCTGCGTCGCGAGCTGCGCGACCTGACCTGAAAAATCCTCACAAGTGCCAGCCTCCGGCTACACTCACCGGCAGCCGGAGGCCCGGCGCAGACGCTGGCGCGACCTGCCAGTAGCACCTTCGCAGATGGCGGCCGGAAAATGACTGCAATCAATAGATTGGGTCTATTTAATGACTGCTGAGCCCAGGTTTAGTGCTGGTCGAGGCCTGGCAAAACTGCTACGCTCGGCGCGCTTTTCTGTCCGGCCGCCCGGCCGGCAGACCCGTTTACATGACTATGACAATAAACAATCGCCCTTGAGGGCGGTGAAGACCAGCTGTCGTTTAGGAGTGGGCTTGCATGACCGAAAATTTCTGGAAGGACAAGTATCCGGCCGGTATTCCGACGGAAATCAATGCTGACCAATATCCAAATATCCAATCGGTTCTGAAAGAGTCCTGCCAGCGCTTCGCCAGCAAGCCCGCTTTCAGCAACATGGGCAAGACCCTCAGCTACAGCGATGTGTACGAGCTGTCCGGTGCCTTCGCCGCCTACCTGCAACAACATACCGATTTGCAACCGGGTGATCGCATCGCCGTGCAGTTGCCCAACGTGCTGCAATATCCGGTCGTGGTATTCGGTGCCCTGCGCGCCGGCCTGATCGTGGTCAACACCAACCCGCTGTACACCGCGCGGGAAATGGAGCACCAGTTCAATGACTCCGGTGCCAAGGCGCTGGTCTGCCTGGCCAACATGGCTCACCTGGCTGAAGAAGTGCTGCCCAAGACTGGCATCAAGCATGTGGTGGTGACCGAAGTCGGCGACATGCTGCCGCCGCTCAAGCGCCTGCTGGTCAATACCGTGGTCAAGCATGTGAAGAAGATGGTGCCCCCCTACAGCCTGCCGCAGGCCGTCAAGCTCACCGCCGCGCTGGCCAAGGGCAAGGGTAAGGCCGTCAAGGAAGCCACTCCGGCCAATCAGGATATCGCCGTACTGCAGTACACCGGCGGTACCACCGGCGTAGCCAAGGGCGCCATGCTGACCCATCGCAACCTGGTGGCCAACATGCTGCAGGTCAAGTCGCTGATGGGTTCGGAAATGCAGGAAGGCAGCGAAATTCTCATCGCGCCGCTGCCGCTATACCACATCTATGCCTTCACCTTCCATTGCATGGCCATGATGCTGGTGGGTGGGCATAACGTACTGATCACCAACCCGCGCGATCTGCCGGCGATGATCAAGGATCTGGCTGCCTACCGTTTCACCGGCTTCGTGGGGCTGAACACCCTGTTCGTGGCCCTGTGCAACAACGAAGATTTCCGCAAGCTGGACTTCTCCAGCCTCAAGGCCACCTTCTCCGGAGGCATGGCGTTGCAGCTGGCTACCGCCGAGCGCTGGCAGGAAGTCACCGGCTGTGCCATTTGCGAAGGCTTCGGGATGACCGAGACCAGCCCGGTGGTGTCGGTGAATCCTTTCCAGAATATCCAGATCGGCACCATCGGCATTCCGGTGCCTTCGACCCAGTGCAAGGTCATCGACGACGAGGGCAACGACCTGCCCATGGGCGCGATTGGCGAGCTGTGCGTGAAGGGGCCGCAGGTGATGAAGGGCTACTGGCAGCGCCAGGAAGCCACCGACGAGATTCTCGATGCCGCAGGCTGGTTGAAAACCGGTGATATCGCGGTGATTCAGGACGATGGTTTCATGCGCATCGTCGATCGCAAGAAGGACATGATCCTGGTGTCCGGTTTCAATGTGTATCCCAACGAGCTGGAAGACGTGCTGGCCACCCTGCCGGGCGTACTGCAGTGCGCGGCGATTGGCGTACCGGACGAGAAGTCGGGCGAAGCGATCAAGGTTTTCGTGGTGGTCAAGCCGGGCGAGAGCCTGAGCAAGGAGCAGGTCATGGAGCACATGCGTGCCAATGTGACCGGCTACAAGGTGCCGCGTTACGTCGAGTTCCGCGAGGTGCTGCCGACCACCAACGTGGGCAAGATTCTGCGTCGCGAGCTGCGTGACGAAGAGCTGAAGAAGCTCGGCAAGAAGTAAGCCGAGTCAGCGTGCGTTTGTGCAAGGCCCCGCTTCGGCGGGGCCTTGTCGTTTCAGGGCTGGCTAGGACTTGCCGAGTAGGCGGGCCAGGTCACCGAGCGCCTTGTAAGTCGCCGTGGCGGGCTTGTCGCTGCCGGGGGTGGCTTCGCGGTAGTACTGCTGATCGGTGTAGCGCGCATGTTCGTTGTCATGGCAATACAGGCAGAGCAGTTCCCAGTTGGAACCATCGGCTGGGTTGTTGTCATGGTTATGGTCGCGGTGATGCACCGTCAGTTCGCTGAGGCGCTTGCCGGAAAACTCCCGGGCGCAGCGTCCGCACACATGCGGGTAGAGCTTGAGCGCCAGGCGCCGGTAGCTTTCTTCACGCTCGCGGCGGTTGGCGGCAATCAGTTCATCAACCTTGCTCATGACCTTGTCTCCTGGTGAGCGCCGCTCAGGCCAGCGCCTGGCCTACCTGTAACAGCTTGAGGGTATTGCTGCCACCAATGGTGTGGTAGCTGTCGCCCTTGGTCAGTATTACCCAGTCACCCGGGTTGACCAGGCCGCGTTGCAGGAGTTCATCGACCGCCGCCTGGCTGAGGTGCTCCGCGGCAAAGGCGTCGATATCGAAGGGAATGGTGTAGACCCCACGCATCAGCGCCGCACGGGCCTGGGTGGCGCGTTGTGCCGAATAGGCGAAGATCGGCACGGCGGAGCGGATGCGCGACATGATCAGCGGGGTATAGCCGCTTTCGGTCAGGCAGATGATCGCCTTGACCCCGGGAAAGTGGTTGGCGGTGTACATCGCGGCCAGGGCGATGCTCTCGTCGCAGCGGCTGAAGGTGTGTCCCAGGCGATGGCTGGAGCGTTGGCTGGTCGGGTGCTTTTCCGCACCCAGACAGATGCGTGCCATGGCTTCTACGGCCTGCACGGGATACTGGCCGGCGGCGGTTTCTGCGGAGAGCATGACCGCATCGGTATAGTCGAGCACCGCATTGGCCACGTCGGAGACTTCGGCGCGGGTCGGCATCGGACTGGCGATCATCGACTCCATCATCTGCGTGGCGGTGATCACCAGTTTGTTCAGGCGTCGGGCGTGCTGGATGATCTTCTTCTGGATGCCGACCAGTTCGGCATCGCCGATCTCCACCGCCAGGTCGCCGCGGGCGACCATCACGCCGTCGCTGGCGCGGATCAGCTCATCCAGGGTGTGGTCGTCGGCTACCGCCTCGGCACGTTCGATCTTGGCGATCAGCCAGGCATCACTACCGGCTTCCTGCAGCAGCTGGCGGGCGTAGTGCATGTCGGCGGCATCGCGCGGAAAGGACACCGCCACATAGTCCAGGTGCAGCTCGGCGGCCAGCTGGATGTCGCGTTTGTCCTTGTCGGTCAGCGCCGGCGCGGTGAGCCCGCCGCCCTTGCGGTTGATGCCCTTGTAGTCGGACAGCGGGCCGCCGATCAGTACCCGGCAGCCCAGTTCGTCGCTACTGACACGCTCCACCTGCATTACCACCCGGCCATCGTCGAGCAACAGCTGGTCGCCGACCTGGCAGTCCTTGACCAGGTCGGGATAGTCGATACCTACCACCTGCTGGGTACCGGCATCGCGCGGGTGACTGATGGAAAAACGGAAGTGATCGCCGGCGGCCAGCTCGATGCGTTTCTCGGCAAAGCGGGCAATGCGGATCTTCGGGCCCTGCAGGTCGCCCAGCAGAGCCACATGGCGCCCGGCCGCGGCAGCCAGCTCGCGGACCAGACGCGCCCGTTCGCGGTGCTCATCGGCACTGCCGTGGGAGAAGTTCAGGCGTGCCACATCCAGACCCGCATGGATCAGGGCGTTGAGGGTGGCAGGGGTGTTGCTGGCCGGGCCGAGGGTGGCGACGATCTTGCTGCGACGAAGGGTCATGCGAGGCTCCAGGTTCAAGAGTGCAGCGAGGCTACACCGAGCTGACTCTGTAGTCATGCCTGGCCTCGCACTACCTCGTCGCCGGGGGTGCAGCCCTCAGGTCTGGCTGGGTTTGAGCACCAGCAGGTCGCAGTGCACGGCCTCGAGGATGCGTTCTGCCGTGTTGCCGAGCAAGGCCCGGTCCAGATGGCTGCGCGATACGGCCCCCATCAGCAGCAGGTCGATGCCGCTCTGCTCGACGAACTGGGGAATGCGCTCCTCGGCAAAGCCTTCCAGCAGGTGTTGCTGGTGGGCCTGCAGCGCATAGGGGGCGAGCAGCTGCTCGAAGGCCTGGCGGTGCTGTTGCGCGCAGCGTTGTGCATAGCCTTCGTAATCAGCGATCAGCTCGGCATCGAAGACCAGTGTTCGTGGCAGCGGGGCATAACAATGCAGATAGTGGGCTTCCAGGCCGAGACTGGTGGCCAGCTCCTGGCCGGTGCGAATCAGTTGGTGATCCAGTGCAGCAGGCTTGTCGGCTACATGCATGGGGTCAAGCGCGGCGGCCAGCTTGTGGCCTTGCCATTCGGCACGATGCACCAGCCATAAAGGCACCGGGCACTTGCGTATCAGCTGCCAGCAGCTGTTGCTGAGGAACAGGCGCTGCAACAGACCATGGTTCTTGCTGGCCTTGAACACCAGGTCCGGCTGGCGCTCGGCGACGCGGTCGAGCACGGTCTGCTGCACCGACTTGCCCCAGCGGACTTCCACGCTGACATCCAGTCCCTCGGCGCGCAGCGGGGCGGCCAATTGTTCAGCCCAGGCACGGCGTTGCGTGAGCAGGTCGCTGCGGGCCTGCTCCAGGCGCGTACTATCCAGCCACAAGGCACCTTCCAGGGCTGGGGTGAACTCGCAGAGCAGCAGGTCAAGGTGGGCCTGACTGTGGCGGGCCAGCCAGGCTGCACGATTGAGTGCCGGTTGGGCTTCCTGAGTAGGGTCGAGCACGACCAGCAGTTGCTGTAGACGCATGGCAGGGATTCCTCGCAAAGGCTAGGCCTGTATTGCAGCCTAGCTTGTCCGGCGGCGGCTTGATCTGCGTCACGCTGCGACCAATGGCCACGCCATGAGCTGCTGAGACCTGCGCCGCGCTGGAGAAAACGACCCGCCAGCCGATACACTGGCACACGGAGGAACCCTGCCATGCGAATCTTTTTCCTGCTCGGCCTGTATCTGCTTCTGGCTGGCTGCACCCGGCTGACCGCCAACCACCAGCTGGACGAGGCTTACCGGGCCTATGCCGCCGGCGATTGTGCCGCGGTGGCACTGGCCCTGTCGCGGGTTGAACGGAGCATTCGTGCGCGCCCCTACCTGCAGCCGGAGGTTTCCCTGTTGCGTGGACAGTGCCTGGAGCGCCAGCAATTGTTTGTCGACGCCGGGCAGACCTACCAGTTCATCCTCCAGCATTACCCGCGCAGCGAGTATGCCTTCCGCGCCCGTGCGCGCCTGGATACCTTGCAGCAGCTCGGTCATTGGCCGGCTACGGATGTGCAGGTCAGCACTGCCCGGGATCAGCCCTTGCCGGGCAAACCCTAAGCCTTTCAAGGAAACTTCTGCATGCCAAGGATGTTGATGCTGTGCCTGACTTTTTCCTGCCTCAGCAGCATGAGCGTGGCCCAGGAAATCTATCGCTGGACCGATGCCCAGGGCCGCGTGCACTTTGGCCAGCGTCCGCAGGCGGCCGACGCCGAGAGAGTGGAGGTGCGTCCGCAGGTGATGGAGCGGGATGCCGCCACCCGTGAGCGTGAGGCACGCAGCGAGCGGTTTTTCCGGGCCCGCCAGGAAGAACAGCAGCAACAACGCGAGGAGCAGGCCGAACGCCAGCGACAACGCCTGCACGCGTGCCAGCAGATGCGCCGCGAGCTGGTCCGGATCAGCCAGCCGGGGTTGTTCTTCCGCACGGATCAGCAGGGTGAGCGGCAGTTCTACAGTGATGCGCAGATGGCCAAGGCCCGGCAGCAATTGCAGGCGCGGGTGGCTGAGCAATGCGGCGACTGAGGCGATGAAAGGTCGTGTGCTGGATTGGCTGTGATGGCCGGATGCGACCATACTCAGGGCTCATCCACTAGCGATCTGCCAGCATGCGCCCGCATCGTCGAATCGAACGGCACCAGTTGCCCTACTACCTGAAGGTGTTCAACCGCATCACCGACAGGCCTATGGGCTATATCGGCAATATTTCCCTGGAAGGGCTGATGCTGATCAGCGAGCTGCCCATGCTGGTGGGTGCGCGCTTCGATATGCGCCTGAAGATCCCCGGCCATGATGGCCAGTTGCATCTGGTGGATTTCTACGCCACCTGCCAGTGGAGCCGCGAGGATCTCACCCCGGGACATTTCGACTCGGGCTTTGCCCTGGTCACCGCGCCGGCCGAGTATGTGCAGATGGTCGCAGCGCTGCGTCACTACTTCAGCTTTCGCTGCCTGCCCACCTCGGCCTGACGCGTTCAGAATACGCCGGCTTTTTTCCACTCCAGATAACGACTGACTAGCTGCGGGCCCAACTGCTGAGGCGTGGCTTCAAGGAGCGGCAGGCCATGGGCCAGCAGGCGTTCATGCAGGCTGGCGCGTGCGTTGAGGTAGTCCAGTGCTCCGCAATAGCCCAGGGCGTCATTGAGGTTTTCCACCGGTTTGTGGCGCAGGCGGTCGAGCACCGGCTCGCGCAGGCTGGCCAGCAGGACGCGATGCCGGCGGTTGAGGCGGCGCATGGCAGCGAGCAGTTCTTCGTCATCCTCGTCGCGCAGGTTGCTGATGACCACCACCAGTGCGCGGCGGCGCTGGCGCAACAAGACCTGTTCGACGGCCTGGTTGAAGTCGGCGGGCAGCAGGCTGCTGTGCAGGTCGTAGACGCCATTGAGCAGCACGCCCAGCTGCGCATTGCCTTTGTTCGGTGCGATGTAGCGCGGCGTGCTGCTGGCAAAGCTGCACAGACCGACTGCATCGCCCTGGCGCAGGGCGACGTAACTGAGCAGCAGGCAGGCATTCAGCGCGTGGTCGAAGTGCGCCAGCTCGTCATCGCGGCTATGCATGCGTCGTCCGCAGTCGAGCAGGAAGAGGATCTGCTGATCGCGCTCATCCTGATATTCGCGAGCAATCGGCGTGCCCTTGCGGGCGGTGGCTTTCCAGTCGATCTGCCGCAGGCTGTCGCCATCGCGGAACTCACGCAACTGGTGGAACTCCAGGCCCAGCCCACGACGTGGCTTCTGGCGAACGCCAAGGCGGCTCAGCCAGTCGTCTACGGCCATGAGTTCGGCGCCGTAGAGACGTGCGAAATCCGGATAAACGCGCACCTGGCCAGGGCAGTCCAGACGTCGCCGGGCCAGCCACAGCCCGAGCGGGCTGGGCAGCAGCAGGTCGGCGCTGGTGAAGTGGAAGTGCCCGCGGCGCAGGGGGCGCAGGCGATAGCTGAACTGGCTGTAGCGCCCCGCTTGCAGTTGTACCTGCTGCGGCATGGCCTGGCTGTCCATGCCCTCCGGTAGGGCGTCGAACAGCTGTACACGGCATGCCTGGGCCAGACTGTGGTGCAGGGTCAGCTGTACGTCGCTCCAGCGCCCCAGCGGCAGAGTGCCGGGTAACTGGCGCTGCAGGGTGGGGCTGGGCAGGCGCCATAGCCAGCAGGCATCGAGCAGCGCCACCAACAGTAGGGTGGCCAGCAGGGCGCCGGTCAGGCTGGCCAGGCGGTCGGCCAGCGGCGCGTGCAGGGCGTGCAGAGTCCCCTGCAGCAGCGCCAGGGCGGCCAGCGTGCCGAGCAGGACGAGCAGGCGGCGACTGGGCTTCACAGGCGCGGCGCCGCAACCTGGTCGAGGAGCTGGCTGAGCACCTGGTCTACGGACAGACCTTCGATGTCCAGCTCGGGCGCCAGGCGCACGCGATGGCGCAGTACCGCCAGGGCGCAGCCCTTGATATCGTCGGGAATGACAAAGTCGCCACCGCGCAGCAGCGCACGTGCGCGGCCGCCACGCACCAGGGCGATTGACGCGCGTGGTCCGGCGCCCAGTGCCAGGCCTGGCCAGCTGCGTGTGCTGCGTGCCAGGCGTACCGCATAGTCGAGTACCTGCTCGTCCAGTGGCAGGTCGCTGGCGATCTTTTGCAGTGCCAGCAGGTCACGGGGTTGCAGCAGGCTGCGCAGCGGGTTGACTTCGAGCATGTCGGCCTTGGCCGAACGGGTGACCTGGCGTACCAGGTTGAGTTCTTCCTCGGCGGCCGGATAGTCCATGCGCAGTTTGAGCATGAAGCGGTCCAGTTCGGCTTCGGGCAGCGGGTAGGTGCCTTCCTGCTCGATGGGGTTTTGCGTGGCCAGCACCATGAAGGGCTGGGGCACCGCCAGTGGGCGGCCTTCCAGGGTGACCTGGCGCTCCTGCATGACTTCCAGCAGGGCGGCCTGGGTCTTGGCAGGCGCACGGTTGATCTCATCGGCCAGCAGCAGATGGGTGAACACCGGTCCTTTGCGCAGCTTGAACTGTTCGCTGGCCTGGTCGTATACGGCATGCCCGGTCACGTCGCTGGGCATCAGGTCCGGGGTGAACTGGATGCGTGCGAACTCGCCGTTGAAACAGCGTGCCAGGGCCCGCACCAGCAGGGTCTTGCCCAACCCGGGAACCCCTTCGATGAGCACATGGCCGCCGGCCAGCAGGGCGGTCAGTACGTCCTCGACCACCGCCTGCTGGCCGATCAGCGCCTTGTGCAGCTCCTGGCGCAGTGCCTGAGCCAACTGACTGGCACGCTGCCGCTGGCTGCTTGGCGCACTGGCCGGGGTTGCCGCACTGGCGGCGGGGGGCACGGCGGTGACGGCCGGTGCGGTGTCGTCATGGGACGGGGTGGGCTCTGCGGTATGTTCGCTCATAGGGCATTCCTGAGACGTTGCAGGTGGGCAACCTGACGGGTGAAATCGGCGGCGCTCAGCGGCTGCTGGCCGAGCGGGCGCATGGCTTGACTGATGGCGTTGCTGGGAAGACGGCTGAGCCGGCCGAGCACCTGCCATTGCTCGGCTACCGGCAGGCGTTCAAAACCGGGCTGGCGATGGCGGGCGCGGCGCTGGATGTCCTGTTGCAGGCCCTGCAGCAGGCTGTGCTGGCCGGCACGGCGCAGCAGGAAGTCGGCGCTGCCGCGCAGGTGTTCCTCAAGTTGCCGGCGCGTCGGATCTGCGGACGGCAGCAGCGGACCGAAACGCGGCGCCACATGCCAGAGGCCGGCCCCCAGCAGCAGGGCGAGCAGCAGCAGAGCCAGTGGGAAGTGGCGCAGTAACAGGCTGCCCAGGCCATCACGCTCGGCGTCGTGGAACAGGGTGACCTGGCTGTCCTGGGTCAGGTACCAGAGCAGCCAGGCATGGTCGTAGCCGCTGATGTTGTCGTTTTCCCAGATCCAGGCATCGCTGAGCACGCTGACCATGCCCTGGCCGTGGTACAGCTGCAGCAAGTGGGTGGCCGCCGCGCTGTTGGCCCAGGCATGGGCGCGGTTCTGGCTGTCGTACAGGTGAAACTCGTCGTCGAAGGCAATATAGGCCGGCGCCTTTTCGTTCTGCAGGTACAGGCGGGTCAGTTCGGGATGTGGGTTGTCGCGTGGCGCCGAGCTGTCCTCGCTGTGCTCTTCGGGCAGTTCCTCGGTACGGTATTGTTGGATACCCAGGGCGTCCAGCAGCGGATCGTCACTGGCCTGGCGCTCCTCGTCATACAGGGCTTCGGCCACGAACAGCAGGTGACCGCCACGGGCTGCCCAGTCGAGCAGGCGCTTTTGCTGGGTCGGGCTGAGCTTGTTGCGCCCCCCCAGCACCAGCAGGCTATGGCCCATGGCTGGCAGGTCGTGCAAGGTGGAGAAGTTGGCAGCGCGCTGCACGGGAATCTGCTGCAGACGCAGGAAGTGTTCCGCGGCCAGGTAGGGGTTGCGTCGGGCTTCCGGGCTGGGGCCGTGCTTGACGGTGCTCTGGTAGTGTTGTAGCTGTTCGAAGAGGTAGCCACCCAGGCCCACTAGAGCCAGTAACAGCAGGCCGCCGAGCAGCCACTGGCGTTGCCGCGTAGTCATGGGCGGGGCTCCGTGGTGAACAGCTGGCGCCACTGTGCACAGAGTGCCTGGCAGCTGTCTGCAGGGGGCAGGCGGTGGCCGTAAGCCAGTTGTAGCCAGTGCGTGGTGAGCTGCTGGCAAAACTGGCTGAGCGGCTCATGCTGCTGGCGCTGCACCAGGGCCAGTACCTCGCCTTCGGTGTGCGACGCCTTGAGCGGCAACTGCCGCTCATGCAGCAGATGACTGAGCAAGGCGCGATACAGCAGGCTGAGGGCGGCGCGCGGTTGTTCTGTCCACAACGCCAGTACGGCGCCGGGAATGTCCTGCGGCAGGCTTTGTGGGCTGACTTCCAGACCGAACAATTGGCTGGGCGGGACTTCCGCCGGACTGCGGCGTGGCAGTCGCAAACGGCTGCCGAAGGCCTGCAGCCATTGTCGGTAGCGCCAGGCCAGCCATACCAGCAAGCCAAGGCACAGGCCCCAGAGCAGGCTCTCCACCACAAGGGCCAGGCCGCTGCTGCGCTCCCACCAGTCGAATAAGGCCTTGAGTCGCTCGGCCCAGGCTTTTATGCGTTCTTCGTCCAGTTCCTGGGGGTCGCCAAGACGCCAGCGGGTGACCTGTTCGGTGTGTTCGAAGGGCGGTTCGGCCAGCAGCCCGGCAATGGCATAACGGGCACTGTCGCTGTCCAGGTGCTGCAGCTGCAGGCGTGGCGCATCGGGGTGGTCGGCTGCCAGCTGCTCGGGCTGGCACTGCACGGGCATGTCGTCGGCCAGTGCCGGGGCCGGCCATTGGCTGAGCAACAGGCCGGCGAGCAATAGCAGGGCATAGGCGCTGCCGGTGACGCGCTGGCGCAGGCGACGCAGCACCAGTTCAATATCCCAGGCTTCCAGTTCGCTGCGGCGGTTGAGGTACAGGGTGAAGCCACAGGCTGCATACACCGGTCCCCAGATCACCAGCAACAGGCCGTAGAGCAGGTTGGACAGGTGCTCCAGCCATAGCCACTGATGGCTATCCGGGTTGATCAGGCTTTCCCAGCTCCAGTCGATCTCCACCTGCATCGGCAACATCAGGTAGAGCAGGGCGAACAGACCGAACAGCAGGGCCATTTCCACGTGTACGCCTACCAGGGTCAGCCAGGTAGCGCCGGCGGTGCCTTTCTGGCCGAGCACCACCAGGCGCTGGCTGCGCGCTTGGCCGGCCAGGCCTTCGAGTTGCAGAACGGGCAGATCGAAGCTGCGCGTCATGCTCAGGCGTCGCCAGGTCAGGCTGGCCAGCAACTGCGGTTTGAGCAGGCCCGGCAAGGCGCGCAAGCTGGCCGACAGGCTGGGGGTATGGCCGAACAGTGCCTGCGAGAGGATATACAGCGGTAGGCGTTCGTAGGCTGGCTTGAGCAACCAGAAGATCAGCACCGCTATGCTGGGGTAAGACCACAGCAAGGCGCTGAGCAGGCCGAGCAGTGGCAGGGTGATGATCGCCCAACTGGCCATTAGCAGGCCGGCGTGACGGCGTGCCAGGCGTATGCCCAGGTCCATGGCTTCCCACTGGCTGCGTGGGCGGATGACCACCGTGGCGTCAGTCAGGCGCATGGGTACCTCGTCCGACAGCCAGGAAATAGATAGCGACCAGCAGCCAGAGCGCCGCGCCTACCCAGTACTTGAGCGAGCTGCTGGCCAGGGTCATGGATGACCAGTAGGCTTCGACGAAGGCGGCGATCAGCAACATGATGATCACACCGGCCACTAGCTTTACAGCCTGCGCAGCTGCCAGACGCAAGGCTTCACTGCGTGCATGGCGGCCGGGGGCGATCAGTGCCCAGCCCAGTTGCAGGCCTGCCGCCCCGGCCAGGGTAATGGCGGTCAGTTCGAAGGCACCGTGGCCGATGACGAACGACCAGAAGGTGTCGTGATAGCCAATGCGCGTCAGGTGGCCGGCTACCGCACCAATCATCAGACCGTTGAATAACAGAAAGAACAGGCTGCCCAGCCCGAACAGCAGGCCGCTGGCAAAGGTCTGAAAGGCAATGCCGATGTTGTTCATGATGTAGTGGCCGAACATCATCCAGTCATCATTGCTGTCGCGTTCGGCCAGCTTGCCGATACGTCGTGCGGCCGGGTCGTACATCTGTTCCATGTCGCTGACCTGGCTGGGCTCCATGATGCTGTACACCAGCTCGGGATGGCTGTACACCAGGCCACCCATCAGCAGCAGGCTGCCATAGAACAGCAGGCTGGCCAGTAGCACGCTACGCCATTGCTGGCGCACCAGGCGGGGAAAGCCCTGCAGCAGGAAACCGGCCAATTGCCCGGGGAGGCTGCTGCGGTGCCGATAGAACTGGCGGTGGCCGCGCAATGCCAGGCGTTGCAGGTGGTCGATCAGGTGGCTGCTGTAGCCGCGCGCCTGGGCCAGTGCCAGGTGCTGGCAGATCTGGCGGTAGGCACTGGCGAAAGAGCGATGTGCGGGGTCGCAGGCCTGGCTTTTTTCCAGGCTTTCAAGCTGCAGCGCGAAGGCGTGCCAGTGCGCCTGGTAGCGTTGTTCAAACTGCGTCTGCTTCATGACGGGGTGTCCAGCGCCGGGCCCAGTAAGCCATGGGCGATGCCATAGAGTGCCTGCTCACTGGCGGCGGGGTCGGCGTCATCGAAGAGTGGCGAGACGATGGTCGCCAGCTCCTGGCGTCTGGCTGTGGATAACTGCTCATGCCGCTCGGCAAAGGCGATGAGTGCCCGTTGCTCGTCCAGGTGCAGGGGCAGAGGCGGACGTTGCGGGATAGCTTCGGGGAGTGGTGGCCGGCTGAACAGGGTGGTTTCGCGATAGACCACCAAGGTGCCTGCGGCGATGTCGCCGAGCCGTTTGAACGCCGGATGGTTCAGGCAGCTGAGTAAGCCCAGGGTATAACCGAACGGCAGAATGTCGACGAAGCGCAGCAGATTGCGCAACAGGGAGGCACTCCAGCCCACGGGTGTTCCATCATCGTGCACCACACTCAAGCCCATCCAGTATTTGCCGGGGGTGCGTCCCTGGTTGAGTACTTCAAACAGCACCATGTACCACCAGGTGATCAGGAAGGTCAGGATCAGCCCGAGGCCGGTGCCGAAGCGGCCAAGAAAGGCCAGCAGGGTGAATAGCAGCAGCAGGGTCAACACGCGGATCAGCAGGTCGATGGTATAGGCCAGTGCGCGCGGCACGATACCGGCCGGACGCAGCTGCAGGTCGATGCCTTCCGGGGTCTCCACCTGATAGCAGCTGTCCAGGGCAGGCTGTGCCGCGGCGGCGGGAGGCGCGAAGGTCTGGCTCAAGCCGCAACCCCTGTTGCAGGGCATGCCATCAGGCAGCTGGGCAGGTAGGGGGTGAGCATGCCGACCATCCTTAGGCGCGTGCAGGTGAGAATGAGCCGTGCATGCTAATCAGCCATTGCCCGACCGGCAAGCGCTGGTCGGGTAAACTGCGTAGTGGAGCCGCTGGTCGGTGGGCAGTCTACACTGCGCGCTGGTGTGTCCGGGCCAGGCCAGGGTGGCGTAACGACGGACAGGCGGGCAATAGACCTATGGAGTGCATGTGACTTCCAGTATTTTCTGGTACGACTTCGAAACCACCGGGATCGATCCGCGCAGTGACCGCCCTTTGCAGGTGGCCGGGATACGTACCGATGAACAACTCAATGAGATCGGCGAGCCGTTCAATCTCTACTGCAAGTTGTCCGAGGATATCCTGCCGCATCCGCAGGCCTGCCTGGTCACCGGCATTACCCCGCAGCGTCTGGCCGAGCAGGGCGTTGCCGAGGTGGAGTTCATGCAGCGCCTCGAGCAGCAGATGGTCCAGCCGGGGACCTGTACGGCAGGCTACAACAGCCTGCGTTTTGATGACGAAGTCGCCCGTTTCAGCTTCTGGCGCAACTTTATCGACCCCTATGCCCGTGAGTGGCAGGGTGGTAACAGTCGCTGGGATCTCATCGACCTGTTGCGCACGGCGTATGCCTTGCGCCCGGAAGGATTGGTCTGGCCGCAGCAGGACGGGCAGGTCAGCCTGCGCCTGGAACTGCTGACCGCTGCCAATGGTATCGAACATGGCCAGGCCCACGATGCGCTGGCCGATGTGCGTGCGACCATCGCCTTGGCCCGCCTGCTACGGGAGCGTCAGCCGCGCTTGTACCAGTACCTGTACGACTTGCGTCGCAAGAATGCCGTGCAGGCGCAGGTCCGTTTGTTGCAGCCGCTGCTCCATGTGTCCGGACGCTTTGCCGCCAGTCGTCACTACCTGGCGGTGGTGTTGCCGCTGGCCTGGCATCCGCACAATCGCAATGCGCTGATCGTCTGTGACCTGCATCAGGACCCCCGGCCCTTGCTGGAACTGGATGCGGAAAGCCTGCGCCAGCGCCTGTATCGCCGGCATAGCGAACTGGCTGCCGACGAGTTGCCGGTGCCCTTGAAACTGGTGCATATCAACCGTTGCCCGGTGCTGGCACCGCTGAATGTGCTGGGTGACAGCGATTGCCAGCGGCTCGGTCTGGACCTGGCTGATCTGCAACAGCGCGGCC
The DNA here is from genome assembly GCF_002234375.1 of Pseudomonas fluvialis. Classification (GTDB taxonomy): domain Bacteria; phylum Pseudomonadota; class Gammaproteobacteria; order Pseudomonadales; family Pseudomonadaceae; genus Aquipseudomonas; species Aquipseudomonas fluvialis. Next base: position 67,773 of record NZ_NMQV01000023.1, read on the forward strand.
GGCAACTGGCCGAGCAGCGTGCGCTATGGCAGGACAAGCTGGCGGCGCTGTACGCCGAGGAGCCCGGTTTTGCGCCGGCAGATGTCGAGCAGCAGCTCTACGCCGGCTTTCTCGGTGAGCGTGACCGGCGCCTGGTGCAGCAGGTGCGCGAGGCCAGTGCTGAACAGTTGGCACAGGGTGACTGGTTGTTCGATGACGCGCGTTTGGGCGAGTTGCTGTTTCGTTACCGCGCGCGCAACTTTCCGGATAGCCTGTCGCAGGCCGAACGGCAGCGCTGGCGGCAATTTTGCCGGCAGCGTCTGAGTGATCCGCAATACGCCGCGCCAAATACCTCGGAACAGTTTGAACGGGCGATGGCGCAGGCGATGGCGCAGGCGGGGGACGCCCAGTATCGCTTGCTGGCTGAGTGGCAACGCTATGCGCAGGACTTGCAGGCGCAACTGGCGCAGCCGGATTAATCGCGGATATAAAAAATCCCCTGACCAGCAGGGGATTTTTCAATACGACTGAATTCAGTCCAGCAGGGTCATCCAGCTTTCCACGGTGTCATTGCCGTATTGGGCTTTCCACTCTTTCAGGGTTTTGTGATTGCCACCCTTGGTTTCAATCACTTCGCCGGTGTTGGGGTTTTTGTACTGCTTGGTCTTGCGGCTGCGACGGCTGCTGCTGGCCTTGGCCGGCTGGCTGGCGCGGCTGTTTTTGGCTGCCTGCGGATCAAGAATGGCAATGATGGCCGGCAGCGATTTGCCATATTCGGCCATCAGTGCACGCAGTTTCTGCTCGAACTCCAGTTCCTGTTGCAGTTTCTGGTCTTGCGACAGGGCTTGCAGACGTTGTTGCAGTTCCTCAATGGCTTCCTGGGTGGCGCGGTATTCACTGATCAGCGACGTGCTCATGGATATATCCCGTGTGTTGCAGTGATAAAAAGAATCGGGTTGCGCAGGCGCTGCCGAAATATTTATTCGACACGCTGAACTGTCATGTTGGCTACAACAGACAAACCCAACATTGGCGGCAATGTTAGTCAGCCTGCATGAGCCTGTAAATGCTGGCTTGAATAAATAAGCAATAATTAACAGGCGTGACCTTCTATTCAAGGTTACGGTATGTGTCATATAAAAACGACAAAATGCTCGGTGCGCTTATTGATGATGTGCGGCGCGCCCTGAGGGGGCGATCTGCCCTGCCGAGTTGCCTGTGCTGCATTTGCTCGGCGTTTACCGTGCCTTTCGTCCACGGCACTGGCTAGAATGGCGCTTTACCTAGAGCGGGAGCCTGTTCATGCGTACGTTTCGTCTGGTCATTGCCTGTCCGGACCGTGTTGGGATTGTTGCCAAGGTCAGTAGTTTCCTGGCTACCTACAATGGCTGGATCACGGAAGCCAGCCACCACTCGGATAATCAGAGTGGCTGGTTCTTTATGCGTCATGAGATCCGTGCCGATTCGCTGCCGTTCGACCTGGAGGGTTTTCGTCAGGCCTTCGCGCCGATCGCCCGGGAGTTCGAGATGGAGTGGCGGGTGACCGACTCCAGCCAGCGTAAGCGTGTGGTCCTGATGGCCAGTCGCGAGTCGCACTGCCTGGCTGACCTGCTGCATCGCTGGCACAGCGGCGAGCTGGATTGTGACATTCCCTGCGTGATCGCCAATCATGACACGCTGCGTAGCATGGTCGAGTGGCATGGCATTCCCTATCACCATGTGCCGGTCGACCCGCAAGATAAGGCCGCTGCCTTTGCCGAGGTAGAGCGCCTGGTCCTGGAGCAACAGGCTGACGCCATTGTCCTGGCACGCTACATGCAGATATTACCGCCAGCACTTTGCGAGCGTTTTGCCCAGCGGGTGATCAACATCCACCATAGCTTCCTGCCGTCCTTCGTCGGGGCCAAGCCTTATCACCAGGCCTCCTTGCGCGGGGTCAAGTTGATTGGTGCCACCTGCCATTATGTTACCGACGAGCTGGATGCCGGCCCGATCATTGAACAGGATGTGGTACGGGTCAGCCATCGCGACAGCATCGAGGACATGGTTCGCCTCGGCAAGGATGTGGAAAAGATGGTGCTTTCCCGTGGCTTGCGCTATCACTTGGAAGACCGAGTACTGGTACACGACAACAAAACCGTGGTGTTCGACTGACCGGCCACCCGGATCAACGCCAACAAGGAGAGCGCACATGCTCAAGTCGATCAAGGTCGGGGATTACATGACCCGCCATCTGGTGACCTTCCGCTCGGATATGGACCTGTTCACGGCGATCAATCGTCTGCTCGAACACAATATCTCCGGTGCGCCGGTGGTCGATTCTCAGGGGCACCTGATTGGCTTGCTCTCGGAGGGTGACTGCCTGCGTGGCATCCTGGCCGGGGCCTATCACGAGGAAGTCGGTGGCAACGTCAGTGCCTACATGGCGCGCGAGGTGGAAACCGTCACCTCGCAGACCGATATCATCGAGGCCTCCGAACGCTTCCTGCGCGGCCGTCGACGTCGTCTGCCGGTAGTCGATGACGGTGTGCTGGTCGGACAGATCAGTCGGCACGACGTGTTGCGTGCGGTGAAGGAGTTTGCCCTGCATGAGCAAGGCAGATCCCGCGGCTGAACAGGCGGCCTCGCTGGCCGCCCTGCAGCGTGGCGCCGCCGGCATGCCGGCGACCCTTGGCGAAGGCTGCACCCGGCGCTTTGACCCGGAGCAACTGAGCGAGGCGCACGGTACCGAGTTCCCTGGTGCTGCTTGCGCCTGGCAGGCCTGGCTGGCTGCTCAGGCAGATACGCAGAAGGCGTAACGACACAAAAAAGCCGAGCACTTGCTCGGTTTTTTTTGTGCGCCGCTACTTCAGATCTTGAAGCTCTCCACCAGTTGCTTGAGGCGTGCAGCCTGTTGCTCCAGTTCGGTGCAGGCACGCAGGGTGGCGTTGAGGTTTTCCACGCCTTCCTGGTTGAGCGTATTGATCTCGGTGATGTCCATGTTCAGCGACTCGATGACCGAAGTCTGTTCTTCGGTGGCGGTGGCTACCGACTGGTTCATGCCATCGATCTCACCGATGCGCTCGGTTACGCTGCCCAGGCTGGAGCCGGCCTGGTTGGCAATTTTTACGCTCTCTTCGCTGTAATGCTGGCTTTCGCTCATGGTGCCGACCGCTTCGCGGGCACCCACTTGCAGCTCCTCGATCATTTTCTGGATTTCCTGGGCCGACTCCTGGGTGCGGTGGGCCAGGTTGCGAACCTCGTCAGCGACCACGGCAAAGCCTCGCCCGGCTTCGCCCGCGCGGGCGGCTTCGATGGCAGCGTTGAGGGCCAGCAGGTTGGTCTGTTCGGAGATGCCCTTGATCACTTCGAGGATCTGCCCGATGTTCACCGTGCGGCTGTTCAGCGCCTCGATGTTCTGGGTAGAGCTGCGAATCTTGCTGGACAGCTCGTTCATGGCACTGATGGTGCGTTCGACCACATTGCGGCCGTCCTCGGCCAGGTGGCGTGCGGTGGAAGCCTGGTGTGAGGCGTCGGCGGCGTTGCGGGCGATTTCCTGGGCGGCCGCGCCCAGCTCGTTGATCGCCGCGGCGACACTGTTGGTGCGCTGCGCCTGCTCATCGGAGTTGTGCATGGACGAGTTGGAGGCGTTCACCACCAGCTTGGCCACTTCGTTGACCTGCAGGGTGGCCGAGGACACTTCGCGTATCGAGGCGTGGATACGTTCGACGAAGCGATTGAAGGCGCTGGCCAGCAGGCCGAACTCGTCGTTGCTGTCATTGTGGATGCGCTTGGTCAGGTCGCCTTCGCCCTGGGCGATGTCCTGCATGGCGCGTCCCAGTTGATTGAGCGGACGCATCAGTACGCGAATCAGCAGGCCGAGCAGGAAGATGATCAGCACCACGGCGACCAGCGTAGCGACCAATGCGGTGGCGCGGAATTCGCGGAGCGAGGCATAGGCCTTGTTCTTGTCGATGGACAGGCCGATATGCCATTGCACCGAGGGCAAACCACTGATGGCGGCAAAGGTCAGCAGGCGTGGCTGGCCATTGAGGCTGACTTCGCTGAGCTGGCTGCTGATCGCCGGGGTGTTCTGTGGGAACAGATCACGCAGGTTCTTCATCACCAGCGACTTGTCCGGATGGACGAGAATCTGTCCGTTGCTGCTGACCAGAAAGGCATAGCCCATGCCGCCGAAATCCAGGGCGTTGATGGTCTTGACCAGGGTGTCCAGGCTCAGGTCGCCAGCAGCCACACCGACCGGGCGGCCCGCTTCGCGAACCGGGCTGGCAATAGTGATGATCAGCTGGTTGGTCGACGCATCGATATAGGGCTCGGTGAGCGTGCTGCCTCCCGCGCTGATGGCGTCCTTGTACCAGGGGCGGGTGCGCGGGTCATAGTCGGCGGGCATTTCATCGTCAGGTCGCATGATGAAGCTGCCGTCATCGGCGCCCAGGTAGCTGAACATGAAGGTCTTGCCATACACCGGCTGTTCCAGCAGCGACTCCAGGGCCTGCTGGCTACGGTCCCGGCCCAGGTTTTGTGCCAGGGCCTCGACCAGCAGGATGCGCCCGGACAGCCAGCTTTCGATGTTGCTGGCGGTGACCTGGCCCATCTCGTTGAGGTAACCGTCGAGGTTGCGGTTGATGCTGTTGCGCTGCAGGTAGTCGTTGTACAGGGTGAACAGGCTGAAGGCGCCGATCACTACCAGCGAGGCGGCGAGCAAGATCTTGTGGCGAAATTTCAGATTCTTGAGCATGGCTTCTATGTCCAGGTGAGGTGGCTCCAGCCGGGTTATCGGTTACTGTTGAGTAAAGCTTGAACCCACAGGAAGACAAGATGGAAAAAATCACCGAGTTGCTGCTGGGCGCGCGTGCCGATGGCCAGCCGCAAGGCCAGAGTCTGCGCCTGGGCAATCGTCATGGGTTGATCGCCGGAGCCACCGGCACCGGCAAGACCGTGACCCTGCAGCGCTTGATCGAAGGCTTCAGTGATGCCGGGGTCAGTGTGTTTGCTGCCGATATCAAAGGCGATTTGTGTGGCCTGGGAGCAGCCGCTACCCCGCAGGGCAAGATTGCCGAGCGCATTGCCCAGATGAGTTTCCTCAACTACCGCAGCCAGGCTTACCCGCTGACCCTCTGGGATGTGCACGGGCAGACCGGCCATCCGCTACGTACTACCCTCAGCGAAATGGGCCCGCTGCTGCTGGGCAGCCTGCTGCAGCTCAGCGACAGCCAGCAGGCCGCGCTCTATGCGGTATTTCGCGTGGCGGATCGCGAGGGCTTGCTGTTGCTGGATCTGAAAGACCTCAAGGCCTTGCTTCAGCATCTTGGCGAGCAGCCCACGGTGCTTGGCGAGGATGCCGCGCTGTTCACCAAGGCCTCGGCACAGGCCTTGCAGCGGCGGCTGGCGACGCTGGAGCAGCAGGGCTGCGAAGCGCTATTCGGTGAGCCGGCGCTGCAACTGGCCGATCTGTTGCAGCCGGCCGCTGATGGCCGCGGGATGATTCATCTGCTGGATGCCAGCCGGCTGATCCACGAATCACCCAAGCTGTACGCGATCTTCCTGTGCTGGTTGCTGGCTGAGCTGTTCGAGCAACTGCCCGAGCGAGGCGATGCCGAGCGGCCTTTACTGGCGCTGTTCTTCGATGAAGCACACCTGCTTTTCCATGACACCCCGAAAGCCTTGCAGGAGCGCCTGGAGCAGGTGGTGCGGCTGGTCCGTTCCAAGGGTGTCGGGGTGTATTTCGTCACGCAGAGCCCCAGCGACCTGCCCGATCCGGTACTGGCCCAGTTGGGATTGCGCATCGTACATGGCCTGCGTGCCTTCACGGCGGCCGAGCAACGCAGCCTCAAGGCGGTGGCTGATGGTTTTCGCAGCAACCCGGCGTTCGATACGCGCAGCCGTCTCAGTGAGCTGGGCATTGGCGAGGCGCTGATCAGCAGCCTGGAGAGCAGCGGCATTCCCGGGCGCGTCGAGCATGTGTGGATTGCCCCGCCGCAGTCGCGCATCGGCCCGTTGCTGGCCGAGGAGCGTCGCGCGCTGATCACGAATTCGGCGTTGCGCGGGCGTTATGACCAGGCGATTGATCGCCACTCGGCCTACGAAATGCTGCGCGAACGCGCCCTGCAGGCGACCCCCGCGCAGGCGACCGGCCAGCCCGTGCCGGGGGCCGGCTCTCCGGCCCTGGAGGCATTGGGTGAGGTTGCCGGGCAGGTGCTCAAGAGTGCGGTGCGTCAGGCGGCCAACCAACTGGGGCGGCAGCTGGTGCGTGGCTTGCTGGGGTCGCTGCTGGGCAAGCGTTGAGTCAGGGCTCGGCGGGTGCTTGCAAGTCCCTGGCGATCTTTTCCAGTTCGCTGGCAAACGCCTGGTCCTGTACCGAGGGGCGCTTGCGCCAGGGTTTGCGTTCGGGTTCCGGCTGGGCGGCGTAGAGGGTCACTTCGCCGCCATAGACATCCTTGTAACGTTGCGCCTGACGCTCCAGTTCAGCGCGCAGTTGGTCTTTGTTCACGGGCTCTTCCACAGATCAAAACAGCGCAGGGCAGGCTGGAGAACCGCCACCGCAACAGTTGGGCGCGGCGTGCAGGGCCGCGCGCCGCGCATCCTCGCTGATTCGCCCCAGCCTCGCAAGTGCAGGCCAGGCGTCGCTTGCGGTAAGCTGCCGGGCATCGATGCCTGAGCCTTGCCCGTGGAGAGTCCCGTGCCCGCTGCGCGTTCACTGATTGTCTGGCTACTGATTCTCTGCACTGGGCTGGCCTGGTGGTGGTGGCAGGTTGCGCGTGGCCCGGAAGTGGCGGCGTACCGCCTGGAGCTGCGCCCGTTGGTCCAGCGCGTGGTGGCCAGCGGCGAAGTGGGTAATCAGTCGGTGGCCCAGGTCGGCAGCGAGATCACCGGGGTGGTGGCCGAACGCTATGTACGTGAAGGCGACTCGGTGCAGGCCGGCCAGTTGCTGCTGCGCCTGCAGGATGACGAGCAGCGCGCACGCCTGGCGGAAGCCGAGGCAGCGTTGCGTCAGCTGACTGATTCGTTGCGCCCGCAAGCTGAGGCGGCCTTGCGCGAGGCACGCCACAACCATGCCCAGGCCTTGCGCGAGTACCAGCGGCGCGAGGCCTTGCGACAGCGCCAGTTGCTGTCACTGGAGCAGTTGGAGCAGGCCCGTCGTATCGAGCGCAGCCTGCGTGTGGCGCTGGAACGCGCCGAGCTGGCTGCCGCGGCCCTGGCGCCGGGCGGTAGTGAGCAACAGGTGCTGGAACAACGCCTGCAGGCGGCGCGGGCCAATCTGGCCAAGACGCGCATCCATGCCCAGGTCGCGGGCACGGTGCAGAACCGTGCCGTGGAACCGGGCGACCTGGTGCAGCCGGGGCGTACCCTGCTGCAGATTGCCCGCGCCGACAGCCGCGAGATCATCCTGCCGCTGGATGAAAAGAATATTGCCGCCCTGGCGCTGGGGCAGCCCGCCCAGGTGGCGGCTGATGCCTACCCCGAACAGTGGCTGGCCGCGCGGGTCAGTTTCATTGCACCGAATGTCGACAGCAGTCGCGGGACCCTCGATGTGCATCTGGAGTTGCTTGAAGCGGCCGACTTCCTGCGTTACGGCATGACCGTCTCGGTGAATATCGAAACCGCCCGCCGCGAGCAGGCCCTGGTGCTGGCCAATGACGCACTGTTGCAGCGCCAAGGGCGCCAGGCGCAGGTGCAGCGGGTGCGTGATGGTCGCGTGGAAGCACTGAGCGTGCGTCTGGGGCTGCAGGGCGACAGTCACAGCGAAGTACTCGACGGCCTTGCGGAAGGCGATCTGCTGCTGGCAGAGCCAGCGCAAGTGGGGCAGCAGGTACGCGTGCGCCTATTGCCTGGGTTGGCGGCGGAGCAGGAGTAGCGCATGCCGCAAGCCTGGCGCACACACTGGACGGAATGGCTGATTGCCTTGCGCTTTCTCCTCGAAAACCGCCAGCAAAGCCTGCTGATCATCCTGGGGATTGCCGTCGGCTCGGCGGTGATCGTCTTTATCACCGCGCTGATTACTGGCCTGCAGGCCAACGTGGTGGAGCGCACCCTGGGTAGTCAGGCGCATATCCGCATCCTGCCGCCGGATGAGTTCAACCGCCTGGCTCCGCTGGCCGATGGCAGCCAGTTGTTGCTGCGGGAAAGCCCACGCGCACAGCGCTTGCGCTCGATCAGCAACTGGCAGGCGCTGCTGGCACTGCTCGACGAGCATCCTCAGGTACGGGCAGTCTCGCCGGTAGTCAGTGGTCCGGCGCTGGCCCGGCGTGGCGTGGCACGTACCTCGGTAGCCCTGCTCGGCGTGGACCTGCCGCGCTACCTGCGGATCATCCCGTTGCAGCGGCACATGCGTGCCGGCACGCTGCGCCTGGCCGCCGACCAGGCGCTGATTGGTCAACAGCTCGCCGAGGAACTGGGCCTGGGCATCGGCGACAAGTTGCGCCTGGACGCGGGGGGCGGGCGTGACGCGGTAGTGGATATTGTCGGCATCTTCGAGCTGGGGGTCCGCGAGCTGGACACCCGTTATGTCTACCTGGAACTCAAACAGGCGCAAACCCTGCTCGACTTGCCGGGTGGCGTGACCGTGCTGGAAACCACGGTGGATGACATCTTCGCGGCCGAGCAGGTGGCCCAGCGCCTGCAACGGCTGACCGGGCTGAAGGTGCAGAGCTGGATGGAGACCAATGGACAGCTGCTCAATGCGCTGAGTTCGCAGAGCATGACCACGCAGATGATTCGCTTGTTCGTCGGCATTTCGGTGGCTTTCGGTATTGCCAGCGTGCTGGCGGTCAGCGTCGTTCAGCGCACGCGTGAGATTGGCATCCTGCGGGCCATGGGTAGCCCGCGTGGGCAAATCCTGCGGGTTTTCCTGATCCAGGGTGGTCTGTTCGGCCTGTGTGGTTCTGCAGTGGGCGGCCTGGCCGGCTGGGGATTGATCCAGCTGTTCAATCTGTTTGGCAAGCGCCTGTTTGAAATCAGTGTGGCTCCTGATCTGATTCCCCTGGCCATGTTGGTGGCCAGTCTCAGTGGGGTGCTGGCAGCGGCCTGGCCGGCGCGCCGCGCCGCGCTCCTCGATCCGGCGGTGGCCATCCGCTATGTCTGAATCGCGTGAAATACTGCGCCTGCAAGGGCTGGGCAAGGTCTACAACCCAGGCACGCCTCAGGAGAGCAGGGTGCTGCAAGACATCGAGCTCACCCTGCGGGGTGGTGAGTTGTGCGCGCTGATCGGCCCGTCCGGCTCTGGCAAGAGTACCTTGCTGAACCAGATCGGCCTGCTCGATCAGCCGAGCAGTGGTGAGCTGTATCTGCTGGGCCAGGCCACCTCGCGGCTGGATGACGCACAGCGCACGCGACTGCGTAACCAGGCCCTGGGTTTCGTGTTCCAGTTTCACCACCTGATCAGTGCCTTCAGTGTGCTGGACAACGTGTTGATGCCCTTGATGATCCGTAGCGGCCGGCCCAGCGCCGAGCAGCGCCAGCTGGCGCACGAGCTGCTGGGGGAAGTCGGTCTTGGTGCGTTTGCCGACAAGCCGGCGGGGCAGCTGTCGGGCGGTCAGCAGCAACGGGTAGCCATCGCCCGTGCCCTGGTCACCCGACCGCCGCTGCTGCTGGCCGACGAGCCGACCGGCAATCTGGACAGCCGCAGCGCAGAGGGAGTGTTCAGTCTTTTCGAGCGAATCAACCAGCAGTTTGACTGTGCCATCCTGCTGGTCACCCATGACCCGCGCCTGGCAGCGCGCTGCGCGCGGCAGGTGATCCTGGTGGATGGGCGCATCCAGCCCTGAATGTCGGGGTCAGGCGACTTGCCGTAGCAAGGCCTGGGCCTGCTCTGCGCTGAGCGGGTTGCCCAGATGCAAGCGCACCTGATGGGCGCCGGCTGACAAGCCCAGCTCGCGCAGCAGGCGCTCTTCCACCTCGCTCAGCCCGCCCTCGCACAGAGCCATGGGATGCAGCAGTAGCCGTGGGCTGCGCTTTACCCAGCCCTTGCCGGGCAACTGACCCAGCGCTTCACGCAGGCAGCGGCTGGCCTGGCTGAACTGGCCGACCAGCAGGCGCGAGCTGGTGAAGCCCGGGTTGGCTTGTACCTGCAGCTGTGGATAGGGCGGCTCCAGCAGTGTCAGCTGAAAAGCGTCGGGCATGATTTGTACATAAAAGTCGCAGGCAAACAGTTGGCGCAACACGGTGCAGGTCCTTTTGCGAAATGGGCAGGTGCTATTGCAACACAGGGCAGGCCCGGACAGCGGGTAAAATCTGCGACAATCGCCACCCTTTGTTCAGCCGATCCACGCCATGACCCACGCCACGCCCGACTTCGAGACCCTGCAGCACAACCTTGGCCAGGCCTTGCTGGTGGATCGGCATCGCTTGCGTCGCCAGCTGCACGAGTTGCGCAAGATGCCGGACGAGACCAGGCTGGCACAGTGGCTGGAGCGCTTCCAGGCCTCGGTGGCCAAGGTCGAGGCGCGCCGGCAGAGCATTCCGGCGATCCGCTACGACGATGCCCTGCCGATCGCCGCCAAGCGCGACGAGATCAAGAAGGCGTTGCAGGAGCACCAGGTGCTGGTGATTGCCGGCGAGACCGGCTCGGGCAAGACCACCCAGTTGCCGAAGATCTGCCTGGAGCTGGGCCGTGGCGTGCATGGCCTGATCGGCCACACCCAGCCGCGCCGTCTGGCCGCGCGCAGCGTGGCCACCCGCGTGGCCGAGGAGATCGGCAGCCCGCTGGGCGAGCTGGTCGGCTACCAGGTGCGCTTCGAGGACCATTCCGGCGACGCCAGCCTGGTCAAGCTGATGACCGACGGCATCCTGCTGGCCGAGACCCAGCACGATCGCTACCTGGAGAAGTACGACACGATCATCGTCGACGAGGCGCATGAACGAAGCCTCAACATCGACTTTCTGCTCGGCTACCTGAAGACCCTGCTGCCGCGCCGCCCCGATCTGAAGCTGATCATCACCTCGGCGACCATCGATCTGCAGCGCTTCAGCAAGCACTTCAACGATGCGCCGATCATCGAGGTGTCCGGCTGCACCTACCCGGTGGAGACCTGGTATCGCCCGCTGGCCGCCGAGGTGGACGAGGAGGGCGAGCGCCTGCTCGACGATCTGACCGTCGACCAGGGCATCCTCGCCGCGCTGGACGAGATTGCTGCCCATGAGCGCGCCGAGGGCAAGCGTCCTGGCGACGTGCTGGTGTTCCTCCCCGGCGAGCGCGAGATTCGCGAGGCCGCCGAGGTGCTGCGCAAGGCCAACCTGCGCCTGACCGAGGTGCTGCCGCTGTACGCGCGACTGACCCCGGCCGAGCAGCAGAAGATCTTCGCGCCGATGGGCGCGCGCAAGATCGTACTGGCCACCAACGTCGCGGAAACCTCGCTGACCGTGCCGGGCATCCGCTATGTGATCGACTCCGGCACCGCGCGCATCAGCCGCTACAGCTACCGCGCCAAGGTCCAGCGCCTGCCCATCGAGGCAATTTCCCAGGCCAGCGCCAACCAGCGCAAGGGCCGTTGCGGCCGGGTCGAACCGGGCATCTGCATCCGCCTGTACAGCGAGGAGGACTTCCTCGCCCGCCCCGAATTCACCGATCCGGAAATCCTCCGTACCAACCTGGCGGCGGTGATCCTGCAGATGCTGCACCTGCGCCTGGGCAGCATCGAAGACTTCCCCTTTATCGAGCCGCCGGATGGCAAGGCCATCAGCGACGGCTTCAACCTGTTGCAGGAACTCTCGGCGGTCAACCGCGAGGGCCAGCTGACCCCGCTGGGCCGCCAACTGGCGCGCCTGCCCATCGACCCGCGCCTGGGGCGCATGGTGCTGGAGGCGGCCAAGCTCGGCAGCCTAGAGGAGATCCTCATCGTCGCTTCGGCGCTGTCCGTGCAGGACCCGCGCGAGCGGCCGATGGACCGCCAGCAGGCGGCCGACCAGGCGCATGCGCAGTGGAAGGATGTGGATTCCGACTTCGCTGCGCTGATCAACCTGTGGCGCGGCTTCGAGGAGAAGCGCCAGGAGCTGGGCAGCAACCCGCTGCGCAACTGGTGCAAGAAGAACTTCCTCAATTACCTGCGTCTGCGCGAATGGCGCGATGCGCACCGCCAGCTGGTGCTGATCGCCCGCGAGCTGCAGCTGTCGACGAGCAAAGCGGAAGGCAAGCGCGAGCGCCCGGCCCAGAGCGAGGCGAAGGTCAAGCCGACTACCGACAGCAAGGTCAACGTGATCGTCCGCGAGCAGGCCGAGGCCAGCGAGGCGGCGCAGCGCGCCAAGAGCTACGCCGCCGTGCATAAGGCGATTCTGTCCGGCCTGCTTAGCCAGATCGGCCAGAAGAGTGAAGATGGCGACTACCTCGGCGCGCGCCAGCGGCGCTTCTGGATTCACCCCTCGTCGGTGATCGGGCGCAAGAAGCCGGCCTGGGTGATGACCGCCGAGCTGGTGGAAACCACCAAGCTGTTCGCCCGCATGGTGGCGAAGATCGAGCCGGACTGGATCGAGCCGCTGGCCGGCCACCTGATCAAGAAGAACCACTTCGAGCCGCACTGGGAGAAGCGTCGTGGCCAGGTGGTGGCCTTCGAGCAGGTCAGCCTGTACGGGCTGATCGTGGTCGGCCGCCGGCCGGTGCATTTCGGCCCGGTTGACCCGGTCGCTTCGCGTGAGCTGTTCATCCGCGAGGGCCTGGTGCGTGGCGAGATCAACAGTCGTGCCAAATGCCTGGCGGCCAACCGCGCGCTGCTCGAGCGCCTCGACGAGCTGGAGGCCAAGGCGCGCCGCCGCGACATCCTCGCCGATGAGGAAACCCTGTACGGCTACTACGAGGCGCGCATTCCGGCGGAAATCCACCAGGCCGCGACCTTCGAGCACTGGTACAAGGGCGAAGGGGCGAAGAACCCGCAGCTGCTGATCATGCGCGAGGAGGACGTGCTGGCGCGCGACGCCAAGGAAGTCACCGCCGCGCAGTACCCGGACATTCTCCAGCTCGGCGAGCTGCAACTGCCGCTGACCTACCACTTCGAGCCGAACCACCCGCGCGACGGGGTGACCTTGCGCGTGCCGGCGCCGCTGCTGCCGCAGCTGCCGGCCGAACGCCTCGACTGGCTGGTGCCAGGTCTGCTCGAGGCCAAGGCCATCGCCTTGGTGCGCGGTCTGCCCAAGGCACTGCGCAAGAACTTCGTGCCGGTGCCGGACTTCGTCGGCGCGGCACTCTCCAAGATGGTCTTCGGCCAGGGCAGCCTGGCCGAGTCGCTGGGTCGCGAACTGACCCGCATGACTGGTGCCCGCGTGCCCGAAGAGGCGTGGGTCGAGGCGGCAGCGCAGCTGGAAAATCATCTGAAGATGAACATCGAGGTGGTCGATGCGCGCGGCAAGTTCCTTGGCGAAGGTCGCGATCTGGCCGAGCTTTGCGCACGTTTCGCCGAGGCCAGCCAGGCCGCACTGGCCATGCCGCAGCAGAAGCAGGAACAGAAGCCGGTCGAGGCCAAGGCCTTTGCCCAGGTCGCCGAGAAGACCCAGCAGAAGATCGCCGGCCTGTCCATGACCGTGTTCCCGGCGCTGGTGGAGACTGCCGAGAGCGGCCCTGATGGAGTGCGCGGTGTGGTCAAGGAAGGGCGCTTCCCGACCCAGGCCGAGGCCGACTACCAGCACCGCCGAGCCTTGCAGCGCCTGCTCTTGCAACAGCTGGCCGAGCCGGCCAAGTACCTGCGCGGCAAGCTGCCGGGGCTCACCGAGCTGGCCCTGCTGTACCGCGAAATGGGCCGCCCCGAGGCGCTGGTCGAGGACATCCTGCTGGCCAGTCTCGATGCCTGCATCCTCGACGGCGAGGCGACATTGCCGCGCGACGGCGCCGCTCTGGCGCAGCTGGCCGAGCGCAAGCGTGGCGACTGGACCAGTCACGCCGAGCGCATCGCCAGGCTCACCCTGGACATCCTCAAGCTTGCCCACGGCCTGCAGAAGCGCTTCAAAGGCAAGATCGACCTGGCCCAGGCCATGGCGCTCAACGACATCAAGCAGCAACTGGCCAATCTGGTCTACCCCGGCTTCGTGCGCGAGACACCGGGTGAGTGGCTGAAGGAGATTCCGCGCTACCTCAAGGCCATCGAACAGCGCCTGGACAAGGTGGGGAGTCAGGTGCAGCGCGACCGCGTCTGGACCGGCGAGCTGAGTGCCGCCTGGGAGCAGTACCAGGCGCGCGCCGCCAAGCATGCCCAGGAAGGCAAGCGCGACCCGCAGCTGACCCTGTATCGCTGGATGCTCGAGGAGTATCGCGTGTCGCTGTTCGCCCAGCAGCTGGGCACCAGGATGGCCGTGTCGGACAAACGCCTGGCCAAGCAGTGGTCTGTGGTGGAGAGCTAAGGCCAGGCTGCCGCTCTGGTTATTTATTCATGCAGCCCATTGCGCCGCCAGGCTTGGCCCTAGGAATAGGGGGCACCTTTTCGCTACGGTTAGTCTGCTACTGCCAGGTACGTCAATCCGAGCACAGGTGTATTGCTCGTCTTGCCGGCTGTTTGTGGCGCGCAGTATAACCAGCAGGCAGCGCGGGCCAGCCTGCTGTCATTGATTGTTCAGACCTTGCAGGAAAACCATGTTCGAAATCCAACCGATGAACCCCGAGCATTATCGCCAGCAAACCCGGCGTAGCACGCTGCTGGTCGTGCTGATTTTTGTGGTATTGGGCATGCTCTGTGCGACAGCGAGTAACCGGCTGTTCGGCACTCCGGGAGGGGACAACTTCCAGTGGAATCTGCTGGGTGTGCTGGCAGGTCTGGTGCTGACCATCGCCTTGGTGCGCCAGCAACTCTGGTCGCGTCCGGTGATGGCCGCCGCTGTCTATGGTTGGCAACTCAAGCGCCACCTGATGCAGGTGACCAACCGCATGCACCGGGTGCAGGCAGGTGTCGCCGCCGGCGATGCAACCGCCATGAAGGTGCTGCGTTTCTACCATCTGGGCGTTACCCAGATGCACCAACTGGACGGGAACAGCAGTGAGTTGAGCCAGATGGTGCGGGAAATCGACAGCCACTGTGAGGCCATGCAGCAACGCGGCTTGGACACCGAGCAGCGTTGCTTCGATCCGCGTTGGCTGGAGTCGCTTTAGTAGCCTGTTGGACGCGCTCAGTGAGGAATCGCTGTGCGCGCCTCCCGCCGAGGGTCACTTGTGCGCCAGGTCTTTTATATACAAGGCTTCGACCTTCTCCCGCGCCCAGGGGGTTTTACGCAGGAATTTCAGGCTGGAAGCCAGGCTGGGTTCATGCTGGAAGCAGCGAATGGCGATCAGCTGGCCGAGGCGCTCCCAGCCATGTCGCTCGACCAGTGCTTGCAGGATGGTCTTCAGGGGCAGGCCGTGCAGTGGATCATTGCTCATCGTGCGTTTCTCATGTCCGGGCGGGCACTTTAGCGCCCGCCTAAAGGTTGCGCGAGTGCGGCACGCTCAGCCGGGTACCTGCAGGCCGCGCTGTACCGCCGGGCGGGCAAGAAAAGCGTCGAGTACGCGGCGCACGTTGGCGAAGCGGGCGAAGTCGACCAGTTCGCCAGCGCCATAAAAGCCCAGCAGGGTATTCACCCAGGGCAGTACGGCAATATCGGCAATGCTGTAGGTGTCGCCCATCAGCCATTGGCGTTGCTGCAGGCGTTGCTCCAGTACGCCGAGCAGGCGCACCACCTCGGCAACGTAGCGGTCGCGCGGACGTTTGTCGGGATATTGGCTGCCGGCAAACTTATGGAAGAAACCCAGCTGGCCAAACATTGGCCCGACGCCGCCGACTTGCCACATCAGCCACTGGATGCATTCGTAGCGTTGCTGGGCCTGGGCGGGTAGCAGTTGTCCGCTTTTCTCGGCCAGGTAGAGCAGGATTGCGCCGGACTCGAAGAGTGCCAGTGGTTGTCCTTCAGGCCCGTTGGGGTCGAGGATGGCTGGAATCTTGTTGTTGGGGTTGAGTGACAGGAACTCGCTGCTGAACTGAGCGTTGTCCTCGAAGCTGACCCGGTGCGCTTCGTAAGGCAGGGCGATTTCTTCCAGCATGATCGATACCTTGACCCCGTTGGGGGTGGGTAGCGAATACAGCTGCAGGTACTGTGGTTGGCTCGGTGGCCATTTGCGGGTGACGGGGAACGCGTCGAGCGGATTCATGGGATCTCCTGGCTGGGGCGTGAGCTGGCTGTTCGGCGGGCTGGCGAGCCGGTATGGTGCATCTCTCACAACCTGTGCCGAGGGAGAGCACCATGAGCCTGCATGGCCAATACGACCCACAGAATGTCTTTGCCAAGATCATCCGTGGCGAACTGCCCTGTTACAAGATCTACGAGGATGAGCAGGTACTGGCCTTCCTCGACCTGTTCCCGCAATCCTACGGGCATACCCTGGTGATTCCCAAACAGGTCGCGGCACGCAACCTGCTGGAGGTCGATGGTGCTACCTTGGCTCAGCTGATGGCCGTGGTGCAGCGCCTGAGCAAACTGCTGGTGGAGGAGCTGCAGCCCGACGGCGTGCAGATTGCACAGTTTAACGGTGCCCCGGCCGGGCAGACGGTCTTCCACCTGCACCTGCACATCATTCCGCGCTTTGCCGGCGACTCGCTGGGTATCCATGCCAGCCAGCAGGCCGATGCCGAGCAACTCAAGGCATTGCAGGCGCGCTTGCAGAAACGCCTCGAGCAATAAGCCCGCTCTGGCCAAGGCGGCGTTTTGCTTGCTTTGGCTCAAGTTTTCACCAGGGGGCTGCTGGCACTATGCCGCTGTGCAGCCTGTGTCAGGCCCCCCTAGCCATTCAAGTGGCCAGCAGGCTGGCCGATAGTGCGTCTATCGCCTGGCGATGTTCAGGATGCACCGTCTCCACCTGCGGACTACTGGCATGAAGCTGAAGATCACTCCTACACGCAACGAAATTCGTCTTGGCGATGATGAGTTCATCGTCAGCAAAACCGATACCAAGGGACGCATTACCTACGCCAATCGCACCTTCATGAAGATCTCCGGCTTTGCCGAGCCTGAGCTGCTGGGCGTACAGCACAATATCGTGCGTCATCCGGATATGCCGCGTGGGGTTTTCCAATTGCTGTGGAGCACCCTGCAGGGCGGCCAGGAGTTCTTCGGTTATGTGAAGAATCTGTGCAAGGACGGCAGTTTCTACTGGGTGCTGGCCAATATCACCCCGGACCTGGACAGCGCTGGCCAGTTGCGTGGCTACTATTCGGTGCGTCGCAAGCCCAAGGCCAGTGCGCTGGCGGTCCTCGAACCCATCTATCGGCGCATGCTGGAGCTGGAGCGCGAGGCTGGCCCGCGTGAAGCGATTGCCCGCTCACAAGCCTACCTGCAGGAGTTGTTGCAGCAACAAGGCACGGACTACACCGGGTTTGTCCTGGCGCTCACCCAGGAGGTGCGCTCATGAGTTTCTCGTCACCGCAAACCTACGGCGTCAGCGCGGGTTCACCGTTCCTCTGCGCGCGCATCAAGCTGCTGGCCGGCAGCCTGGTGGCTATTTCCCTGGCGGGCCCCTTGTGGGCCATCCTGTTTGCCGAAGGCAGCCTGTGGTGGTTGCTGCAACCCGTGCTGACCCTGTTGCCGGTTGTAGTCATGCTGCGTGCCGGGGGGCGTGTGCTGCGCACCCTGCAGACGGTCTACGACACGATGAGTCAGGCCAATGCGGGCGCCTTTCATTTGCGCGTGACCAATACCCAGCACCTGGGCGAGGTGGGTAAGGTGGCCTGGGAGGTCAACGACTTCCTCGACAAGGTCGAGTCTTACTTCAAGGAGGTCGACTCCTGTTTCAGTCACGTGGCGCGAGGCAACTTCCAGCGCCAGGCGCTGACTGACGGCATGCCCGGTCAGTTGCGTGTGTCGCTGGAAAACATCAACTACTCGATCGGCGAGATGAGCAAGAACTCGCGGCTGGTCGCCGACAACCAGCTGCATTCGGCGTTGCACTCACTCAATGTGCAGAACCTGATTCGTAACCTGCGAGATGCCCAGGAGGATTTGCTGCACATTGGCGAGCGTATGGGGCAGGTCGAGCAGATTGCCAATGACAATGGCAGCGCGGCTCTGCACAGTCAGCAGGGCGTGCAGCAAATGGTGGAGGCGCTGGACAATATCTCACGCACCATCAATCAGGTTGCGGAGGTGGTCAACCAGCTGGGCAACGACAGCCAGCAGGTGCAGGCGTCGCTGTCGATCATTACCGAGATCGCTGATCAGACCAACCTGCTGGCACTTAATGCCGCCATCGAGGCAGCGCGTGCCGGCGACCAGGGACGCGGCTTCGCGGTCGTTGCCGATGAGGTCAAGGCCCTGTCGCGGCGTACCAAGGATGCGGCGGTGGAGGTCACCAGTACCATTGGCAATTTCAGCCGGCGCGTCAGCGACATGGTGGTGCAAGCCGCCGACTCCAACAGCTTGGCGCAGGAAGTCAGTCGCATGGCGGTGGGCTTCCGCGATCAGTTCGATACCTTTGCCAGTGGTTCGCGGCAAACCATGGCGGCAGTGAGCATGGCCAAGGACCAGGCGCTCAACACCCTGGTCAAGGTCGACCACATCATCTACAAGCAGAACGGCTATATCGCTCTGGACAGCTCGGCGCAGTTCACCGGTGCGCTGGAGGCGGTGGCCATGGATCACCAGCACTGTCGCCTTGGTCAGTGGTACTACCAGGGCGAAGGGCAGGCCAGTTGCAGCCATACCCGCGGCTTCCGTGCCCTTGAAGCACCGCATGTCCAGGTACACCGTGCGGTACAGGCCGCCGTGGCATTGCGTGATGCCGACTGGATCCACCAGCCGGCGATCAAGCAACGCATCATCGATGCAATGCGTGAAGCCGAGGAACAGAGCTACGCGATGATCCAGCATATGGATGCCATGTTGCAGGAGAAGCATGCCTCGCTCGGCTAACCCTCAGCGCATGCGGAAGGCTTCCTGGTGAAACTGTGCCAGCGGCATGCCGGCCTGACGCAGGCCGCGCCGCAGGTGTTCGGCCAGCCCCTGCGGGCCGCAGAACCACAGGTGTGGCCAGCCTTGCGGGTGCTCGCTGAGCAGGGTGGAGCCATCTAGCGGTCCCTGGAGGTCACTGTAATGGACCTGCAGGCGGATGCTTGGCAAGCCGCTGCACAGCTGCGCCAGACGCTGACCGAACAGGTCTTCCGCTGGGTTGCGTACGCAGTAATGCAGCGTGGCCTGGGGCGCACGTTCGGGCTGTCCCTGAAGCGCTTCCAGCCAGGCCAGGAAGGGAGTTACGCCAATCCCGGCGGCAATCCAGTGCTGGTTGGGCAACTGTGCCGATGGCAGCGTGAAGGCACCGTAGGGGCCCTCGACCTGCACGGCCTGGCCTACCTGCAGGGTGTGCTGCAGGTGTCGGGTGTGGTCACCCAGGGCCTTGATGGCAACGCGCACACAGGCATTTCCCGTATCAGCAGCACTGAGGGTGAAGGGGTGTGCGCCCTCGGCGCCACCGAAGTCAATGAAAGCGAACTGTCCGGGCTGGTGCCGCCAGTGGCCTTGCAACTGGCAGGTGATCTCCAGCACATCATCAGCCAGGGCGCGCATGGCGACGATCTGCCCGGTATGGCGTCGTGACTGGCCGATGCGTCGAGTCAGCGAATACAGCGCGCAGATACTGCCGAGCAGTGCACTGCCGGCGATCAGCAGGCCCAGCGGCTGGCGCCAGTAGTTATCCGGTGCCAGTACCACGCCATGGAAGGCGAACAGCAGGAACAGCGGTGCCAGCAGGCGATGTGCGTAACGCCACAGGTGGTAGGGGAAGCGCTGCCAGAGGGTTAGCACCAACAGCAGGCCGAGCAGCCAGATCGACCATTCGCCCAGGTCCTTGGCCGAGTCGCGCCAGGCTTCGAAGAGTCGTTCGACCTTGGGGCCCTTGCCTGGGTGGGGAACCAGCATGTCCAGTAGTGGGCCGGCCAGCTCCAGTAGATAGTGCGCAAAGCCCAGGCCGATGGCCCAGTAGCCGGCCAGGCGATGCATGCGATACAGCCGATCCAGACCGCCCATACGTTGCTCCAGCCAGGCCGGGCGCATGGCTAGCAGCATCAGCCAGGCCATCAGGGTAAACGACAGCACGCCGCTGAACAGGATGGTTTCGCGACGCCACCACCAGACATCCAGCCAGGCAGCGCCAGGCCCCATGCCCAGGCTATACAGCCAGGCGGCCAGTACCAGACTGGCGATCACGCTAATCGAGCGCATGGATGAGCTCCTTGGTATTTATCAGGCTAATAAGTAGCTTGCTTATTAAAAGCCTAGTTAGCATGCGCCGGCAAACTGAAGCGAAGCTGAATGTACCTTTACCTTGCCTATACTCACTGCAGTTTTGCCTGTTCCCCCGCAAGGAGCCTGTCGTGTCCCGAGTGTTGTTGATCTGCTGCAGCCTGCTGCTGGCTACCGCACAGGCCGAGGACAGCGCAGCGCTGCGCTTTTGCTATGAAGACAGTGACTCCTACCCCTGGGTAATGCGGGGAGGCGAGGGGTTGAATATCGAATTGCTGCGCGAGGTAGGCGAGCATCTGCAACGGCCTATCGAGTTTATTGCCGTGCCTTGGCGGCGTTGCCTGGCGGGCCTGCAGCAGGGGCGCTACGACGGTGCCTTTGCGGCCAGCTACCAGGCCGAGCGTGCCTTGCTGGGGCGCTATCCGCTGGATGCCCAAGGCAGTGTGGATAGCAGTCGGCGCCTGCATACCGGCGATTATGCGCTCTACCACCGTGTCGAGCAGATCCCTCACTGGGATGGCCAGCGTTTGCAGGTGAATGGCTCGGTGGGGTCGCTCAGTGGCTTCTCCATCGTGCCTTTCCTGCATCAGTTGGGCGCACGCGTGGACGAAAGTAGTCGCGAACCCCAGGCCCTGTTGCGCATGCTGGCCAGCCGGCGTGTCTCGGCAGTGGCGTTACAGAGTGCCCGTGCCGATTTCATTCTGCAGGGGGATGCCCAGTTAGCGGCGAGCATCCGCAAGGCGCCGCTGCCGCTGCAGGTCAAACCTTACTTCCTGATGCTCAGTGCGCCGCTCTGCGACCGTGATGGCGAATTGGCCGAGCGCATCTGGGACAGCGTGCGCAGGGTGCGCGAGTCGCCAGGCTATCAAGCCCGTGAACGTACCCTGCACGGCCTGCCAGATTCCTGACTGACTGGTTAGTCGTTATCTTGACTGCAATCAGGGACGTGGCGAACTGTCCGAGTGATTCTGTCAGGTATGAAGGCTGGCCGGTGTGCTACGGCGGGCCTTGCCCACCTGATCCGCCTCGGGATGTCTGTCATGAAAACCCTCTTTGTACCCGCCACCGCGTTGATGAACCGGCTCAACTATCCCAGCAAGTTTGGCCTGATCGGTGCTCTGGTACTGCTGGCCTTCGCCAGCCTGATGTGGGCCCTGGCCAGTGAGTTGCGGGAAACCATCGAGCGCTCGCGCAACGAACTGGTGGCGACCGCGCTGACCCGCCCGCTGGCCCGGATGGTTGAGTTGACCCAGCAGCATCGCGGCTTGTCCTCGATGGTGCTGGGCGGCAATGCAGACATGCGGGATAAGCGTGCGCAGCGCGCCGAAGAGGTATCGCGTGCGCTGGCCAGCCTGCGTGCCAGTCTGGCCGAGGACAAGCGCCAGCTGCCCGCCTGGCAGCAGATCGAGCGGGATTGGCAGGTGTTGCAAGCGCAGGGGCTACAACTGGAGCGCGCCGCCAATTTCCACGCGCACACCGAGCTGGTGGCGCAGTTGCTGCGCTTGCAGATTCAGCTGGCCGATGCCTATGGCCTGAGTTTCGATCCGGACGAAGCGAGCTTCTACCTGATGACGGCGGCAATCAATCGTTTGCCATTTTTGCTCGAACGCTTTGGCCGCTTGCGTGCCCAGGGCTCCGGTGCGCTGGCCCAGGGGCATGCCGATAGTGCTCAGCGCATTGCCTTGAGCGTACTCAACGAGGAAATCCGCAGTGCCATGCTGGATGTGGAGGCTGGCCTGGCCAAGGTGGCCGAGCAACGCCCGGAGCTGCGTTTGTCGCTTGAACAGGCGGTGGCAGCGCTCTATCAGAAAATCCAGCGGGTTGAGCAGGTCGTCCAGGGCATGCTGCTGCATGAGGATTTTCAGTCGACCAGTGCTGCGCAGTTTTTCGAGCTGACCACCGAGGGGATCACGATCGGTTATCAACAGATGAACCAGGTACTCTTGCCGACCCTCGACCAGTTGCTCGAACAGCGCATGGCTGAGGCCCAGCAGGTGCTGTACTTCAACCTATTACTGGCCGTGCTGGTACTGGCGGTGATCGGCTACCTGTCGATGGGTGCCTACCTGTCGGTGATGAACAGCATTCGCTGCCTGCGCGAGGGCAGCGAGCGCCTGGCGCGTGGTGAGCTGAGTAGTCATATCCAGCTGGCGGCGCGCGATGAATTGCGCTTTGTCGCAGCGGGCTTCAATGCCATGGCTGAGGCCATGCGTGGCCTGATTGCAGGCATCAAGGGCAATGCCGGCGAAGTAGCCGATGCCGCGCGTGACCTGGTGACGGCTTCCGGGCAGATTCATGTGGCATCACAGAAACAGAGCGACGCGGCTTCCAACATGGCGGCGGCGGTGGAGCAGATGACCGTGGGAATCGAGCATATCGCCCGCGGTGCCGGTGCGGCGGATGAGCTGGCGGTCCGCTCTGGCGAGCTGTCGCGCGATGGGGGGGCGATTGTCGCATCGGTGGTGCAGGAGATCAGTGAAATTGCCGTATCGGTTGCCGAGTCGGCGCGTACTGTCGAGGAACTTGGTGAGCGCTCCGGGCAGATTTCCGCCATCGTCGGGGTGATTGGTGACATTGCCGCGCAGACCAACCTGCTGGCGCTCAATGCGGCCATCGAGGCGGCGCGGGCGGGTGAGCAGGGGCGCGGTTTTGCCGTGGTCGCCGATGAGGTGCGTAACCTGGCGGCGCGCACGGCCAACTCCACGCGGGAAATCTCCGAGATGGTCAAGAGCATCCAGCAGGGTACGGCAGGTGCCGTGGAGGGCATGGAGCGGGGTGTCGAGCGGGTCAACGCCGGGGTGGCGCGTGCCGAGAAAGCGGGCGAAGCCATGGCGCGCATTCGCCAGGCGGCCGAACAGGTGCAGGCCACGGTGGCGGAGATTTCTCATGCGCTGCGTGAGCAGAGCAGTGCATCCACGGAAATCGCCCAGCAGGTGGAGATGATCGCGCGCATGGCCGAAGAGAACGGCCTGGCGGTGGCCAGTAATCACCAGACGGCGGCCAGCCTGGGGACGTTGGCGGATACGCTGCTGGGCAATGTCGGTCGTTTTCGTACCTGAAACTGTGTCTTGCACGCTGCGGCGCGCATCAAGACAGCAATGCGGTGAACTGCGCGTTATGTCTACTGCCCGCCATCGGTGCGCCTGTGGCACACTCTGTTCTTTCGCAGGGCATAATGTGTTTCCTGCTGTTTCAGCTGCTGCGGGCCTGTACCGCCAGCCCTTGCATGATGGCCGCTGCGTGCGACCGAAGAACAAAGAGGAAAGACTGTGCACAACGTCGTGATCAGTGGCACCGGCTTGTTTACTCCCGCCAACAGCATCTCCAACGAGGAACTGGTGCTGGCCTTCAATACCTATGTTCAGCAGTTCAATGCTGAACATGCCGCCGCCATCGAGCGTGGTGAAGTCG
Organism: Pseudomonas fluvialis; assembly: GCF_002234375.1. GTDB lineage: Bacteria > Pseudomonadota > Gammaproteobacteria > Pseudomonadales > Pseudomonadaceae > Aquipseudomonas > Aquipseudomonas fluvialis. Next base: position 91,335 of record NZ_NMQV01000023.1, read on the forward strand.
AGGCGCTGAGTGAGTCCAGCGTGGCCTTCATCGAGAAGGCGTCCGGCATCAAGAGTCGTTTCGTTATCGATAAGGCCGGCATCCTCGATCCGCAGCGTATGACCCCGCGCATTCCCGAGCGGAGCAATGACGAGCTGGGCATTCTGGCCGAAATGGCCGTGGCTGCAGCCCGCGAAGCCCTGCAGCGCGCCGGACGCAGCGCCGCGGATATCGACGGTGTCATCGTTGCCTGCTCGAACCTGCAGCGTGCCTATCCCGCCGTGGCTATCGAAGTTCAGGCGGCCCTGGGTATTCAGGGCTGGGGCTACGACATGAACGTGGCCTGCTCTTCGGCCACCTTTGGTATCCAGGCGGCGACCAACGCAGTACAGACCGGGCAAGCCCGTGCCATCCTGATGGTCAATCCGGAAATCTGCACCGGCCACCTCAATTTCCGTGACCGTGACAGCCACTTCATCTTTGGCGATGCGGCTACTGCCGTGATCATCGAACGTGCTGATCAGGCCAGCTCGGCGCAGCAGTTCGAAATCGTCGGCACCAAGCTGATCACGCAGTTCTCCAACAACATCCGCAATAATTTCGGCTTCCTCAATCGCTGTGCCGAGGAAGGTATCGGTGCCCGCGACAAGCTGTTTGTCCAGGAAGGGCGCAAGGTGTTCCGCGATGTCTGTCCGATGGTGGCCGAGCTGATTGCCGCGCACCTGGCCGAGCATCAGCTGGAGGTGTCCGCTGTACGGCGCTTCTGGTTGCACCAGGCCAACCTGAACATGAACCTGCTGATCACCCGCAAGCTGCTTGGCCGCGATGCCGAGCCGCATGAAGCACCGGTGATTCTCGACAGCTATGCCAACACCAGTTCGGCCGGTTCGGTCATTGCCCTGCACAAGTACCAGGACGACCTGCCGGCGGGCAGCGTGGGGGTGCTCAGCTCCTTCGGTGCCGGTTACTCGATTGGTAGCGTGATCCTGCGCAAGCGCTGAGAGAGCGAGCAATAAAAAACCGGCTTAGGCCGGTTTTTTATTGTTTACGGAACTTAAAAGTTCCGTTGTCACTGAATTTTCATCTAACAGCCACTGCGCTGAAATAACTCCCGCCAAGATTCCCCCAACACCGCGGGTTGTACCCGCGTACCGACCGGCAATCGCAGCATGATGCAGAACGTGCCGCTGACGCCGGTGAAGATCGTCAGCGCCAAGAAGCTCTGACCCCCTCCGATGACCGGCCTCGCCGGTCATCTCGCTTGCGGCAACGACGCGGCGGCCGAGCCGCTGCGCCCATCCGCGCACTGCTCTGCTACAGGAGATCGCGTAATGAGTGCCCCACAAAGCCCCCTCAATACCCCCGAAGGCCAGGCCCAGCTGCTACAGGACCTGCTCAGCGCCGAGCGTGCCGGTGCCAAGGTCGCTGGCGAATCGCTGCAGCAGGCCACCGATCCGCAGCAGCGCGAGCTGCTGGAGCAGATTCGCCAGGGCGAGATCGACAGTTGCAAGCTGCTGCTCAATTGCCTCAAGCACCTGGGTTTGGAGCCGAACCGGGATACCGGCGCCTTCTACGGCAAGGCCATGGCCATCGAATCGCTGGACGAGCGCCTGCCCTTCGTCGATCGCGGTCAGCAGTGGGTCATCCGCAAACTGCGTGAGTACCTGCCCGGCTGCGACGACCCGCTGCTGCGCAGCGAGCTGGAGCAGATGCTGCGTATTCACGAAGAGAACAGCGCAGCGTCGCACTGATTTTTTCTCTTCGCGCCTATCGGTGCGTGCCTATTGCGCCGTCAGTCAGCCTGCCGATACGGCAACGCCTGGCGTGCCGCCTCGGCATAGGCCTGTACACCCGCGCGTTCCTGAGTGAGGAATTCGGCCACCGCGGCACGCAAGCCGGGATGCGCCAGATAGTGCCAGGAGCGCGTGATCACCGGCACGAAGCCACGAATGAGCTTGTGCTCACCCTGCGCCCCGGCATCGAACCGCTCCAGGCCGCCCGCGATGGCCTGATCGATACCCTGGTAAAAGCACGTCTCGAAGTGCAGCCGGTCGAACTCCGCCAGACAGCCCCAGTACCGACCGTACAGGCCAGACGCACTGCGCAGGCTGAAGGCCATCGCCACCGGCCTCGAGCCCTGTAACGCCAGCACCACGCGAATCGCCTGCGGCATGCGCTCGGCCAACAGGCTGAAGAATTGCCGAGTCAGATAGGGCGTCTGACCGCGGACCTGATAGGTGTTGGCGTAGCAGGCATAGACGAAATCCCATTCCGCCTCACTGAGCTCGTGCCCATCGCGCCACTCGAAGCTGATGCCCTGCCCCGCCACCTGTTCGCGTTCCTTGCGCAACTGCTTGCGCTTGCGCGAGGTCAGTGCATCGAGAAAGTCCTGAAAATCGCGGTAACCACGGTTGTGCCAATGAAACTGGCAGCCGATGCGCTCCAGCCAGCCATCCCGTCCCACCAGCAGCTGATCGGCCCGCGGCTCGCTGAAATTCACGTGAAGCCCCGACAGTTCCTGCCTTTCAAGCCCAGCGGTGAGTACATCGAGCAGCTCACCGGCAGCCTGTACGTCGCCCAGCAGGCGACTGCCGGTGACCGGGGTGAAAGGCACCGCGCAAAGCAGCTTGGGGTAGTAGGCGATGCCGGCCCGCTGGCAGGCATCCGCCCACGCCCAATCGAACACGTACTCGCCGTACGAATGAAACTTGCGATACAGCGGCAAGGCTGCCTGCAACGCGCCCTGCGGGTCGCGCAGCAGGAGATGGGCAGGTTGCCAGCCGCTACGCCCACCCACGCTGCCGCTGTCTTCCAGCGCGCAGAGGAAGGCGTGACGAAGGAAGGGCTGATCATCGCTCAGCAGCGCATCCCATTCGGCGGGAGGCAGTTCGGCGAGGCGGTACAGGGTCTGGATAGGCATGCGCGCAGTCTGGCCTGTCCCGCAGGCGAAAAAAAGCCCCGCCAGGGCGGGGCTCAATGGAGCATCACGGATGAGGTGATGTTTTAGAACACGTACTGGGCACGCAGGCTGATGGCGTCGCCGTCGTCGTCGCCATTGGCGTTTACCACGTCGTCCACGCTGGTCTTCAAGTAGTTGGCCGACAGCTTGACCGACTCGTTGGCATACCAGTTCACACCGATGGTGTGGGTCTTGGCACCGGCTTTGGCGCTGTCCAGCGCACCGACATAACCGCTCGGGGCGATACCGGTCTCGTCGACGGTGATGTCGTCGAAGCGGTAGAACACTTCCCACGCACCGATCTGCTTGTTCTCCGGCTTGATCTTGTCGAACTTGCCGCCATCGAGCTTGTAGGAGCGCGACTCGCCGGTGAGGGTGTAGGCCAGCTGCACGTTGTAGCCGGACGCTTCCAGATCCTCGAAACCATCCTGGGCGTCGACGGTGCGGGTCAGGTATTCACCCTGAACCGAGAACGGGCCGATCATGTAAGCCGCTTCCAGACCCCAGGCCTGATCGCTGCCGTCGGTGCGAGTGCCGCCGAAGGTGGCGCGGTTGCCGTTGGCACTGTCTTCGGTGGTGCCACGCACGGACAGGCGCGGACGGATGCGTTCCAGGTAACCTTCTTCCACGTCACGCTGACCGAAGCTCGCGCCCAAGTGCAGCACCTGGTCCTTCTCGACGATCGGGGCGATCACGCCACGCAGCACGAAGCTGGTGTTGTTGGCGCCATCTTCGTCCTCGAGCATGTCGACGCCGTCGCCACCATCCTGACGATAGGCACCGGCCTCGCCGTGGAACATGCCGACAGTGGTACGCACGCGGATGCCTTCGCCGTCTTCGTGGTCGTTCAGCCAGGGCGCCAGGTCATAGATCGCCGAGCGCTCGATGGCGGTGATCCACTTGGAGCTGACGGCTTCTTCCAGGCCGAACGTCGGGTTGATACGACCAACCGAAACCTGGACCGGCTTCCAGCCGTTGTAGTGGATGGCCAGCTCCTGCCAATCGCTGGAATCGTTGCCAAAGTTGCGGTGGAAGGTGTAGCCCCAATCGGTGAAGGCAACACCGGAAATCTCCAGACGCGCACGACGGAAGTAGGTCTCATCTGCGCGCTCGCCGTTCCGGGTGTAGAAACCATCGAAGCTGTCGGCATCAGCCTGCAGACGGCCATTGATCTTGAACGAGAACTCCTTGTCGGTGGTTTCGACCTCCAGGCCGCCCTTGGTCTTGATAACGAGATCGGCGCCGTCGGTGGTGACGGTACCGGCGAAAGTCTGGGCGGAAACGGCCAGAGCGAGGGCGCTGGCGGCGAAACCGGCGAAGTGCTTACGGATCATCCAAAATTCCCCTTTATGTTTAGCGTCGGAAACACACGAGATGGGCTCTTTGTGTTGGGGGGAATCTTGGCGGCGGCGTATGTCAGCCAAATGGCTGATATGTAAATCTTTTGTGACAGCGGAACTTTCCGTGGAGCCGCATCACAGAGCGGCTGCGGCACTTTTTCGTCAGCTGCGAACGTTGCGCTCGCTGGGAGCGTCGGGCTTTACCGCGCGCCAGCTCGGCGGCTATGCGCAGGTTGACCGCCGTGAGTTGGGCAAGGTGGCCACTCGCAAGCTCGGCTACCTGTTCCAGTATCGCCAGGCGCACTAGGCCAGCAACGACAAACCCCGCCGTGGCGGGGTTTGTGGAGGAACGGTGGCTCTCAGTGTTTTTTCTGGTAGTTGTCCATTGCCTGCTGAATCATCTTGCGGGCTTCTTCGGCGTTGCCGAAACCGTTCAGCTCAACCTTCTTACGACCTTCCGGGAGCTGTTTGTACACGCGGAAGAAGGCTTCGATGCGCTGGCGCTCGATGGCCGGCAGGTCGTCGATGTCCTGGATGGTGTCGTACGTGGGATCGATATCGCTGCTCGGCACGCCGATGATTTTCTCATCGGCCTCACCGCCATCGATCATCTTCAGGTAGCCGATTGGCCGGAACTTGATCAGCACGCCTGGATGCAGGGCCTCGCGGGTCAGTACCAGGGCGTCCAGCGGATCGTTGTCCCCCCCCAGGGTGCGCGGCAGCGAGCCGTAGTTGGCAGGGTAGACAACCGGCATGGACTGGAAGCGATCGACGAAGACCAAGCCTTCTTCATTGATTTCGTACTTGGTGAAGCTGCCAGCGGGGATTTCCACGGCCAGGTGCACGTCAGCCGGTGCATTATCGGCCTGTGCGGCATGGAACGGATGGCTGATCGATTGGCTGGCCAGCAGGCTAGTGCTACCCAGGCATAGGGCAATACCGATGGCGAGCAGGGACTTTTGCATGGTGACTCCTCAAGGAACAGGGGGGATTGCCCGGTCATCATGCGTGGTGACTGTGAGTGTTTTTTTACAAGGGGTTTGCCGTTGGGTGACAGTCACAAAAAAGCCGGGCGCTGGCCCGGCTGTTTGAGTGTGTGGCGTCTTACTGACGGCCGCTGACGGTCTTGCCGTCGACCGTGCCGCTCTTGAGCATGATCAGGTATTCCTTGCCGTCCTTCTCCACCTGGTGCAGTCGCACCAGCAGGTAATCCCAGTCCTTGGCGAACCACAGGGTGGTCTTGCGCTGGCTTTGCGTCGGGTCGCGCACCCGCTCAACCTTGATGGCATCCAGCAGGCCAGCCTTGGTACGCACCCGCTCCTCACCGAGGATGCGGAAATCATAAGTCTCGATTTCATCACCATCGACAACCTGATAGCTGAGGGCCTTCTTGCCGGCGGCTACGTCGTATTGCAGTTGCAGCTGATAGGTGGACTTGTCGAGCAGTCCACGGTTGAGTGGCAGGCGTACCGCATCGCCGCGGTCCGAGCCAACCACCTGCTTGGCCTCCCAGTCGAAACGATGCTCGATCTGCTTGGATTTGCCCAGGCCGTGCCGGGAGAACTGATAGTCCAGGGGTTGCAGCTGCTCGCCCTGAACGCGCAGGCGGCTACGTTCGGTCAGGCCGGCGAGCAACATGCTGGCTTCGAAGCTGAGTTGCCAGCTGCCGTCAGCTTGTGCCTGCAGGCTGCGCTCGGCGCTGCCGCTGACCGGCAGTTGCTTCCAGTCGGCGGTGTAGCTGGCGGTGTAGGGTTTCAGCTCGAGTGCCGCCACGGGCAGGGCGAGCAGGCTGAGTAGCAATACAGCAGCACGACGCATCGACATTCTCCAGGTCAGGGGCGAATCTGCCAGCCTTGCGCAGGCAAGGCTTGTCCATCCAGCAGGCAACCTTGCGGGCCGAGGCGCAAGCGCCCTTCGGCGAACCAGCGTACGGCCAGCGGGTAAATCTGGTGCTCGGCCTGGTGCACGCGTTGCGCCAGGCTGTCTGGCGTATCGTCGGCGAGGACGGGCAATACAGCCTGTACGACCAGAGGGCCGCCGTCGAGTTCCTCGGTGACGAAATGCACGCTGCAACCATGTTCGCTGTCGCCAGCCTCCAGGGCCCGCTGATGCGTGTGCAGACCCTTGTGCTTGGGCAGCAGCGAGGGGTGGATATTCAGCAGGCGACCGCTGTAGTGCGTGACGAAGGCCGGGGTGAGGATGCGCATGAAGCCCGCCAGCACCACCAGGTCGGGCTGGTGGCGATCGATAGCCTCGACCAGCGCCGCATCGAAGGCTTCGCGGTCGGCGAACTGCTTGTGGTCAAGCACCTCACGGGTGATGCCGGCCTGCTGCGCACGCACCAGGCCGTAGGCATCGGCGCGGTTGGAAATCACCGCGGCGATGCGGGCCGGATTGCCGTCATGGGCAATGCTGTCGATCAGCGCCTGCAGGTTGCTGCCGGAGCCAGAGATCAGGACGACGACATTGCAGGCCATCAGTGGGCTTTCAGGTTGTTCAGCTGAACCTGGGCGGCACCTTCGGTGGCTTGGGCGATCTGGCCGATGACCCACGGCTGCTCGCCCGAGGCGCGCAGGCTGGCCAGCGCAGCTTCGACCTGGTCCTGAGCGACACAGATGACCATGCCCACGCCGCAGTTGAGGACGCGGTGCATTTCATGCTCGTCGACGTTGCCTTTTTCCTGCAGCCAATCGAATACCGCCGGACGGGTCCAGCTGGCCACGTCGACCACCGCCTGGGCGCCTTGCGGCAGCACGCGCGGGATGTTGTCGAGCAGGCCGCCGCCGGTGATGTGGGCCATGGCCTTGACCGCGCCGGTGTCCTTGATCAGCTTGAGCAGCGGCTTGACGTAGATGCGCGTCGGCGCCATCAGCAGGTCGGCCAGCTTCTTGCCGTCCAGTTCGGTGGTTTCGATGTCGGCACCGGATACTTCGAGGATCTTGCGGATCAGCGAATAGCCGTTGGAGTGCGGGCCGGAGGAGGGCAGGGCGATCAGCGCGTCACCGGTGGCGACTTTCGAGCCGTCGATGATCTCGCTCTTCTCCACCACGCCGACGCAGAAGCCGGCCAGGTCGTAGTCTTCGCCTTCGTACATGCCGGGCATTTCGGCAGTCTCGCCGCCGACCAGGGAGCAGCCGGCCAGTTCGCAGCCGGCGCCGATGCCGGTGACCACGGTGGCGGCTACGTCGACGTTGAGCTTGCCGGTGGCGTAGTAGTCGAGGAAGAACAGCGGCTCGGCGCCGCACACCACCAGGTCGTTGACGCACATGGCGACCAAGTCCTGGCCGATGCTGTCGTGCTTGTTCAGGTTCAGTGCCAGGCGCAGCTTGGTGCCGACGCCATCGGTGCCGGAGACCAGCACCGGCTGCCGGTAGCCGGCGGGGATCTCGCACAGCGCGCCGAAGCCACCCAGGCCACCCATGACCTCCGGCCGCGCGGTGCGCTTGGCCACGCCCTTGATGCGCTCGACCAGGGCTTCGCCTGCATCGATATCGACACCGGCGTCCTTGTAGCTGATGGAGGGTTGCTTGCTCATGAATGCGTGCCTTTGCCTGGATAGCGGTTGGAACAGTCGTGCGCGGCCGGCGCCGACCCGGAAAGGCGGCGATTTTATCAGGCTTGCCGGGGGGCGACCATGGCCTGTCGGCGAAGGCTGCGGCAGAATCGTCGTGCGCGGCACGCCAGGGGGCTCTGGCTCGGGGTACACTGCGGCCGTTTTTTGTCGCCAATCTGTCAACGGGTGAATTCCCCATGCGTGTTTTTCTTCGTCTGCTGGTGCTCTGCCTGCCTTTCTGGGCGCCCCCCCTGTGGGCTGCCAGCCCCGAGGCGCTTTATCAGGTGCGCGAAAGCCTCGCCGGACAGAGCCCTGAACAACGTAGCGAGGCGTTGCAGCGGGCGCTGGATACCCTGGTGCTGCGCCTGACCGGCGATCCCCAGGCGCTGCTCAACCCGCAGGTGCAGGCGCTGCGTGCCGATCCGCAGCAACTGGCACGCCAGTTCGGTTACGCCGATGACCATGTGCTGGTGGAGTTCGACCCGCTGACCAGTGAATCGCGCTTGCGCGAGGCGGGTTTGGCGCTGTGGGGCGCCAGCCGCCCGGCCTTGCTGGTCTGGTGGCTGAATCAGGGTGTGGACGGTAGCCAGTTGGTCGGCGATGCCCAGGACGGCGCCAGTCTGTTACAGCAGGCCGCGCAGCATCGCGGGCTGCCGATACGCCTGCCCCTGGCCGATCTCAGCGAGCAGTTGCTGATTAGTGACGAGCTGTTGCAGGGTGATGCCGAGGCGGTGTTGCAGGAGCCCGCGGTACGTTATGAGGCTGACATGCAGTTGCTGGTACTGGCTCGCCAGCGCGGCTCGGCCTGGCAGGCCGACTGGCGCCTGTTGCTGGGCGATGGCGAGGAGCGTGGCCAGCTTGAGGCCAGTGACCAGGCCAGCCTGGCCGACGCCCTCCTGCTGACGCTCAGCCAGCGCCTGGCGCCGCGTTTTGTGGTGCGCCCGGAGGCCGCCAGCCAGCTGGTGTTGGAAGTACAGGGGGCCGACCTGGCCCGCTTTGCCCAGCTGGAGCGTGTCTTGGAACCCTTTGCCGCGCGCCTGTTGCGCGTCGAGGGCGATCGTTTGCGTTATCGCCTGCAGGCCGGTGCCCAGCAGTTGCATGCACAACTGAGCTTGCTGCAACTGCAGGTCGTGCCTGCCGAGGTGCCTGCCGTCCAGCCGGTAACCGCTGAACAGAGCGGCGAGGCGCCGCTGGCCGCAGCCGCGCAGGTGCCGGCTGCCTCGGCCGCACTGTTGCAATACCGCTGGCCCTGATTTGCCGCCATGCGCCATCTGCCCAACCTGCTGACCCTGCTGCGCCTGCTGTTGACCTTGCCGATCGCCTGGTTGCTGCTCAGCGAACGCTTTGCTGCAGCGCTCTGGCTGTTCGCCGTGGCCGGTGCTTCGGATGCGCTGGATGGCTTTCTGGCGCGGCGCTTTGGCTGGGTGAGTCGCGTGGGTAGCGTACTGGACCCGCTGGCCGACAAGCTGCTGCTGGTCACCAGCTATGTCTGTCTGGGGCTGAGCCAGGTATTGCCCTGGTGGTTGACCCTGCTGGTGTTGCTGCGGGATGCACTGATCGTAGGAGGGGCGCTGGTGTACCGTGTGCTGGTCGGTGCCTTGCAGATGCGCCCGAGCCTGCTCGGCAAAGCCTCGACACTGGCGCAGATCATCCTGGTGCTGGCCGTGCTGCTGGAACTGAGCTGGCTGCCGAGCTTTGCCGAGGTGCGCCCGCTGCTGATCGTTACGGTGCTGCTGCTGACCCTGTGCAGCGGCCTGCATTATGTATGGGCCTGGACGCGGCTGTATCGCCGCCAACGCAAGGGAGTGACCTTATGACCGATTCGCGACGCTGGCTGTGGCTGGTAGCCCTGTTGGGCGGTGGCTGGCTGCTCTACCTGCTGACGCCGATTTTGCCGCCCTTCCTGGTGGCCATGCTGCTCGCCTATCTGGGTGACCCGCTGGTCGATCGTCTGGAGCGTCGTGGGCTGTCGCGGACCTGGGGGGTGACCCTGGTGTTCGTGCTGTTTGCCCTGACGGTCCTGCTGCTATTGCTGATTCTCCTGCCCATGCTGGGGCGTCAGTTGGTACGTTTGTACGAGCTGATCCCGCACATGCTGGAATGGTTGCAGGTCACGGGCTTGCCCTGGGTGCAGATGCAGTTGGGGGTAGACGGTGATTTCTGGCGCTTCGAGCGGATTCGCACCGCGTTGTCGAGCAACCCCGAGCGAACCGGTGATCTGCTCGGCCTGCTGGCCAGCCAGGTCACCCACTCCAGCCTGGCTTTGCTGGGCTTTGTCGGCAATCTGCTGTTGGTGCCGGTGGTGGGTTTCTACCTGATGCGCGACTGGGATGTGCTGATGCTGCGCCTGCGCAACCTCCTGCCGCGTCGCCAGGAAGGCCTGGTGCTGCGCCTGGCCGGCGAGTGTCACGAGGTGCTGGGCGCTTTCATGCGTGGCCAGCTGTTGGTCATGCTGGCGCTGGGTGCGGTCTATGCCAGCGGCCTGATGCTGATTGGCCTGGAGTTGGGGCTGTTGATCGGCCTGCTTGCCGGCCTGGCCAGCATCGTGCCCTACATGGGCTTCATTGTGGGTATCGGTGCGGCCCTGATTGCCGTGGTCTTCCAGTTCGGCGGTGACGCCCTGTACCCGCTGGTCGGCGTGGTGGTGGTGTTCAGCATCGGTCAGATGCTCGAAGGCATGTTGCTTACCCCGCTGCTGGTGGGCGATCGCATCGGCCTGCATCCGGTGGCGGTCATCTTCGCGGTGCTGGCCGGTGCCCAGCTGTTCGGCTTCGTAGGTATCCTGCTGGCCTTGCCGGTGGCCGCGGTGATCATGGTTTTGCTGCGTCATGTGCATGATTTATATAAACTTTCCGATCTTTATGGGGAGAACGGAAACGGCTCGGGTGAGCCGCCGAAGCAGGCATGAAACCAATCCAGCTGCCTCTCGGTGTGCGTTTGCGCGACGACGCCACCTTTGCCAACTACTATCCTGGCGCCAACGCGGCAGCGCTCGGCTATGTCGAGCGCCTGTGCCAGCCTGATGCAGGCTGGGGCGACAGCCTGATTTACCTGTGGGGCAGTGCGGGCGTCGGGCGTAGCCACTTGCTGCAGGCTGCCTGCCTGCGCGCCGAGCAACAGGGCGAGCAGGCGGTCTATCTGCCCTTGGCTGAGTTGGTCGAATACGGTCCCGAACTGCTCGATGACCTGGAGCAGTGCGCGCTGGTCTGCCTGGACGATCTGGAAGCCGTGCTGGGTCGGAGCGCTTGGGAAGAAGCGCTGTTCCACCTGTTCAATCGTCTGCGCGATGCCGGCAAGCGTCTGCTGCTGGCCGCTTGCGCGGCCCCTCGCGAATTGCCGGTGGCCTTGCCTGACTTGCAGTCGCGGCTCAGCCTGGCGCTGGTGTTTCAGTTGCGCGAACTGGCCGAGGAAGACAAGTTGCGTGCCCTGCAACTACGTGCTTCGCGGCGTGGCTTGCAGCTGTCCGATGAGGTCGGGCGGTTTATCCTGACCCGCGGTGCGCGCAGCATGAGTGCGCTGTTCGAGTTGCTTGAGCAGCTTGACCAGGCCTCCTTGCAGGCCCAGCGCAAGCTGACCATTCCGTTTCTCAAACAGACCCTGGGCTGGTAGGCCGGCTATTCGCCGGCCAGCTTGCGCTGGTACTGGAAACGCCAGCGGGTGTACAGCAGGGCACAGCAGAACAGCAGCACGCTGATGGTGGTTGCCAGCGCGCCATACAGGGCGCGTGCCGGATCGAAGGCGGCCAGTACCCCCTGGATGAAGTAGAGGTTGACCACAAAGCACAGCCAGGCATGCGCGCGTGCGTTACCCAGCAGGATGCCGGGGGCCAGCAATAACAGCGGTAGCAGCTGAATGCTCAGCACCACCCACGGTCGTGCACCATGCAGGTCGGCGAACCACAGGTTCCATACCAGCAGCAAGAGCAGCAGGGCCACGAAGTTGAACAGGCTCAGCGCACGGCTGAGCTTCATGCGCGGGATCAGCCAGTCGAGTTCCGGCAAGGCTTTGGGGGTTTTAGCCACGGCTAGGCTCCAGGCGTTGGGCGATATGCGCCAGGCGTTTGCCCAGGGCGCGACACAGGCTGATTTCATGTTCGTCGAGTGGCCGCTTGCCGTCGGCGCCGGCCAGGTGGCTGGCCCCGTAGGGCGTACCGCCCCCCTGGGTGTGCAGCAGCGCGGGTTCGCTGTAGGGCAGCCCGCTGATCAGCATGCCGTGATGCAGCAGGGGCAGCATCATCGACAGCAGGGTGCTTTCCTGGCCGCCATGCAGGCTGGCCGTGGAGGTAAACAGTGCGGCCGGCTTGCCCACCAGTTCGCCGGTCAGCCACAGACCGCTGGTGCCATCCAGGAAGTACTTGAGCGGCGCCGCCATGTTGCCGAAGCGTGTCGGGCTGCCCAGTGCCAGACCGGCGCACTGGCGCAGGTCATCCAGGCTGGCATACAGCGCACCCTCGTCGGGAATCTCCGGGGCAACCGCCGCGCATTCACTGGAAACGCCGGGCACGGTGCGCAGGCGTGCCGTCATGCCACCCTGCTCCACGCCACGGGCAATTTGCCGGGCCATCTGCGCAGTGGCGCCGTGGCGGCTGTAGTAGAGCACCAAGATATAGGCGTCGCTCACGGGAGGATCTCCAGAATGCGCTCGGGCGGGCGGCCCACCATGGCGCGCGGGCCGTTGATCAGGATGGGCCGCTCGATCAGGCGCGGGTGCTCGGCCATGGCGTCGATCAGTTGCGCTTCACTGAGCTGCGGATCGTCGAGGTGCAGGCTCTGGTAGAGTTCCTCGCCGCTGCGCAGCAGTTGCCGGGCTGACAGGCCCAGTTTGCCCAGCAGTTCACGCAGTTGCGCGGCGTTGAGAGGACTGTCCAGGTAGCGCAACACCTCGACCTGGAGGCCGCGGGCTTCGAGCAGCTCAAGGGCTGCGCGGGATTTCGAACAGCGCGGGTTGTGCAGCAGGCACAGTTCGCTCATCACAGGGTCGCTCGTGCAGGGAAGTGGCGGGGATTTTAACCGCCCGTGGGGCCCGCCCCGAACTGCCGGGAACCCGGAAAGAGGCGGGAAGCTGGGTTTTATTCATCGCCCGGGGCTGTTTCCTCTCTCTCCTCTGGGCCCCTTTTTTTCCCTCGCCGTCCCC
>NZ_NMQV01000024.1 GCF_002234375.1 Pseudomonas fluvialis
CTCAAGAGTTGAGGCCTCCACGAAACCCGGGGCGATTCACTTTCTCGGAATTTTCCGAGAAAGAATCAGGTAGCCATGGGGCAGTGACTAGTTTTAACAGCGCTTGGATATCCCCTATTGGCCGGAAACCACCAGATACGACGGACCGCTTTGGGTCGCTTACTGCCGGTCACGGCAGGCGGAAGCCGGCCAATAGAGTTCATCTGTCGATTTTGAAACCAATAGCAATTTATGCCCTTACGCTGGCGTCAACCATAGTCGGGAGCCGGGGTAGCTCGATGTGAAAACCTGTGAGGCCCTCTACCGAAGTACACCAGATGCGGCCTTTGTGGGCCTCGATGATCGAGCGGGTGATGGCCAGGCCCAGGCCGGCATTGCTCGGGCTGCCCTCGCGTCGAGCGGGGTCGACCCGGTAAAAGCGATCGAAGAGCTTCGCCAGGTGCTCCGGGGCAATTGTGCCGCCCGGGTTCTCGATGCTGAGGTTGGCGGTGTCGGCTGTCTGGTGGATTCGTAGCGCAATCGTCTGTCCTGGCGGCGTATAGCGCAGGGCATTGGACAGCAGGTTGGAAATTGCGCGGTAGAGCATCAGCCGGTCGCCCTGCGCTCGGCCCGTTCCCGTTACGGCGATTCGGATGTCGCGCTCTTCGGCCAGCAGGCGGTAGTAATCGGCCAGCTTGACGGCAACGTCCGCCAGTTCGATGTCGGTTCGCTCCGGGACGATCAGGCCGTTATCGGCCTTGGCCAGGAACAGCATGTCGTCGATCATCCGGGACATGCGCTTCAGGTCTTCCAGGTTGGCGTAGAGGTTCTCCTCGTAGGCCTCGGTATCGCGCTTTTGACTGAGCACCACCTCGGTGTGGGTCATCAGGTTGCTGAGCGGAGTGCGCAGCTCGTGGGCGATGTCGGCGGAGAAATTGGAAAGCCGGACGAAGGAATCTTCCAGCCGGGCCAGCATCGCGTTGAAGGATAGAACCAGTTGCTGCAGCTCCTGCGGTACCGGTCCCAGGGGAATGCGCTCCTGCAGAGAGCGGGCAGACATCGCGGTGGCTACCTGGGTGACCTGGCGCAGGGGGCCAAGGCCACTGCGTGCCACTGCCCAGCCCAGCGCGGCGCTGACCAGGGCGCTGAGGGTCAGGCCGATCCAGAACCAGCGCTGCAGGTTGTCGAGAAAGTGTGCGTGACTGGTGACGTCGAGGGCGAGTATCGCGGTGAGCGGCTGGGGCTGCCCCGTGACCTGGATTTTTGCGGTCACGCCCTGATATGTGTGCTCACCGTCTTGCCAGTCCCACATCCCGGCTTCGGCTCGCTTGGCAATGTCGGGAATCTTGACGGCTGCGGGCGCGGAAAACAGCACGGTGCCATCGCCGGAGAGGATGGTCGCCAGCAGATCCTGATGAGCGCCCAGCAGGGCCCGCAGTTGCGGTAATTCGGCGGCCAGGTTCGCGCCCTTGGCATTGTCGAGGATGTAGCGGGTGGATTCGAGTTTCTCGCTCAGTGCCTGCTGATCGAGCATCTTGAAGTGGTGCTGGCTGAGCATGTTGAAGCCCAGCCCCGCTGCGGCCAGGACGGCAATCACCACGGACATGAACATCAGACTCATGCGCGCGGTCAGCGACAGGTGACTGAACCTCACTCCGGCGCATCCATCATGTAGCCCATGCCACGGGCGGTATGGATCAGCTTGAGCTCGAAATCGTCGTCGATCTTGGCGCGCAGCCGGCGCACGGCAACCTCGATGACGTTGGTATCGCTGTCGAAGTTCATGTCCCAGACCTGGGAGGCGATCAACGACTTGGGGAGCACTTCGCCGCGTCGGCGTAGTAACAACTCCAACAATGAAAACTCCTTAGCTGTCAGGTCAATTCTTTTACCACCGCGGACAGCGCGTCGCTTCATCAGGTCGACTTCCAGGTTGGCTATCTTCATTGTGGTCTGTGACGTAGATGCAACACCCCGGCGCAACAGCGTTCTGACCCTGGCTAGCAGCTCTGAGAAAGCAAATGGCTTGATTAGATAGTCGTCCGCGCCAAGCTCCAGGCCCTTGACGCGATCCTCCACGCCGTCGCGAGCGGTCAGGAACAATACGGGAACATCCTTGCCTGCGGCGCGCACTCTGCGCAGCACCTCCCAGCCGTCCAGCCCCGGCATCATTACATCCAGTATTAGCAGGTCATAAGAGTCATTCAGCGCATGCTGAAGAGCATCTGTGCCTGTCATAACTCGGTCGACGTTAAAACCAGCCTCGGTGAGGCCTTGCTGCAGGTACGTGCCGGTTTTGGGCTCGTCTTCAGCAATCAGTAGTTTCATGCGCGAACACTCCTAGGGTCATGGGCCTTGAAGTTTGCAGGCAGTAAGTGGTGGTAACCAGAAGCTTACGAAAATGTAATTCTGGCTTCAGCTCGCTGACAGGGTGGCTTGTCTAAGGTGCAAGCATGAGCACTAGGTTGTGCTCTCGGCCCTCGACAGACCAAAAGCAGAGGTGCCGGCCATAGTTTGCACTGATGGAGACTGTCCCATGAAATCGCTGAAACCTTTGCTTCTGGTTGGTTCGCTACTGCTGTCTTCTATGGCTTGGGCCGAAGGGGGCAGCGACCGTGTATTCGAGCGCATCCAGCAGATGCGCGACAAAGCAGAAGTCGTGCTGAACCAGGCGGAGAAGGCCCCGGTCGGCGAGCGGCATGTGCACATGAAGGCGCATATGAACATGCTCGAAGACATCATGAGCCAGCTGCACAACGAGCATCCCGCGCCGAACATGTCTGCCGAAGAGCATCTGGCCTGGATGGAAAAGCATGACAAGTTGGTAGACGACGTGCTGGGTCAAATGATTCGAGAGCACAAGTTGATGATGGCCGATAAGGAATGCCATCAGTAAAGATTTCCCCCATCTTCCAGGTCTTTCGTGATTGCTCCTTTGGCCTAGCGGCGCCTTTATGGCGCCGTGTTTTTTCCCAGCTGACGCGATTGTAGTTTTGGGGTCAGCGGCCTGGCAGCAAGCGGGGAATAGCATGAGATTTCCAACACCCATCGCGAGGTCTCATCATGAAGCGCATACCCCTTAAGCTGTTGATCGGCACTCTGTTCATCAGCACCACTTTTCCGGCATTTGCCGAGGCCGGCGGCAGTAGCAATGGCATTGGGCAGCAGGCCCAGGCGACGCCGGCGACTCGTACCATCCTGATAAAGATGGACGACCTCAACTAC
The DNA here is from genome assembly GCF_002234375.1 of Pseudomonas fluvialis. Taxonomy (GTDB): domain Bacteria; phylum Pseudomonadota; class Gammaproteobacteria; order Pseudomonadales; family Pseudomonadaceae; genus Aquipseudomonas; species Aquipseudomonas fluvialis. The sequence goes on from NZ_NMQV01000024.1 coordinate 3,205, forward strand.
AGCCAGAAAACGATCGATGTGAAACCGGGTGAAACCGTGCGCTTCGTTCTGAAGAACGAGGGCGCGTTGATGCATGAGTTCAACATCGGGCAGGCAGCTTCCCAGCTGGAACACCAGCGCAAGATGGCGTCCTTGTTCAAGGACGGCACATTGACCCCGACCGGCATGGCCGAACGCATTGTCTGGCATGAGCGTTATGGCACTGGTGATGCCAACCCGCCTGGGTATCCGGAAGTCATCAAAGCCAAGCATGACGATCCGAACGCGGTTCTCGTCGAGCCCGGCACAACCAAAGAGTTCGTGTGGACCTTCCCTCAGGCGGGCAGTTTGAGCTTCGCCTGTACATTGCCCGGACATTACCAGGCGGGAATGGTCGGTGAGTTTGCTCTGCGTTAGTCCGGCACCGGTGCTACCCGTTGGCCGTGGGCTGGGTAGCACCGATCTGACGAACCTTACTGAGATGTATTTTTCACGTCAGCGTACTGCCAGCTGCGCCTCCTTAGTATCGGGACTCATCCCTTCACAGCACCTCAGAGGCAAACCATGCAACTCAGACCCGCTTTCATAATCGCCACCCTTGGTTTGCTGCTCAATGCTGCCAATGTGCAGGCCAGTCCGAGCCACAAGAGCGACAGCATCGGCCAGCCGGGAGACAGTCAGGCCGTAGATCGCACCATCGAAGTGCGGATGGGGGATATCTTCTTCAAGCCCAAAGCAATGGAGATCAAAGCAGGCGAGACGATTCGCTTCGTCCTGAAAAACGACGGCGCACTGCTACACGAATTCAATCTTGGCAAAGCGGCATCCCATGCCGCACACCAGAAAGAAATGGCCGCGATGTTTCAGAACGGCACTCTGCCTCCAGCCGGTGCACATGACATGAGCAATATGGGCCATGCCATGGGTGGCATGAAAATGGCCGGCATGGAGCACGATGCCTCCAACAGTGTTCTTGTCGGACCTGGTGCTCGCGAAGAGTTGATCTGGACCTTCTCCGCTGCCACCGAACTGGAGTTCGCCTGCAATATTCCAAGACATTATCAGTCAGGAATGGTCGGTAAGGTAATCGTCCGTTGACGTCTACCGATACTCGTCAACTCCGCCCAGTCTGGGACACCTATGCTGATCCAGGCGCCATTGAAACGAGGCTATTGTCATGGACCATACCCATCACACCAGAACCACTGAGTCACCTTTTTGGAAGAGCAAGATTGGCATTGCGCTGATCATGCTGGCCGTAATCGGCATCTTCTATGTGGCACGCGAGCATTACGGTCATATCTCGCAGGCCCTGCCATACCTCATCCTGCTGTTATGCCCGCTTATGCACCTGTTTGGCCACAATCATGGCGGGCAATCCCACGCCAGCGGTGCCGCGGTTTCCAAGGACGAAGATAGGAAATAAATCGCATGCGAAACTCTTCATGCCACGATCACGGACACGCCCACAACTCGGACGATCAAACGGAAAGGCAACGCGACCCTGTGTGTGGCATGGAGGTGAAACCTGATAGCCCATACCGCGAGAGCGTTGAAGGGAAGACCTACCGCTTCTGCAGTGCCAAATGCCTGCAGAAGTTTCAAGTTGATCCCCTCTCGTACATGGGCCACTCGTCTCACGCAGCACATCCGCATGCGAGTCAGCCTCCGATATCGGCATCAGCAGGCGCCGAATACACCTGTCCGATGCATCCTGAAATTCGCCAGCCAATCCCAGGCAACTGCCCGATTTGTGGCATGACGCTGGAGCCGGTCATCCCGGAGCTGGAAGAGGAAGAGAACCCTGAGCTGAAGGACTTTTCCCGACGGTTCTGGTGGACTCTACCGCTGACAGTGATCGTCACCCTGCTGGCGATGGCTGGCCACTCCCTGCAGCTGATGCACGGCACGCAGCAGAACTGGGTCGAGCTGGCGCTGGCCACCCCGGTGACGCTATGGGGCGGCTGGGTGTTCTTTACCCGTGGCATCGACTCGATACTCCGCCGCAGCCCGAACATGTGGACGCTGATCGGTCTGGGCACCGCCGCCGCCTACTTCTACAGCGTGGCCGCCACTCTGGTGCCGCAGTGGTTCCCGGCGGCCTTCCTCCAGGACGGGCGCATCGGCGTCTATTTCGAGGCGGCCGCGGTGATCATCTCGCTCACCCTGCTGGGGCAGATGCTCGAACTCAAGGCCCGCTCGCAGACCTCGGCGGCGATCAAGTCGCTGCTGGGGCTGGCACCGAAGACGGCGCGGCGCATCGGGGCCGATGGCCGCGAGGAGGACATCCCGCTGACCCATGTCCACCAGGGCGATCATCTGCGGGTCCGCCCGGGCGAGAAGGTGCCGGTGGACGGCACGGTGCTGGAGGGGGAGAGTGCGGTCGACGAGTCGATGCTCACCGGCGAGCCGGTGCCGGTCACCAAGCGGGTCGGCGATGCGCTGATCGGCGCCACCCTGAACACCCACGGCAGCCTGGTGATGCAGGCGCAGAAGGTCGGCGCCGAAACCATGCTGTCGCAGATCGTGCAGATGGTGGCCCGGGCCCAGCGCTCCAAGGCGCCGATGCAGCGCATGGCCGATGCCGTGGCGGGGTATTTCGTGGTCGGGGTGATCCTGGTCGCGGTGCTGACCTTCCTCGGCTGGGGGCTGTTCGGGCCGGAGTCAGGCTGGGTGTTCGGCCTGATCAACGCGGTGGCGGTGCTGATCATCGCCTGTCCCTGCGCCCTGGGCCTGGCCACGCCGATGTCGGTGATGGTCGCGACGGGCAAGGCCGCCGGCAGCGGCGTGCTGTTCCGCGATGCCGGCGCCATCGAGAACCTGTGCAAGATCGACACCCTGATCGTCGACAAGACCGGCACCCTGACCGAAGGGCGCCCGGTATTCCACAGCGCGGAAGGCACCGGCGCCTTCGACTCCGGCGAGGTACTGCGCCTCGCCGCGAGCCTCGACCAGGGCAGTGAGCATCCGCTGGCGCATGCCATCGTCGATCACGCCCGCAGCAAAGGGCTCGTCCTGGCCAAGCCGGAGACCTTCGAATCGGGCTCCGGAATCGGGGTCCGCGGGCGCGTCGAGGGGCGCTCGCTGCAGCTGGGTAACACGGCGCTGATGGATGAGGCGGGCGTCGACATCGACCCGCTGCGCAATCGTGCCGAACAACTGCGCCTGGAGGGCATCAGCATCATCTACCTGGCGGTCGACGGCCGCCTGGCGGGCCTGCTGGCTGTTTCCGACCCGATCAAACCCACCTCCCAGCAGGCGGTCTCCAGACTGCAAGGCGAGGATGTGAAAGTCATCATGGCCACCGGCGATGGCCTGACCACGGCCAGGGCGGTCGCCCGGCAGCTGGGCATCGAGGAGGTGCACGGCGAGGTCAAGCCGCAGGACAAGGAGCAACTGGCCGCCGCCCTGCAGGGCCAGGGCCGGCGTGTCGCCATGGCCGGTGATGGGATCAACGATGCACCGGCCCTGGCCAGGGCCGACGTGGGCATCGCCATGGGCACAGGCACCGACGTGGCCATGAACAGCGCCCAGGTGACTCTGGTCAAGGGCGACCTCATGGGCATCCTGCGCGCGCGCACCCTGTCGCTGGCCACGGTGCGCAACATGCGCCAGAACCTGGTCTTTGCCTTCCTCTACAACGCCATGGGCATCCCGCTGGCGGCCGGCTTGCTGTACCCGTTGACGGGTCATCTGCTGTCACCGCTGGTCGCTGCCCTGGCGATGAGCGTCAGTTCGGCGTCGGTGGTCTTCAATGCGCTGCGCCTGCGGCAGACCCGGATCGACTAGTCGGGCAACGGCCCGGCGCTGATCTGCATTTATTCCTCACAGGCTGCTTGACCTTGCCAATGTGTCAAGGTTGAAGCTGAAGGTACGGCAACGGGTGCCGTTCCTGAGATGAGGTGATTTATGGTCGTTTTGCAGGTGACTGGAATGAGCTGTGGCGGCTGCGTGAGCAAGATCACGAGGGCGATCCAAGCCCTGGATCAGCAGGCACGGATCGAGGCAGACCTGGCCACTGGCAGGGTGGTGGTCGAGACTAGCGAAAACGCGGCAAGCCTGCGTGAGCTGGTGCAGCGGTTGGGCTTTGGCGCCGAGATTGGCGCATAGGCAAGACTGCGATCTTGGCGAGGCCGGTGGCCATCACGCCCCGGCCTTGAGACGCACCAGCAGCCCATCACTGACCCACTGGCGCAACCAGACGGCTGCCTGCAGCGGCGCCTGTTCGCCATGATGGGGGAGCAGCGCCGCGCAGAGCCCGGAGAAGGACTCGCCGCCTACGAACGAGCGCAGGGCCGTCGCTTCGTCTGGCTCCAGGCTGCGATAGCGGCAGAGCAGATCATGCCGCCATACCAGGCAACTGCAGGCGTCGGGCAGGCGGATGAGTTCCGGGAGCGGTTCGCCGTCCTTGGCAGCCTTCCATAGCGCCAGCGTGTTGTACTGCAGCTGCAGCCAGTTGACCGAGGGTGCCAGCGACGACCGGAGAGAGACCCAGTCTTCGGCCGGGAGGCAGGCCATGTCTGCTGCCGAGAGCACCTCGGCATCCGCGGCATCGAACGCCAGGGTAAAGGCCCACTCCAGCGTGGCGAGCTCGCGCAGCGGCGACAGCTGCGGCTCCGCGACATAGCCGGCGATGAACTCGGGGAGCTTCTCGCCCAGCCAACGCAGGCTGAAGTGTCGCGGCGGCCAGGCGGCGAGATAGGCCAGCGCCAGTTGCTCGAAGGACTCCGTGCCCAGCCATTGCTGCAGCGCCGGGAAGTCCTCGCGCAGCACCGCCAGCAGGCGTGCGCGGTAGGCGTTGTGATAGATCCGCAGGCCGTCGGCGGCGCCCAGTGCGGCGCTGCCCTGCAGCTGCTCCAGCAGTTCGGCCGGGGGGCGATCGGATGCGCCGGCCAGATAGGCCTGCAGGGCTTGCTGCAGTGCACTCAGCTGCATGGTTCGGCGCTCAGGGCCTGATCGGCAAGTGTGCGGGCCTGCTCCAATTCGGCCAGCAGCTCGTCGAGGGGCGGGAAATGATCGTCGCGTTCAATCAAGGTGGCGGTCGGCCCGAGATGGGACAGGGCCTTGCCGTAAAGCGCCCAGACCGGATCGGCGATGGGCGCATCGTGGGTGTCGATAAGGTACTGGCCGTAGTCGCTGTGCCCCGCCAGGTGAATCTGGCGGATGCGTTCGCGCGGCAGCTCCAGGATGAACTGCCAGGGATCGAAGCCCTGGTTGCGCGAGCTGACATAGACATTGTTCACATCGAGCAGCAGCTCGCAGCCGGTCATCTGGCTCAGTCGCGCGAGGAACTGCGATTCGCTCATGCAGGAGCTTTTCCACTGCAGGTAGGCGGAGACGTTCTCCAGCACCAGGGGGCGCTCCAGGATGTCCTGCACCACATGCACCCGCTCGGCGACATGCCGCAGGCTTTCCTCGGTGAAGGGCAGGGGCAGCAGGTCATGCAGCTGATGGGCACTGTCCCGACTCCAGCACAGGTGGTCGGAGACCCACTGAGGCCTGACCCGGTCGGCCAGCTTACGCAGCCGGCGCAGGTAATCGAGATCCAGGGCATGGGCGCCGCCGATCGACAGCGAAACCCCGTGCATGACCAAGGGATAGTGTTCCTTGATCGCGTCGAGAAAGTAGAGGGCCTTACCGCCGTCCACCAAGTAGTTCTCGGAGATGACCTCGAACCAGTCGACCGCTGGGCGCTGCTCCAGGATCTGCTGGTAATACTCGCTGCGTAGGCCAAGGCCGAAACCCAGCGTAGTGCGCATGCTCATTCACTGCTCCAGCATGGGGAGTGGCGGGCACTCCCCGGGGCGGCATCACTCGCTGGTCTTGCCACCGGCTTCGTCGCACTGGGCTTGGGTCATCAGTTTGAAGCCCTGGCCCTTGCACTCGCCCTGGCCTTTGCAGGAGTTCTTGGCGGTCATGCAGTCGTTCTGGCCCTTGCAGCCATTGACGCCGAAACACTTCACTTCTCCCGTTTGGGCATCTTGCATCGCCTGTGCCGGCAGGGTGTTGAAGAGGCTGGCTGCCATAAGGGCCAGGGCGGCACCGGTGACGGTGCTGGATTTTGTCGACATGGTGATGATCTCTCTTGGTCATATCGGGGCAGGCCGTGCGTGGCCCGTTCAGGGGAAGCATAGGCATAGCTGCCGAGCCTGCCTTTCCAGGCGACCCGCAAGGCATCGGAAAGGCATAGACAGACACTACCGAGCGGGCGGGATGCTCGACAAGCAGGAAATGGCTACCTGACAGAACTGTAATTTCCGGCTCAGGCTTCTGACAGGGCGCCCTGGCTAAGGTGACGACGAACCCGATGCTCGGCCTCGGTTGCAAGAGGCTTACCCAACCCAAGAGGAACTCTAGATGAAAACGCTCAAAGTACTGTTCGCTGTGACCGCTCTCAGTGTTTCCGGCCTGGCCATGGCCGAGGGCGGTGCGGATCGGACGTTTGCGCGCATGGAGCAGGCCCGCCAGGCATCCATGGAAACCTATCAGGTCGCTCAGCAGCAAAAGGACGAGGCACCGGTCGCCAGTGAGCACGACAAGCAGCCTGGGCATGCCAACTGCTGAGCCAAGCTGACAGAAATGTAATCACCCTGAGGGGTGAGATATGGCAGTTTCATACTGCTCGTCGCCACAGTGTCCTGCGCACTGGCGAGCGAGCAAGTATCGAGGGGAAACCCGCTGCAACTGATGTCGAAAAAAATCCGACGCCGGTCCTGATAGTTCCGGCTCACCTGACTGGACGCAATGGCATGCAAAGCAAAACCACAAGACGAACCTTCGTCAAAGGCCTGGCCGCCACCGGTATTCTGGGCGGACTGGACATGTGGCGCACGCCGGTCTGGGCCGTGACCAGCCCCGGCCAGCCCAACGTGCTGAGTGGCACGGATTTCGATCTGTTTATCGGGGAAACCCCGGTAAACATCACGGGGGCGGCGCGTACCGCCATGACCATCAATGGCTCGCTGCCCGGACCGATCTTGCGCTGGCGGGAGGGCGACACGGTCACCCTGCGCGTGCGCAACCGGCTCAGGGAGGATACCTCCATCCATTGGCACGGCATGATCCTGCCCGCCAACATGGACGGCGTGCCCGGCCTGAGCTTCCATGGCATCGCTCCCGACGGGATGTACGAGTACCGCTTCAAGGTCAACCAGAACGGTACCTACTGGTACCACAGCCACTCCGGCCTGCAGGAGCAGGTGGGGGTCTACGGCGCCCTGGTGATCGACGCGAAAGAGCCTGAGCCGTTCAGCTACGACCGCGACTACGTGGTGTTGCTGAGCGACTGGACCGATGAGAACCCCGCTCGTGTCCTGGCCAAGCTGAAGAAGCAGTCGGACTACTACAACCAGCACAAGCGCACCGTCGGCGACTTCATCGATGACGTGAGCGAGATGGGCTGGTCGGCCGCGGTCGCCGATCGCAAGATGTGGGCCGAGATGAAGATGAGCCCCACCGACCTCGCCGACGTCAGTGCCTACACCTATACCTACCTGATGAACGGCCAGGCGCCGGACGGCAACTGGACCGGCCTCTTCAAGCCGGGCGAGAAGCTCCGCCTGCGCTTCATCAATGCCTCGGCCATGACCTACTTCGACGTGCGCATCCCGGGCCTGAAGATGACGGTAGTGGCGGCCGACGGGCAGTACGTCAAACCGGTCAGCGTCGACGAGTTCCGTATCGCCGTGGCCGAAACTTACGATGTCATAGTCGAGCCCGAGAGCGAGCAGGCCTACACCCTCTTCGCGCAATCCATGGACCGTACCGGCTATGCCCGCGGCACCCTGGCGGTGCGCGAGGGCCTGAGCGCGCCGGTACCGTCGCCTGACCCGCGTCCGCTGATCTCTATGGCGGACATGGGCATGGATCACGGCAGCATGGGTGGCATGGATCATGGCGCCACGCAGGGCGGTATGGACCATAGCCAGATGAGCGGCATGGACCATGGCAGCATGGCCGGTATGGATCACAGCCAGATGGCCGGCATGGATCATTCCGCAATGGCCGGCATGGGCGGCGCGATGCAGTCGCACCCGGCCTCCGAGACCGACAATCCGCTGGTCGACATGCAGACCATGACGCCGGTGCCCAAGCTGAGCGACCCGGGCATCGGCCTGCGCGACAACGGGCGGCGGGTCCTGACCTACGCGGATTTGCGCAGCACCTTCCCCGACCCCGATGGCCGCGAACCGGGGCGCACCATCGAACTGCACCTCACCGGGCACATGGAGAAGTTCTCCTGGTCGTTCGACGGCATCAAGTTCTCCGATGCCGAACCGCTGCGCCTCAAGTATGGCGAGCGGCTGCGTATCACCCTGGTCAACGACACCATGATGACCCACCCCATCCATCTGCATGGCATGTGGAGCGACCTGGAAGACGAAAACGGCAACTTCCTGGTGCGCAAGCACACCATCGACATGCCGCCGGGCTCGAAGCGCAGCTACCGCGTGACGGCCGATGCCCTGGGTCGCTGGGCCTACCACTGCCACCTGCTGCTGCACATGGAAATGGGCATGCTCCGTGAAGTGCGGGTGGACGAGTAAAGGAGATAACCGATGAACAATTTACCCAAGCGCCGCGCCCTGCTCGCGCTGGCCGTGTCGCTGGGCGCCCTGGGCAGCGGCGCCGCCCTGGCGGCGGAAATGGATCATGCGGCCATGGGCCACGGCAGCATGCCGATGGATCACAGCCAGATGAACCATGGCGCTGCCCAGGCACCGATGAAGGGCATGGACCACAGCCAAATGAACCACGGCGCCATGGATCATTCCCAGATGAACCATGGTCCTGCTCAGGCCCCGATGAAGGACATGGACCACGGCCAGATGAACCATGGCGCCATGCCGGGGCAGATGAAAGGGATGGATCATGGAGGCATGGATCACTCCCAGATGAACCATGGTTCTGCCGAGGCGCCGCGAACCACCAGCCGTACGCCCATTCCGGTGCTGACCGACGCCGACCGTCAGGCGGCGTTTCCGCCGTTACCCGGCCATTCGGTGCATGACAGTGGCCTGAACAGCTTCTTCCTGCTCGATCAGCTCGAATACCAGGATGCCGATGAGGGCAGCACCCTGGCCTGGGCAGCCTCCGGCTGGGTGGGTGGCGACATCGACCGGCTCTGGTTCCGTTCAGAAGGTGAACGCACCAACGGCGTCACCGAGGATGCTGAGCTGCAGCTACTGTATGGGCACTCGATCGGACCCTGGTGGGATGTTGTCGCTGGTGTCCGCCAGGACTTCAAGCCCGAATCACCGCAGACCTGGGCGGCCTTCGGCGTGCAGGGCATGGCGCTCTATGCCTTCGAGACCGAGGCCACCGCCTTCGTCGGCGAGAACGGCCAGACCGCGGCTCGCCTGGAGGGTGAGTACGACATTCTGCTGACCAACCGGCTGATTCTGCAGCCCACCGCCGAAGTGAATTTCTATGGCAAGAACGACCCCGAGCGGGGCGTCGGTTCGGGGCTGGCCAACACCGAGCTGGGCTTGCGCCTGCGCTACGAAATCGTCCGTCAGTTCGCGCCCTATATCGGCGTGTCCTGGAACCGTGTCTATGGCAACACCTCAGATATGGCGCGTGACGAAGGTGGAGACAAGGAAGAGGCGCGTCTGGTCGCCGGTGTTCGGATGTGGTTTTGAGAGCCTGATATGAAAAGAACAATTGTGACCCTGGTGGCGGCAGGAGCGGTCGGTAGCGTTGCGCTACTGGCTGGGGCCTATTCCGGCCTGGTCAACGTCGGCGCCGACGATCCCCATTTCCCGGCCGTGCACGCCTTCCTCACGATGGCGCGTGATCGCTCCATAGAAGTCCGCTCGCGGAACATCGAGGTGCCCAAACTGGACGACGAGGCGCTGATCCGTGCGGGTGCCGGCAACTACAACGCTATGTGCATCGGTTGTCATCTGGCGCCGGGCGTGGCCAAGACTGAGCTGAGCCAGGCGCTCTATCCGGCGCCCCCCAATCTGTCCGAGGTCGGTATCGATGGCAGTCCGGCCGCCACCTTCTGGGTCATCAAGCACGGCATCAAGGCCAGTGGCATGCCGGCCTGGGGCACCAGCATGGGTGACGAGTACATCTGGGGCATGGTCGCCTTCATCAACCAGATGCCCGGGATGGACGCCGCGCAATACCAGGCCCTGGTGGCATCCAGCAGCGGTCACCAGCATGGCGGTGGCGAAAGCCGGATGCACAACCATGAAGGGCAGCATGGCGACAACAAGCCGGGCCATCATGACGGTGCAGCTGCAGGCGAGGGTCACCATGGTTCTGGGGCTGCAGAAGCAGCACCTGGACACCATGATGCGGCTGCAGATCACCATGGTGGTGCGGCCTCCGGCACCGATCCTCACGCAGAGAATGCTTCCACTGAGGATACGGGCGGCTCCGGTGCTCATCATGCGGAGCAACCCCCGAAAACCGCCCCCAAGACCCACACTCACAGTGATGGCAAGGAGCACGTACATGAAGGTTAAAAGCAAAGCCGTGCGCCTGGCGGCCCTGACCGCCTTGTTCAGCATCACTGCCGTACAGGCCGCCGAGTCCATGACTATCGATGTGCACCGGGATGCCAATTGCGGCTGCTGCAAGAAGTGGATCTCGCATCTGGAAGCGAACGGCTTCACGGTTGTCGACCACGTTGAAAGCGACATGGCCTCGGTGAAGCAGAAGCTGGGAGTCGCTCCTCGACTGGCGTCGTGCCATACCGCGGTGATTGACGGCAAGTTCGTCGAAGGTCATGTGCCGGCCGCTCAGGTAGTCGAGCTCTCCAAGCGCAATGACTTGGTCGGTATCGCCGTTCCCGGGATGCCGGCGGGCTCTCCAGGAATGGAGGTCGGTAGCGTGCAGCATGCCTACCAAGTCATCGGTCTGACCAATGCGGGCACTGACCAGATCGTTGCTGAGTATCCCGGTCAGTAGTACTCCGCGAGGCCAGTCACCGGATAGCCGGGAGCCTTTATCCCGGCGCGGTAGAGGGTGAGTCGGTTGCTGGAGCTATGATTTCTAAAGAAAGCCATGGCGCATGGCTAAGGGAGAAGACGATGTCACGTAATGCACTGATCGGAATCTGCATGGTTGCGGTGTCTCTCGGCGCCATCGCCCAAGATGATGCTGAGGACCACTCGGCCCACCATCCGGCCGATGCGCCAGCACCGCTGTTTCCTCTGCCTTACTCAGGTTCTTATCCATGGGCTGCCTCGCTATCACCGGGTTCAAGAGATTTCGCTTTCATCCAGGCAATCACTCTTCCGATGATGATGCTGGCCACTGCGGCTAGAGCAAACGGCATCACTCTGGTAATCAGCACAAGAGCAAGCGCGCCGGCAGTGCCGCCACCAGCGACAGCTCCAAGCACAGGGGCTCTGCGATACGCAGCGATGAGGCAACAAATGCAGTCAACCAAGAGCAGCAGCGCGCCGAGGTATAGCACTTCGAGTTCGGTTTTGATCACGACTTGCTGGCCTGTTGGCGATACTTGTAGAGGGTGCTTCGGCTGATCTTCAGCGCCTTGCAGATCTCGTCGGGCGTACGATTCTGATCACCTGCCAGGGCTTGTATCGCGGCAATCGTTTCTGGCGGCACACCAGGCCGCCCGCCTTGCCGCCCTCTGGCACGTGCCGCTTCGAGGCCGGCAAAGGTGCGTTCTCGAATCAGGTTTCTCTCGAACTCCGCCATCGCAGCGAAAACATGGAAAACCAGGCGGCCGGCAGCGCTGGTGGTGTCGATCTGTTCCTTCAGGCTTTCAAGGCCCACGCCAGTGGATTCGAGGTTGGCAGTGAGGCGCAGCAACTCGGACATCGAGCGGCCGAGGCGGTCAAGCCGCCAGACAACCAGAACATCGCCAGGTCTTGCAAATGCCAGCGCTTCATCAAGACCGGGGCGCGATGCTTTGGCACCACTCATCTTGTCGCTGAAGATCCGCTCGCAACCGGCAGCGGTCAGCGCGTCATGCTGAAGATCGAGCTGCTGATCATCCCGTGATACTCGCGCGTACCCAATCTTCATTGTCCGAATTCTCGTCAGCATGGAATGTTTACGTATTTTGATTTAAAGACGAGTTTAAATCAATCGTAAGCGCTGACTATTGGGCGTCGGGAGAGGTAGCTGTACGTGTCCGTAAAACAACCGTTTTGGAGATTGAGCCTTGAGTGTGGTTGCCCTGCGCGCTTCGTAACCATAAGCACCAGAGAGCTACCCAGAGGTGCCAGTAAGTCTAGGCAGCACCGGCCGATAGCGATTGACCTCAATAGTCCGCTTCCGGCCAAAAGCGGCCATTGATCATCAGCAAAATCAGGGGCTATTCACTTCTCTTAGAAATGACTTTCTGGTTACCAATTGATATTGGCTTAATGGTTGGTGATTCACCCTATGCACGCTGAACAGCGCCATCGATAATCAGTCTTGTAACTTTGCCGAGTGGGGTGTCGACATGCGCTGGCTTGTTGGTTTGCTAATGCTTGGAGTGTGCAGCGCGGCTTCTGCTCAAGATGCGGATGAGGCGGCGCTGTTGGCTGCCGTCAATAGCTACCGCAGTGAGCCTCGCCTGTGTGCGCAGCAGGTGTTTGAGGCGTTGCCGCCGTTGTTCGCTGAGCAGCGTTTGCGTTTGGGGTTGCAGCCTGCAGGGGACTTGCAGGCGGAAGTGGCAGCCAAAGGCTATCCAATGGCCAGTGTGCAGGCGATCAGCCTCTCCGGGCCGCGCGATGTGCAGGGCGCCATGCAGGCACTGCGTGACAGTTTTTGCTCGCTGCTACTTAGTCCGGAGTTTGTCGATTTTGCTTTGAGTCGTGAGGGGCGGGAGTGGCGTATTGTCTTGGCTCGCCCTCTATTGGCTAGCCGGTTGGATGCACCTCGTGTTGAAGGGGAGGCACTGTTGGTGCTGCTCAATAGCGCACGCAGCCAGGCACGCCAGTGTGGCGGGCAAGCGTTTGCCGCCGCCCCAGCGCTGCGCTGGAGTGCCGTGCTGGCAGGGGTGGCTGAGGGACATAGCCGGGCTATGGCCAATCGCAACTTCTTTGCGCATCGTGGTGAGGATGGCAGTATTCCCGGCGATCGCGTGGAGTTGGCTGGTTACAGTGCCAGTCTGGTGGGTGAAAACCTGGCGGCTGCCCTGGATAGCCCGCAGCGCGTGCTGCAAGCCTGGCTGGACAGCCCGGCACATTGCGCCAACCTGATGAATGCGCGTTTCCGCGAGGCTGGCATTGCCTATGCGGTCGATCCGAAAAGCGCGGCGGGTATCTATTGGACCGCGCTCTTTGCTGCGCCCTAGTGCTGTGTAGAGCGGGCGCTTACTGGCTGGCAGCCGGCCAAGTGGGGCCGGCAGACCAGAGTCGGTAGCGGATCTCGACATCCTGCGGGGCAAAGATGACCAGCGGTAGCTTGCTGTTGTAGCGCAGCATCACTGGTTCGCCAGCGACCTGTACGAACGCTTCTTGTGGTTCCTGCTCGGGGCAGGCCATCAGCGTGCTGATGCCTGGGCCTACGTTCTGCAGCACATAGTAGTCATAGCCCCAGCCCTGTACCGTCTGCTGCTGCCACTGGCCGCTCAAACGCTGCTGATTACAGTCAATCTGTAGGGTTTTGCCGGCGATCAGCTCCACTTGGTAATCGCTTTCGGTGTCTTTGGCAGGTAGATCAATGACATGGCGTTGTAGCCCGGGGAGTGTGCTCGGATAGACGCTAAGCGTTTCGGCTGTCGTTGCGCAGGCGCTCAGTGGCAGGCAGCACGCCATAATGAGTAGAGGCAGTGGTCGATTGAGCATGGCGTATCCTTGGTCAGCGAGCTGACACGGCGTATCCGTTGAGGTGAACGAGTCGTGTCATGTGACCGGGCAAAGCCCCGCGGGGTTCCCTAATCAGTGCATGGTGGGGGGATTGCCGGGGTGTTCAGCCATGTTCAGGGCTTGGCGAGTCAGTTGGTCGAGCAGGCGGTTACGTTGCCGCTCAGCTTGTCGCATGGCCTGGCTGCCATGTTGTTTTAGCAGGTAGGTATGAATCTGCCGTACTTCACGCGACTGGAAGATGGGCTGCAAGTCTTGTACGGCCACCCAGCCATCGGCGGCCTGTGCCTGACTGTTCATCAATACTTGAGGCCCGCGCGCGCCCAGTACCTGAAAGCCTAGCTGGCGGAACATGGCAACCTGGTTGGGTACGCAGGCCAGCGCAAGATGGGGATGGAGCAGGCGTAACTGCTTCAGCAAGGCGCGTCCGATGCCCTGGCGACGTTGTGCGCTGTTGACGGCCAGGTAAAGCAGGGTGGCCGCCTGGGGATCGCCGATGCAGGGTAGATACAGCGCAAAGCCCAGCACGTGCAGAGGATCCTCGTCTGCCAGGGCGAGCAGCAGACGAGCGCTGGCGTTGGCATCGCTACCCATGTCTTGCAGGTATAGGTGTACTTCGTACCCCAGAACGTACTGGTACAGTGCATAAAGCGGGTTGCTGGGTTGCAACGGGAGTGGGCTGAGGTCGCTGAAATAGTCCACGACCATCTGCAGCAACTGGCTCTTCAGCGACTCCGCAGGCGGCGTATTAAGGTGCAGTAAGGTGAACATCGGGACGGGTCGTTTCGGCTAAGGCGGGTGAGGGTAGTTTAATCGTTCGCGATACAGGGCTGCGCAGTACACATCACGCCGACTAAAATGCCTCGATCACAGTCTGTACCTAGAGGAGTTCTATGCATGCCAACCTATGACTATCGCTGTGAGGCCAATGGCCAGGTCTATGAAGTACGGCATGGCATGACGTTGCAGCCGCGTACCTGGGGCGAGTTGCGGAGTGCGGGTGGCTTGCCGGCTGATCCGGCGATTGCCGATGAGACGCCGGTAACCCGTCTATTGAGTGCGGCGGGTGTGGTCAACAGCCGGGTGCTGAAAAATCCCGAAGCACCTGCCTGTGCCCGCAACGGCTGCGCGGGCAATTGCCGTTAGGCGCAATGCGCTTCCGACAGGGGGAAGCGCATTGCCGGTGCAGGTCTGATCAGTCCCAGCTCAGCGCGCCCCCGGTCTGATACTCGATCACGCGGGTCTCGAAGAAGTTCTTCTCTTTCTTTAGATCCATGATTTCGCTCATCCACGGGAAGGGATTGGTGGTGCCCGGGTACTCTTCCTTCAGGCCAATCTGGGTCAGGCGGCGGTTGGCAATGAATTTGAGGTAGTCCTCCATCATCGCGGCGTTCATGCCCAACACGCCGCGCGGCATGGTGTCGCGTGCGTATTCGATTTCCAGCTGGGTGCCCTGCAGGATCATCTGCGTCGCTTCGTCCTTCATGGCGGCATCCCACAGGTGCGGGTTCTCGATCTTGATCTGGTTGATCATGTCGATGCCGAAATTCAGGTGCATGGATTCATCACGCAGGATGTACTGGAACTGTTCGGCGGTGCCGGTCATCTTGTTGCGGCGGCCCATCGAGAGGATCTGGGTGAAGCCGCAGTAGAAGAAGATGCCTTCCAGTACGCAGTAGTAGGCGATCAGGTTCTTGAGAAACTGTCGATCGGTTTCTGGGGTGCCCGTCTGGAAGGTGGGGTCGGAGATCGAGCGGGTGTACTTGAGGCCCCAGCTGGCCTTTTTCGCGACGCTGGGGATCTCGTGGTACATGTTGAAAATCTCGCCCTCGTCCATGCCCAGCGATTCGATGCAGTACTGGTAGGCGTGGGTGTGGATCGCTTCCTCGAAGGCCTGACGGAGGATGTACTGGCGGCATTCGGGGTTGGTGATCAGGCGGTAGACGGCCAGCACCAGGTTGTTCGCGACCAGGCTGTCGGCGGTGGAGAAGAAGCCAAGGTTACGTTTGACGATGCGCCGCTCATCTTCGGAGAGGCCGTCGGCACTTTTCCACAGGGCGATGTCGGCGGTCATGTTGACCTCCTGCGGCATCCAGTGGTTAGCGCAACCGTCCAGGTATTTTTGCCAGGCCCAATCGTATTTGAAGGGCACCAGCTGGTTGAGGTCGGCGCGACAGTTGATCATGCGTTTTTCGTCGACGCGTACGCGCGCACCGGCGCCTTCCAGGTCATCCAGGCCTTCCTGGATATCCAGTTCATTGAGCGCAGCTTTGGCGCGAGCCACGGCGGCTGAGTCATCGGCACTGACGGCACGGGCCTGGCTGACGCTGGCATCGCTGTGGCTGTCTGGCGTATTGACCGGCAGGGCGGCTTGCAAGGGGGCGGCCTGGTCTTCGGGTTTGGTGAATTCGTCCCAGCTCAGCATGTGAGTAGCTCCTTGTGGGGACCGGCGGGCCGGTCGGCTGTTGGTTGCTGTTGCGTGGCTGCACAACAGCGCAATGTGTTGGGGCCTGCGTTATCTCCGCGGACAACGCAGGCTGCCGCTTGCCTCACTGGCAGGCTTCGCAGTCCGGGTTGTCAATGCTGCAGGCCTTGGGCACCGGTGCCGGCCCGGCGGCCTGTAGCGATGCTTCGCCACCGCTGGATACGGCATTGAGCGCGCCGGTGGTAATGGTCGATTTCTCGGTACTGGTCGCCGCCAGGGCGCGGAGGTAGTAGGTGGTCTTCAGGCCTCGGTACCAGGCCATGCGATAGGTGACGTCGAGCTTCTTGCCTGATGCACCGGCGATATACAGGTTCAGCGACTGTGCCTGGTCGAGCCACTTCTGGCGGCGGCTGGCGGCGTCGACTATCCAGCGCGGTTCGACTTCGAAGGCGGTGGCGTAGCGTTCCTTGAGATCCTGAGGAATGCGCTCGATCTGCTGCAGGGAGCCGTCGAAGTACTTGAGGTCGTTAACCATGACCGCATCCCAGAGGCCGCGTGCCTTGAGATCACGTACCAGGTAGGGGTTGATCACGGTGAACTCGCCAGAGAGGTTCGACTTCACATAGAGGTTCTGATAGGTCGGCTCGATCGACTGCGAGACGCCGACGATGTTGGAGATGGTCGCGGTCGGCGCGATGGCCATGATGTTGGAGTTGCGGATACCTTTCTTCACACGCTCGCGCAACGGTGCCCAGTCCAGCGACTCGGAGAGGTCGACCTCGATGTACTTCTGGCCGCGTTGCTCGATGAGGATCTGCTGCGAGTCCAGCGGCAGGATGCCCTGGCTCCACAAGGAACCCTCGAAGGTTGCATAGCTGCCGCGCTCCTCGGCCAGCTCGCAGGAGGCCTGGATGGCGAAGTAGCTGATGGCTTCCATCGAGCGGTCGGCGAACTCCACGGCAGCCTGCGAGCCGTAGGCCAGCTGCTGCAGGTACAGGGCATCCTGGAAGCCCATCAGGCCGAGGCCGACCGGACGGTGCTTGAGGTTGGAGTTGCGTGCCTGGGGTACCGAGTAATAGTTGATGTCGATGACGTTATCCAGCATGCGCACGGCAGTGCTGACGGTGCGGCGCAGTTTCTCCAGGTCGAGCTTGCCGTCGACGATGTGCTGCGGCAGGTTCACCGAGCCCAGGTTGCATACGGCGATCTCGTCGGGCGAGGTGTTCAGGGTGATCTCGGTGCACAGGTTGGAGCTGTGCACCACGCCCACATGTTGTTGCGGGCTGCGCAGGTTGCACGGGTCCTTGAAGGTGATCCACGGGTGGCCAGTCTCGAACAGCATCGAGAGCATCTTGCGCCACAGGTCCTTGGCGGCGATGGTCTTGTGCAGCTTGAGCTTGCCGTAGCCGGCCATGGCTTCGTAGTACTCGTAGCGCTCTTCGAAGGCCTTGCCGGTCAGGTCGTGCAAATCGGGCACATCGGAGGGGCTGAACAGGGTCCAGGGGCCGTCGTCGAACACGCGCTTCATGAACAGGTCGGGAATCCAGTTGGCGGTGTTCATGTCGTGGGTACGACGACGGTCGTCACCGGTGTTCTTGCGCAGTTCGAGGAATTCTTCGATATCCAGGTGCCAGGTCTCCAGGTAGGCGCAGACCGCGCCCTTGCGCTTGCCGCCCTGGTTGACCGCCACCGCGGTGTCGTTGACCACCTTGAGGAAGGGCACCACGCCCTGGCTCTTGCCGTTGGTGCCCTTGATGTAGGCGCCCAGGGCGCGCACCGGGGTCCAGTCGTTGCCCAGGCCGCCGGCGAATTTGCTCAGCAGGGCGTTGTCGCGCAGGGCGCTGTAGATGCCGCCCAGGTCGTCCGGCACGGTGGTCAGGTAGCAGCTGGAGAGCTGCGGACGCAGGGTGCCGGCGTTGAACAGGGTGGGCGTGGAGGCCATGTAGTCGAACGAGGAGAGCAGGTTGTAGAACTCGATGGCGCGCTCTTCCTTCTGCGGCTCCTCGATAGCCAGGCCCATGGCGACGCGCATGAAGAAGATCTGCGGCAGCTCGAAGCGCACGTCATCCTTGTGCAGGAAGTAACGGTCGTAAAGGGTCTGCAGGCCAAGGTAGGCAAACTGCTGATCACGCTGGTGGTCGAGTGCCTTGGCCAGTCGCTGCAGATCGAAGCTGGCCAGGCGTGGATCGAGCAGTTCCAGCTCCACCCCCTTGGAGACGTAGGCTGGCAGGGCTTCTGCGTAGCGGCTGGCCATTTCCTGATGGGTGGCGCTGCCGGCAATGCCGAGGAAGCTCAGTGCTTCGCCGCGCAGGGTATCGAGCAGCAGGCGCGCCGTGACATAGCTGTAGTTGGGCTCACGCTCGACCAGGGTTCGTGCGGTCATGACCAGAGCGGTATTGACGTCTTTCTCGGCGACACCGTCGTAGAGGTTCTTCAGGCTCTCACGCTCAATCAGCCCGGCATCCACTTCGCTGAGGCCTTCGCAGGCTTCGCTGATGATGGTGTGCAGGCGGCCCAGATCCAGGGGGCTCTGGCTGCCATCGGGATGGCTGACCCGAATGCTTGGGTGTGCCTGGCTGATGTTGGCCTGGCGGCTCTTGCGGGCCTGTGCATGGGCTTCACGGTACAGAACGTAGTCGCGGGCAACCTTGTGCTCGCCGGCGCGCATCAGGGCCAGTTCTACCTGGTCCTGGATATCTTCGATATGCAGGGTGCCCCCGGAGGGCAGGCGACGCCGGAAGGTGGCGGTGACCTGTGCGGTCAGGCGTGCCACGGTGTCGTGGATACGCGAAGAGGCGGCGGCAGTACCGCCTTCCACGGCGAGGAATGCCTTGCTGATGGCCACGCTGATCTTGTCGTCGGTGTATGGCACCACGCTGCCATTGCGCTTGATCACGCGCAGTTGGCCGGGTGCATTGACGCGCAGCTCGTCGCTGGCGGGCAGGTCGGCAAAGGGGGCCGCGGCGCTGCCGGAAGGCTGCTGGTTGTCAGTGTGCATGGGGTTCTCCATGGGCAAGGTGAGAGCAATGGGCAAAGGGCCGCTTGCCGACGCAGGACATGCCTGGTGCGGTGAATCAGGACGAAAGGGGGAGGCGTTGCCTGAGCCTTCCGTGGCCTGCGCATGGCCCGGCAAGCCATGCGGTGCATGTCTGCAAGGTGCCTGACAGGTGCGGATGCGTGCACTGTCGTCAAGCGACTTGCTGAGTGCTGAACACAATATCTAGTGAGTTTTGCTTTGCGAGGCACAAGATAGTGTTGGCACGGCAATGATGCAAGTCATGAACTGATAAAAATATCTGTGGATAAGGTGTGGATTTGTTGTGCGTGGCGTGGGGATGGATGGCGCGAGCGCAGGGCTGCTGCGGCGTGTAGCAAGGGCCGCAAGGATGGCGAAAAAACTCCTGTGCAGGCGCCGCACCTGTCGTTGTGTGGCGTTGTTACAATGGCGCATTCCGCTCCTGGAGGAAGCAAGGCATGACCCATGCAGTACAGGCCGGTCGTATCCTGATTGTCGAGGATGACCTGCGCCTCGCCGAGTTGACCCGCGATTACCTGCAGGGTAATGGCCTGGACGTGGCCATCGAGGGCGATGGCGCGCGCGCGGTGCAGCGCATTCTTGCGGAACAGCCTGACCTGGTGGTGCTGGATCTCATGCTGCCTGGCGAGGATGGCCTGAGCATCTGCCGCAAGCTGCGCCCGGCCTATACGGGGGCGATTCTCATGCTGACCGCGCGAACCGATGACCTTGACCAGGTGCTGGGCCTGGAGCTGGGCGCCGATGACTATGTGTGCAAGCCGGTACGCCCGCGCGTGCTGCTGGCGCGCATTCGTGCCCTGTTGCGGCGTAGCGAGCAGCAGGGCGCCAGTCTCGACGTGTCTGGCGAGCCGCAGCGCCGCCTGCAGTTCGGTGCGCTGCAGATCGACCAAGGCATGCGGGAGGCTTGGCTGGCCGGGCAGAGTATCGAGCTGACCAGTGCCGAGTTCGATCTGCTCTGGCTGCTGGCGGCCAATGCCGGGCGCATCCTGTCGCGCGAGGAAATCTTCAACGCCCTGCGCGGTATCGAGTACGACGGCCAGGATCGCTCCATCGATGTGCGTATCTCGCGCATCCGCCCGAAGATCGGCGATGACCCCATGCATCCGCGGCTGATCAAGACCGTGCGCAGCAAGGGCTATCTGTTCGTGGCCGAGGCGCAATGAACTCGATCTTCCTGCGTGTCTACGGGGGGCTGCTGGCGGTACTGGTGCTGGTTGCGCTGCTGGGCTTTGCCACCTTGCAGCTGGTCAACCAGGTGCGCGTCGACAATTACCGGGAAAACCTCGCCAACGGCACCTTTCGCCTGATGGCCGACAACCTGCGTGAGCTGACCCCGGTGGAGCGGCGGCGTGCCCTGGCGCTTTGGTCGCGTCTGTTGGGTGTGCCCCTGCAATTGGAACGTATCGATCGGCTGACCCTCGATAACAGCCAGCGTAAGCAACTGCAGCGAGGGCGCGTGCTGGTCGAGCCCACCGGCGCGCATGGTGTGTTGATCCACAGCCTGTTGCCGACTGATGAGCGCCTGGTGCTGAGTGCCGATGTGCAGCAAATCAGCGAACAGCTGGCACGGGCCACCCTGTATCTGCTGATCGATGAATTGCGCCGGCATCCTGCCGAGGAGCAGCCGCAACGCCTGCGCCAGTTGCATGATGACAAGGGCTTTGGCTACGAGCTGCGCCTGGTCGAGTTGGCCGACCTGGATGTAGATGATGATCAGCGCCGGCGCATCGATGAAGGTGACACGGTGATGACCCTCAACAAGGGCGCCGATGGCATGCGCGTGCTGGCGGGTATCGTCGAGACGCCCTGGGTATTGGAAGCCGGGCCGATCTATCAGATGAATCCCTATCCCACCCATCTGTTGTTGCTGATTGGTGCGATTGGCCTGACCCTGATCGGGGTGATCACCTACCTGCTGGTGCGCCAGCTGGAGCGTCGTCTGCAGGGCCTGGCGGCGGCAGCCGCGCAGATTGCCAGTGGCCGCCTGGAGGCGCGGGTTGCTGCGGATGACAGCGATGCGGTGGGTCGCCTGGCCGGTGCCTTCAACGACATGGCCGAGCAGCTACAGCGCCTGCTGTCCATCCAGCGCGAGCTGGTGCGTGCGGTTTCCCATGAGCTACGTACACCTGTAGCGCGCTTGCGTTTCGGCCTGGAGATGATTGCCGACGCCAGCAATGATCAACAGCGACGCAGCTATCTGGATGGCATGGACGGTGATATTCAGGAGCTGGACAAGCTGGTTGACGAGATGCTGGTCTATGCGCGCCTGGAGCAGGGTACCCCGGCGTTGCATTTCAGTCGTTTGAACCTTCGCGAGCTGATCGAACAGGTGCTTGATGAGTTGGCACCACTGCGTGCCAGTGTCCACTTGCAGCTCGGCACCTGTGGCGACGCCCCCGAGCAGGGTGCCTGGGTCGAGGCGGAGCCGCGTTATCTGCGCCGCGCCCTGCAGAATCTGGTCAGCAATGCCATGCGCCATGCGGAAACCTGCGTGCAGGTGAGCTATCAGATTGGCCCACGGCGCTGCCGTATCGATGTGGAGGATGACGGTCCGGGTGTGCCGGAAAGCGACTGGCAGCGCCTGTTCACCCCGTTCATTCGCCTGGATGACAGCCGCACGCGGGCCTCCGGTGGCCACGGCCTGGGCCTGTCGATTGTCCGGCGGATTATCTATTGGCACGCTGGGCGCGCCCTGGTGGGCGCCAGCCAGGGGTTGGGCGGAGCGCGTTTCAGCCTGATCTGGCCACGTTGCCAGGCGGCTGAACAGACGCCGGACTGACCACCAGGGTGACCAGGCTGTCTTCCAGCGCCCAGTAATAACCTTGCAGCTCCCGCCCGTGCAGCCAGTCGTCGTGCAGGTCGCGCAGCAGGCGCAGGCGCAATTGACCATCAGCTGCCGCCACTAGCTCGGCGTCCTGAAAGAAGAACGACACGCCGCACAGCGGGTGCAGGGCCTTGTACAGACTTTCCTTGGCGGAAAAACTCAATGTGATCTGCCTGGCGCGGTGTTCGGGGTGTGCGGGCAGACGGCTGATTTCCGCCGGGGTAAGCAGTTGGCGCAGCAGGCGCTCGCTGCGCTGTGTCGATAGGCAGCGCTCCACATCAAGACCAATGGCTTGCCAGTGTGTTTGCCGGGCCGCCACGGCCAGTGCCCAGCCCTGGCCATGGCTGATGCTGGCAATCCTGCCGGTTGGCCAGGCGGGAGCGCCGCTGGCCTGTTGCGGGGCATCCCAGCCCGGGCAGCCCAGTGCGGCGAGTGCCGCGCGTGCGCAACAGCGTCCCGCCAGGTATTCCGCCTGGCGCTTGCTGGACGCCTGCGCCAGGCGCGTGGGTAGGTGGATTGCGCAGTCGGCGAAGTCCTGCAGTGGCAGGACCGGCGGATAGCGGCAGGCCTGCAGCGCCAGGCTGCCCAGTTCGGTCGGCAGGTGCCAGGGCAGAGGGCAGGGCAGGCAATGGGAAGGATAGGGCAGAGACATCGGTGGATTGTCACCTGTCGAGCGCGTATCGGCCAGTGCGTGGCTACTTACATTTCTTTGCAATCGGTCAACAAAGCGCAACGGACATACCCGGGTGGGTTTGCCATGCTGGATGGGCGTTTTTAGCAAACGCAGGTGAGGTTGAAGCGGCTGCGGCCGCTTTGCATTGCGGGAATCCAACGATGGATTCCCGTTTTTTTTGGCCTATTCGAGGGGCAGCAGCAGGCTGGCCAGCAATCCGCCTTGTGCATGGTTGCTCAGCACCAGGCTGCCGCCCAGGCGTTCCGCTGCTCGCCGGGCGATGGCCAGGCCCAGTCCGTGGCCCGTACTGCTTTGTCCAGGGGCGCGGAAGAACGGCTCGCCGAGACGTGCCAGGTGCTCTGCGGCCACTCCGGGACCATGGTCGCGGATATCCAGGCGACAGCAGTTACCCTGGCGCAGCAGGTGGATTTCCACCGGCTGCTGGGGTGGGTTGAAGCGCAGTGCATTGCGCAGCAGGTTGTCGATGGCTCGTTCGAGCATGTCCGGCCAACCCTGTACCTGCAGTGCCTGCAAATGCAGCTCAAGGTGTTGCTCGGGCCACTGCAGGCGGGCGTCATCGGCCAGCTTGTGCAGCAGGGCCGGCAGGTCGACGGCCTGCTTGCCGCCAGGCTCGGCATCCAGGCGGGCCAGGGTAAGAATCTCGCTGATCAGTGCTTCCAGGCGATTGCACTCCTGGTCGAGGCGCGGCCACAACGCGCGGCGCTGTGCTTCGTCGGCTCGCTCGGCAAGGGCCAGGGCAATCTTCAGGCGGGCCAGGGGTGAGCGCAGCTCATGGGATACATCGCGCAGCAGTTGGCGCTGGCTGGCGATCAGGCCCTGCAGGCGCTGGCCCATCTGGTTGAAGTCCTCGGCGAGCAAGCCGAACTCGTCACGCCGGGTCGCCAGCCGGGCCAGGCTTTGTTGCTGATAGGCGGTGCGCCCGAGGTCATGCACGGCGCCCCGCAAGCTCTGCAGCGGGCGGGTGATGGACAGGGTCAGGCGCAGGCTAAGCAGCGTCAGGACCAACAACGCCGCCAACAGCGCACCCAGCGGCAGAAGCAGGCTGCCGCGTTGCCATTCGTGCAGGCTGGAATGGGGAATCCGATAGATGAACAGGTAAGCGCTGCCAGTAGGGCTTTCGTATTGTTCGGTGAGGCGCCGCCAGGGGAGGCGGTGTGGCTTGGCACGTGCCTCGAAGGCGGCCGCGCGGGAAAACAGCGTGCCTTCGCTGAGCGGCTGGCCCTCTTCGTTGAGTACCTGGACGTCCAGTTGCTGGTGACGTTTGCGTTGTTCCAGCAGGCGCCTGGCCGCTGGGAAGTCACCCGCTTCGTAATAGGCTACCCAGCGCTCCGGGAGCTGTTTGAGTGCCGGATGGGTGGCGAGGATCAGCGCATCCTGATTCAGGGCGCGGCCGAGCAGCACGGAAAAACCGGCAACCAGAACGATTGCCAGCCAGAAACTGGCGAAAATGCGCCAGAACATGCTGCCCATGGATTACCTCGCGAAATACATGCTGCGCCCGGCGGGTGCCGGGCGCAGTCAGGGTTACTCAGCCTGGTTCTTTTGCGCTTTCCAGGCTTCGAACTCGGCACGCTCGGCGCGACGGGCTTCCATGGCCTTGAGGTGCTCGTCGAACTGGGCCTGCTGCTCAGGCTTGAGCTGGTCGCGGATGGCCTTGTGGTGCGCATCGCGCTTGGCCTGGAGTTCATCCTGCATGGCCTGCTTGTCGGCGGCCGGCAGTTTGTCGAGGTAGCGCTGGTGGATTTGCGCGGCGCTGCCCATCTGTTCGCGCATCAGTTGGTTGATCTGCTGGCGCTGCTCCTTGCTCAGGTCGAGCGCCTTGAACAGGCTGTGCGGGCCGGTGTGTTTCATGCCTTTGTGCATGCCCATTTCACACTGGCCGGCACGCCCCGGTTCGCCCATCGGCATGGCCTGTACGGCCAGCGGCAGGCTCAGGGCGAAAAGCGCGGCAATCATGGATTTTTTCATCGGGATATCTCCTTGAGTGGGCCGGCTGCTTGGCTGTGCCGGATGCCTGCAGTGTACGGCTGGCCGTGTGTGGTGGCGGTCAGGGCAAGGTAAAAGCTGTGTAAAGGACCGGTTCAGGGGGCGTAGTAGTAGCCGCGCCCACGCAGGCCGATGATGCGTGGCTGGCCGTTGGCATGCTGGCCCAGTTTGCGACGCAGGTTGCTGACGTGCATGTCCAGGCTGCGGTCGTAAAGGGTCAGGGGGCGACCCAGGGCGGCCTGGGCGAGGGTTTGCTTGTCCACCGGCTCGCCGGGCTGGCGCAGCAGGGTTTCCAGGATACGCCCCTCGGAGAGCGTCAGCGGGATCTCCTCACCGCGGATGCACGCCACGCCGCGCCCCGGGCTGTAGTCCAGATCATTCAGGCTGATCTGGCTGGGGCTGGCCGGCGCACCGCTACGCCGCAATACCGCACGCAGGCGGGCAGTCAGCTCGCGGGGGTCGCAAGGCTTGGCCAGGTAGTCGTCGGCCCCCAGTTCCAGGCCGAGAATGCGGTCGAGTGGCTCGCCGCGTGCCGAGAGCATCAGCACGGGTAGCTCAGGGTAGTGGCTGCGCAGTTGCTTGAGCAGCTCTAGACCACTGCCGTCAGGCAGCATGACATCGAGGATTACCGCTTCCGGGCTGTGCAGGGCGAGGTTTTCGCGGGCCTGCTGGCCATCATGGCAAGCGCGCACCTGGAAACCTTCCTGAGTGAGCCAGTGACTGAGCAGTTCACAAAGCTCGATGTCGTCATCGATCAGTAATACGTCATGCATGACAGTCAGTTCAGCCAGTGTTTGCTGCGTGAACGACTCAGCAGCAGGCGATTGAGCAACAGGGTCAGCAGTACCAGCGCGGCGCCCAGGGCAAACCAGCGTTGCTGCTCGTTGAGTAGTGCGGCGGGTTGTTGGCTTTGCAGGGTTTGCAGCTTGAGCTTGAGACGTTGGTTGTCCTGGCGCAGGCGTTGCAGTTGTACCTGTGCAGCATCCAGCTCATTGCGGGCTAGCTGCAGGGCTTTTTGCAGTTCGTCATGCTCGGCCTGGCCCACTTGCAGTTGCTGGCGAACGGCGACCAGCTGCTCTTGAAGCTGCGATTCAGCCAGGCTGCTCTGAGCCACCGTGGCAGGTAGGCTGAGTGGCTCGGCCTGTAGCTCAGGGGCGATCAACGACAGGCACAACAGCAGAGAACGAACTGGCGACATGGCAGCTCCGGGCGACTGGATAGTTGGCAGGCCTGGGCTTAGCCCTGGCTGGGGAAGACCTGTTTAAAAGGTTTTACCTGAACGGCGGCGTACACCCCGGCAGCCTGGTAGGGGTCGGCAGCTGCCCAGGCCTGGGCCTGCTCCAGCGAATCGAATTCGGCCACCACCAGGCTGCCGGTGAAACCGGCCTGGCCAGGGTCGTTGCTGTCGATGGCCGGGTGCGGCCCGGCGAGTACCAGCCGCCCCTGATCCTGCAGTGCCTGCAGGCGCTGCAGGTGGGCCGGGCGGGCTTCCAGGCGTTTGGCGAGGCTGGCAGGGTGGTCGGTGGCAATGATCGCGTACAACATGAGAGGGTCCTGAATAAAGGGGCTGGGGCGATAGTAAAAGCCAGGAACAGGCAATTGGCGCAGCCAGCGACTATTTGTCACGGCATAATAGTTGAAAGCGCCGTGCAAACGGCAATAGCCCGCAAGCCCGGAAATACCATGCCAATCGACATCGACCTGCACTGCCACAGTACCGCATCCGATGGTGCCCTGAGCCCGACTGCGCTGGTGCAGCATGCTCACGCACGGGGTGTGCGGGTGTTGGCGCTGACCGATCACGACACCTTGGAAGGGCTGCTTGAGGCCCGTCAGGCCGCCGCAGCGCTGGGCATGCAGCTGGTCAATGGGGTCGAGCTGTCCTGTACTTGGGGCGGGGCGACCATTCATGTGCTGGGCTACGACTTTGCCGAAGCGGCGCCGGCTCTGCAGCAGGCCCTTGGCGATGTGCATCGCGGGCGCTGGGCGCGGGCCGAGGAGATCGGCGAGCGCCTGGCGCAGAAGGGCATGCCGGGTGCCTTTGCCGGTGCGCGCGCGTTGCAGCAGGCGCTGGGGGATAGCGACAATGCTCCGGCACGCCCGCATTTTGCCGATTTTCTGGTACAGGCCGGGTATGTGCGTGACCGGGCCGAGGCGTTTCGCAAGTGGTTGGGGGCTGGCAAGCTGGGGGACGTCAAACAGCACTGGCCCAGTCTGCAACAGGCGGTTGCCTGTCTGCGCGCCGCCGGCGCCTGGGTGAGCTTGGCGCATCCAATGCACTACGAGATGACCCGCAGCAAGCGACGACGTCTGGTCAGCGAGTTCATCGCTGCCGGCGGCCAGGGCCTGGAAGTCAGCAATGGCCTGCAGCCTGCTGAACAGGTGGGTAGCCTGGCCATCCTGGCCCGTGAGTTCGGTTTGCTGGCCAGTGCCGGGAGCGACTTCCACGCGCAAACAGCCTGGTCAGAGCCCGGCTGGTATCGACCGTTGCCGGATGATTTGCCGCTGCTCAGCGATCGCTTCGCCTCGTTGCGGCAGGTCGCCTGACCCCCACAAGGCGCTGGGTCTGCCAGTGGCGGGCTGTGTACACTGTCAGGCATGGTGGTGCCTGCGGCGCCATGCGCCGGCACAAGGAGCATTACAGTGAGTCAGTTTTTCCAGATCCATGCGGAGAACCCCCAGCCACGCCTGGTCAAGCAGGCAGCGGAAATCATTCGTCAGGGCGGTGTGGTGATCTACCCGACCGACTCCTCCTACGCGCTGGGTTGCCAGATGGGCGACAAGGCCGCGTTGGAACGCATTCGCCGGCTACGCCAGCTGGATGACAAGCACAACTTCACCCTGGTATGCAGCGACCTTTCCCAGTTGGGGCTGTTTGCCAAAGTCGATACGGCGGCTTTCCGCCTGCTCAAGGCGCACACTCCCGGCCCCTATACCTTCATCCTGGCCGCCACGCGTGAAGTGCCGCGCATGTTGCTGCATGCCAAGCGGCGCACCATTGGCCTGCGCGTACCGGCCCATCCGATTGCGCTGGCGCTGGCCGAGGAGCTGGGCGAGCCGCTGATGAGCGTGAGCCTGGTGATGCCGGGAGATAGCTTGCCGCTGTCCGACCCTTACGAAATGCGTGACCGCCTGGAAAAGCAGGTTGACCTGATCATCGACGGTGGCTACGGCGGCCTGGAGGCGTCCACGGTGATCAACCTGGCGGATGGCCAGCCCGAAGTGCTGCGTGTGGGCTGTGGTGACCCGTCGCCCTTTGAGGAACTGCCGTGAGCGCACCGGAGCAGCTGGCCCTGGTGTACGGTCAGGCGGTGACCGAGTTACCGCAGGATCTGTATATCCCGCCGGATGCCCTGGAGGTGTTTCTCGAGGCTTTCGAGGGGCCGCTGGATCTGTTGCTGTACCTGATCCGCAAACAGAACATCGACATTCTCGATATCCCGGTGGCCGAGATCACCCATCAGTACATGAGCTATGTCGAGCTGATGAAAAGCGTACGCCTGGAGCTGGCCGCCGAATATCTGCTGATGGCGGCCATGCTGGCGGAGATCAAGTCGCGCATGTTGCTGCCACGTTCTGCCGAGGTCGAGGATGAGGAAGATGACCCGCGGGCCGAGCTGATCCGTCGCCTGCAGGAGTACGAACGCTTCAAGGCCGCTGCCGAAGGGCTTGATGAGCTACCGCGAGTGGGCCGCGAACTGCAGGTGCCACGTCTGGACGCGCCAGAGGCGCGCGCCCGCAAGCTGCTGCCGGAGGTGGCGCTGGAAGACGTGCTGCTGGCCATGGCCGAGGTGCTGCGACGTGCCGATATGTTCGAGAGCCACCAGATCACCCGGGAAACCCTGTCTACCCGCGAGCGTATGAGCGAGGTGCTGGAGCGCTTGCGTGGCGGCGCCTTCCTGCCCTTTGTTGCCCTGTTCAGCCCGGAAGAAGGGCGCCTGGGTGTGGTGGTGACCTTCATGGCCGTGCTGGAACTGGTCAAGGAAGCCTTGCTTGAACTGGTGCAGAATGAACCTTTTGCGCCCATCCATGTGCGCGCCCGCAGTCACTGATTTCCTCTACAGGTCCGAGTTTGCATGAACCCCGCCGATCCCAAACACCTGGCGCCCGTTCTCGAAGCCTTGTTGCTGGCCAGTGGCAAGCCGCTGTCGCTGGAGCGGCTGGCTGAACTCTTCGAGGAGCACGAGCGGCCCACCCCGGCCCAGCTCAAGAAGGCACTGGCCCTGCTGGATAAACGCTGTGCGGAGAGCGCCATGCAGCTGCGTGAAGTGGCCAGCGGCTATCGACTGCAGGTGCGTGCGGAGTATGCCAACTGGGTAGGCCGGCTCTGGGAAGAGCGTCCGCAGCGGTATTCGCGGGCGCTGCTGGAAACCCTTGCGCTGATTGCCTACCGGCAGCCCATTACGCGTGGTGAGATCGAGGACGTGCGCGGCGTGGCAGTCAATAGCCAGATCATCAAGACCCTGCTGGAACGTGAGTGGGTGCGTGTCGTCGGACATCGTGACGTGCCCGGCCGACCGGCCATGTTCGCCACCACGCGGGCTTTTCTGGATCACTTCAACCTGAAGAACCTTGATGAGTTGCCACCCCTGGCCGTGCTGCGTGACCTGGTCGGTGAGCCAGCAGTGCAAGACGAGGATGAGGTGCCGGCAGCCTTGCAGGCCCTGGCCGATGCCAGCCTGGATGAGGAAGCGCCGCAGCCCGCTGCGGCTCCTGTCGAGGAAACCAGTTTTCGCAGCCTGCTGGTCGAACTGGATCAGATGGAGCAGGGGCTCAAGACTGACTTCGACGATCTGCGTGACAGTCTTGAAGAACAGCCTGACCCTGTCTGAAGGCCGTCGGTCCCGGCAACGTGCGTTACGCCGGGCAAGTGCGTATGATGCGCCACCGCGTCGTGCAGCCTGCCGGCGCGGCGGATGACGCTTTGATACACCGGGAGGTGCCCAGCATGAACGAATCCAACGAAACAACCGTCAGCCCGGCGGGTGAAAAACTGCAAAAGGTCCTCGCCCGCATGGGTCTTGGTTCGCGTCGCGATATCGAGGCCTGGATCAGCGCCGGACGGGTCAAGGTGGATGGCCAGTTGGCCAGCCTGGGCCAGCGGGTTACCCGCCATAGCGCGATCAGTGTCGATGGTCGTCTGCTCAAGCGCGATGAAGGCAGCGAAGAAAGCCGCCGCGTGCTGATCTATAACAAGCCGGAAGGCGAAGTCTGCACCCGTGACGATCCGGAAGGTCGCCCTACGGTATTCGATCGCCTGCCGCGCCTGCGCCACGGCCGCTGGATCAACATCGGTCGCCTGGACATCAACACCACGGGCCTGCTGCTGTTCACCACCGATGGTGAGCTGGCCAACCGGCTGATGCACCCATCCTACGAGATGGACCGCGAATACGCCGTGCGCGTGCGTGGTGAAGTCGACGAGGAAATGCTCGAACGTCTGAAAACCGGGGTCATGCTCGAAGACGGTCCGGCGCGCTTCAGCGACATTCAGCAGGCACCGGGTGGTGAAGGCTTCAATCGCTGGTTCCATTGCGTGGTCATGGAAGGGCGCAACCGCGAGGTACGCCGCCTTTGGGAGTCCCAGGGACTGGTGGTCAGCCGACTCAAGCGTGTGCGTTTCGGGCCGGTGTTCCTGACTTCGGAATTGAGTGTTGGCCGTTGGCGTGAAATGAGTCAGCGTGAAGTGGACGTGCTCAGTGCTGAAGTCGGCCTGACTCCGGTAGCGCTGCCGGAACTCAAGGAAAAGCAGCGTGAGAAGCTGGTACGCCAGCAGCGCAAGCTGATCAAGCCGGTGGACAAGCGCGCCAAGTCACGTGCCGATTTCGACGACAACAAGCGTCCGGCGCGCAGTCCTGCAGCCTCCAAGCCGCAGGCCGGGCGCCCGGCACGCCAGGAAGCTGACAAACCCACGCGTGTCCGTACGCCGCGTCCGCCGCTGGATAGCGAGCCGGCAACCGCTCAGCGTCCGGCCGGTCGTCGTGCTCCGGCAGCCCAGGACGGTCAACGCCCTGGGTTTGGCCGCAAGCGCTAACAGGCCCGGCTCACTGCGCCTGCTCTGAGCGAAGGCTCATTGCAGGCGCAGGTTGGGCATCTGCGCGAACTGCTGCATTTGTCGTATGTAGAAAGCGATGCTGCGTTCGGCATCGACCCGGGTGTAGAACGGACCTTCGAGGGTGCCTTCGCGGGTAGCGAAAAAATACTCGCCATTCACCGAGCAAAGCCGGTCACTGCGATAGTGGGCGCTGGGCGTGGAGTCTAGTGCGCGCTTGCCGTACATCTGCCAATCCTCCTGACGGGTTTTCGACAGTTTCAGAATAATCCGTCGAATAAGCGCCGCACGTACAGCCGACCAAAGGTCAGCCAGTACAGTTGTCTCGGACAAAGTGCTGAAACTGTCTCTGTGGTCAGTCTCACGCAACCTCTAGAATGCCGCTTTGCAAGCGTCGATCCAGGTCCTGCCTGCGCTTGCCTGACAAGGCGAATACCTCATGCATACATCCTCCGGTCGCTGGCTCTATGGTCTGTTGCTGTCGCTATTGACCGCGTTGCTGTGGGGCATCCTGCCGATCAAGTTGAAAACCGTACTGCAGGTCATGGACCCGGTCACCGTGACCTGGTATCGCCTGCTGGTAGCGGGGTTGTTACTGCTGGCCTGGTTGGCGGCGCGGCGCCAGCTGCCGGCCTTCAGCCGTTTGGGGCGTAACGGTCGCTGGCTGGTGGTATTGGCCATAGCCGGGTTGACCAGCAACTACGTGCTCTATCTGGTTGGCTTGAACATGCTCAGTCCCGGCACTACGCAGCTGGTCATCCAGGTGGCCCCCATCCTGCTGTTGCTGGGCAGTTTGTGGGTGTTCAAGGAAAGCTTCAGTCTCCTGCAGGGGGTGGGCTTGCTGGTGTTGTTGCTGGGCTTTGCACTGTTCTTCAACCAGCGTCTGGATGACTTGTTCGGCGGCCTGGGGCAGTACAGCCTGGGTGTGCTCACGGTGCTGCT
Organism: Pseudomonas fluvialis; assembly: GCF_002234375.1. GTDB lineage: Bacteria > Pseudomonadota > Gammaproteobacteria > Pseudomonadales > Pseudomonadaceae > Aquipseudomonas > Aquipseudomonas fluvialis. The sequence continues at coordinate 34,922 of NZ_NMQV01000024.1, forward strand.
GGCGGCTTTGCTGTGGGCGTTCTATGGACTGGCCCAGAAACAGTTGCTGACCCGTTGGAATTCCGTGCAGATCATGATGGTCATCTACCTGGCCTGCGCCGCGCTGCTTACGCCCTGGGCGCATCCCTGGCAGGCGTTGCAGCTCAGCCCGCTGCAGGGCTGGTTGTTGCTGGCTTGCTGCCTGAATACCCTGGTGGCCTATGGCGCTTTTGCCGAAGCACTGGCGCACTGGGAGGCGTCACGGGTCAGCGCCGCGCTGGCGGTGACGCCATTGGTGACCTTCGCTGCGGTGGCCGCTGCCGCTGCGCTGTGGCCGGAGCGAGTGCCGGCAGAAGATGCCAACCTGTTGGCCTACCTGGGCGCCTTGCTGGTGGTGCTGGGGTCGGCGGCTACCGCACTGGCACCGAGCCTGGTGCGTAGCTATCGCGGGCGACGGCAACGCCGCCAGGCGCTCTCGGCGACTTGAGCCGGGGCGGTGATGGGCGCAGAATGCAGGGCCTTTATCGCCCAGCGGAACGCCTGATGAAACCCTTTGCTACCTGTTTTGTTGCCTTGGGCCTGACCCTTTGCAGCGCCCTGGCGCAGGCCGATGTTGCGCAGCATGCCGCCGATGCCGAACGCTTTCTCAAGCTGGCGCGTGCCGATCGACTGACCCTGCCGGTGTACGCCCAGGTGCAGCAAATGTTCGCCCAGCGCTTTGCCGAGGCTGGCGCGCCGGCTGAGCAGCAGGCACTTCTGGAGCGCTACCAGGCCCAGGCCAATGCCGAGCTGGACCGGGTAATCGGCTGGGAGCAGCTCAAGGGTGAGCTGATCGCTGTGTATACCGATACTTTCAGCGAGGAGGAGTTGCGCCAGCTGCTGGCCTTCTACCAATCGCCAGTAGGCCAGAAAGTGCTGCAGAACATGCCGCAACTGACGGCCGAGTCGGCGCGCCTGACCCAGCAGCGCCTGGAAGCGGCGGTTCCCAAGGTCAATCAGCTGCTGAGTGAGCTTGGCAGCGAACTGGATAAGCGGAAGAAACCCTGATGATGAACAAGCAAGCCCAGATCGAAGCGCAACTCAGCGCGCAGCTCCAGCCAGAATGGCTACAGGTGCTGGATGAGAGCCACATGCACAGCCGTGGCCGCGAGACCCATTACAAAGTCATCATGGTCAGCCCCCGATTTGCTGGTTTGAGCAAGGTGCGTCGTCACCAGTTGGTGTACGCGGCGCTCGGTGAGCTGATGGGGCAGATCCATGCCCTGGCGATTCATCCCTACACCGCCGAGGAATGGCAGGCCGAAGGCCAACAGGCGCCTTTGTCGCCCAAATGCAGCGGTGGCAGTAAGCACGCCTGACGGGGCCCTGCACCTTCTTCTTGCTGATCCGTGGGGATGACTGCCCGATGTCGGATGCTCGCCTTATCTACGTAATGGACCCGTTGTGCTCCTGGTGCTGGGGCTTTGCCCCGGTACTTGGGGCGCTGGTTGAACAGGCCGCCACCCTTGGCGTGGGGGTGGAGTTGCGGGTCGGTGGCCTGCGGCGTGAGCAAGCCAGCCTGACCCCGGCCCAGCGGGTGCGCATTCTCGGCTACTGGCAAGCAGTAAATGCTGCCAGCGGGCAGCTCTTCGACTTCCAGCGAGGCCTGCCGCCCGGTTTCGTCTACGACACCGAGCCGGCCTGTCGTGCCCTGCTCACTGCGAGACGGCTCGATGAGCGGCGAGTCTGGGCCTTGTTGCAGGCAATTCAACAGGCTTTCTACCAGCAGGGCGAGGATCTGACCCAGACACGCGTGCTGCTGGCGCTGGCCGAGCAGGTCGGTTTCTCGCGGCGGGCCTTTGCCGAACATTTCGACAGCCCGGCACTGCACCAGGCGACCGAGGCGGATTTCGCCTGGGTGCGTGACCTGGGCATCAGTGGCTTTCCGACCTTGCTGGGTGCCGGTGCCTCCGGCTATGCCCTGCTGACCAATGGCTACCAGCCGCTTGAACAATTGCAGCCGCTGTTGCAGCGCTGGCTGGCACATGGTGCCGTGCATGCCTGAGCAGATCGACTGGCAACAGATCCGCCAGCTGGCGCTGCGCCACCGCAAGGCCTTGTGGCTGGCCAACCTGACCGCCGTGCTGGCCACCCTGTGCAGCGTGCCGATTCCTTTGCTGTTGCCGCTGCTGGTCGATGAGGTCCTGCTGGGGGAGGGGGATGCCGCGCTGCGCCTGATGGATCACCTGCTGCCGGATGCCTGGCAGCAGGCTGCCGGCTATATCGGCTTGATGCTCCTGCTGACCTTGCTGATGCGCAGCATGGCCTTGCTGCTCAATGTATTGCAGGCGCGCCTGTTTGCCCGACTGTCCAAGGATGTGGTGTATCGTCTGCGCCTGCGCCTGATCGAGCGGCTCAAGCGGATTTCCCTGGGCGAATATGAAAACCTCGGTGGCGGCACCGTGAGTGCTCACCTGGTCACCGACCTGGACACCCTGGACAAGTTTGTCGGCGAGACGCTCAGTCGCTTCCTGGTGGCGGTGCTGACCTTGCTGGGTACCTCGCTGATCCTACTGTGGATGCATTGGCAGCTGGCGGTACTGATCCTGTTGTTCAACCCGCTGGTGATCTACGCCACGGTGCAACTGGGCAAGCGGGTCAAGCATCTGAAGAAGCTGGAAAACGACAGCACCGCGCGCTTCACCCAGGCCTTGACCGAGACGCTGGAGGCTATTCAGGAAATCCGTGCGGGGAACCGCCAGGGCTTTTTCCTCGGTCGCCTAGGCCAGCGCGCCCGTGAGGTACGCGACCGGGCCGTGGCCTCGCAATGGAAAAGCGATGCCTCGGGGCGTGCCAGCGGCCTGTTGTTTCAATTCGGTATTGACCTGTTCCGCGCCGCCGCCATGCTGACCGTGCTGTTGTCCGACCTGTCGATCGGACAGATGCTCGCGGTATTCAGCTACCTGTGGTTCATGATCGGTCCTGTCGAACAACTGCTGGGCTTGCAGTACGCCTATTACGGTGCGGGTGCTGCGCTGCAGCGCATCAACGAGCTGTTGGCGCGGGCCGACGAACCGGCCTATGTGGGGCGCCATGATCCCTTCGCCGGTCAGCAGAGCGTGTCCATTGAAGTCAGCGGGCTGCGCTTTGCCTACCGCGACGAGCCCGTGCTGGATGGTTTGAGCCTGCACATTGCGGCCGGCGAGAAGGTGGCCCTGGTGGGCGCTTCAGGCGGCGGTAAAAGTACCCTGGTGCAGCTGTTGCTGGGGCTTTATCAGGCGCAGGACGGGCGGATCGCTTACGGTGGCGTGGCTATCGAGGAGATTGGCCTGGAGCAGGTGCGTGATGCCGTGGCCGTGGTGCTCCAGCATCCGGCACTGTTCAACGACACGGTGCGGGCCAACCTGTGCATGGGGCGCGAACGCTCCGATCAACAATGCTGGCAGGCCCTGCAGATTGCCCAGTTGCGTGAGACCATTGCCGCCTTGCCGGATGGCCTGGACAGCATCGTGGGACGGGCCGGCGTGCGGCTTTCTGGCGGGCAACGCCAGCGCCTGGCGATTGCCCGCATGGTGTTGGCCGATCCCAAGGTGGTGATTCTCGACGAGGCCACATCAGCACTGGATGCCGCTACCGAGTATGCCCTGCACCAGGCACTCGACAGCTTCCTGGCTGGTCGCACCACACTGATCATTGCCCATCGGCTGTCGGCGGTTAAACAGGCTGACCGGGTCCTGGTGTTCGATGGCGGGCGGATTGCCGAACAGGGTGAGCACCAGGCCCTGATCGCCGAAGGCGGACTGTATGCCAAGCTGTATGGCCACCTGCAGCATTAACAGCCCGTTGTACATCGACTGAGCTTTGCAACGATTTCGGCTAATTCAGCCACAGGCCGAGGTTTGGCAGTACCAGTAGCATCAGTACCACGGTCAGTATCAGGCTGGCCTGGCGCCATTTGGCGTCGCTAGGCTTTGCAGGGTGTTTGAACATGACGGCGTGCCTTGTTGTTCTTGTGAGTGGAGGCGCACACAGCTCGTCGAGCACCGTCCCGGTAGATCCCGGGCAGCACCGGGAGTCCTTGTTCTGTTCACCCTAGATGGCTTGCTGTGAACGGGTTAGAACGCTTTGCCACAAGACATTGCCGGCTTGTAATGGCTGGCTATTCCGCTGAGCTCTAGGCGTCGCTGTAGTAGGCACGGCAGAGCCTTTGGCCGGTTTTTTAGGCTATGTCCAGGCCGGTTGACCATTCGTCTGAGCCGAGCGGTCAATCGGCCTGAGCATTTCGGTCATTGAGTGGGCTTGCCGTGCGCGTAAGGTAGGGAACCACGCAACCGCCTGCCGGTGTGCTCCAAGAACAACGTCAAGACGAGAGAACGCCATGACCGAAGCTTATATTTTCGATGCCGTGCGCACGCCGCGCGGCAAGGGCAAGAAGGACGGCGCGCTGTACAGCGTCAAGCCGGTCGATCTGCTGGCCGGACTGCTCAAGGCCCTGGAGAAGCGCAACGCGCTGGATACCAGCCAGGTCGACGATATCGTTCTCGGCTGCGTGACCCCGGTGGGCGACCAGGGTGCCGATATCGCCAAGACCGCCGCGCTGGTGGCTGACTGGGATGAAACCGTGTCGGGCGTGCAGCTCAACCGTTTCTGCGCCTCGGGTCTGGAGGCAGTGAACCTCGGCGCCATGAAGGTGCGTTCGGGCTTCGAGGACCTGGTGGTGGTCGGCGGCGTGGAATCCATGTCGCGCATCCCCATGGGCTCCGATGGTGGCGCCTGGGCGATGGACCCGGCGACCAACATGCACACCAATTTCGTGCCACAGGGCGTGGGCGCGGATCTGATCGCCACCCTCGAAGGCTTCTCGCGCCAAGACGTCGACGGCTTTGCCCTGCGCTCGCAGCAGAAGGCCGCCCGCGCCAGCGCCGATGGTTCCTTCCAGAAATCCCTGGTGCCGGTGCTGGATCAGAACGGCATCGTCATCCTCGACCGCGACGAATTTATCCGTGGTGACAGCACGCTGGAGGGCTTGGGCAAGCTCAAGCCCAGCTTCGAGATGATGGGGCAGATGGGCTTCGACGCCACGGCCCTGCGCAAGTACTCCCACGTTGAGTGCATCAACCACGTGCACACGCCGGGCAACAGCTCGGGCATCGTCGATGGTGCGGCGCTGATGCTGATCGGCTCCGAAGCCAAGGGCAAGGAGCTGGGTCTGAAACCCCGTGCGCGCATCGTCGCCACCGCCGTCACCAGTACCGACCCGACCATCATGCTCACCGGCCCGGCGCCGGCCACGCGCAAGGCGCTGGCCAAGGCCGGGCTGTCGGTGGAAGACATTGACCTGTTCGAGGTCAACGAAGCGTTTGCCTCCGTCGTCATGAAGTTCATGAAGGACATGGGCGTGAGTGAGGACAAGGTCAACGTCAACGGCGGCTCCATCGCCATGGGCCACCCGCTGGGCGCCACCGGTTGCGCCATCCTCGGCACCCTGCTCGACGAGCTGGAGAAGCGCGAGCTGCGCTACGGCCTGGCCACGCTGTGTGTCGGCGGCGGTATGGGCATCGCGACGATCATTGAAAGAGTTTGAGGCGGAGAGAAGAAAAATGACTGACGCCATCCGTTACGAAAAGGGCCAGGACAATATCGTCGTCCTGACCATGGACATGCCAGGCCAGAGCGCCAACACCATGAACGCGGTGTACCGCGAGGCCATGGGCAAGATTGTCGAGCGCCTGGAAGCCGAGAAGGATTCCATCGCCGGGGTCATCCTCACCTCCGCCAAGAAGACCTTCTTCGCCGGCGGCGACCTGAACGAGCTGATCAAGGTCACCAAGGCCGATGCCAAGCCGTTCTACGAGATGATCCTCAACATCAAGGGCCAGCTGCGCCGCCTGGAAACCCTGGGCAAGCCGGTGGTGGCCGCGATCAATGGCGCGGCCCTCGGCGGCGGCTGGGAAATCGCCCTGGCCTGCCACCACCGCATCGCTCTGAACGATGCGAGCATCCAGATCGGCCTGCCAGAAGTGACCCTCGGTCTGCTGCCGGGCGGTGGCGGCGTGGTGCGCATGGTGCGCCTCCTCGGTCTGGAGAAGGCCCTGCCGTACCTGGCCGAAGGCAAGAAGGTACGCCCGGACGCCGCGCTCAAGGCCGGCCTGATCCATGATCTGGCCGATAACGCCGACGAGATGCTGACCAAGGCCCGCGCCTGGATTGCCGCGAACCCCGCTGCCGTGCAGCCGTGGGACGTGAAGGGCTACAAGATTCCCGGCGGCACCCCGAGCACCCCGGCTGTGGCACAGATGCTGGCCATCGCCCCGAGCGTGCTGCGCGACAAGACCAAGGGCTGCTTTCCGGCGCCGGAGAAGATCATGTGCGCCGCCGTGGAAGGCGCGCAGGTGGACTTCGACACCGCGCAGCTGATCGAAGCGCGCTACTTCACCGAGCTGACCACCGGCCAGGTCGCCAAGAACATGATTGGCACCTTCTGGTTCCAGTTGAACGACATCAACGCCGGTAGTTCGCGCCCGCAGGGTTATCCCAAGTACCAGACCAAGAAGGTCGGCGTGCTCGGTGCCGGCATGATGGGCGCCGGTATCGCCTATGTGTCGGCCGCGGCCGGCATCGAGGTGGTGCTCAAGGACGTGTCCGTCGAAGCGGCGGAGAAGGGCAAGAGCTACTCGGCCAAGCTGCTGGATAAAAAGGTCAGCAAGGGCCATATGACGGCGGAGAAGCGCGACGCCTTCCTGGCCCGCATCAAGGCGACCGACAGCGAAGCCGACTTCGAGGGTTGCGACCTGATCATCGAAGCGGTGTTCGAGGACCGTAACCTCAAGGCCAAGGTCACTGCCGCCGCCGAGCGCGCCGCGCTGGCCGATGCCGTGATTGCTTCCAATACCTCGACCCTGCCAATCACCGGTCTGGCGACTGCCGTGGCCAAGCCAGAGAAATTCATCGGTCTGCACTTCTTCAGCCCGGTCGACAAGATGCCGCTGGTGGAAATCATCAAGGGCGAGAAGACCAGCGATGAGACCCTGGCGCGCGGCTTCGACTACGTGCTGCAGATCAAGAAGACCCCGATCGTCGTCAACGACAGCCGCGGCTTCTTCACCTCCCGCGTGTTCGGCACCTTCACCAACGAAGGTATCGCCATGCTCGGCGAGGGCGTGAGCGCGGCGATGATCGAAAACGAAGCGCGCAAGGCCGGCATGCCGGTGGGCCCGCTGGCGATCAGCGACGAAGTGTCGATGAGCCTGATGGATCACATTCGCAGGCAGACCGTGGCTGACCTCGCCGCCGAAGGCAAGGCCATCCCCGAGCACCCGGCCTTCGCCGTGATCGACCTGATGCTGCAGGAGTACAAGCGTCCGGGCAAAGCCGCCGGCGGTGGCTTCTACGACTACCCGGCCGGTGGCAAGAAGCACCTGTGGCCGGAGCTCAAGGCGCGCTTCGAGAAAGCCGATGCGCAGATCTCCCAGGAGGACGTGCGTGACCGCATCCTGTTTATCCAGGCGATTGAAACGGTGAGATGCGTCGAAGAGGGCGTTTTGCTGTCGACCGCCGATGCCAATATCGGCTCGATCTTCGGCATCGGCTTTGCCGCGTGGACCGGTGGGGCGCTGCAGTTCATCAACCAGTATGGGGTGAAGGACTTCGTCGCCCGCGCCCAGTACCTGGCCGAGCAGTACGGCGAGCGCTTCCTGCCGCCTGCTCTGTTACTCGACAAAGCGGCGCGCAACGAGCTGTTCTGATCCGGGGAGCCGCCGACCTTGCCGGTCGGCGGTTACCGGTCGTGGTCTTCCTGCTGCAGGCAGCGTAATTCATCCCGCCATGGCTTGGGCAGTTCATGCCAGGCCAGCAACTGGCATTGCTGGCTGTCCGGGTCATAGAGAATGGCTGCCTCGGCCTTTGCCAACGCCTGGCGTACCCGTGCCACGCGTACCGGCAAGGGCGTTTCGTCACCGTGATCGGTGCCGTCACGGGTGACAAAATCCTCAATCAGGCGCGTCAGGGTGTCGTCAGCCAGTTGGTGATGGGGAATCAGCATGGTGTGGCTCGCTGCAAGGCCGGCGCGGGCATCAGGTGTACTTGGTAAAGATGGCCCGTACCTGTGCCAGGGTTGCTGTGCTGTCCAGTTCAGGGTTGAGCACGGCTTCCTCAAGCAGGCAGGCAAGCATCTGCTGATAAGCCTTGTCCAGCGCCTTGCGGGAGGCGGCGAACTGTTGTGCGATGGCCTCGCAGTTGTCACCGCGGCGGATCATCGCCTGAATGCCACGAATCTGCCCTTCGATGCGCGCCAGGCGTTTGAGCATGGCGTCCTGATGGGCGGCGGCAATATTGTCGGTCATGGGGTGTTCTCCACGGTTCGGCGCAGGCTGAAGGCGCCACGCAATTCACCCGCCTGGAAGCCGCGGGCCTGGTCGTCGGGGTAACGCTGGTCGATCAGGGTGGCTAGTTCTGCCTTGATTTCGCTGCCGTGGCAGGCCAGGCAGGGTTCACCGGTCGGGATGGCTTTCATGAAGCGAAACTCGCCATCCAGGGTAGTGCTTGCGGTCATTTGGCTGAGGTCTTCGCCCGCCGCTGCCCGTTGCTGGAAGTCCAGCAGGGTTTGTAACTCCCAGGCGTCAGGGCGATTCGCCGGATTACGCACGCGCAGCGCTGTGCGAGCGACCTGCCAGCCCTGCTGGCTGTGCTCTGCGGCGATGCGTGGCGCCAGGGTCTGGCATGCCTGCACGGCCTGTGCCGGACCACCCTGTTCTACGGCCTGTTTGACGGTGGCTAGCAGTTGCTGTTGAAACGCCGGGATCAACTGCGCGGCCTGCTGCGCAAGGTGGCTATCGTCAGTGGTGGGCTGGGCCAGCGTCAGGCTGGGCAGGGCGGCAAGCAATAGGGCTAAACGCATCGGCTTATCTCCGTCTCAGGATACTGCCGTGAGTATGTTTGCATTGCTACTTCCTGGCAATCGGCAATGGCCAGGCGCGGCATCACGACTGTCCCCTGATCAGTTTGCGCAGCATGAAACGGTTGGGGTGACAGGCTTCGGCGACGGCGCGTGGCACGGGCAGCGGTTCCTGGTTGATCCAGCCCGCCAATAGTTCGCCAGCCATGGGGGCACTGAGCAGTCCTCGCGAACCATGAGCAGTGCTCAGGTACAACCCCTCCAGCCAGGGGCAGGGTGCATCCGGTTGCAGACGTGCATCACGTGCCAGTGCTTGGTAAGTCTGCTTGAAGCTATCGCTAGCAGCCAGCGGGCCGACCAGTGGCAGGTAATCGGGACTGGTGCAGCGGAATCCGGCGCGGCCGTCCAGGTGGCGGACGTCCAGCTCATCCAGGCAAAGGCGTTCGGCCAGGTCAGGCGAGGTTTCCTGCAGCTGGCGCAGGTTGTCTTGATGTTCTTCTGGGCTCAGGGCCAGGTTTTCGCTGTGGAACCTGAAGCTGGCGCCCAGGGTGTGCACGTCTCCCATGGGCGGAGCCACATAGCCTTCAGCGCAGACCACCGTACGCAGAGCACGACTGGCCGGGGTGACGGGGACGCAGGTTACCTGGCCGCGAATTCGTTTGAGTGGCAGCTCGGCCTCGGGTAGCAGACGGTCGGCTTCGGCTGAGCTGGCCAGTACCAGTACCGGTGCGCTGGCCAGGACGTCGTTGCCTTGCCAGGCTTGCCACTGGCCATCGACGCGTTGCAGTCGACTGACTTCGCAGCCCAGGCGGACACGGATATTCGGGTGTTCAGCCAGTTGCCGGCACAGGCTGGGGGGATTGGCCCAGCCGGCTTGCGGATAGAACAGCCCACCCCAGGGCAGGGCCACGCCGGCCAGCGTCTCGGCTTCTGTCTGGCTGACCGGGTGCAGCAGGTCAGCAGGAAAAGCCTTGGCCAATTGCGCCTGGCGCTCGCGCTCCTTGTCGTCGTAGGCCAGTTGCAGCAACCCGCAGGCTGACCAAGTGGTGCCCTCGGGAAGCTGCTGAAGCAGCCGACGGCTGTAGCCGAAGGCGCTGAGAATGTAGCGGGAGAGCGGCGTGTGATGCGCCGACAGCTTCATGTACAACATGCCCTGCGGGTTGCCGGAGGTTTCTCCGGCGAGCTGGTCGCGGCGTTCCAGTATCGTTACTTGCCAGCCGCGCCGGGCCAGGCTGGCTGCTGCCGAACAACCCGCCAAACCGGCACCGATGACCAGCGCCTGACGCTGCTCGCCAGACTGCGGTGGCCGTGCATACCAGGGCGCATGGGGATTTTGTGCCGGCCCACGGTAGTGGCCCGCGAGCATTTCGCGCTTGTGTCCGAAGCCCTTGACGCGGGCCACCGAGAAGCCGGCTTCCTGCAGTCCGCGCCGCACGAAGCCAGCGCTGGTGAAGGTGGCCAGTGTCGCGTCAGGTGCCGACAGACGGGCCAGTTCGGCGAACAGTTCGGCGCTCCACATTTGCGGATTCTTGGCTGGAGCAAAGCCGTCGAGGAACCAGGCATCCACCTGGGCATCCAGTTCGCGCAGGCTGTCCAGCGCATCGCCCAGCAGCAGGGTCAGGATGACTCGGCCCTTGGCTAGATGCAGGCGCTGGAAGCCGGGGTGAATGGCAATGTAATGGTTGAGCAGCTCGCTGCTGTAGTCAGCCAGTTCCGGCCAGAGCGCCAGGGCGCGACGCAAGTCATCCCGGCGCAGCGGGTATTTTTCCGTGCTGATGAAATGCAGTTGGCAGCCGTTAGGTGCATGCTGTTCGAACAATTGCCAGGCACACAGCAGATTCAGCCCGGTACCGAAACCGGTTTCGCCGATGATCAGATGACTGCCGGGACTGAGTTGGGCAAAGCGCTCTGCCAGTTGGTTGTGTTGCAGGAATACATGGCGGGTTTCTTCCAGGCCGCTGGCTCGGGAGAAGTACACATCATCGAATTCGCTGGATAACGGCTGGCCTTGTTCATCCCAGTCGAGTCTGGCGCACTGAAAATCTGACATCACTGACCTATGAAACAGCAGGCGTCGCGAAACTGGACGCCAATTGAAAGAGTGGCAAGGATGCCCATGCTGCCGATAAATCGCCACCGTGACATTGACCACAGGCAAGTTGCCTGACGAGCAGTTGCAGTGCCAAGCCAGGCGAAACGTGTAGAATGCCGTCTGTCTCGTGCCCTGTGCACGACTGTGTCTCTTTGTTCGGCCGTGCGGCTGTGGGTGAGGTGATCGGTGATCCGTCTGATGGTGGTAGACGACCATGACCTGGTGCGCAGAGGCATCACCCAGCTGCTCAAGGAGGTCGATGGCCTGCAGGTGATTGCCGAGGCCCGCTCGGGGGAGGAGGCGCTGCAGCTGGCGCGCACCCACAAGCCGGATGTGGTGCTGATGGATGTGCGCATGCCGGGTATCGGCGGCCTGGAAGCGACCCGCAAGATGGCGGTCAGCCTGCCGCAGTGCCGGGTCATTGCGGTGACCGTCTGTGAAGAGGATCCGTTTCCCTCACGCCTGTTGCAGGCAGGCGCCAGTGGCTACCTGACCAAGGGCGCCTCGCAGGAAGAAATGGTTAGCGCTATTCGCCAGGTATTTGCCGGGCGTACCTATCTGACACCCAGCGTGGCTCAGGATCTGGCGATCAAGGCCTTGCGTCCGCAGGCGGGTAGCTCACCGTTCGAGACACTCTCCGAGCGAGAAATGCAGATTGCCCTCATGGTGGTCAATTGCCACAAGGTGCAGGACATTTCCGACAAGTTGTGCCTCTCGCCGAAGACGGTCAATACCTACCGCTATCGCATCTACGAGAAACTGGGTGTCACCAGTGATGTGGAACTGACCCTGCTGGCGGTGCGCCACGGCATGGTCGATACCGCGGGCTGATCCATGAGCGATACGTTTGATGCGGCGGCCTTCCTGGCAACCTGCAGCAGCCATCCGGGTGTTTACCGGATGTTCGACACGGCTGGTAGCCTGTTGTACGTCGGCAAGGCCAAGAACCTGCGTAAACGCCTGTCCAGCTACTTTCGCAAGAGTGGCCTGGCTCCCAAAACAGCCGCGCTGGTGGCGCGCATTGCCCAAGTGGAAACCACCATTACCGGCAATGAGACCGAGGCTTTGCTGCTTGAGCAGACCCTGATCAAGGAATGGCGCCCGCCTTACAACATCCTGCTGCGCGACGATAAGTCCTACCCCTATGTGTTGCTCAGTGACGATGCCTTTCCGCGCCTTTCATTGCACCGTGGCAGCAAACGTAGCAAAGGGCGTTACTTCGGGCCTTATCCCAGTGGTCTGGCCATTCGCGAGAGCCTTAATCTGCTGCAGAAGGCGTTCCAGGTCCGCCAGTGCGAGGACAGTTACTACCGTAATCGCAGCCGTCCCTGCCTGCAGTACCAGATCAAGCGCTGCAAGGCACCTTGCGTCGGCCTGGTTGACGAGGCCGAATATGCTGAAGATGTGCGCCGCTCGGTGATGTTCCTCGAAGGGCGTAGCAATGTACTGAGTGCCGAACTGGCTGCAGCCATGGAACAGGCCGCGCAGGATCTGCAGTTTGAGCGGGCTGCCGAACTGCGTGACCAGATAGCCTTGCTGCGCCGTGTACAGGATCAGCAACACATGGAGGGTGGTCAGGGCAATGTCGACGTGGTGGCGGCACTGGTGAGTCCTGGTGGTGCCTGCGTGCACCTGATCAGCGTGCGTGGCGGGCGGGTGCTGGGCAGCAAGAACTTCTTTCCCCAGGTGGCCATCGAAGAAGAGGGCGCCGAGGTGCTGCTGGCCTTTCTCGGTCAGTATTACTTGGGTGGCAGTGAGCGAGAGCTGCCCGATGCCTTGATTGTCAATCACGACCACGATGACTTGGCACTGCTGCAGGCTGCGCTGGCCGAGGTGCGCGGGCGAGCCGTGGACATTGCCTGGCGGGTACGTGGTACGCGCGCGCGCTGGCAGCAGCTTGCCGTGACCAACGCGGAGCAAGCCCTGCTGGCGCGCCTGGCCAATCGGCAGCATTTGGCGGCACGCTTCGACGCGCTGGGTGAGGCCTTGCAGCTGGATGAGGCGCCGCAGCGCCTGGAGTGCTTCGACATCAGTCACTCCAGTGGTGAGGCTACCGTGGCATCCTGTGTGGTGATGGGGCCGGAAGGGCCATTGAAGAGTGATTACCGTCGTTACAACATCGAGGGCGTGGCGCCAGGCGATGACTATGCCGCCATGCGCCAGGCCTTGCAGCGCCGCTTTGCCCGGCTTGCCGAAGGAGAAGGTAAACGACCCGATATCCTGTTGGTGGATGGTGGCAAGGGGCAGTTGAACATGGCACGCGAGGTACTGCAGGAACTAGGCTTGCATGACCTGTTGCTGCTGGGCGTGGCCAAGGGCACCACGCGCAAGCCAGGCCTCGAGGTGCTGTACCGCGACACGGCCGATCAGGCCTTTACCTTGCCGGCTGACTCGCCGGCTCTGCATCTGATCCAGCAGGTGCGTGATGAAGCGCACCGCTTTGCCATTACCGGCCATCGTGCCCGGCGTGGCAAGGCTCGTCGTACCTCACGTTTGGAGGATGTGGCGGGGGTTGGCCCGACACGTCGGCGCGAGCTGCTCAAACACTTTGGTGGTCTGCAGGAGCTGGGGCGAGCCAGCGTCGAGGAAATTGCCAAAACGCCCGGGATCAGTAAAAAGCTGGCCGAGCAGATTTATGCCGTCCTGCACTCCGAGTAGAATGCCTGCACCTACAGAAGGCCTACCGTTTTGATCAATATCCCCAACCTGCTCACCGTACTGCGCGTTTTGCTGATCCCGGTGTTCATCCTGCTGTTCTACCTGCCGTTCAGCTGGAGCTACCTGGCAGCCAGTGCGGTGTTCTCCCTTGCGGCGATCACCGACTGGCTGGATGGTTATCTGGCACGTCGCTGGCAACAGAGCACGCCGTTTGGCGCATTTCTTGATCCGGTGGCTGACAAGCTGATGGTAGCGGTTGCGCTGGTATTGTTGGTCGAGGCGCATGCCAATCTTTGGCTGAGCCTGCCGGCCGCCATCATTATTGGCCGGGAAATCGTCATCTCGGCCTTGCGCGAGTGGATGGCCGAGCTTGGGGCACGTGCCCAGGTCGCTGTTTCCAGCCTGGGGAAATGGAAAACCACGGCACAAATGGTGGCGCTGGTTATTCTGTTGGCCAATCCGCCGCAGTTTACCCTGTGGGTTGGCCTGGGCTATGCCTTGCTGCTGGTTGCCGCAGGGTTGACCATCTGGTCCATGGTGCAATACCTGCGCGCTGCCTGGCCGCACCTGAGTGCACCTGGAGCGGGTAAATAAAGTTTTTTGAATCAAAGGCTTGACGGGCTTTCTTGAATGGTTAGAATGGCGCCCGTCAGATGCTGACAGCAAGCGGGAATAGCTCAGTTGGTAGAGCACGACCTTGCCAAGGTCGGGGTCGCGAGTTCGAGTCTCGTTTCCCGCTCCAGTTTATACGGGCCGTTTAAGCGGCCCGTTTGTTTCAAGGCTGAGTAGCAGAGTGGTTATGCACCGGATTGCAAATCCGTGAACGCCGGTTCGATTCCGACCTCAGCCTCCAAACATTAAAGCCCGGTAAATCAATGATTTCCGGGCTTTTTTGTTGGGGATGCAGGTGCCCTTGGCGCTTGTTAGGCCGGCCGATGGGCTATATAGTCCACCCCCAGCGCATGCTCCAGGCATGCGTAGCGCTACCGCCCGAATGGCGAAATCGGTAGACGCAGGAGACTTAAAATCTCTCGCCAGTAATGGCGTGCCGGTTCGAGTCCGGCTTCGGGCACCACTTTCGCCGGTAGGCGCGCGTTTTTGCCTGCCGGTCTGCTTCCGGTGGCTGGTTAACCCGCTTGCCGGTCTAACAGCCCTCCTGCCGGGAGTCCCGTATGTCCCAGATGTCGATCGAATCCTTTGATGACCTTCTCTTGCTGGCCCGCCAGCAGCCTGATCCGCAGCGTCTGCTGTTCGTGTTTACTCAGCCGGAGCTACCGGAAGGGCATACCGCCGAGCAGGCGGAGCGCTTTGCGGCGGGTGCGGGTGGCCATCTGGCCCCGGTAGTCTGTGTGGATAAGACGCCCGAGGAGTTGAGCAGCTTCGCCGCCCTGGTTGAGGAGTCACAACAGGCTGCCCAGGACTGGGTGGTGATGTTTGTTGCCGCGCTGTCTGGTCAGGCTGGCGTGGGGCCGGGAGAGGAGCAGGTCGAGCAGTCGTTGCGTTATATGGTTGAGGGGATTCGTACTGGGCGAGTCGCCAGCTTCCTTGCTTTTGATCGGCAGGGCAGTTTGTTGCAGTTGAGCAATGGCTGATCAGCTGGCCAGGTTGAGGCGGTTGCGACCGTTGCGCTTGGCCTGATACAGCGCCTGATCGGCTCGCTGTTGCAGTCCGTCAACGGACTCGCCGGCTTGTAGCGTGGCGCAGCCCAGGCTGATGGACATCTGCAGGGCCTGCCCCTGGAACACCACTTGCAGATTGTGTACGGCCTGGCGCAGGCGTTCTCCGACCATCGCCGCGACCTCGCTGCTGGTGTTCGACAGCAGCACCAGAAATTCTTCGCCACCATAGCGAAATACCATATCGATGTTGCGCAGGCTGGCCTTCAGCACGCCAGCTACTTCGCGCAAGGCCTCGTCGCCCACGCTGTGACCGTAGTTGTCATTGATGCGCTTGAAGTGGTCGATATCCACCATCAGTACTGACAGCGGCTGGCTGCTGCGCTTGGCTATGTCCACTTCGCGCTGCAGGGCCTGATTCATGGCGATGCGGTTGCCGGTCTGGGTCAGTGGGTCGCGCAGGGCGCTGAGCACGGCTTCCCGATACAGCAGGGCATTGCGCAGCGGGAACAGCAGGCAGCTGAGCAGGGTTTCCAGTTGTGCCAGTTCACCTTCATCAAAACGCAGGGCACGCCGGAAGGTGATGTCGCCCAGGTACTGGCCGTCATGGCTGAGGCGATAGGCTGCCGAATGTGGCGCACGCTGGCCCAGCTCAATACGCAAGTCATCATTGCTGTGTTGATAGCAGAGTGCGTCCAAGGGCACCAGGCGCTGCACCTCCTGGAAGAACAGGCCCAGGATGCGCTCGGCTTCCAGGCTGGTCTGCAGTTGCAGGTTCAGTTGCCGACGCAGTTCGCCCAGGCTCACCGGTTTGGGAGAGGGGCGACGCTTGCCGGCAAAGCCCAGGCGTTGGAGCTTGGCGGCATCGAAGTCGATGGTGTTGCTACGGGTGGGCGTCGGCATGGTCGCTAATCTCTAACGCGTAATGCGATGGTGAGGTTGTTTAAGCGATTTCCATGCCAATTATATTATTCGTTTTAAATCAATAAGATACGTTTGCTGTTGGCGATTTTCTCGAATGCCGCGCCGGCAGTCTGGCGCTTGTTGGCGGCAATCCATTGCCGCATTTCGCACCGGTGACGGAAAGCCGTCACCAAGGTTGCTTATTGCGCGTTGAGAGCCTGGCCGTTGATGCCCTGGCTATCCGGCCCCATGAGGTATAGGTACAGCGGCATGATGTCTTCCGCCGCGGGGTTGCTGGCCGGGTTTTCGCCGGGATAGGCCAAGGCGCGCATGTCGGTACGGGTAGCGCCTGGGTTGATGCTGTTGGCGCGCACCGGGCTGATTCCCTCGACCTCGTCAGCCAGTACCTGCATCAAGCCTTCGCAGGCAAACTTGGAGACGGCATAAGCCCCCCAATAGGCGCGTCCCTGACGACCGACACTGCTTGAGGTGAAGACGACCGAGGCGTCTGCGGAGAGCTTAAGCAGCGGCAGCAGGGTGCTGGTGAGCATGAAGGCGGCGTTGACGTTGATCTGCATGACGCGCATGAAGTGATCGCCAGACAGCTGTTCGATCGGCGTGCGCGGCCCCAGTACCGCGGCATTGTGCAGCAGGCCGTCGAGGCGGCCGAAGGCGCCTTCGATGGTTGCGGCCAGTTCGTCATACTGGTGAGGCAGGGCGGTTTCCAGGTTGAAGGGAATCACCACGGGCTGGGCATGCCCAGCCGCTTCGATCTGGTCATACACCTGGTTGAGATTTTCTTCGTTCTTGCCCAGCAGTAGCACGGTAGCACCGTGTGCCGCATAACTCTTGGCGGCGGCGGCACCAATGCCGCGCCCGGCGCCGGTGACCAGAATTACTCGACCTTTGAGCAGATCGGGGCGGGCTTGATAGTCGAACATGGAAGAGCTCCTTCGCTGAGCGTCCAGCTTCAGGCAGCAAGGCTGCAAGTCTGTGCCCGGCATGCCGAGAAAAAGTCGGGGGTACGGTTCAATGGGGTGCGCTGCTCAGCAGCCGCACAGTGCGTTGTCCAGCACGCTGCGTAGTTCGCCGGGATGGTTGACGATCACGTCCGCGCCCCAGTGGCTAGGGTGGTCCTCGGGATGGATGTAGCCCCAGGTCACTGCCGCTGTCCGGCAGCCGGCAGCGCGGCCGGCAGCAATGTCGCGCTCGTCATCGCCTACGAACAGCACTTCGCCCGGTTGCAGGGCCATCTGCTGGCAGGCCAGCAGCAGCATGTCGGGTGCCGGTTTGCTCTGTGCGACATGTTCGGGGCAGAGCAGCACGGCGCTGCGTGTGTGCAGCTGCAGCTGTTGCATGATCGGCTCGGCGTAGCGTAGCGGTTTGTTGGTGGCTACGCCCCAGCGCAGATGGGCACGCTCGATATCACTGAGCAGTTCACTGATGCCTGGATAGGGCCGGGTCAGCACCGCGCAGTGGGCCTGGTAGCGTTGCAGGAACTCCTCGCGCAGGGCCTCGAAAGCGGCAGTGCCGGGCGCTTCGGCAAAGGCGGCGGCAACCATGGCCCGTGCGCCGCCTGACACGACATCACGGACAGCCTGGGCCGTGATGGGCTGCAGGTCGCGGGCACTGCGCATGGCCTGAATCACGGCAATGAAGTCCGGCGCGCTGTCGAGCAGCGTGCCGTCCATATCGAAGAGCACTGCACGCAGACGCATCAGGCCTCCTTCAGGGTCTGGATCATGTAGTTGACTTCGACATCCGCCTCCAGCTTGTAGCGGCGGGTCAGCGGGTTGTAGGTCAGGCCGATGATGTCGCGGACTTCCAGGTCGGCTGCGCGGCACCAGGCGCCCAGTTCAGAGGGGCGAATGAACTTCTTGAATTCGTGAGTGCCGCGCGGCAGCAGGCGCAGTACGTACTCTGCGCCGATGATGGCAAACAGGTAGGCCTTGGGGTTGCGGTTGATGGTCGAGAAGAACACCTGGCCACCTGGCTTGACCAGGCGCTGGCAGGCGCGGATTACCGAGGCGGGGTCCGGGACGTGTTCGAGCATTTCCAGGCAGGTGACCACATCGAACTGCTCGGGCATTTCTTCGGCCAGTGCCTCGGCAGTGATCTGCCGGTAATCGACGTTGACCCCGGACTCCAGTTGATGCAAACGCGCTACCGCCAGGGGGGCTTCGCCCATGTCAATGCCGGTAACGGTGGCACCACGCTGCGCCATGGCTTCGCTGAGGATGCCGCCGCCGCAACCGACGTCTAGCACGCGCTTGCCGGCCAGAGGGATGCGCTGATCGATCCAGTTGACCCGCAGGGGATTGATGTCATGGAGCGGCTTGAATTCGCTGTGGCGGTCCCACCAGCGGTGGGCAAGAGCTTCGAACTTGGCGATTTCAGCGTGATCGACGTTGCTCATCTGGGGTCCTCAGGCAGTCGCTGTCGGGCTGCCGGCAATGCGCCCGGCCCATTGCTGGGCCTGGCTGATCAGTTGTTCTTCGTCCTGGCGTAGCAGGCGTCCATTGTCCAGCAGTTGCTTGCCGGCAACCCATAGGTGGCGGGTGCACTGGCGGTTGGCTGCATAGATCAGTTGTGAAACCGGATCATACAGAGGTTGGCAGCCGAGCCCCGAGAGGTCGAAGCTGACCAGGTCGGCCAGTTTGCCGATTTCCAGTGAGCCGATTTGTGTGTCCAGGCCCAGTGCGCGGGCGCCATTGAGCGTAGCCATACGCAATGCGCGATGGGCGTCCAGGGCCTGCGCCGAACCGGCGACGGCCTTGGCCAGCAAGGCGGCAGTACGGGTTTCGCCGAGCAGGTCGAGGTCGTTGTTGCTGGCGGCGCCGTCCGTGCCGATCGCTACATTGACCCCGGCTTGCCATAGGCGTTCCACCGGGCAGAAGCCGCTGGCCAACTTGAGGTTGGACTCCGGGCAGTGGATGACGCTGGCATTGCTTTCCACCAGCATGGCCAGGTCGCTTTCGTCGATCTGGGTCATGTGCACGGCTTGCAGGCGTGGTCCCAACAGGCCCAGGCGCTGCAGGCGAGCCAGCGGGCGTTGGCCGTGGCTGGCCAGGCTTTGCTCGATTTCCCCGGCGGTTTCGTGGATGTGCATGTGGATACCGGCATCCACTTCCTCGGCCAGCATGGCGATGTTGGCCAGCTTGTCGTCACTCACCGTATAGGGCGCATGCGGGCCGAAGGCCACGCTCAGGCGTGGATGCTGGCGTAGGTCATCGAACAGTTGCAGGCCATGGCGTAACGCGTCCTGGGCATCCAGTGCGCCGGGCACTGGGAAGTCGAGCAGAGGAATGCTGATCTGTGCGCGCACGCCGCAGGCATGCACCACTTCGCTGGCAACCTGCGGGTAGAAATACATGTCGGCAAAGCAGCTGATGCCGGCCTTGACCTGCTCGGCGATCGCCAGAGCGGTGCCGCAGCGCACGAATGCCTCATCCACCCAACGGCTTTCCGCAGGCCAGATATGCTCCTGCAGCCAGCTCATCAGTGGCAGGTCATCGGCCAGGCCGCGCAGCAAGGTCATGGCGGCGTGTCCGTGGGCATTGACCAGTCCGGGGCAAAGCAGCTGCCCGGGCAGTTCACGTACCTCGCGGGCCTCCAGGCGTAGCGCCTGCTCGCGTGGGGCAATGAGGGCGATGCGTCCGTCACGAATGCCCAGCGCATGTTCACGCAGTACCACGCCAGCCGGTTCCACCGGTACCAGCCAGGTGGGCAGCAACAGCAGGTCGAGCGGGGCAGGCTGGTTGGGCATCGCAGGGCTTCCGGCGGATTGGGTCGCGCAGTATAACCGAGGCATGCGTTTCGTGGCCTGGCTGCGGCAATGCCGCATTGGGTGCGTATACTGCGCGACCTTTATGTAGAGGGAGAGTGTTATGCGCGAGCAGTTGCTGGCGGCGGAACAGATCCAGGCCATCCACTGGCGCGATGACGCCTTGTACCTGCTTGATCAGCGTCTGCTACCGCAGCAGCAGGTCTGGCTGGCGTTCGACAGTGCGGCCGGGGTGGCGCGGGCGATTGCCGAGATGATTGTGCGCGGCGCTCCGGCCATCGGTATCGCTGCCGCCTATGCCGTGGTGCTGGCTGCCCGGCAGCGCCGGGATCAGGCGCTGCCCGCGCAATTGGCCGGGCTTGAGGCCGATTGCCGCCTGTTGGCAGCCGCACGTCCTACGGCAGTCAACCTTAGCTGGGCGCTGAACTGCATGCGTGAGCGCTGGCTGCGTCTGCGCCCCGGTGAAGACCTGCTACAGGTTCTGGAAGCAGAAGCGCGAGGCATTCATGCCAGTGACCGCGAAGCCAATCTGACCATGGCGCAGTACGGCATGGAACAGATTCGTCGTCACCAGGCCAGTCGGCAATGCCTGCTCACCCACTGCAATGCCGGTGCCCTGGCGACGGGAGGCTTTGGCACTGCGCTGGGGGTAATCCGCGCCGCGCATCTGGCCGGCCTGGTGGAGCGGGTGTATGCCGATGAAACCCGCCCCTGGCTGCAGGGCGCCCGCTTGACCGCCTGGGAGCTGGCCGAGGATGGTGTGCCGGTCTACCTGAATGCCGACGTGGCAGCGGCGCATCTGATGAAGAGCGGGGAAATCACCTGGGTGATTGTGGGTGCTGACCGGATAGCCGCCAATGGTGATGTAGCCAACAAGATCGGTACCTATCAGCTGGCCATCAATGCCATGCATCATGGCTTGCGCTTCATGGTGGTGGCTCCCAGTTCGACCATCGACATGAGCCTGGCGCATGGCGACGACATTCCCATCGAGGAGCGTGATGGTCGCGAATTGCTGGAGCTGGGCGGGCAGCGCGTGGCTGCCGAGGTGCCTGCGGTCAATCCGGTGTTCGATGTCACTCCCGCCGACCTGATTGACGTGATCGTCACTGAAAAAGGTGTGGTCGAACGCCCCACGGAAGAGAAAATGGCCCAGTTGATGAGTCGCAAGCGCTTGCATTGAGTGGCTTGGCCGGCTGCTGCCAGCTGCTGCGCTTGTCGGCAGCCTTGTGGCGCCGTGCTGTGGTACTATCGGCGGCTTATCGCAGGACCCCGCTTATAACAAGGAACCTGGCTACCTATGGGCGAACTGGCCAAAGAAATCCTCCCGGTCAATATCGAAGACGAGCTGAAACAGTCCTACCTCGACTACGCCATGAGCGTGATCGTCGGGCGTGCGCTGCCGGATGCGCGTGATGGCTTGAAGCCGGTGCACCGCCGCGTGCTGTATGCCATGAGCGAACTGGGCAACGACTGGAACAAGCCCTACAAGAAGTCCGCCCGTGTGGTCGGTGACGTGATCGGTAAATACCACCCGCACGGTGACATTGCTGTCTACGACACCATCGTGCGCATGGCCCAGCCTTTCTCGCTGCGCTATATGCTGGTCGATGGCCAGGGTAACTTCGGTTCGGTGGACGGCGACAATGCCGCGGCCATGCGCTACACCGAGGTGCGCATGGCCAAGCTAGCCCATGAGCTGCTGGCCGACCTGGACAAGGAAACCGTCGACTGGGTGCCCAACTATGATGGCACCGAGCAGATTCCTGCGGTCATGCCGACCAAGATCCCCAACCTGCTGGTCAACGGCTCGTCGGGCATCGCCGTGGGCATGGCCACCAACATCCCGCCGCACAACCTGAGCGAGGTGATCGACGGCTGCCTGGCGTTGATCGACAACCCCGAGCTGACCGTCGACGAGCTTATGCACTACATCCCCGGTCCGGATTTCCCCACCGCGGGCATCATCAACGGCCGCGCAGGCATCATCGAGGCCTACCGCACCGGTCGTGGGCGCATCTACATGCGTGCCCGCGCTACCGTCGAGGAGATGGAGAAGGGCGGTAACCGCCAGCAAATCATCGTTACCGAGCTGCCCTACCAGCTGAACAAGGCGCGGCTGATCGAGAAGATCGCCGAGCTGGTCAAAGAGAAGAAGATCGAAGGCATCACCGAGCTGCGCGACGAGTCCGACAAGGACGGCATGCGCGTGGTCATCGAGTTGCGTCGTGGTGAAGTCGGCGAGGTGGTGCTGAACAACCTCTACGCGCAGACCCAGATGCAGAGCGTATTCGGTATCAACGTGGTGGCCCTGGTCGACGGCCAGCCGCGCACGCTGAACCTCAAGGACATGCTCGAGGTGTTCGTTCGTCACCGTCGCGAAGTGGTGACCCGTCGCACCGTCTACGAACTGCGCAAGGCGCGCGAGCGTGGCCACATCCTCGAAGGCCAGGCGGTCGCCCTGTCCAACATCGACCCAGTCATTGAGCTGATCAAGGCTTCGCCGACGCCGGCCGAGGCCAAGGAGCGCCTGATCGCCACGGCCTGGGAATCCTCTGCCGTGGAAGCCATGGTGCAGCGTGCTGGTGCCGATTCCTGCCGCCCGGAAGACCTGGATCCGCAGTATGGTCTACGCGAGGGCAAGTACTACCTTTCGCCTGAGCAGGCCCAGGCCATTCTTGAGCTGCGCCTGCACCGCCTGACAGGCCTGGAGCACGAGAAGCTGCTGGCCGAGTACCAGGAAATCCTCACCCAGATCGGCGAGCTGATTCGTATCCTGACCAGTGCCGAGCGCTTGATGGAAGTGATCCGTGAGGAGTTGGAGAAGGTCAAGGCCGAGTTCGGCGATGCCCGCCGTACCGAGATTCGTGCCAGCCAGGAAGACCTGACCATTGCCGACCTCATTCCCGAGGAAGAGCGTGTGGTGACCATCTCCCATGGTGGCTATGCCAAGAGCCAGCCGCTGGCCGCCTACCAGGCCCAGCGTCGCGGCGGCAAGGGCAAGTCGGCCACCGGGGTGAAGGACGAGGATTACATCGAGCACCTGCTGGTCGCCAACAGCCATGCCACCCTGCTGCTGTTCTCCAGCAAGGGCAAGGTCTACTGGCTGCGCACCTTCGAGATCCCCGAGGCTTCGCGTACTGCGCGTGGTCGCCCGCTGGTCAACCTGCTGCCGCTGGACGAAGGGGAGCGTATCACCGCGATGCTGCAGGTCGACCTGGAGGCCTTGCGCCAGCAGGCCGCCGAACAGGGCGAGGAGCTGGACGACAGCGATGGCGCAGTGATCGAGGGCGAGCTGGTCGAGCCTGAAGTAGCCGACATTGCCGAAGAGCTCGATGGTGAAGTGGCTGATGATGAACAGGATGAGCCGACCGGCGCCTACATCTTCATGGCCACCGCCTTCGGTACCGTGAAAAAGACCCCCCTGGTGCAGTTCAGCAAACCGCGCTCCAGCGGCCTGATCGCCCTGAAGCTGGAAGAGGGCGACACGTTGATCGCTGCTGCGATCACCGACGGTGCCAAGCAAGTCATGCTGTTCTCCGATGCCGGCAAGGTGATCCGCTTCAAGGAAAAACACGTCCGCACCATGAGTCGTATCGCTCGCGGCGTACGAGGCATGCGCCTGGCTGAAGGGCAGCGGCTGATTTCCATGCTGATCCCCGAGCCGGGGGCGCAGATTCTGACCGCGTCTGCGCGTGGCTATGGCAAACGTACGGCCATGGAAGAGTTCCCACGGCGTGGTCGTGGTGGCCAGGGGGTGATCGCCATGGTCATCAACGAGCGTAACGGGCAGCTGGTGGGCGCCATCCAGGTGCAGGACGGTGAGGAGATCATGCTGATTTCCGATCAGGGCACCCTGGTGCGTACCCGTGTCGACGAGCTGCGCGTAATGGGTCGCAACACCCAGGGCGTGATTCTCATCAAACTGGCCAGCGATGAAACGCTGGTTGGCCTGGAGCGCGTGCAGGAGCCCTCTGGCGTGGATGAGGACGAGCTGCTGGATGGCGAAGGCGATGATGATGCCGAGAGCAGTGTCGCCGAGGAATAACCGATAACCCCGTATGACGCACCGCCGCCTGGCCGGCGGTTGCGCTGAGCCGAGAGAACCACACGTGAAGCGAGCCCACAATTTCTGCGCCGGCCCAGCCGCGCTGCCTACCGCTGTACTGCAACGTGCCCAGGCCGAGATGCTTGACTGGCAGGGTAAGGGATTGTCGGTGATGGAAATGAGCCATCGCAGCGACGAGTATGTAGCCATTGCCGAGAAGGCCGAGCAGGATCTGCGCGACCTGCTGTGCATCCCCAACGACTACAAGGTGCTGTTCCTGCAGGGCGGGGCGAGCCAGCAGTTTGCCGAGATTCCGCTCAACCTGCTGCCCGAAGACGGCGTGGCCGACTATATCGAGACCGGTATCTGGTCGAAAAAGGCTATCGAAGAGGCGCAGCGCTACGGGCGAGTGAATGTCGCCGCGAGTGCCAAGGGCTATGACTACTTCGCCATTCCCGGACAGAACGAGTGGCAGCTGTCTAAAGACGCGGCCTACGTGCACTACGCCAGCAACGAGACCATTGGCGGCCTGCAGTTCGACTGGATTCCCGAGGTGGGCGACACCCCGCTGGTGGTCGACATGTCCTCGGACATCCTCTCCCGCGAGATCGACGTCTCCAAGTTCGGCCTGATCTACGCCGGCGCGCAGAAGAACATCGGCCCCAGCGGCCTGGTCGTCGCGATCATCCGTGAAGACCTGCTGGGTCGCGCCCGCAGCGTCTGCCCGACCATGCTCAACTACAAGGTCGCCGCCGACAACGGCTCCATGTACAACACCCCGGCGACCTATTCCTGGTATCTCTCCGGCCTGGTCTTCGAGTGGCTGAAGGAGCAGGGTGGCGTTGCTGCGATGGAGAAGCGCAACAAGGCGAAGAAGGACCTGCTGTACAAGGCCATCGATGCCAGCGACTTCTACACCAACCCGATCCAGCCGAGCGCCCGCTCGTGGATGAACGTACCGTTCCGCCTGGCCGATGAGAAGCTCGACAAGGCCTTCCTGGCCGGCGCCGAAGCGCGCGGCCTGCTCAACCTGAAAGGGCACCGCTCGGTAGGTGGTATGCGCGCCTCGATCTACAACGCGACCGGCCTGGATGCCGTCGAGGCGCTGGTGGCCTACATGGCCGAGTTCGAGAAGGAGCATGCCTGATGAGCGACGTTGATCAGCTCAAGGCGCTGCGGGTGCGTATCGACAGCCTCGACGAGAAGATCCTCGAGCTGATCAGTGAGCGCGCGCGCTGTGCCCAGGATGTGGCGCGGGTCAAGACGCAGGCGCTCAAGGAAGGCGAAAAGCCGGTGTTCTATCGTCCCGAGCGGGAAGCCTGGGTGCTCAAGCACATCATGGAACTGAACAAGGGGCCGCTGGACAACGAGGAAATGGCGCGTCTGTTCCGCGAGATCATGTCCTCCTGCCTGGCCCTGGAGCAGCCGCTGAAGATCGCCTACCTCGGCCCCGAGGGGACGTTCAGTCAGGCCGCAGCGCTCAAGCATTTCGGTCATGCGGTGGTCAGCCAGCCGATGGCAGCCATCGACGAAGTGTTCCGCGAAGTGGCCGCCGGGGCGGTCAATTTCGGTGTGGTGCCGGTGGAAAACTCCACCGAGGGCGCCATCAACCACACCCTGGACAGCTTCCTCGAGCATGACCTGGTGATTTGTGGCGAGGTGGAACTGCGCATCCACCATCACCTGCTGGTCGGCGATACCACCAAGACCGACAAGATCACCCGTATCTATTCCCACGCACAGTCCCTGGCTCAGTGCCGCAAGTGGCTCGACGCGCATTATCCGAATGTCGAGCGGGTTGCCGTGGCCAGCAACGCCGATGCCGCCAAGCGCGTGAAGAGCGAATGGAACAGTGCGGCGATTGCCGGTGATATGGCTGCCGAGCTCTACGGTCTGAGCAAGTTGCAGGAGAAGATCGAAGATCGTCCGGACAACTCCACACGGTTTCTGATCATCGGCAACCAGGAAGTGCCACCAACCGGTGATGACAAGACGTCGATCATCGTTTCCATGAGCAACAAGCCGGGGGCTTTGCATGAGCTGCTGGTGCCGTTCCACAACAATGGCATCGACCTGACGCGCATCGAAACCCGCCCGTCACGCAGTGGCAAATGGACCTATGTGTTCTTCATCGACTTCGTCGGCCATCACCGTGATCCGCTGATTCGCGACGTGCTGGAGAAAATTGGCGAGGAAGCCGTGGCGCTCAAGGTACTGGGCTCTTATCCGAAAGCCGTTCTGTAAGCGCGGCCTAAAGGCTGAAGGCTAGACGACAAAAGCGGTACGGATGTGCCGATGAACTAGGGCGGGCTAGAGCGCTGATCGCTCAGCCTATAGCCCCCTGCGACTGGTGAAGCCAGTTGGAGCTGAAAATGAGTTGCGATTTCCTCGCCCTGGCTGTGCCGGGGGTGCAAAAACTCTCCCCCTATGTGCCTGGCAAGCCGGTGGATGAACTGGCCCGTGAGCTAAATCTCGACCCGGCCGGTATCGTCAAGCTGGCCAGTAACGAGAACCCACTGGGCCCCAGCCCCAAAGTGCTGGCCGCGGTGCAGGCCAGCTTGGCAGAGCTGACGCGCTACCCCGATGGCAGTGGGTTCGTGCTCAAGCAGGCGCTGGCTGAGCGTTGCCGGGTACGCCCGGAACAGGTCACGCTGGGCAACGGCTCCAATGATGTACTGGAGCTGGTAGCGCGTGCCTGGTTGGCGCCAGGGCGCAATGCGGTATTCAGTCAGTACGCCTTTGCCGTCTATCCGATTGCCACGCAGGCTGCCGGTGCCGAAGCACGCTGCGTGCCGGCGCGTGACTATGGTCATGATCTGCCGGCCATGCTGGCGGCGATCGATGGCAATACCCGGGTGGTGTTCCTGGCCAATCCTAACAACCCGACCGGGACCTGGTTCTCGGCCGAGGCTTTGGAGGCATTCCTCGCCGCGGTGCCTGAGCACGTGCTGGTGGTGCTGGATGAGGCCTATATCGAATACGCCAGTGCCAGCGACCTGCCCGATGGCCTGGATTACCTGGCGCGCTATGCCAACCTCATCGTTTCCCGCACTTTCTCCAAGGCCTACGGCCTGGCTGCCTTACGGGTCGGTTACGCGCTTTCTTCAGCGCAGGTGGCCGAAGTGCTCAACCGCGTACGCCAGCCGTTCAATGTCAACAGCCTGGCATTGGATGTGGCCTGCGCGGCCCTTGCTGATGAGCAGTACCTGGCTGCCAGTCGTGCACTCAACGATGCCGGCATGCAACAACTGGAAGCGGGTTTTAGCGCACTTGGCCTGCGCTGGATAAGCTCGCGGGGTAATTTCATTACCCTCGATCTGGGCCGCGATGCGGCACCGATCAACCAGGCGCTGTTGCACAAGGGCGTGATCGTCAGGCCGTTGGCTGGTTATGGGTTGGCGAATTTCCTGCGTATTTCCATCGGCACCCAGGCCGAGAATGCGCGCTTCCTGCAGGCGCTGGGCGAGGTGCTGCAGGGTGTCTGATTCGCGTGCAATGCTTTCCTCGCGGCAATCCGGCCCGCCGCTGTTTGGCCGTCTGGTGGTGATCGGCCTGGGACTCATTGGTGGTTCCTTCGCCAAGGGGCTACGTGAGCGTGGGCTGTTCTTCGAAGTGGTGGGTGTCGACCTGGATGCACAGTCCTGCCAGCTGGCCGTGCAGCAGGGCGTGGTCGACCGCTGCGAAAGCGACCTGGCCAAGGCCTGTCAGGGGGCGGACGTAATTCAGCTGGCTGTGCCTATCCTGGCGATGGAGAAACTGCTCGGACAACTAGCGCAGCTGGACCTCGGTGATGCGGTGCTGACCGATGTGGGCAGTGCCAAGGGCAGCGTGGTGCGTGCCGCGCGTCGTGTGCTGGAGGGGCGCCTGGCGCGCCTGGTGCCGGGACATCCGATTGCCGGTTCCGAACAGAGTGGGGTGGAGGCGGCCAAGGCCGATCTGTTTCGTCGCCACAAAGTGATCCTGACCCCGCTGGCGGAGACGGATGCTGCGGCGTTGGCGCGCATCGACCTGCTGTGGCGCGAGCTGGGTGCCGATGTCGAACACATGGATATCGAGCACCATGACCAGGTACTGGCAGCCACCAGTCATCTGCCGCACATGCTGGCCTTTACCCTGGTTGATTCGCTGGCCAAGCGCAGCGAAAACCTGGAGATCTTCCGCTATGCCGCGGGAGGCTTCCGAGACTTTACCCGTATTGCCGGCAGTGATCCGGTGATGTGGCACGACATCTTCATTGCCAACCGTGATGCCGTACTGCGCACCCTGGACGCTTTCCGTGATGACCTGGATGCTCTGCGCGAAGCCGTTGCCGAGGGTGATGGTCATCACCTGCTCGGGGTGTTTACCCGTGCCCGGGTAGCCCGTGAACATTTCAGTAAAATCCTGGCCCGTCGGGCCTATGTGGACGCCATGCATAACAATGATCTGATCTTTCTTGCCCAGCCGGGTGGTAGCGTCAAGGGCCGTATCCGGGTTCCTGGCGACAAGTCCATCTCGCACCGTTCGATCATGCTCGGCTCGCTTGCCGAGGGGACTACCGAAGTCGAGGGTTTCCTCGAGGGTGAAGATGCCCTGGCTACCCTGCAGGCCTTTCGTGACATGGGGGTGGTTATCGAGGGGCCGCACCATGGTCGGGTAACCATTCACGGCGTCGGCCTGCACGGTTTGCAAGCGCCACCTGGGCCGCTCTATCTGGGTAACTCGGGTACGTCGATGCGCCTGCTGGCCGGTTTGCTGGCCGCGCAGCCTTTTGATAGCACACTGACGGGGGATGCGTCGTTGTCCAAGCGCCCGATGAATCGTGTGGCTAAACCGCTGCGTGCCATGGGTGCAGTGATCGAGACCGGGCCGGAAGGTCGCCCGCCATTGACCATTCGTGGCGGCCAGCGTCTGACCGGCATGGACTACGAAATGCCCATGGCCAGTGCCCAGGTGAAATCCTGCCTGCTGCTGGCGGGCCTGTATGCCGCCGACAGCACCTCGGTCAGCGAGCCTGCACCAACCCGCGATCATACCGAGCGGATGCTGCGTGGTTTCGGCTATCCGGTGTCTGTCGAGGGCAACACGGCGCGCGTGGCTTCCGGTCACAAGTTGACGGCTTGCCATATCGAAGTGCCGGCGGATATTTCCTCGGCGGCGTTCTTCCTGGTTGCCGCCAGTATTGCCGAAGATGCGGATGTGCTGCTGGAGCATGTCGGTATCAACCCGACACGCACCGGGGTGATCGATATCCTCAAGTTGATGGGTGCCGATATCAGCCTGGAAAACCTGCGCGAAGTCGGCGGCGAGCCGGTGGCGGATATTCGCGTGCGTTCCGCGCAACTCAAGGGTATCGATATTCCTGAGGATCTGGTGCCGCTGGCCATCGACGAGTTCCCCGTGCTGTTCATTGCCGCCGCTTACGCCGAGGGTCGTACCGTGCTGCGCGGTGCAGAGGAGCTGCGCGTCAAGGAGTCTGACCGCATTCAGGTCATGGCCGATGGTCTGCAGGCCCTAGGGGCGCAGGTCCAGCCGACACCGGATGGCATCATCATCGATGGCGGGCGACTGGCGGGTGGTGAGGTCTGGGCGCATGGCGACCACCGTATCGCCATGTCTTTCAGTGTGGCTGCGTTGCGCGCCGATGGCGTGATCCGCATCCATGATTGCGCGAATGTCGCCACCTCTTTTCCCAACTTCCTGGTGCTGTGTCAGCAGGTGGGTATGCGCGTGGCGCAAGAGGGTAAGGCATGACGGCCCAGGTTATTGCCATCGACGGGCCGAGCGGCTCGGGCAAAGGCACGCTGGCTGGTCTGCTGGCGGCGCGTCTGGGTTGGCGGTTGCTGGACTCCGGCGCCCTCTATCGGCTGCTGGCCTATGCCGCCGGCAAGCATGGAATTGCCCTGGACAATGAAGCGGCGCTGGCGATGCTGGCGGCCAATCTCGATGTGCAGTTCGTTGCCGGCGGGATCATTCTGGAAGGGGAAAGCGTTACCGAGCGCATTCGCAATGAGCAGGTCGGCGCCGGGGCGTCGCAAGTGGCTGCCCTGCCGGCTGTGCGGGATGCCTTGCTGCAGCGCCAACGGGCATTTCGAGAGGCGCCTGGCCTGGTGGCCGACGGGCGTGATATGGGCACGGTGGTGTTTCCCGATGCGCCGCTGAAGATTTTTCTTACCGCCAGCGCGGAAGAGCGGGCGCGTCGCCGTTACCTGCAGTTGAAAGCCAAGGGTGAAGATGTTAGCCTGCCGAGTCTGCTAGAAGAGATTCAGGCGCGGGATGACCGGGACATGAATCGTGCGGTTGCTCCGCTCAAGCCGGCAGTCGATGCAATTCAGCTGGACTCGACGGAAATGTCCATCGAGGAAGTGCTGGAACGAATTCTCCAGGAAGCCGCCCAGCGCGACTTACTGGATTGAAAGACCACAGGCGTGGTCGCAAACGTTGTGCCAGGAGTCCAGTCATCGTCCTGCATGGCGTTTTTACGTGAACGAACCCACATTGTCTGGAATGTGGTTTGGGCAGATAGCCTGCCCTTGATCAACAGGAATCAACATGAGCGAAAGCTTTGCAGAACTTTTTGAAGAAAGCCTGAAAACCCTCGACATGCAGCCGGGCGCCATCATCACCGGCATCGTGGTCGACATCGATGGTGACTGGGTCACCGTCCATGCCGGTCTGAAGTCCGAGGGCGTCATCCCGGTCGAGCAGTTCTATAACGAACAGGGCGAGCTGACCATCAAGGTAGGTGACGAGGTCCACGTTGCACTGGACGCGGTTGAAGATGGCTTCGGTGAAACCAAGCTGTCCCGCGAAAAAGCCAAGCGCGCGGAATCCTGGATTGTTCTGGAAGCGGCCTTCGCTGCTGAAGAAGTGGTCAAGGGCGTCATCAACGGCAAGGTCAAGGGTGGCTTCACCGTTGACGTCAATGGCATCCGTGCCTTCCTGCCGGGTTCGCTGGTTGATGTTCGTCCGGTGCGTGATACCACTCACCTGGAAGGCAAAGAGCTGGAGTTCAAGGTCATCAAGCTCGACCAGAAGCGCAACAACGTTGTCGTTTCCCGTCGCAGCGTGCTGGAAGCCGAGAACAGCGCCGAGCGCGAAGCCCTGCTGGAAAACCTGCAGGAAGGCCAGCAAGTCAAAGGTATCGTCAAGAACCTCACCGACTACGGTGCGTTCGTTGACCTGGGTGGCGTCGATGGTCTGCTGCACATCACCGACATGGCCTGGAAGCGTATCAAGCATCCGTCGGAAATCGTCAACGTTGGCGACGAGATCGATGTCAAGGTGCTGAAGTTCGATCGCGAGCGCAACCGCGTATCGCTGGGTCTGAAGCAACTGGGCGAAGATCCGTGGGTTGCCATCAAGGCCCGTTATCCGGAAGGGACCCGCGTTACCGCTCGCGTCACCAACCTCACCGATTACGGCTGCTTCGCCGAGCTGGAAGAGGGTGTCGAAGGCCTGGTGCACGTATCCGAGATGGATTGGACCAACAAGAACATTCACCCGTCGAAAGTCGTTCAGGTTGGCGACGAAGTGGAAGTTCAGGTTCTCGACATCGACGAAGAGCGTCGTCGTATCTCTCTGGGTATCAAGCAGTGCAAGTCCAATCCTTGGGAAGACTTCTCTGGCCAGTTCAACAAGGGCGACAAGATCTCCGGCACCATCAAGTCGATCACCGATTTCGGTATCTTCATCGGCTTGGACGGCGGCATCGATGGTCTGGTTCACCTGTCCGACATCTCCTGGAACGAAGCCGGCGAAGAAGCCGTGCGTCGCTTCAAGAAAGGCGACGAGCTGGAAACCGTCATCCTGTCTGTTGACCCGGAGCGTGAGCGTATCTCCCTGGGCATCAAGCAGCTGGAAGATGATCCGTTCAGCAACTACGTTTCCCTCAACGACAAGGGCAGCATTGTCCGCGGCGTAGTCAAGGAAGTAGATGCCAAGGGTGCCATCATCACCCTGGCTGACGAGATCGAAGGCGTGCTCAAAGCTTCTGAAATCAGCCGTGATCGCGTTGAAGACGCGCGCAACGTGCTGAAGGAAGGCGACGAAGTTGAAGCCAAGATCATCAGCGTTGATCGCAAGTCCCGCGTTATCAGCCTGTCCGTCAAGTCCAAAGACGTCGAAGACGAGAAGGACGCGATGAAAGAGCTGCGTAACAAGCAGGAAGCTGAGAGCACTGGTCCGACCACCATTGGTGATCTGATCCGTGCCCAGATGGGCAACCAGAACTAAGTTCTGTGTTTCCAGCAAAAGGGCGACTTCGGTCGCCCTTTTGCATTTCAGTGCAGGCTGAACGCTGTCAGCCCTGCCTTTCAAATTGCTCGAGGCTGTCGCGGGCAATCTGTCGTCCCAGCTGGATCAGCTCCGGGGCTTTGTAGAACTCAAAGAAACGGCAAACGCGTTTGGGTACGTTGATCAGCAGGTCTGGTGGATAACCGGCAATCTTGTACTGCGCCAGCGAGCTTTGCATGACCTCAAAGCTCTGATTGACCAGCTCCAGCAGGGAAGCCGGCCCGTTGATCTCGGAAACCTGCGAGCCACTGGCCGAGCGTGCGGCGCGCGGGGTGGCTGGCTCGTCAGGCAGTTCCAGTTCGCTACTGCGGCGCAGGAAGGGTAAGCGTTCACCCAGGCTGCCCATCAGCTGATCCAGGCGTTGTTTGAGGGCTGCAGGTCGTTCGATTTGCGGCAGGCTGTAGTGCCGGTGATTATCGCCGTTGAGGTTCACCGCAATGATCAGATCGCAATGGCTGGAGACCACCGGAATGATCGGCAGTGGATTGAGCAGACCACCATCGACCAACATGCGAGAGCCTTGCACGACGGGGCTGAACAGGCTGGGAATGGCTGCCGAAGCGCGCATGGCCTGATGCAGGCAGCCTTCCTGGAACCAGATTTCCTGCTGATTGCTCAGGTCGGTGGCTACCGCCGTGAAGGGAATGGGCAGTTCCTCAATGCTGATTTCACCGAGGATGTCGCGAATCTTGCCGAAGATCTTTTCACCGCGAATGGCGCCAAGGCGAAAGCTCACATCAAGCAGGCGCAGGACGTCCAGATAATCAAGGCTTTCGCACCACCGGCGGTACTCGTCGAGTTTTCCGGCCGCATAGATGCCGCCGACTACTGCGCCCATTGAGCAGCCGGCGATGCAGTCAATCTGATAGCCGCGGGCCAGCAGTTCTTCGATGACGCCGATGTGCGCATAGCCACGGGCGCCACCCGAACCCAGTACCAGGGCAACACGTTGGCTCATGGGGTTTCCTTGTGGATAGATGAAAGCTGCCAGCGGCGCAGCAGGTATTTTTCCAGTTCGCTGAGCAGGCAGATCAAGACGGCTACGGGCAGGCAGTACAGCCAGCCTTGCCAGCCGATGCTTTGCGTGGCGAACAGCTGCTGCAGCCAGGCTAGCTCGATGAAGGCCAGTTGCAGGACAAGCAGTATGCCAACCATTGTCCAGGCCATGGGGTTGTCGCGCCAGGCGAAGTTGGCCACACCATGCAGGCGTCGCGTACTGAACAGATAGCCCATTTCACCCAGCACCAGAGCATTGACTGCCAGGCTGCGGCTGGCCTCCAGGCTCCAGCCCAATTGCTGGCTGTAGAGGAACAGCCCGAGGCATGCGCCGGTCAGCAAGAGCGAAACGAAAACAATGCGCCATAGCAGCAGGCCGGAGAGTAAAGGCTGACGAGGGTCGCGTGGCGGACGCTGCATAAGCCCGGCTTCTGCCGGCTCAAAGGCCAGGGCCAGGGCGAGGGTTACGGCGGTGACCATGTTTACCCAGAGAATTTGTAAGGGAGTGATGGGCAGTTGTAGCCCTAGCAGGATGGCGCTAAGCATGACCATGGCCTGCCCGCCATTGGTCGGCAGAATGAACAGAATGGACTTCTTCAGGTTGTCATACACGGCACGGCCCTGAGCAACGGCACGCTCCAGGGTGGCGAAGTTGTCATCGGCGAGGACCATCTGTGCCGCTGACTTGGCCGCTTCGGTACCCTTTATGCCCATGGCGATACCAATGTCGGCTCGTTTGAGGGCGGGTGCGTCATTGACGCCATCGCCAGTCATGGCCACCCGTGCGCCACAGGCTTGCAGGCGCTGTACCAGGCGGAGCTTGTGCTCGGGAGTGGTGCGGGCAAATACAGCTGTTTCGTCCAGGCAGGCATCCAAGGCCGGATCGTCGAGCTCATCAAGTTGCGCCCCGGTCAGTGCGCGCGTACCGACCAGGCCCAGACGTGCCGCGATGGCTGTAGCCGTGGCGACATGGTCGCCAGTGATCATCTTCACCGCGATGCCGGCGCTGTGGCAGGCGGCAATGGCGCGTATAGCCTCCTCGCGGGGCGGGTCCTGCAGGCCAACCAGTCCGAGCAGGATGAACTGCGCCTCGATGTCGGCATAGTCGAGTTGCTGCTTATCAGCCGGCATCCTGCGCATACCGATGCCGAGCATGCGCAGGCCCATGCTGGCACCCTGATGCAGGCAGTCTTGCCAGTAGTTATGGTCGATAGGGCGCGCCTGGGCGTCCTGCCATTGTTGGTCAGCTACTTCCAGCAGGCGTTCCGGCGCGCCGATCCAGTACAGGTAGCCATTGCCGTGATGGTCGTGATGCAAGCTGGCGGTGCAACGGCGTTCGCTGCTGAAAGGCAGGCTGTCCACGCGCGGCTGTTCGGCATGCTCGGCGCTACTGTCCAGGCCCAACTTGCCGGCCAGGGTGAGCAGCGCGGCCTCGGTAGGATCGCCGCTGATCTGCCAGGTGTCCTGGTCGCGGTACAAAGTGCCATGGTTGGCCAGCAACCCGGCGCGTGCCAGTTGCAGCACCTCAGCGGGGATTTGTGCCAGCGTTTCGCCGCAAGCGTTGCACAGCGCACCGTAGGGGGCATAGCCAATGCCCTCGACCTGATAGTGCGCGGTGGCACAGAACAGGTGTTGTACGGTCATTTCGTTGCGAGTGAGGGTGCCGGTCTTGTCCGAGCAGATCACGGTCACGGCACCAAGGCTCTCCACGGCAGGCAGCCGACAGATGATCGCCCGCTCGCGGGCCATGCGCTGTACGCCCAGAGCCAGGATAATGGTCAATACGGCGGGCAGTCCTTCGGGAATCGCCGCCACTGCGAGGCTCACGCTGGCCATGAGCAGTTCCGCGCTACTGTAGTCGCGCAGTAGAAATCCGAAGGCCAGGGTAGCCGCCGCCAATACGAGAATGACCAGGCTGAGCTGCCGGGCAAAACGTGCCATGTCGCGTAGTAGCGGCGTTTGAAGTACCTCAACCTGTTGCAGCAGGTGGCTGATGCGCCCGAGTTCGGTAGCCTGTCCGGTGGCGACCACGACCCCGTAACCACTCCCCGCGCTGACCAGGCAGCCGGAGTAGGCCATGCTTTGCCGGTCGGCCAGTACGGCGCTGCTGCTCACTGGCTCGCTTTGCTTGTCAGCGGGAAGCGATTCGCCGGTCAAGGCCGCTTCTTCGATGCGCAGGTCGCGGCAGTTGAGCAGGCGCAGGTCGGCCGGTACGCGATCGCCTTCTTCGAGCAGGACGATGTCACCGGGTACCAGTTGTTCGGCGGGCAGCTCTTGCAAGCCGTGTTCACGGCGTACCCGGCAGTGCAGGCTGAGCAGGCCGGCAATGGCGCGCATGGCCTGCTCGGCGCGGCCTTCCTGAATGAAACCGACCAGTGCATTGATCAGGACTACGCCGAGGATCACCAGGCTGTCCAGCCAGTGGCCGAGCAGCAGCGTCAGGCCGGCACAACCTAGCAGGACATAGATCAGGGTGTTCTGCATCTGGCGCAGAAAACGGCGCCAGGCCGGTGGCGGAGGAGCCGACGGCAGACTGTTGGGGCCATACTGCTGAACGCGTTGCCGCACCTGTTCGGCCGTCAGCCCGTTGGACTGGCTGTCCAGCTGCTGCAGACAACTTGCACCGTCCAGAGCATGCCAGGCTGGGGTGTCATGATGCGTTTGCATAAGGCCTCCTGCATGAATGATGCGTTTCATCCTGGATGACAGACTGCCTGCCGCACCGGGCATAAATCAATAAACAGCCGTGCAGGGCGAGCGCATCTGGTAAGTAAACATGTCACGGAGCTACCGCCGTCGGCTGCAGCGACTTAGCATGTGCCTATCAGGACGAGGAGACTGTTCATGCACGATACGCTGCAAGCCTGTCAGCAGGCGATCAATCAGGTATTGCTGGGCAAGCAGACCCAGGTTCGCCTGGCGTTGGCCTGTCTGCTGGCACGTGGTCATCTGCTCCTTGAGGACCTGCCCGGCATGGGCAAAACGACCCTCAGCCAGGCGCTGGCACGGGTGCTTGGGCTGAGTTATCAACGCATCCAGTTCACCTCCGACCTGTTGCCGGGGGACATCCTGGGTACTTCGGTATTTGATCGCCAGAGCAGTGCCTTTGTCTTTCATCCCGGGCCGATCTTTGCCGAGCTGGTATTGGCTGACGAGATCAACCGAGCCACACCGAAAAGCCAGAGCGCCTTGCTGGAAGCCATGGAAGAAGGGCAGGTCAGTATCGAGGGGCAGACCCGCCCGTTACCCGATCCTTTTTTCGTCATCGCCACGCAGAACCCGGTGACCCAGAGTGGCACATTCGCCTTGCCCGAATCGCAGCTCGATCGTTTTCTCATGCGCCTGTCACTTGGCTATCCGTCGCTGGCGGCAGAAAAGGCGCTGCTGCTCGGCGAGCAGCGACGCGCCTTGTTGCCGCGCCTGGAGCCGTTGCTTGACCATGCCCGTCTGGCCCAGTTGCAGGCACTGGTACCACAGATTCGCGCCAGCGATGCACTGGTCGATTACGTGCTGCGCCTGGCCCAGGCTACCCGCAGTCACACGCAGTTCGCCTGGGGGCTGTCGCCGCGTGGCAGCCTGGCATTACTGAATGCAGCCAAGGCCTGGGCACTGCTGGAACAGCGTGATTATGTGATTCCCGAGGATGTACAGGCGGTATTGCCCGCGGTAGCCGGACACCGTCTGCGCGAGGCCAGTGATGGCAGTGGGCAGAGCGGCCATGGGTTGGTGCAATGGCTGCTGCGTGAAGTGCCGGTGCTTTGATGTACCACAGTGGATGGCTACAGCGCGGCTGGCTGGATCGGCGCATACCGGCGGCGCGCCAGCTGGAGCTAAACCAGCGACGGATTTTCATCCTGCCAAGTGCTGCCGGGGTGACCTTCGCGGTCACCTTGCTGGTCATGCTGCTGGCGGCGATCAATTACCAGAACAGCATGGCCTATGCGCTGACCTTTCTGCTCGGCGCACTGTTTGTCGTAGCGATCCTGCATACCTACCGCAACCTGGCGGGCCTGCAGCTGAGTGCCAGCAATAACAGCGCAGTTTTCTCAGGCGAACAGGCCGCTTTTACTGTGCAGTTGCATAGCCCGCAGCGCGCCAGGCTGGCTATTGCGCTGGGCTGGTCGGCGGATGCCCTGGAATGCCTGGACGTGCCTGGCGATGGCCAGGCGGAGTGTCGCCTGAGCCTGCCGGCGAGCCGGCGCGGCTGGCTGCTGGCACCGCGTCTGCGCGTGGAAAGTCGCTATCCGCTGGGCCTGTTGGTGGCCTGGAGTTGGCTGGATCTGCAGCAGCGTGTGCTGGTCTATCCGGCTCCGCTGAGCTGTACGCTACCACCGCTGGCAGCGGGGCAGCAGGCCGAGGAGCTGGACGGACGACGTGCCCGTGCTGAGGGTGTTGATGACTTCGCTGGTTTGCGCGCCTACCAGCCAGGCGATGCCTTGCAGCGCCTGGACTGGAAGGCCTATTCGCGTGGCCAGGGCCTGCAGGTTCGACAGTTTCAGGCCTTGGCCGGGCATGACTGGTGTCTTGACCTAGCGGTTATGCAGGGTGATCTGGAAAGCCGTCTGAGTCAGTTGTGCCATTGGGTGCTGCAGCTCAGTGCCCAGCAGCAGCCCTTTGCGCTGCGCCTGGGGGGACTGGAGATTACGACGGGCAGTGGCGCCCAACATCGCGAACAGTGTCTGCAGGCACTGGCTTTGTATGGGAAGGCCGCATGAGCAATAGCCCGATGCTCACGCGCCATGCGCTGACCTGGCTGCTGCTGGCACAAGCTTTGGCGATCATTCCGCACCTACTACATGTGCCGCTGTGGATCCTCGCACTCTGGCTGTTCTGTCTAGGCTGGCGTATCCAGATTGTCCGCATGCGCCTGCCAGCACCCAAGACGGCGGCCAAGCTCTTGCTGTTGCTGTTGGCGGGGAGCGCGGTGTACCTGTCGCGGGGTAGTCTGGTTGGTCTGGAAGCCGGTGTGGTGCTGCTGGTCGCCGCATTCATTCTCAAACTGGTGGAAATGCACAGCCGGCGGGATGGCCTGGTGCTGATCTTCCTCGGCTTCTTCGTGGTGCTGACCTATTACCTGTTCGATAGCAGCCTGCTGGCGGCGTTATACAGCCTGTTGCCGGTCAGCGCACTGCTGACCGCGTTGATCGCCTTGCAGCGTCCTGCTGGTACGCTGGGTACCCGGCATAGTTTACGCACGGCCAGTAGCCTGTTGCTGCAGGCACTACCGCTGATGCTGCTGATGTTCCTGCTGTTTCCGCGCATCGCACCGCTGTGGAGCCTGCCGGTGGCCAAGGAGCGCGGCGTCACCGGGTTGGCAGAGAGCATGAGCCCTTATGACATGGTTGAGCTCAGTCGCTCCAGCGAACTGGCCTTCCGTGTCACGTTCGAGGGGCCCTTGCCGCCCCGTGAGCAGCTTTATTGGCGTGGCCTGACCCTGGAGCACTTCGACGGTCGGCGCTGGTCACGGCGCGACAGTGCTTTTTCCGGGCAGGTGGCGCCGAGCTGGCAGCCGCAGGGCGAATCCTTGAGTTACAGCGTGATCATGCAGCCCACGGGCCAGCCTTGGCTGTTCAGCCTGGATACACCGCAACACGCCATCCCTCGGGTGGACATGCAGCAAGGGTTCTATCTGCAGCGACGGCGACCCGTCGATCAGTTATTCAGCTATCAATTGACTTCCTGGCCCGAGGCCGTTCGCGAAGCCGAAGCCGCACCAAGCAATCTGCGTGCCTCACTACGCCTGCCTGCCCAGGGTAATCCGCGTGCGCGGGCCTGGGGCAACGAGTTGCGAGCACGCTTCGCTGACGACGAACAGCTGGTGGCGTATCTGCTGGAGGAGTTCAATCGCCAGCCATTCGTTTACACCCTGCGACCTCCCAGCTATGGCGAGGAGGCCGTCGACGAATTCCTTTTCGATCAGCGCCGAGGTTTTTGTGCCCACTATGCCGGTGCCATGACGCTGGTGCTGCGCGCCGCGGGTATTCCGGCGCGGGTGGTGGCAGGCTATCAGGGTGGCGAATTCAATCCGCAGGGCAGTTATCTGCAGGTACGCCAGTTCGATGCCCATGCCTGGGTGGAATACTGGCGTCCGGGGCAGGGCTGGCGCAGCGTCGACCCCACCTATCAGGTGGCGCCGCAGCGTATCGAGATGAGCCTGCAGGATGCGGTCGCCGAGGAGGGCAGTTTCCTGGAAGGCGAGCTGCTCTCGCCGTTGCGTTATCGCGACCGGCCCTGGCTCAATCAGCTGCGCCTGCACTGGGAAAGTATCAACCATGGCTGGCAGCGCTGGGTGCTGGGATACCAGGAAGAGCAGCAACTGGCTTTCCTGCAGCGCTGGTTGGGACAACTGGATGGCTGGCGACTAGCGAGCTGGTTGGCGGGCCTGGCTGTGCTGGTCATGGGTGTGCTGACCCTGTGGCTGTTCAAACCCTGGCAGCAACGAGGCACGCCCGCGCAACGCCTGTTGCTGTGTTATGAACGATTGCTGGCTCAGCATGGATTGCCCCGCCAGCCGGGCGAGGGCATCCGCGCCTATGCCCGTCGCGCGGCGCGTAAGCTGCCGGAGCAGGCCACGGCTATCGAGGCGTTCAGTCGCTACTACGAGCAGTTGCAGTATGCCGAGCGGGGTGATCTGTCCGCACTGCGGCAGGCCTATGTGCAGCTGCGCCGGCGTATGCGGCGATGGCCCTGGTCACGCTAGCGGGGCAGGGCAGCGCTGTCTGGCCCGTCGGCGGAACTGCATGCTTTGAATTTGTCTGGCAGGTCACTAGTATCGCCGTTCCAGCAGTCAGGCGAGGAGCCGGTATGAACTTCCAGGAACTACTTGACGCCCAGCGCACTGGGCAGCTCGCCGGGCTGCCGGAGGACTGGGGGCAAGGGCGTACGCTGTTTGGCGGCATGATGGCCGCGCTACTGCTGGATGCCATGCGTCAGCAGGTGCCGGTGGAGCGCTGTCTGCGTGCCTTGTCGATCAGCTTCATTGCTCCGGCAGCGCTGGGGCAGGGTGTGCAGATCGACGTCGAACTGCTGCGCGAGGGGCGCGCCGTCAGCCAGTTGCTGGCGCGGGCCAGCCAGGATGGACAGGTGGTAGCGCTGATGCAGGGCAGTTTTGGGGCCTCACGCCTTTCGCAGGTACAGGTTGCTGGGCTACCAGCGCCGTCTTTCAAAACGGCTGAAGTCTGCCAGCGCATGCCCTGGTTGCCTGGCATCACGCCTAATTTCACCCAGCATTTCGACATGCGCTGGGCGGTGGGTGGCCTGCCTTTCAGCGGCAATCTTTCACGGGAAATGGGCGGTTGGGTCAGTTTTGCTGACGTGCAACTGGCCGATCAACGTCTGGATGAGTGCCATCTGCTGGGGCTGGTGGATGCCTGGCCGCCGGCCTTGCTGCCACACTTGAAGGCACCGGCTGCCGGCAGTTCGCTAACCTGGACCATCGAGTTCATGCAGCCCTTGCAGGTCTGTGCAGCAAATAGCCGTTTTGCCTACCTGGCAACCATCGAGCACGCCGCCGATGGCTATGGCCATGTAGCGGCGGGTTTGTGGGACAGTCAGGGCCGGCAAGTGGCCATCAGTCGACAGACGGTGACGGTGTTTGCCTGAATGATTGGCCAGGCTGCCTGAGCAGTCTGGCCATATCTCATAACTTGAGCTGTTGAATGGCTTTTGCCAAGTCGCTGGCCAGGCCAGCCAGTTGGTCGCTGATGGCTGCGGAGTCGAGGGTTTGACCAACGGTTTGTTCGGTGACATCGCGAATACCGATCACTGAGCGAGTCATTTCCTCGGCAACCTGGCTTTGTTGTTCGGCGGCCACGGCAATCTGTGTGTTGCTCTCCCGCATCTGCGCAACCGCTTCGGCGATGGCCGTGAGCGCCTGGCTGGCTTCCTCGGCCTGTTGTACGCAGCCATCGGCCTTGTAAGAGCTTTCCTGCATGAATTCCACGGCATCACGGGTGCCGCTTTGCAGGGCATTGATCATCTGGGTGATTTCGTCAGTCGAGTCCTGTACGCGTTTGGCCAGGTTGCGGACTTCGTCGGCTACTACGGCAAAGCCCCGGCCCATTTCCCCGGCGCGCGCGGCTTCGATGGCTGCATTCAAGGCCAGCAGATTGGTTTGCTCGGCGATGCCATGAATCACGCTGACTACGCTGCTGATGCGCTGGCTGTCTTCGGCCAGCTTGCCGATCATCTCTGCGGTTTGCTGTACGCCGTTCGAGAGTTCGGCAATCGATTTGCTGACCCGTCCAACGACCTGGCGGCCTGCGCCAGCTAATTGGTCGGCCTGCTGCGAGCGGTCGCGGGTATCGGCGGCATGCTGGGCGATATGGTGCACGGTGGTGGACATTTCGTTGATGGCCGTGGCGGCCTGATCGGTTTCACTCTGCTGTCCCAGCATGCCTTGGCGAACCTGCGCCATGCTGCTGGCCAGGCGTGTCGTGCCCTGATCCAGATCGCGTGCTGCGCTGGCTACAGTGCCCACCACACGCTGGTAGCAGGTCTGCATGGCATTGAAGGCCGACGCCATCTGGCCTACCTCATCACGGCCGCGCATGGGCGCGCGCGCCGATAGGTCACCGGTCTGTTCGACGTGCAGCATGACATCCTTGAGCTTGTGCAGGCTCTTCAGGATGAACTGGATGAGCATCTGCGAGGCGCCCAGCAGCATCAGCATGAGGATCAGCACGGCGCCTGCATAGGCGAAGAAGCGATCACAAAACACTTGCCAGAGGCTACTG
Organism: Pseudomonas fluvialis; assembly: GCF_002234375.1. Lineage (GTDB taxonomy): Bacteria > Pseudomonadota > Gammaproteobacteria > Pseudomonadales > Pseudomonadaceae > Aquipseudomonas > Aquipseudomonas fluvialis. Next base: position 76,879 of record NZ_NMQV01000024.1, read on the forward strand.
CTGTAGGCAGGTACCGCGTAACGCAGGCCTTCGTTGCCTGAGGTCACCACCACGCCACTGAGCATTGGCTCATCAAACAACGGGTTGTGGGCAATGGCCACCCAGCCGCGTGCGTTGGCGGATAGGCTGTGGCTCAGGCGTGGTGGTGTTTCACCTTCCTTCCAGCTGAACCATGCCCCGCTAGGTGGCGTTTGCCCGGCGGGCCAGGCGGCCAGCAACACGGCTTGCTGTTCAGCGGCCTGTCTGGCTTGTTGCTGGCGGGCATCCTGTTCCAGGTGCATGGCAAACAGCACCAGCAGCAGAGTGATGAAGAAGACGACGGCATTGACCGCCCAGAACTTGTAGCGCAGGGAAAGATCGCGAATCCAGTCGCTCATGGGATGCTCTTCTTATGTTGTGCCGGCAGTCGGTCTGCAACCGCTCTGCCCGCCGCCAGAGTTGAGTGGTCAGTCATATTTAACGGCCTGCCAGGCAGCTTCTTGAGGCTCGGGCAGGGTAAAAAAATCACGCGCAACCCGGCTGGTTGTACTGGCTAGCTGGGCAACCGATACACCTCGCAAGCCAGCCAGGGTGGTGAGGGTTTCAACCAGGTAGGCGGGTTCGTTACGTTGTGGCCTGGGCTTGAGATGCAGCGAACGGGGCACCAGGTAGGGGGCATCGCTTTCCACCATCAGGCGTTGTTCGGGAATATCTGCAACCAGCCCCTGCAGCTCAAGCCCCCGTCGTTCATCGCACAGCCAGCCGGTAATGCCGATATGCAGGTCCATGTCCAGGTAGCCATACAGACTCTGGCGATCACCGGTAAAACAATGGACAACCGCCGCCCTCAGCTGGTCACGGTAGTCACGCAGTATAGCCAGCAGGCGTACCGAGGCATCACGCTCATGCAGGAAAACCGGTAGGCCCAGGTTGGCGGCCAGCTCCAGTTGGGCACAGAGTGCTGCTTCCTGCTGGGGACGGGGAGCGAGGTCGCGATAGAAATCCAGGCCGCATTCGCCCACAGCCCGCACGCGAGGCTGGCTGAGTTGCTCGGCCAGCTGTGCGGCCTGGGAAGGCTGCCATTGCGCGCTGTAGTGCGGATGAATCCCGGCGGTGCAGAACAGCCGGCTGGCTGTGTCATCCAGCTCCAGGCACAGTGCATGTGCCTGTTCGTTGTCTGCAAGGCTGGTGCCCGTCAGTACCAGCTGTTCGACACCTGCTGCCTGGGCACGCTGCAGAAGCGCCTGGCGATCACCGGCAAAGCTGGGATGGGTCAGGTTGACCCCGATATCGACCAGTTGCATGCAGCCTCCTGAAGAAATGGCTGGCAGCATAACAAAAGTTGGCGCCTAAAAATTGTCGCAGAGCAATCTGCCATCATGAGCCGGAGGCTTGTTCGCGGCTACGGCGTTGTTCTTCGAGCAATTGCTGCGCGCCGCTCAGGCGCAGGCGCTCCTGTTCACTGAAGCGCTCTGCCGCCAGTTGCTCAATGGCTTCGGCACGCGCCTGTTCGCTCAGCCCCTGGTTGTCGAGGAGTGCCTGTTTGTCCTGGAGATACTGCTCTAGGCGGCTTTGCCATTCTTGGCGTTGCTGATCGAGTGCTTCTAGCCGTGCGGTGGCTTCGGCGCCGACCAGCTGTTGGCGAAGCTCGCGCAGTTGCCGACTATCACCGCCGGACTCTAGCAACAACTGGGTCTGCGTACGCAGCTCGCTGTGCAATTGTGGCAGCAGTCCTTCCTGCACGCTTTCCGGCAGCCCGGCGCGCAGTTCATCGATGGCCGCTGCGCGTTGCGCGGGACTCAGGCTGCTGTCGCGCTGAATGGCCATGCGTTGCAGGGTGAAATGATTGAGTCCTTCCTCGTTCTGGAAGAACGCCTGATGCCACTGTGGATCGAAGAGCCGTGCACGCAGGGCCTGTACCGCGCGCTCGCGTTGCAGCATGGCTTGCAGGTCAGGCAGTTGCGGCCAGTTGCCTTCCAGCTCAACCAGTTGCTGCTTGTACTGCAGGTACTGTTCAAGCACAGCCAGCGCCTGGCTGCGGGCAGGCTCATCGAGGCTGTCACGAATATAGTCACGCAAGCGTTGCAGCGTCACGGGCAGGCTGTCTTCACCCATGGCTGCCAGGAAATAGTCGAACAGCTGGCGAACGTCCTCGCCGGGTAGCAGGTTGCCGGCGGCATCCAGCGTGAACCCCCCGTCAATCTCCGTGCCACGGAACGACGCAGGCAATGCCTGGCGAGGTTTGGCTAGCGTCTGGCGCGGGCTATCGCTGGAGGGCTCGCTCAAGGCCAGCGCTGGCGTGGCGGTAGTCTGTGCAGACGAACTCGCAGGTGCTTCAGCCTGCGGCGTGGGGGAAGGCTGACGCCATTGCAGCCAGGTCAGTACCAGCACAAAGCTCAGCGGCGCCAACAGCAGGTATTTCTTCACGGGTGACTCCACAAACAACATGGCCAGCGGATGCGAACAGCCGCTGGCCATGGGGTTACAGATCGACTACTGACCTAGAGGCCGGCGTTCTTCAGGCGATTGGCCTGTTGCCGGTACACGGTGACCGGGCTGGTCTCGAACAGGCTGGTCAGGCCAATGAACTGGTTGACCTCGTCGAGGTGGTTCATCCGGTAGTTGTCACGGATGACCATGCCCAGGCGCGAGCTGCAACGGCCTACCAGGCCATCGTTTGCATCCTTGAAGGTCAGCGAGCTGACGCCCATTAACAGATCGCTTGGGTCGAGCACGTTGGTCAGCGGGCTGGTGCCACTCCACGAGTAGTAGCTCACGCCATTGACCTTGTAGGCCCCTTCGCCACAGGCGGTGGTCGGCAGGCCTTGCGGGAACTTGGCATTGAAGCGTGCCGCGCCTTCGCTGTTGAGCGACTCCAGGCTGCCCAGTGCATTCTGCGGGGTTGTGCTGGAGCTGCCGGAGAGGAAGTTGATCATCGCGCCGAGGCCATTGACGATCCCGGCCAGCAGGGTTTCACCCGCCGATCCCGGAGGTACCTGACGAATGAAATCGGCGGTATCGGAACCCTTGTGTGGTGCGCCGACGCTGGTAACAGAGGCGACCAGGTCCGGGCGAATGGCTGCCACATAGCGAATGGTCGGGCCGCCATGGCTGTGGCCGACCAGGTTGACCTTGCCCTTGCCGCTGATCGCGGCAATTTCCTCGACCTGGCGCAGCAGCTGTTCACCCCGGGCCTCGGAGGTATCCAGCTGGCTGACCTCGGTGATGTACACCTGGGCGCCGTCGCGACGCAGGGCCGACGGAATGCCATACCAGTAGTCGACACCCAGAATGCTGTCGAAACCCAGCATGCCGTGAGTCAGCACGATAGGGTACTTGGTTTTGGTGTAGCCACTGGAGCCAAACAGAAAGGCATGGCTCGGTGCGGAGGCCAACAGGCCGGCACCCAGGCAGAGGGCGAGCAGGGTCTTGTTCTTGTTCATCTGTGCTCTCGATTGAATAGGCAGAAAGGGCTTTCCCTGCGCCAGCTCGCGCACCGTCCTGGTGGCGTACGACTGCCAGCAAATAGCAGGAAACGTGCCATGGTTGGCAAAGGCTCTGCGACGGGCTGTACCTTCCGCAGATACAAGCCTTGAGGGGAGCTGGTGTTACCGATGGCAACCGCCGTATCGCGTGCGGTAGCAGAAGGCCGGATTTTTTGCTGAAAAGCAGCGGGCGCAGGGGTAAGATGGCTGCGCGCCGATTTAGTCAGCTACTTGCGGGGCGCCGCCGGCCCAGATTGCCGGTAACAAATTCCGCTAAAGCGCTGGCCCCGGTGTTGCCTCGCACCGCTGCCCAGCTGCAGCAACGAGGCGGAGTATCCAGCATGTCCCCACATCCCCGCATTTTGCGCCTGAGCGCGATCACCCAGGCTTGCCGTGCCGAGCTGCCACGCGTTCTCCTCAGCCCAGACCTGCAACTGGCCCAGCTGGCACAATGGAGTCGTGCCGTGTCGGCACCAAAGCTCGATAGCCTGGATAACTGGCAGCAACTGCTTGGCCAGCCGGATGATCACTATCACTTTGCCGCGGTACGCAGCACGGCGGCTCCAGGCGACTGGCTGGTGGAACTGTTGCGAGTGGCACGCCAGGGGGTGATCCTGCGGTGTGTCGATCAGTCCCGGTAGAAGACCTGGATCAGGTGATAGCCGAAGCTGCTTTTTACCGGGCCATGCACCTCGCGCAGAGCCTTTTTGAAGATCACCTGATCCACCGCACGGACCATTTGCCCAGGGCGAACTTCGCCCAGGTCGCCACCGCGCTTGCCGGACGGACATAATGAGTATTTGCGCGCCAGCATGTCGAAGGCTTCGCCAGCGGCGATGCGTTTTTTCAAGGCGGCTGCTTCAGCTTCCGTCTTGAGCAGGATGTGGCGTGCCATTGCCTTGGCCATGGAGGGACTCTCGTAATGGTCAAAAGGCTATTTTGCCTGCGCACGCGCGCATTTGCTCAGTCGCGTAGCGCAGGCAGATCACGGAACAACTCCAGCGCCTGTGGATTGGCCAGGGCGTCGGTATTTTTCACAGGTTGGCCGTGTACTACGTTGCGCACCGCCAGCTCGACAATCTTGCCGCTGATGGTGCGCGGGATGTCGGCGACCTGGACGATCTTCGCCGGCACATGGCGCGGCGTGGTGTTACTGCGGATCACCTGGCGGATCGCGGCCTGCAGCGCGTCATCCAGCACGACACCTTCGCGTAGACGGACGAACAGCACCACGCGCACGTCTCCGTCCCAGTCCTGGCCGATGGCGATGGACTCCAGCACCTGCGGCACCTTTTCCACCTGGCGGTAGATCTCGGCAGTGCCGATGCGCACGCCGCCGGGGTTGAGCACGGCGTCGGAGCGACCGTGGATGACCAGGCCGCCGTGTTTGGTGATCTCGGCATAGTCGCCATGGGCCCAGATGCCGGGGAAGCTGGCGAAGTAGGCCGCGTGGAATTTCTCGCCTGCCGCATCGTTCCAGAAGCCCACTGGCATCGACGGGAAGTGGCGGGCGCAGACCAACTCGCCTTTTTCGCCGGTCACCGGACGGCCTTCATCGCTCCATACCTGCACGTCCATGCCCAGGCCCTTGCACTGCAGCTCGCCGCGCCATACCGGCAACACCGGGTTGCCGAGGGCGAAGCAGGAGACGATGTCGGTGCCGCCGGAGATGGAGGACAGGCAGAGGTCGGCCTTGATGTCGCGGTAGACGTACTCGAAGCTCTCGTGGGCCAGCGGCGAGCCGGTTGAGAGGATGGCCTTCAGGTGGCTCAGCTTGTGCGTTTCGCGCGGTTTGGCGCCGGCTTTTTCCAGCGCCGCGATGAATTTGGCGCTGGTGCCGAAGAGGGAGATATTCTCGGCGTCGATCAGGTCGATCAGACGTTCGGTCGAGGGGTGGAAGGGCGAGCCGTCGAACAGCACCAGGCTGGCGCCCAGCGCCAACCCTGAGATCAGCCAGTTCCACATCATCCAGCCGCAGGTGGTGTAGTAGAACAGGGTGTCGTCGGCCGTCAGGTCGGTGTGCAGGCCCAGTTCCTTGACGTGTTGCAGCAGGGTGCCACCGACACCATGGACGATGCACTTGGGCACGCCCGTGGTGCCGCTGGAATAGAGGATGTACAGCGGCTGCTCGAAGGACACCGGGGTGAACTGCGGTTCACCACCGGCTTGGTAGAAGTCCTGCCACAGGCTGACGCGAGCGGCGCTGCGGAAGTCGCCTGCCCTGGCCGCCGGGTTGGAGTAGGGCACCACCACCAGTTGCTGCAGCGAGGGCAGGCGTTCGAGGATTTCGTTGAGTTTGCCGGTCAGGTTGAGGTTCTTGCCGGCGTAGCGATAGCCGGCGGCGGCGATCAGCACAGTGGGTTCGATCTGGCCGAAGCGGTCGATCACGCCCTGGGTGCCGAAGTCCGGTGAGCAGGACGACCAGGTGGCGCCTAGGCTGGCGGTGGCGAGCATGCCGACCACGGTCTGCCAGGTATTGGGCATAAAGGCGGCCACGCGGTCACCCACGCCAACACCGGCGGCCCTGAGGCTCTGCTGCAAACCGGCGACATGCGCGGCCAGTTCGGCGTAGGAGAGCTGCTCGCGCGAACCGTCCTCGCCAATGGCAATCAGCGCCGGATGCGCGTCGCGGCGGCGTAGCAGGTGCTCGGCGAAGTTCAGCGTGGCGCCGGGGAACCAGTGCGCGCTGGGCATGGCTGGGCCTTCGCGCAGAACCGCCTCGGGCTGCTGGGTAAAACGCACTTCGAAGAAATCGACGATGGCCTGCCAGAACGCCGCGCGCTGCTCGACGCTCCAGGCGTGCAGGGCGGGGTAGTCGGCCAGCTGGAGGGCGTGGCGTTGGTTGACGAAGCGGCGGAACGCATCCATGCGGCTGGCAGCAATGCGTTCGGCGGACGGAGCCCAGAGCGGGGTGTGCATGCTCAGACTCCCTGACAGCCGAGGCGGGCGCGGGCCACGCGTGAGCCGTTGGGCTTGCCGAGCACGTCGCAGATGCGCTGGCCGGCGGCGATCAGTTGCTCCATGTCGATGCCGGTGTGGATGCCCAGGCCATTAAGCAGGTAAAGCACGTCCTCGGTGGCAACGTTGCCGGTGGCGCCCTTGGCGTACGGGCAGCCGCCCAGACCTGCGACAGAACTGTCGAATACGGCGATGCCTTCCAGCAGGCTGGCGTAGATATTAGCCAGCGCCTGGCCGTAGGTGTCGTGGAAGTGCCCGGCGAGCTTCGCGCGCGGGATATCACGACCGACCACGTCGAACAGGCGGCGAGTCTGCCCGGCGGTGCCAGTGCCGATGGTGTCGCCCAGCGAGACTTCGTAGCAGCCCATGGCCAGCAGCTCGCGGGCTACCGGAGCGACCTGCTCGGGTGCGATTTCGCCCTCATAGGGGCAGCCAAGCACGCAGGAGACATAGCCGCGCACGCTTATGCCGTGGGCCTTGGCCGCGTCCATTACTGGGACGAAGCGCTCCAGACTCTCGGCGATGGAGCAGTTGATGTTGCGCTGGGAGAAAGCCTCGGAGGCCGCGGCGAACACTGCCACTTCCTTCACCCCAGCCTCGACGGCAGCCTCGAAGCCCTTGAGGTTGGGCGTCAGCGCGCCATACACCACGCCCGGCTTACGCTGGATGCCGGCGAACACCTCGGCGCTGCCGGCCATCTGTGGCACCCACTTGGGCGAGACGAAGCTGCCCACCTCGATGTAGCCCAGACCGGCGGCGCTTAGGTCGTTGGTCAGGCGTACTTTGTCGGCCACGCTGATCGGCTGTTTCTCATTCTGCAGGCCGTCGCGCGGGCCGACTTCAACCAGGCGGACATGTTGCGGCAGGTTCATTGTGTTCTCTCTCGCTTCGTAGGTGGCCCTCAGGCCTCTTCCAGCTCTACCAGGGCGGCGCCTTCGCCGACCATGTCGCCCTCGGCGCAGTACAGTGCCTTGACCGTGCCGGCATGCGGCGCGCGGATGCTGTGCTCCATCTTCATGGCCTCCAGCACCACCAGGGCGGTGCCGGCTGCCACGGCCTGGCCGGCTTCGACCAGCACGCGGACGATACTGCCGTTCATCGGGGCCGTCAGCCCGCCGTGCTGGGCGTGGCTGGCCTCGGCCTCGGCGATCAGGTCGGCACGGCGTACCTCATGCAGGCGCCCCTGCCATTCCAGATAGAGCGCATCGCCCTGGCGAATTGCCCGGTGCGCGCGGCGCAGGCCATCCTGCTCGGTCCACAGCTGCTCGCCCAGCAGGCGCGATTGCGCGGGGCCTCGCAGGTGCACGGTGTGGCACTGCTCGCCGCTGCGCAGGTGCACATCGGTTTCCGCGCTCAGGCCGGAGCGCCAACCGCTGCTGGTAGCCCAGGGCGAGTGATAGTCCTCATGGCTACGGCGCGGCGCCTCGCTGTGCAGCCAGGCCTCGCTGGCCAGTTGCCAGAACTCGGCGGGTAGCTCGATGGTGGCCGGCAGCAGCTGTTGCTGGTGGCGGGCGATAAAACCGGTGTCCAGCTCGGCAGCGGCGAAGGCCGGATGGGCCAGCACGCGGCGCAGGAACGGCAGGTTGCTGGCGAAACCACCCACGGCGGTCTCTTCCAGCATGGCCAGCAGGCGCTGGCGGGCCTGCTCGCGGTCCTCGCCCCAGGCGACCAGCTTGGCCAGCATCGGGTCGTAGAAGGGCGAGACGGTATCGCCCTCGGCCACGCCGCTATCCACCCGGCAGCCTTCACCGGCAGCCGGTTCGCGATACAGCTTGAGGTCGCCGGAGGCGGGCAGGAAGTCGTTATCGGTGTCCTCGGCGTACAGGCGCACTTCAATGGCGTGGCCATTGAGCGGCACCTGATCCTGGCTGATCGGCAGCGCTTCGCCACGGGCCACGCGAATCTGCCAGGCCACCAGGTCGAGGCCAGTGATTGCCTCGGTGACCGGGTGCTCCACCTGTAGTCTGGTGTTCATTTCCATAAAGAAGAACTGGCCGCGGGCATCCAGCAGGAACTCGACGGTGCCGGCGCCCACATAGCCGATGGCCTGGGCGGCCTTGACCGCCGCCTCGCCCATGGCGCGGCGCAGCTCGGGGCTCAGGCCCGGCGCCGGGGCTTCTTCGACCACCTTCTGGTGGCGGCGCTGGATCGAGCAGTCGCGCTCGTTGAGGTACAGGCAGTTGCCGTGGCTGTCGGCGAACACCTGGATCTCCACGTGGCGCGGCTGCAGCACGTATTTCTCCACCAGCATGCGCGAGTCGCCGAAGGCCGACTGGGCTTCGCGCTGGGCGGATTCCAGGGTTTCGGCCAATTCGCTCTCGCGCTCGACCACCTTCATGCCCTTGCCACCGCCACCGGCGGCGGCCTTGAGCAATACGGGGTAGCCGATGCGTTCGGCGGCTGCGCGGAAGGTTTCCACGTCCTGGGCTTCGCCGTGATATCCGGGCACCAGGGGCACGCCGGCATCTTCCATCAGCGCCTTGGCCGCGGACTTGCTGCCCATGGCGTCGATGGCGGAGGCGGGCGGACCTAGGAACACCAGTCCGGCGGCCTCGATGGCGCGGGCGAAGCCGGCGTTCTCGGAGAGGAAGCCGTAGCCCGGGTGGATGGCCTGGGCGCCGCTGGCCTTGGCCGCGGCGATGATCTTGTCGATCAGCAGGTAGCTGTCGGCCGGCTTGGCGCCGCCGAGGTTCACCGCCATGTCGGCCTCGCGCACATGCCGTGCATGGGTATCGATGGCGCTGTGCACGGCCACGGTCTGCAGGCCGAGGGCCTTGGCGGTGCGCATCACCCGGCAGGCGATTTCGCCGCGGTTGGCCACCAGCAGGGTGTCGATGTGCGTGTGGCTCATGCTTGCGGCTCCTGCCGGAGGTTTGAACGTTTATCCAGCGCTTTGCCGAGCAAGGTGTGCAGGGAGGAAATCATCATGCTTATTGCTCCTGCCAGGCGGGCGTGCGTTTTTCCAGGAAGGCGTTGAGCCCCTCCTGGCCTTCGGGGCTGACACGGATGCGCGCGATGGCGTTTTCGGTATAGCGGCGCAGGTTGGGCGTGAGCACACCACTGGCCACTTCGCGCAGCAGGTCCTTGCTGGCCTGCATGGCTTGCGGGCTGTTGAGCAACAGGTTGTCCACCCAGGCTTCGACCTGGGCATCCAGCTCGGCGGCCGGGTAGGCCTCCGCCAGCAAGCCCAGCTCGCGGGCGCGGTTGCCGGAGAAGCGTTCGGCGGTCAGCGCGTAGCGGCGTGCGGCGCGCTCGCCCAGGGCCTGGACCACGAAGGGGCTGATCACCGCCGGGGCCAGGCCGATGCGCACTTCGGACAGCGAGAACAGCGCGTCTTCCGCGCCAATGGCCATATCGCAGCAGCTCACCAGACCTACCGCACCGCCGAAGACCGCGCCCTGGACCACGGCCAGGGTCGGAATCTTCAGGGCGTTGAGGTTGTACATCAGCTCGGCCAGCTCGCGGGCATCATTCAGGTTGGCGTTGTAGTCGAGCTTGGCCGAGGCCTGCATCCAGGCCAGGTCGGCGCCGGCGGAGAAGTGCTTGCCGCGGCCGCGCAGCAGCAGGAAGCGCAAGGTCTTGTCGGCGGCGATCGCGTCGATGGCGAGGATCAGCTCGCGGATCATCTCGGCGTTGAAGGCGTTGTTCTTCTCGGCACGGTTTAGCCACAGGGTGGCGAAGCCCCGTGCGGAACGTTCAAGTTCAATAGTCTGAAATGGGGGGGTGTGCATATTCGATTTCCTGCAGACGAAGGCCTGCGGCCCTTGGCTTGAGGCTGGAGGGCTGGACGTCAAGCCTCCAGCCGCCCTCCAGCGCTGTTCTCGTTGTTCGTTACATTCTGAACACGCCGAACTGGGTCGGCTCGATGGGCGCATTGAGGCTGGCGGACAGCGCCAGGCCGAGCACGTCGCGGGTCTGCGCCGGGTCGATCACGCCGTCGTCCCACAGGCGGGCGCTGGAGTAGTAGGCGTGGGCCTGCTGTTCATACTGGGCAACGATGGGCTGCTTGATACGCGCTTCTTCTTCATCGCTGAACGGGTGACCAGCGCGGGCGGCCTGCTCGCGCTTGACCTGCACCAGCACGCCGGCAGCCTGTTCGGCACCCATTACGCCGATCCGCGCGTTGGGCCACATCCATAGGAAACGCGGCTCAAAGGCGCGGCCGCACATGCCGTAGTTACCGGCGCCGAAGCTGCCGCCGATGATCACGGTGAACTTCGGCACCTTGGCGCAGGCCACGGCGGTGACCAGCTTGGCGCCGTGCTTGGCGATGCCGCCTTCCTCGTACTTCTTGCCGACCATGAAACCGGTGATGTTCTGCAGGAACAGCAACGGGATGCCGCGCCGGCAGGCCAGTTCGATGAAGTGCGCGCCTTTCTGCGCCGCCTCCGCAAACAAAATGCCGTTGTTGGCGAGGATCGCCACCGGGTAGCCGTGGACGTGGGCGAAGCCGCAGATCAGGGTGGTGCCGAACAGCGCCTTGAATTCATCGAACTCGCTGCCATCGACCACCCGCGCAATCACCTCGCGCACATCGAAGGGCTGCTTGGCGTCCGCCGGGATCACCCCGTACAGTTCGTCCGCCGCGTGGAGCGGGGCGATGGGCGTGCGAGCCTGCAACTGACCGAGCTTGTGCCAGTTTAGGTTGGCGATGCAGCGGCGGGCGAGGGCCAGGGCGTGCTCGTCGTTTTCCGCGTAGTGGTCGGCCACGCCGCTGGTCTTGCAGTGCACATCGGCGCCGCCCAGTTCCTCGGCGGTCACCACCTCGCCAGTGGCGGCCTTCACCAGCGGCGGGCCGGCCAGGAAGATGGTGGCCTGGTTGCGCACCATGATGGTCTCGTCGCTCATCGCCGGCACATAGGCGCCGCCAGCGGTGCAGGAGCCCATGACCACGGCGATCTGCGGGATGCCCTGGGCGCTCATGTTGGCCTGGTTGAAGAAAATGCGGCCGAAGTGCTCGCGGTCGGGGAACACCTCTTCCTGGCGCGGCAGGTTGGCGCCGCCGGAGTCCACCAGGTAGATGCATGGCAGGCGGTTCTGCTGGGCGATGGTCTGGGCGCGCAGGTGCTTTTTCACGGTCAGCGGGTAGTAGCTGCCGCCTTTCACCGTGGCGTCGTTGGCGATGATCATGCACTCGACGCCTTCGACGCGGCCGATACCGGCGACCACGCCGGCGGCCGGTACGTCTTCGCCGTACACCTCGTGGGCGGCCAGCTGGCCGACTTCGAGGAAGGGCGAGCCGATGTCGAGCAGACGGTTGATGCGCTCGCGTGGCAGCAGCTTGCCGCGCGAAGTGTGACGTTCCTGGGCCTTGGCGCCGCCGCCTTCATGGATGCGGGCGAGCAGGGCGCGCAGGTCGTTGACCTGGGCGAGCATGGCTGCGCTATTGGCGGCAAACTCCGCCGAGCGGGTATTGATCTGGGTATGCAGGATGGTCATAAACCCCTCGAAACAGCGCTATAGGCTGGAGGCTGGACGAGGGCTGTGGCTGCTTTCCGTCGAGCCTTCAGCCTCGAGCCTCCAGCGGCTTTATTTGGTCTCGTTGAACAGCTCGCGGCCGATCAGCATGCGCCTGATTTCGCTGGTGCCGGCGCCGATCTCGTAGAGCTTGGCGTCACGCAGCAGGCGGCCGGCCGGGTATTCGTTGGTGTAGCCGTTACCGCCCAGCAGCTGGATGGTGTCGAGGGCCATCTTGGTGGCCATTTCTGCGGTGTAGAGGATCACCGCGGCGGCGTCCTTGCGCGATTCCTCGCCGCGGTCGCAGGCCTTGGCCACGGTGTACAGGTAGGACTTGGAGGCGTTCATGCCGGCGTACATGTCGGCCAGCTTGCCCTGCACCAGCTGGAACTCGCCGATGGACTGTTTGAACTGCTGGCGCTCGTGCACATACGGCAGCACCACATCCATACAGGCCGTCATGATCCCGGTGGGGCCGCCGGAGAGCACGGTGCGCTCGTAGTCGAGGCCGCTCATCAGCACCGCCACGCCACGGCCGACCCCGCCGAGAATGTTCTCTTCAGGTACTTCGCAGTCCTCGAATACCAGCTCGCAGGTGTTGGAACCGCGCATGCCCAGCTTGTCGAGCTTCTGGTGGCGGGAGAAACCCTTGAAGTCGCGTTCGACGATGAAGGCAGTGATGCCCTTGGAACCGGCGTTGAGGTCGGTCTTGGCGTAGATCACGTAGGTGTGGGCATCCGGGCCGTTGGTGATCCACATCTTGTTGCCATTGAGCACATAGCGGTCGCCGCGCTTCTCGGCGCGCAGCTTCATCGACACCACGTCGGAGCCGGCATTCGGCTCGCTCATGGCCAGCGCGCCGATGTGCTCGCCGGAGCACAGCTTGGGCAGGTATTTCTGCTTCTGCGCCTCGCTGCCGTTCTTGCGGATCTGGTTGACGCACAGGTTGGAGTGGGCGCCGTAGGACAGGCCGACCGAGGCCGAGGCGCGGCTGATCTCTTCCATGGCCACCACGTGGGCCAGATAGCCCATGTTGCTGCCACCGTATTCCTCTTCCACGGTCATGCCGAGCAGGCCCATGTCGCCGAACTTGCGCCACATGTCCATGGGGAACTCGTTGTCGCGGTCGATCTGCGCCGCACGTGGGGCCAGCTCGGCCTGGGCGAACTGGTGCACCGAGTCGCGCAGCATGTCGATGGTCTCGCCGAGGCCGAAGTTGAGGGTTGGGTAGCGCATGGTTCCACCTTTCATTGTATTTGTTAGCTTTGGTAGATAAGTGCTTGTCAGGCTTGAGTTTGTTCTAACGCGGCGATGCAGCGCTCCTCGGCCGTGTCGAGTTCCAGTTGCATCTGCTGGATGTCCAGTAGTTGCTGTTGCAGCTGGGCGCGCCGCTCGGCGATCTTCTCCATGAACGTATCCAGCTGCTTGCGGTTGCCGCCGGCCGGGTCGTACAGCTCGATCAGTTCCTTGCATTCGGCCAGGGAAAAGCCGATGCGTTTGCCACGCAGAATGAGCTTAAGCGCCACGCGGTCCTTGGCTGAGTAGATACGTTCCTGGCCGCGTCGCTCCGGAGCGAGCATGCCTTGCTCCTCATAGAAACGAATGGCCCGCGTGGTGATATCCAACTCACGGGCCAGGTCGGAGATGCTGTAGTAGATTTTCGACATATAAGCATTCATTGTATGGATTGACGTTAACGTAAGCGTAATTGACGTTAACGTCAATCTGCGGTGCCCTGATAACCAGCCGTGCGGGATGCTGCGCTTTTTGTTAAAGCCAGGATGGTCAAGCCTGCCAGCCTTGTTTAGTCTCTGCGTTTTCGACCGGGAAGGAGTGGACCATGAGGCGTCTTGCCTGGCTTGGCTTACTGCTCGCTCCGCTGTGCATGGCCGGTGAATCGCGGGTCTACCTGCTGGCCAATGTGGAGTTGGGCGGAACCACTTACGGACAAAGCGTGTTGCTCCACGAGGCAGACATCACGCGCCTGGAGGACTGTGAGTCCGTGCGCCTGCAGAGCCTGCGTGACAAGGACTGGGGGCGCTATCACCATGTCTTCCAGCGCCACAAGGCCAAGGGTTTCACGGTGCAGATCAGCTACCGCTGCGTGCTCAGCGAGCAGGCCTTCGAGGCTTGGCATGACCGTGATCGCTACGACCATACCTATTTGTTCCTTGTCGATGGCGAACAGCGCCTGCGCGTGGAGAAAACCGCCAATATGGCGCGCTGTACGACTACCCTGGCCAGCCTGCGTTTGCCGGCTGGTACACAGGCGCACTGCGCCAAGTCCAACCAGCGCCTGCTGGTTCCCTGACCCACCTGCCCAAGAGGTTCAAGCAATACCCGCCATGACCGAGCGCGCCCATCCCCTGCGTATCTGTATTTTGGAAACCGACGACCTGCGACCGGAGTTCGTCGAGCAATACCGAGGCTATGGCTGCATGTTCGAGCAGCTGTTTGCCCATCAGCCGATTCCGGCCCGCTTCGAGATTTTCAATGTGGTCGCCGGGCATTATCCCGACGAGCAGCAGCACTATGACGCCTATCTGGTTACCGGCAGCAAGGCCGATTCTTTCGGTAGCGATCCGTGGATTCAGGTGCTCAAGGACTATCTGCTGAAACGCTACGCGGCCGGCGACAAACTGCTTGGCATCTGCTTCGGCCATCAGTTGCTGGCCCTGCTCCTGGGGGGCAAGGCTGAGCGGGCCAGTCAGGGCTGGGGGCTGGGTAACCATGTCTATCAGCTGCATGAGCAAGCCGAGTGGATGCAGCCGGCCCTTCCGGAACTACACCTGCTGATCAGTCACCAGGACCAGGTGACCGAATTGCCGCCGCAGGCCACGCGCCTGGCCAGCAGCGACTTTTGTGCCAACGCCGCCTACCGGATTGGTGACCAGGTGCTGTGTTTCCAGGGCCACCCGGAGTTCGTCGCTGACTATTCCCGCGCGCTGATGGAGGTGCGCCAACAGCAGTTCGCCGAACCTGTGTACAGGCGTGCCCGGGAAAGTCTCGAGCGTGAGCATCACGGCAAGACGGTAGGCGAGTGGATGATGCGTTTCGTCGCCAACGCGCGGCGTAGCGCCTGAGATGAACAACGGGCGCCACACAGGCGCCCGTTGTTTAGTCAGCCCTTTGCCAACTGCAACTGGTTATCCAGGCGGGTAATGCAGGCCTGCATCTGCTCACGGCAGCGTTCGATCAGCGCGGGCAGGTCGTCCATGCTCAGTCCGCTGGTGGGAATGGCTGGCAAGGATTCAATACGAATGCGCCCGCCCAGCCAGCGGTTGAGGCTGAGTTTGCCGGCATAGGTACTGACGCATACCGGAATGATCGGCACCCCGGCGGCGATGGCCATCTGGAAGGCACCCTTCTTGAAGGGCAACAGGCCTTTGCCGAGGTTGCGCGTGCCTTCGCAGAACACCCAGATCGAGGTGTCCTGATGTTGCAGTGTTTCGGTGGTGGTGAGCATGGCCTGCTTGGCCTGACGGGCGTTGCCGCGATCGATCAGCACGTTGCCGGCCAGCCAGTAGAGCTGGCCGAAAAAAGGCACCCACTTGAGGCTTTTCTTGCCGATGCTCACGGTGCGTTTCGGGACCACCTTGCCCAGCACGTAGAGGTCGTAGTTGGACTGGTGGTTGGCGACGATCACACAGGAACGCTGATGATCGCGCAGCCCTTCGGTGGCGGTATCCACCTTGATATTCAGTAGGCGCAAGGCTGGCCAGGAATACAGGCGCGCGCACAGGCGGCTGTTGTCCGGGTTGAACGGACGGCACAGGCCGAGAATCAGGCCGAGCGTGCCGGCGATCAGAAAGTGTATGCCCATCATCGACATACGCAGGGTAAACAGCATGGATATTCGCCCAAATGGCAGGAAAAGGGCGCGCAGTGTACGGGTGTGCGCTGAGCACGGCAATTGATGCCGATCATGCCGGCCGTGCAGACCTGCGCCGCCGGTCAGGAACAGGTATGCTCCCGGCCGTATGCCAATAGCGTTTGGGAGTGAATTGCCATGGCCTTTGATTTCGACCTGTTTGTCATCGGTGCCGGTTCCGGCGGCGTGCGCGCAGCGCGCTTTGCTGCCGGTTTTGGCGCGCGCGTGGCGGTAGCCGAAAGCCGCTACCTGGGCGGCACCTGTGTCAATGTTGGCTGTGTGCCAAAAAAGCTCATGGTGTACAGCGCGCACCTGCACGAAGATCTCGGCCTGGCGGCGAGTTTCGGCTGGCAGGTCGAGCAGGCGCGTTTCGACTGGGCGACGCTGATCGGCAACAAGGATCGTGAAATCCAGCGTCTCAATGGCATCTACCGCAACCTGCTGGTGAACAGTGGCGTGCAGTTGCTCGAAGGGCACGCACGGCTGGTCGATGCCCACCATGTCGACGTGGCCGGCATACGCTACAGCGCCGAGCACATCCTGATTGCCGTGGGCGGCTGGCCGCAGCGCCCGGACATCCCGGGTATCGAACATGCCACCGACTCCAACCAGGTGTTCCATCTTTCGGAGCAGCCACGCCGCGTGCTGGTAGTCGGCGGCGGCTATATCGCCGTGGAGTTCGCCTCGATTTTCCATGGCCTGGGTAGCCAGACCAGCCTGCTGTATCGCGGTGATCTGTTCCTGCGCGGCTTCGATCAGGCGGTACGCCTGCACCTGCGGGATGAGCTGAGCCGCAAGGGCATCGACCTGCAATTCAACAGCGATATCCAGCGCATCGAACGGCAGGCCGACGGCTCGCTGCTGGCCAGCCTGGCCGATGGCCGACAAGTCAGCGCCGACTGCATCTTCTACGCCACCGGGCGGCGCCCGATGCTCGACAACCTGGGGTTGGAGCAGGTGGACGTGACGCTGGATGAGCGGGGCTTCATCCAGGTCAATGACCGCTACGAAACCAGTACCCCGTCGATCCTGGCGATTGGCGACGTGATCGGTCGTGTCCAGCTTACGCCCGTGGCATTGGCCGAAGGTATGGCAGTGGCACGCCGTCTGTTCCAGGCGCAGAGCTATCGCCCAGTGGATTACCAATTGATCCCCACCGCAGTATTCAGTCTGCCGAACATCGGCACGGTAGGTCTCAGTGAAGAACAGGCACGTGCCGCCGGCTATTCGGTAAAAGTCTTCGAAAGTCGCTTTCGCGCCATGAAACTGAGCCTCAGCGATTGCCAGGAGCGCACGCTGATGAAGCTGGTGGTGGATGCCGAGACTGACCGCGTGCTGGGCTGCCATATGGTTGGCGCCGAGGCCGGGGAGATGCTGCAGGGGATCGCCGTGGCGCTCAAGGCCGGGGCAACCAAGCAGGTGTTCGATGAAACCATCGGCATCCACCCGACGGCCGCCGAGGAGTTTGTTACCATGCGCACCCCGTTGTAAGGCCTGCCTGGCATGAGTATCGAACAACTTTTCTACCTGTCCGACCTGTTTGGCGTGGCGGTATTCGCCATTACCGGCGCTCTGATGGCCGGGCGCAAGTCCATGGACCTGTTTGGTGTGCTGGTCATTGCCATCATCACCGCGCTGGGCGGCGGTACGCTGCGCGACCTGATCCTCGACAATCACCCCGTCAGCTGGATTCGCAACGACCTGTATATCCTGGTGGCGTCGCTGTCGGCAGTGGGCACGGTGCTCTGGGTGCGTCTGACCCGGCCCATCCATGAGAGCGGTCTGCTGCTTGCCGACGCCTTCGGGCTGGCGGTGTTCACGGTGATCGGCACGGAAGTGGCCCTGCAGAATCAGGTGCCGAACAGCACCGCGGTGATCATGGGGGTGATGACCGGCGTGGCGGGCGGGGTGATGCGCGACGTGATCTGCAACGAGATTCCGCTGATCTTCAAGAAGGAAATCTATGCCACGGCCTGTATTGCCGGCTCGCTGACCTTCATCCTGTTGCGTGATCTGGGCACGCCGCACTGGCTGGATACCGGCATCGCCATGCTGGTGGTGCTGCTGACCCGCGTAGCGGCGCTGCGCTGGGGCCTGGCGCTGCCGCGTTTCCATCTGCTCGACCGGGATTGAGCATGCTGCTGCGTCTTGACCATCTGGTACTCACCGTCAGCGACCTGTCGCGTAGCCTGGCTTTCTACCAAGAGGTATTGGGCATGCGTCATGAGCTATTTGGCGAGGGACGCCATGCGTTGTGCTTTGGCCAGCAGAAGATCAACCTGCATCTGCACGGACATGAGTTCGAGCCCAAGGCTGCTGCTGTTCAGGTGGGCTCGGCCGATCTGTGTTTGATCACCGACTGGTCGCTGGCCACGTTGCAAGAACACCTGGCGGCTCTGCAAGTGCCGGTGGAGCAGGGGCCGGTATTGCGTACCGGCGCCCTGGGGCCTATCGAGTCGCTGTACCTCCGCGACCCTGACGGCAATTTGCTGGAAATCAGTCGCTACCTCTGAGCAGGCGAACGCTCAGTGGTGCGCGGCGCTGCTACCTTCCTGCACCTGAACTTCCACCTCGATGCTGCCAGCTTTCTCGAACTGCAGGGTCAGCGGGAAGCGGTCGCCGGCCTGCAGCGGCTGGTTGAGCTGGAAAAGCATCACGTGGTAGCCGCCCGGCGAGAACTCCACCTGCGCGCCGGCTGCCACGTCCACGGCGGGCACATGCACCATCTTCATCAGGCCGTTTTCATGCACATGGTTGTGCAGTTCGCTCTTGCCGGCGCGCGGCGTGCTGACGGCCACCAGACGATCCGCGCTGTTACCCCGGTTTTCCACCAGGAAGTAAGCGGCGCCCGCCGGAGCATTCGGCGGCATGGCGCGTGACCAGGGATGATCGATGTGCAGGTCGGCCAACTGATAGTCGTGTGCCTGCGCGAGGGGCAGGGCCAGCAGGGAGAGCAGGGGCAGGGCGTACTTGAGCATGATGACTCCGCAGGGTGGGGAAGCTGCCGGCTAGCATAAGCTGCACCGAGCGGACTGTCTTGTGCTGGATCAATGCCGGCGAGGCTGGTCGGCATCGCCGGGCTGTGCTTCACTGAGCACTCAATTCCTACCAGCGCACAAGGAGATTTCCATGTCCCAGGTTACCCTCAAAGGCACCCCGTTTGCCGTCCTCGGCCAGTTTCCCCAAGTAGGCGAGACCGCCAAGGATTTCCGTCTGGTCAACGGCGACCTGACGGATGTCGGCTTGCAGGACTTTGCCGGCCAGCGCAAGGTCCTGAATATCTTCCCCAGCGTGGATACGCCGACCTGTGCAACCTCCGTGCGTACCTTCAACGCTCAGGCCGCCAGCCTGGCCAATACCGTGGTGCTGTGCATTTCTGCCGATCTGCCGTTCGCCCAGAAGCGCTTTTGCGCCGCCGAGGGGCTGGATAAGGTAGTCAACCTGTCAACCCTGCGTGGTGCAGCCTTCCTCACGGATTATGGCGTGGCCCTGGCCAGCGGCCCACTGGCCGGTCTGGCTGCCCGTGCGGTGGTGGTGCTGGACGAAAACAACCGCGTGCTGCACGCCGAGCTGGTCAGCGAGATTGCCAATGAGCCGGACTATGCCGCGGCATTGGCAGCCCTGCAGTAAGTCTGGCTAGTCCAGCCAGGCCTGTGCCAGGGCGATCAGCAGCAGATAGCGCGCGCCCTTGGCCAGGCTGACCAGCAGCAGGAACACCACGAGTCGCTCGCGCAGCAGGCCGGCGACCAGAGTCAGCGGATCGCCCAGCACCGGCATCCAGCTGAGCAACAGGCTCCAGCGTCCATAGCGGCGGTACCAGGCCTGGGCCTGTTGCAGGCGCTGCTCGCTGGGTTGCCACCAGGCCTGGTTGACGCGTGGTTGCAGCAGCAACAGGCCCAGCCACCAGTTGACCAGCGAACCCAGCACGTTACCCAGCGTGGCAACCAGCCAAAGCAGCCAGGGCGTCTGCTGGCCGGCGTGCAGCAACGCCAGCAATACGGCTTCCGATTGCGCGGGAAACAGCGTGGCGGCGAGCAGCGCACTGAAGAACAGGCCCAGATAGGCCGACACGGATGTCACACACAGCACTCCGGGCGGATGATAGGGCGACGATCATAGACAGCCTGCAGAAACCGGGCGAGTGCTTATTGTCGATGCGTCTTGCTGAGGAAGCATTGGCATGACAGACAGTCCGGGGCGTTCAATAATACTAATTTAACATAATGCACATTATGCGAAATTACATAACGCATCAGCAGGAAGGTCAATGCCGCGATTCTGCGGCATCTATTCCACTATGCCAGGCTGTCAACGAACACCTAGCGTGCATCATCCGGCGTGTTCGACCAATCGCCGCCCAAGGCCACGGTAAGTTTTACGCTGCTGATCAACAAACTGCCTTGCAAGCCGATCAGCGTGCGCTCGGTTTGCAGTGCGGTGTTTTGCGCGCTGATTACGTTCAGGTAGTCGACGGTACCGGCGCGGTACTGGTTTTCTGCCAGGCGCAAGGCATCGCGGGCGGCGTCCAGGGCTTGTTGACGTAGCTGGATTTCACGCTGCAAGGCGTCCTGTAGCACCAACTGGTCTTCGACCTCGGCAATCGCCTGCAAGACCTGTTGCCGGTAATCCGCCACGGTCTGTTCGTACTGCGCACGCGCCTGTTCGACGCGTGAACGCAACAAGCCGCCGTCGAACAGGCTGAGCGCCAGCTGCGGGCCGAGTGACCAGGCCCGATTGGGTGCACTGATCCAGTCGCCCAGCTGGCTGCTGCGATAGCCGGCACTGGCACTGAGGCGAAAATCCGGGAAATACGCCGCTTCGGCCACACCGATTTGCGCGTTGGCGGCCATCACCCGGCGCTCCGCGGCTGCCACATCGGGGCGGCGTTCCAGTAAGGCCGAAGGCAGCTCGGCACGCAAGGCCGGCAGGCTGGGCAGTTCACGGCGCCCGCTGAGTTGCAGCTGGCCGGGTGTCTGGCCCAGCAAAACGGCGATGGCGTGGCGCAATTGGGCGATTTGCCCATCCAGCTCAACGGCCTGCGCCTGGGTGTTGCGCAGCTGGGTGATGGCCTGGCTGACATCCGCGCGACTGACCAGTCCTGCCTGGTAGCGGCTTTCGCTCATCTGCAAGGCCCGCTGGTAAGCCTTGGCCGTCTCTTCGAGCAGATCGCGCTGGCGCAGTTGGCTGCGCAGTTGCAGATAATTCTGCGCCAGTTCACTTTGCAGACTCAGGCGCAAGGCGGCCAGTTCTGCCGCGCTGGCCTGGGCGCTGCTGTCGGCGGCTTGCAGTTCGCGGCGCACCTTGCCCCACAGATCGACTTCCCAGCTGATCGCCAGGTTGGCGTCGTAGCTTTTGCTGTGCAGCGCCGCACTGCCCTGCCCTTGTCCGCTGCGTTGCATGCCGGCGCCCAGATCCAGGTTGGGGAGCAAGCCAGCCCGTGCGCCACCGGCCAGGGCTCGCGCCTGGCGGTATTGCGCTTCGGCACTGGCCAGACGCAGGTTGTCGGTTTCGAGCTGAGTGAGCAGGCGGTCCAGTTCGGCGTCGGCATAACCCTGCCACCAGCGGCCTGCGCCAGATGTATCGGCTGGCGTGGCGGTTTTCCAGCCGGGCATGGCCAGGTAATGCGCGGCCTGCGGCGTGGCCGGGCGCTGGTAGTCCGGGCCGATGGCACAGCCGGCCAGCAATACGCTGGTGAACAGAAACAGAGACGGCAATGCATTCATGACAAGCTTTCCACACGGGACAGGGAACGACCGCGCAAGCGCAGGCGCTCCAGGCTGAGATAGACCACCGGAGTGGTGAACAGGGTCAACAACTGGCTGAGCAGCAGCCCGCCAATCACCGCCAGGCCCAGCGGCTGGCGCATTTCCGCGCCTTCCATGCCGCCGACCAGCAGCGGCACGGCACCCAGCACCGCGGCCAGGGTGGTCATCAGGATCGGCCGCAGGCGTAACAGGCAGCTCTGGCGGATGGCCTGCAGTGGGTCGAGGCCCTGTTCGCGCTCCAGTTGCAGGGCCAGGTCGATCATCAGGATGGCGTTTTTCATGACGATGCCGATCAGCAGGAACAAACCGAGCAGCGAGATCAGGCTGAACTGCCCGCCACTCAGCTCGATGGCCAGCAAGGCACCCAGGCCGGCCGAGGGCAAGGTGGAGAGAATGGTCAGCGGGTGCAGGTAGCTTTCATAGAGGATGCCCAGCAGCAGGTAGACCAGCAGCAAGGCGCCCAGCAGCATCAGTGGCTGGCTTTGCTGGGCCTGCTGGAATTGCTGGCCGCTGCCGCCCAGGCTGCCCTGGATTTCCCCAGGCAGGCCGATGGCCGCCATGGCCCGGTCGATGGCGCGTACCGCCTGGTCGAGGCTCACGCCTTCGGCCAGGTCGAAGTTGATGTTTTCCACGGCAAACTGGCCGTCATGGGTGACCCGGTCGTCGGCCAGGCTGCGCTCGAAGCGGGAAAAAGCCGCCAGCGGCACACGCCGGCCATCGCTGGCGATCAGGTGGATCTGCTTGAGTACCTGCGGCGACTGCGCGTAACGCGGGTCGACCTCGAGCACCACCTTGTACTGGTTGAGGCTGGCATAGATGGTGGAAATCTGCCGCTGGCTGAAGGCGTTGTTGAGCAAGGCGCTGACTTCGTCCATCTGCAGGCCGAGGCGGCGGGCCGCCACCCGGTCGATGACCAGGCGTACCTGCTCCGCGCCGCTGCCGTCATTGGCGTCGATGGCGGTGAGTTCCGGCAGGCTGCGCAACGCCTCGGCCACACTGCGCCGCCACTGGCGCAACAGCTGCAAGTCGCTGGACAGCAGCTTGTACTCGTATTGCGAGCTGCTGCCCTGGCGGCCACCGAAGAACATCAGGTCCTGATCGGGCATCAGCATCAGCCGCCCGCCCGGCACCAGCGGCAGATTGCGGCGCAGCCGCGCCACCACCTGCTCCGCCGAGTCACGCTCAGCCATGGGTTTGAGCCGCACGATCATGAAGGCGTTGTTGCTGGCCCCGTCGCCGCCGATGAAGCCGGCGACGCTGTGCACCGCGGGATCTTCCAGCACGGCGCGGCGGAAGATTTCCATCTTCGGCTGCATGACCTGGAACGACAGCCCGTCGTCGCCGCGAATGAAGCCGGCCAGCTGGCCGGTGTCCTGCATGGGCAGCAAGGTCTTGGGCACCTGGATGTACAGCGCCACGCTCAGGCCGATGGCCAGTAACAGGCTGGCCAGCATCAGCGCCGGGCGCGCCAGAGCCCAGTCCAGGCCACGCTGGTAGCCGGCCAGTAGCCGCTGGTTGGCGCGCTGGCTGAATGCGACGAGGCCACTGCCCTGCTCCGCCGGCTCGGCCTTCAGCCAGCGGGCGCAGAGCATTGGGGTCAGCGTCAGCGATACCAGCAGGGAAATCAGGATGGCCACGGCCAGGGTGATGGAGAACTCGTGGAACAGCTGGCTGGCCAGTCCGCCCATGAACAGGATGGCGACAAAGATCACCACCAGCGACAGGTTCATCGCCAGCAGGGTGAAACCAACCTCGCGGGTGCCTTGCAGCGCAGCCGGCAACGGCGGCATGCCCTGGTCGATATGCCGGGCGATGTTTTCCAGCACCACGATGGCGTCGTCCACCACCAGCCCGGCGGCGATGATCAGCGCCATCAGCGTCAGGTTGTTCAGGGAAAAGCCGGCCAGATACATCACCGCAAAGGTGCCGACCAGGGAAACCGGCACGGCCAGCGCGGGAATCAATGCCCGGCGCGCGCGGCCGAGAAACAGCCAGACCAGGAGGATGACCAGGCCCACGGCGATCAGCAGGGTACGTTCGGCCTCGGCCAGGGTGGCGCGGATCACCGGCGAACGGTCCATGGCGACGTCCAGTTCGACACTGCTCGGCAACACCGCTCGCAACAGCGGCAACTGCGCCTTGATGTCATCGATGGTCTGGATGATGTTGGCGCCGGCCTGGCGGTTGATCACCAGCAGCACGGCTTCCTGATCATTGAAGAAACCACTGTTGTAGCGGTTCTCCACGCTGTCTTCGACTTGAGCCACATCGGCCAGGCGCAGGATGGCGCCATCGCGCTGGCGGATCACCAGATCGCGGTATTGCGCGGCGTGGCTCAACTGTTCGTTGGCCTGCACCTGCCAGTGGCGCTGGGCATCCTCCACCTGCCCCTTGGGCCGGCGCAGGTTGGCGCTGGCGATGGCGGCCCGCACTTCGTCCAGCGCCAGGCCGTAGTGTTCCAGTTGCTGCGGTTGCAACTGCACGCGCACTGCCGGCAGCGAACTGCCGCCGATCTGCACCTCGCCGACGCCCTGCACCTGCGCCAGGCGCTGGCCGAGCAGGCTGTCGGCCAGGTCGTAGAGCTGGCTCTTGCTCAACTGTGGCGAGGTCAGCGCAATCACCATGATCGGCGCCTGCGAAGGGTTGATCTTGCGATAGCTGGGCGGGCTGCGCATGCCACTGGGCAGGAGCTTCTGCGCGGCATTGATGGCGCCCTGCACTTCACGGGCGGCGGCGTTGATATCGCGGCCCAGCTCGAACTGCAGGATGATCCGCGTGCTGCCCTGGCCGCTGCGGCTGTTCATCGAACTGACCCCGGCGATGCTGCCCAGCGCGCGTTCCAGTGGTGCGGCCACGGTGGTGGCCATCACCTCCGGGCTGGCACCGGGCAGGCTGGCCTGCACAGTGATGGTCGGGAAGTCCATGTCCGGCAGCGGCGCCACCGGCAGCAGGCGGTAACTCAGCGCGCCGACCAGCAGCAAGGCCAGGCTGAGCAGCAGCGTCGCCACCGGACGCTGGATAAAGGGCGCGGACAGGTTCATCGCGGGCAGCGCCTCACTGGCCAGCCGGCGCGACGGCCTGGCCACGCAAGCGCTGGCTGAGGCGGTCGAAGAACAGATAGATGACCGGCGTGGTGAACAGGGTCAGCAACTGGCTGGCGATCAGCCCGCCGACCATCACCAGGCCCAGCGGCTGGCGCAGCTCGGCCCCGGAGCCGGAGGCCAGCATCAGCGGCACGGCACCGAACAGCGCGGCCAGGGTGGTCATCAGGATCGGCCGGAACCGCAGCAGCGCCGCCTGGTAAATGGCCTGCTCGGCGCTCATGCCTTGCTCGCGCTGCGCCTCCAGGGCGAAGTCGATCATCATGATGGCGTTCTTCTTGACGATGCCGATCAGCAGGATGATGCCGATGATGGCGATCAGCCCCAGTTCGCTGCCATCCAGCAGCAAGGCCAGCAAGGCGCCAACCGCCGCCGAGGGCAAGGTGGAGAGGATGGTGATCGGGTGGATATAGCTCTCGTAGAGCACGCCGAGCACGATGTACATGGTCAGCACCGCGGCGAGGATCAGCCACAGGGTGCTCGACAGCGAGGCCTGGAAGGCCTGTGCGGCCCCCTGCAGGCGGACTTCCACGCCTTCCGGCAGGCCGCTGGCCTGGCGGGCCTCCTCGAGCGCCTGCAAGGCATCGCTGAGAGCCAGACCGGGCGCCAGGTTGAAGGAGAAGGAAACCGCCGGGAACTGGCCGATGTGGTTGATCACCAGGGCTGCCGGGCGCTGTTCGAAACGCGCCAGGCTGGCCAGCGGCACAGGCACCCCGCCGCTGCCGGCGACATGCAACTGTTCTAGCGCCTGCGGGCCGGCCTGGCTGGCCTCGGCACTTTCCAGCACCACGCGGTACTGGCTGCTCTGGGTGAACACCGTGGAGATCTGCCGCTGGCCGAAGGCATCGTAGAGCGCATCGGTAATGCTGCTGACGCTCACGCCCAGCCGTGCGGCGGCATCCCGGTCGATTTCCACGTAGACCTGCAGGCCCTGCTCCTGCTGGTCGTTGCTGACGTCACGCAGGGCCGGCTGGGCCTGCAAGGCGGCCAGCAGGCGTGGCGCCCACTCGTGCAGCAGCGCGCTGTCCGGCGATTCCAGGCTGAACTGGTACTGGGTTCGGCTGACCTTGTCCTCGATGGACAGATCCTGCACCGGCTGCAGAAACAGCTCGATGCCCGGCACGCCAGCCAATGCCGGGCGCAGCCGTTCGATGACCTGCTGTGCGCTGACCTCGCGCTCGTCGTGCGGCTTCAGATTGATCAGCAGACGTCCGCTGTTGAGCGTGCTGTTGTCGCCATCCACACCGATATAGGCACTCAGGCTGGCCACTGCCGGGTCGGCGAGGATGACCTCGCTGAGGCGCTGCTGGCGTTCGCTCATGGCCTGGAAGGAAATCGACTGCGGCGCTTCGGAAATACCCTGCAGCAGGCCGGTGTCCTGCACCGGGAAAAAGCCCTTGGGCAGCGCCAGGTAGAGCAGCACGGTGAGCCCCAGGGTGGCCAGCGCCGTGGCCAGGGTCAGCCGCTGGTGGCCCAGTACCCACTGCAGGCCACGGGCATAGCCGGCGATCAGGCGACTCAGCCAGTCATCCTCCGCGTCGGCATGCTGCCGGCCGGTCTTGAGCAGGCGCGCGCACATCATCGGAGTAAGGCTGAGCGAGACCAGCAGGGAGATCAGGATGGCCACGGCCAGGGTAATGGCGAATTCGCGGAACAGCCGGCCCACCACGTCCTGCATGAACAGCAGTGGAATGAGTACGGCAATCAGCGAGAAAGTCAGCGAAATCAGCGTGAAACCAATCTGCCGGGCGCCCTTGAGCGCGGCATTCAACGGTGTTTCGCCCTGCTCCAGGTAGCGGGTGATGTTCTCCAGCATGACGATGGCGTCGTCGACCACGAAACCAGTGGCAATGGTCAGCGCCATGAGCGTCAGGTTATTCAGGGAAAATCCGGCCAGGTGCATCACCGCGAAGGTGGCCACCAGCGACAGCGGCACCACGATGGAGGGAATCAGCGTGGCAGACAGTCGGCGCAGGAACACGAAGGTCACCATCACCACCAGGGCGATGGCCAGCAACAGCTCGTGCTGCACATCGCGCACCGCGGCGCGGATGGTCTGCGTGCGATCCGTGAGCACCGTCACCTGCAGGCCGCCCGGCAGGCTGGCCTGTAGTTGCGGCAACAGCGCCTGCACGCGCTCGACCACCTCGATGACATTGGCTCCCGGCTGACGCTGGATATTCAGCAGCACGGCACGGTTCTGCTTGGCCCAGGCGGCCAGCCGCTGGTTTTCCGCCCCATCGATGATCTGCGCGACATCGCGCAGGCGCAGGGTGGCGCCGTCCTGGTAGCCGAGGATCAGTTCCGCGTAGTCCTGCGGGCTTTTCAGCTGGTCATTGGCATCCAGCATGGACACCTTGGTCGGCCCGTCGAAGTTGCCCTTGGGCTGGTTGACGTTGGCCGCGTTGACCAGTTGCCGCACGTCGCTGAGGGTCATGCCATAGCTAGCCAGGGCCTGTGGGTTGACGCGAATGCGCAGCGCCGGACGCTGCCCGCCGGCCAGGCTGACCAGACCTACCCCGCTGACCTGGGCGAGTTTCTGCGCCATGCGCGTATCCACCAAGTCATGCACGCGTGGCAGCGGCACATGCTCCGAGGTGATGGCCAGGGTCAGTACCGGGGTGTCGGCTGGGTTGACCTTGTTGTACAGCGGCGGGGTCGGCAGGTCGTTGGGCAGCAGGTTGCTGGCCGCATTGATCGCCGCCTGCACCTGTTGCTCGGCCACGTCCATGGACAACTCCAGAGCAAAGCGCAAGGTGATCACCGAGGCACCGCCGGAGCTGCTCGAGGACATCTGCGCGAGGCCGGGCATCTGGCCGAACTGACGCTCCAGCGGCACGGTGACCGCACTGCCCATGACCTGCGGACTGGCTCCGGGATACAGGGTCATCACGCGAATGGTCGGGTAATCAACCTGCGGCAGTGCTGAAACGGGGAGCAGCCGATAGGCGAGCAGCCCGGCCAGCAGCAGGGCCAGCATGCACAGGGTGGTGGCGACCGGACGGAGGATGAACGGACGGGAAATGTTCACCCGCGCGGCCCCCGCCCCGCGCCCTCGCCCTGCCCTGGCCGCGGCCCGGGTGCGGCTTCACTGGCCGGCTTGGACAGGCCCTCGACCACCTCTACCCTGGCGCCGTCCTTGAGGCGATCGGTGCCTTCCAGCACCACCTGCTCACCGACACTGAGCCCGGACAGAATCACGCTGTGCCGTTCGTCACTGGGGCCGACCTCGACTGCGCGCAGGCTGACCTGCTGGTCCTTGACCACGAAGACGAAGTTGCCCTGGTTGCCGAACTGCACGGCGGCGACCGGCAGCAGCAGGCTGTCCTTGAGGGTGCTCGCAAGTACCCGCACATTGACGAACTGGTTGGGCAGCAGGTGCTCATCCTGATTGGCGAACTGTGCCTTGAAGCGCAGGGTGCCGGTCGTGGCATCGATCTGGTTGTCCATGCTCAGCAGTTCGCCGCCGGCCAGACGCTGTTGCTCGCTGCGGTCCCAGGCCTCCACGGGCAGGCGCTGGCCAGCACGTACGGCCTCGATCAGTTGCGGCAAGAGGCTTTCGGCCAGGGTGAACTGCACGGCGATCGGCTGGGTCTGGGTGATGGTCAGCAACGGCGTGCTGTCATTGGCCGCGACCAGATTGCCAACATCCACCTGACGCAACCCGGCCCGGCCACTCAGCGGCGCGCTGATGCGGGTAAATTGCAGGTTCAGGCGGGCTTCGGCCAGGCTGGCCTGGCTGCTCTTGAGCTGACCACGGTATTGCTCGACCAGCGCGCGTTGGCTGTCCAGGGTCTGCCGGGCAATGCTGTCATCCTCGGCCAGTTGCTGATAACGGCGCAGCTCCTGTTCGGCATTGCGCAGTTGCGCCTGGGTTTGAGCCAGGGCGCCCTCAGCCTGCTGCACCGCCACTGCATAGGGGCGTGGATCGATCCGCGCCAAGAGCTGGCCCTGCTGCACCGTTTGACCTTCGTTGAAGCCGAGTTCCACCAGTTCGCCGGCCACCCGGCTGCGAACGCTCACCGTATTCAGCGCGCTGACCGTACCCAGCGCCTTGAGGTAGACGGCAAAGTCACCCTGGCTGACCGTGGCGACACGTACCGGAGTGACCCCGCCCCAGGCTCCTCTGCCCATGCCCGGGCCCATTCCGGGACCGCCAGCCGGTGCACCACTGCCCTTGCCCTGCCACCAGAAAAAGGCCCCGCCGAGCAAGATCAGCAGAACCAGCCAGGGCCAGTAACGACGCACGATGGACAGCGGGAATGCAGAGGAAGCAGGCATGATCGACCAGTGATAAATAAACGAGGCCAAACGATAAGCACTCTCGCGTGTCGCGCCTAGTCTCTTTACCCGTCATTTACCTTGGCTAAGCGCTTGTTGGCAAAGGCAAAGCACTGCGTATGCCGGGCGCTGGTGGTAGCATGCGCGCCCATGCAGATCAGTCATTTCCAAGCACAGCTGGCCAGCCTCGGCGCCAAGCCATGCCATATCGGACGTATCCAGCGGGCCTGGCTCAAAGGCCTGCCCCTGGACAGTGGTACGCGCCTGCAAAAGGCCGAGAACTTCCTGCCCCTCGCCGTGCGCCAGGGGTTGCCAGCCCTGTCGGAACAGCTCGATGGCCTGCTGCGCCTGCACAGCCGGCATCCTGCTGCCGATGGCTCCGAGCGCCTGCTGTTGGCCCTGGCCGACGGCCAGCTGGTCGAGAGCGTGTTGCTGCCGCGTGGCGGCCTGTGTGTGTCGACGCAGATAGGCTGTGCGGTAGGTTGCCGTTTCTGCATGACCGGCAAGAGTGGCCTGCTGCGTCAGTTGTCGAGCCTGGAACTGCTCGCCCAGCTGGCCCAGGCGCGGCGTCTGCGCGCGGTCAAGAAAGTGGTGTTCATGGGCATGGGCGAGCCGGCGCACAACCTGGATAACGTACTACAGGCCATCGACTTGATGGCCGGTGATGGTGGTATCGGCCACAAGAACCTGGTGTTCTCCACGGTGGGCGATCCACGGGTCTTCGAACGCCTCGGCCAGCGCGAGGTAAAGCCGGCGCTGGCCCTGTCGCTGCACAGCACCTGTCCGGTCAAGCGCCGCGAACTGCTGCCTAATGCCGCACCTCTCAGCCCGCAAGAACTGGTCGAGCTGGGCGAGGCCTACGCACGCCGGGTGGATTACCCGATCCAATACCAGTGGACCCTGCTCGCCGGAGTCAATGATGGCCAGGATGAACTGGATGGGCTGCTGCGCCTGCTCAAGGGCAAATTTGCCGTGCTTAACCTGATCCCCTACAACAGTCTGGAGGGCGACAGTTACCAGCGCCCCTCCGGGGAGCGCATCATCGAGATGGTGCGTTACCTGCACAGCCGCGGCGTGCTTACCAAGGTGCGCAATTCCGCCGGCCAGGATATCGACGGCGGCTGCGGCCAGTTGCGCGCCCGCGCCGAGCGGCGCATCAAGACCCGGCAGCTTGACTGATACCCTGCGACGGCCTGCCGCAGCGGGCTTGACGGCTTGCTGCCTGACGCCCAGCATGTACTCCCCTGAGTATTTAACTGCCTGGAGCACAGCATGAAGAACGCCCATGATCTGGTTGCCGAAGCCAAAGCGCTGATTCGTGAGGTCAGCCTGGAACAGGCTGATGCCGCCATTCGTGATGCCGCAGCATTGATCGACGTGCGCGAGCCCGAGGAATTCCAGGCCGGGCACTTGCCCGGGGCGATGAATATCCCGCGTGGCGTACTGGAGTTTCGCCTGAGTGCGATGCCGGAGCTTGAGGCCCGCGATCTGCCGCTGTTGATCTATTGCAAGACCAGTGGCCGCGCGGCGCTTGCCGCACGCAGTCTGCAGGAGATGGGCTATCTGCAGGTACAGTCGCTGGCCGGTGGCTTCGATGCCTGGCAGGCCGCTGGCAAGCCGTTGGTTGCGCCACAACTGCCCAGCTTCGAATAAATCCGGGCTGCGCGAAGCCTGCACAGCCGTTACCATGCGCGCTTTTGCAGCTCGCCACGCCTTGTGCCAATGCGAGCCGGGTGAGCAGCCATGATCGAGCGTGAACGTCTCCGGCAGATCTTCCGACTGGGCCTGCCGATCATGGGCGGCATGCTCAGCCAGAGCCTGCTCAACCTGATCGATGCGGCCATGGTCGGCCATCTCGGGCAAACCTCGCTGGCTGGGGTGGGCATCGGCAGCTACGCCAACTTTATCGCCGTGGCCCTGGTGATGGGCCTGGGTGCCTCGGTACAGGCGATGGTGGCGCGGCGCCGTGGCCAGGGACTGCAGGCGGAGCTGGCGGTGCCCTTGAATGCCGGCCTGCTGATCGCCCTGTTGCTGGCCCTGCCGATTACCCTGTTCGGCGTATTGCAGGCGCCGCGCATCATTGCCCTGCTGAACAACGACAGCGCTGTGCTGGCCGTGGCAGTCGAGTACTTCGAGTGGCGCGTCCTGGCGGTGCTGGCGGTCGGTCTGAACTTCGCGTTCCGTGGCTATTGGAACGGCAGCCACCGTTCCGGGGTGTACATGCGCACCCTGGTGATCATGCACCTGGCCAACGTGGTGATCAGCTACAGCCTGATTCACGGACTGTTCGGCCTACCAGTCATGGGCGCACCCGGTGCCGGTCTGGGTACCAGCATTGCCTTGTACCTGGGCGCGCTGCTGTATGGCTGGCAGACCTGGCAGGCCGGGCGCAGCCAGGGTTTTCTCCGTAAACCTCCAGCGCTTATTGAAGTGCAGGCCATGTTGCGCCTGGCCCTGCCCAACTCACTGCAGCAACTGTTCTTCGCCGCCGGCATCACCGCACTGTTCTGGATCATCGGCCAGGTGGGCACGGCGGAACTGGCGATTGCCCATGTGCTGATCAACCTGGCGCTGTTTCTCATCCTGCCGGGTATCGGCCTGGGCATGGCGGCCACCACCCTGGTCAGCCAGAGCCTCGGCCAGCAAAACCCCGAGGCCGCCTATCGCTGGGGCTGGGATGTGGCGCGGGTCACCGCGTTGTGCCTGGCACTGCTGGGGGCGCCGTTCTGGCTGCTGGCTGAGCCGATCCTCGGACTGTTCGTCAGCGACCCGCAACTGATCGAGCTGGGCGCCTGGCCGCTGCGCCTGACCGGCCTGGGCATGGCGCTGGACGCCGTGGCCCTGGTGCTGACCCAGGCGCTGCTGGGTGCCGGCGCCAGTCGCACGGTGATGCTGGTCAGCCTGGGCAATCAGTGGTTGTTCTTCCTGCCCCTGGCCTATCTGCTGGGCCCGGTACTGGGCTATGGACTGCTAGCCATCTGGAGCCTGCAAATCATCCAGCGTGGGCTGTCATCGACACTCTTTGCCCTGATCTGGCAGCGCCGCCAGTGGACGCAGATCCGCCTGTAGAAACAGTCGGCCAGGACGCAACAGAATTTGCGATGGGTTCATCCCGGCAAGGCTACGAAAGGTGTGGCAGAAGTGCGCCGAGTCACTGAAACCTGCCTGCAACGCGGCATCGGTCAGGCTGGCTCCACCTGCCACCAGGCAACTGGTGACGAACAGGCGATGCCATTGCCGGTAACGACGAACGGGAATACCCACCTGCTGACTAAACAACTGAGTGAGGCGTGACACGTTCAGCCCAACCGCCGCGGCCAGTTCGGCGATCTGCCGGTTACAGGCCACATCCTCCTGTATCAGCCTGACTACCCGCGCTATGCGCGGATCGCAGTGCACGGTTGCCGATTGTTGCTGCGGGTTGATCAGCCGCTCCAGCCAGGCAGACAGCTCATCCAGCGTGGCGGGCGATGCGGCCTGGCTTTGTTCATGCAGCCAGGCCAGCGCGACATCCTGCTCAGCCAGTGCACCTCGCACAGGGCCGCGCTGCCATTGCAGGCGGGGTGACAGGTGCTGCAGGTCATGGCCAAACACATCCAGATAGCAGAGCGCGATGCGCCCGCCACCCTCTATCACCACCTCTTCACCCACTGGCAGCAACAGGCTGCTGGCTCGCAGGCTATGGCTGCCGCAGCGTGCCAGCAAGGGCGCATCAAGGGCAAACAGCAAAACACTGGCGGCCAGCTGCAAGTGCACGGCGCCATCCAGTTCGCCGAGGTAGAAGGTGCGCTGTGGCCAGAGGTAAAGGAGGGTGTTGGCAGGCATGATCGGTCTCCGCGATCCAGCCGATATAGCCCATGGGCCGGCACCCTGGCGTTGTCTGGTTGGCGTTTTGCACGATTTCACCCGTATGGGTGAAATCGGCAGTTCTTACAAGTGGCCTGCCCCGGCCTGCTGTTCAGATAGCGTCCACTCCGCTGGCTGTGTGCGGAGCAATAACAACAAAAACGTCACACAGGACATCACCATGTCGAAAAAACTCGCTGTCACCCTGGCTGCCGCAGCCCTGGGTTGTTCTCTCACCGTGCAGGCCAACAGCGCCGCCACACGTCATCCGATGGTGCTGGTGCCGGGCATCTTTGCCTTCGATACGATTGCCGGCATCGACTACTGGTACAAGATTCCCAGCACCCTCAGCCAACAGGGTGGCAAGGTCTATGTGCCGCGCATCAACGCTTTCGATAGCTCGGTAAAACGTGGCGAAGCGTTGATTGCCCAGCTCGAGGAAATCCGCGCCGCTTCAGCAGGCAAGGTGCAGAAGTTCAACCTTGTCGGGCACAGCCAGGGCGGCGTCACGGCGCGCTATGTGCTCAATACCCGTCCCGATCTGGTGGCCTCGGTAACCACTCTGAATACCCCGCACAAGGGCTCGCCGCTGGCCGACGTGGCCACCGGCATCGCCCCGGCGGGCACGCTGCAGGGGGTTACCTTCGAGGTGTTTGCCAATACCGTGGGTAACCTGGTCAACCTGATGTCGAACAACCGCAGAAGCCAGGCGGATGTGCGAGCGATGCTTGCCGAGTTCAATCGCCAGGGAGCGGCCGCCAATAACCAGCGCTATCCACTGGGTGTGCCCAGTACCGCCTGTGGCGAGGGGCCGGCCAAGGTGCGCGTCAATGGGCATGATGTCCATCTGTTCTCCTGGAGCGGAACCTCGCCGCTGACCCATGTGCTGGACATTTCCGACCCTTTGTTTGCCATCACCTCGCTGGCTATCAGTGAGCCCAACGATGGTGTGACTGGGCGCTGCTCCAGCCATTTCGGCAAGGTTCTCAAGGACAACTACCGGATGAATCACCTGGATGTGAACAATCATGTACTGGGCCTGGTCTCGCTGTTCGAGAGCAACCCCAAGACGTTGATGCTCAACCATGCCAACCGGCTGAAGAACCTCGGTCTGTAACTGTCTGCGACGCTGGCCCGCGGTCAGCGTCGCACGAGGCCTGCCTCCATGCGTCAACCCTACTATTACCTGCTTCTGCCGCTGGCTGCCTGCAGCGGCTTTGCCCTGCTCTGGGCCGTTTTACCGGCGCCGCAGCACCGCATGATCGAGCACCGCGCGACAGAGATGCCCGCTACCGAACTGCGTCAGATCAACCAGCGTATCCAGGCAGACGCCCGTCTGCAGCAAAGTGTGCCGCCTGCCCTGCCCGCCGGCCTGGCGGGTGCCAGTCATGGCGTACAACTGGTCACTGATGCTCAAGGGCACTTACACGTCGACGAAGGCTTGCTGCGGCTGTTCGAGTTCTATTTGCTGGCCCTGCAGGACGAGTCGGTCGCTCAGGTCCTGGCACGTATCCACCATGAACTGACCAGCCAGTTGCAACAGCCAGCCTTGAACCAGGCGCGTGAACTGTTGCAGCGCTACATCGATTATCGACTGGCCCTGCAGACCTTGCCGGCGCTGGCAGAGACGGCTGATCTGCCTGCCTTGCAGGCGCGTGCAGAGGCTTTGCAAGGGCTGCGCGAGCGCTATTTTAGCCAGTCCGAGGTGCAGGCGTTATTTGCTCGTGATCAGGCCGAAGAACAACATGTGCTGCGTCACCTGCAGGCCCAGGCAGTTGGCGCCAGCCCGGCTGAGCTGGCGGCGCTGGATGAGCAGTTGCCCGACGACCTGCGTGAAGCCCGCCGTCAGGCGACACTGCCGGGCGAGCTATATGCCCAGGTCAGCGATTTGCGCAGCCAGGGTGCGAGTGATGAACAGGTTTACCAGTTGCGTGCCCAGGCGCTAGGCACGGAGGCTGCGGATGAGCTGGCCAAATTGGATGCACAGCGTGCGCACTGGCAAACCCGCCTGCGCGACTTCACTCGGGAACGCTTGCAGTTGGACCAGGCCGGGTTGGCGGAAGAAGATCGCCAGGCCGAGTATCAGGCCTTGCTGAGTCGTCACTTTGCCGAGCACGAGCGGGTCCGCGTGCAGGCATTGAGTGAAGCGGGCTTGTTGCCGGGCGAGTAATTAGCGCAACAACGCGTCGATGCTGAAACGGTAGGCGCGCAGACGTGGGTTGGCTTGCCGGCTGTAGCGACGGAAATCGATCCCCTGCCCCGGCTGGCTCAGCCGCTGCTCCAGGCGCAGGCTTTGTGCCGCACTCACCTGACGGAACAGCTTGGCAACCTGGTCCTTGCCGCCATAGTCGGCAAAATCAAGCCCTTTGGCATGGTCATGCAGCATGACCAGCGCCCAGGCGCCGAGCGTGAAGTGTCCCGTCACCAGCACTTCTATGTCGCCGGCCCGGTAGGCCTGGAACAAGGC
Source organism: Pseudomonas fluvialis (assembly GCF_002234375.1). Classification (GTDB taxonomy): domain Bacteria; phylum Pseudomonadota; class Gammaproteobacteria; order Pseudomonadales; family Pseudomonadaceae; genus Aquipseudomonas; species Aquipseudomonas fluvialis. Next base: position 112,089 of record NZ_NMQV01000024.1, read on the forward strand.
AGTGGAATTGTTCAGGCCGGTTAGGTGCAGGTCACGCCCAGGCTGACGCCCCAGTTCGCGCGCGGCTTGCAGAACGCCGAAAGCCATCTCGTCGTTGGCCGACCAGACATGGCTCACCTGCGGGTAGCGCTGTAGCAGGCTGAGGGCCTGTTCATAGGCGCGTTGCCGATTCCATTCGCCATACACCAGTTGGCGCAGCTGTACCTTGGGGTGAGTCTGCAAAACCGCTTGCAGGCCTGCTTCGCGCAGGGTCGCCGAAGGTGTATTGCGGGCTCCGGAAAAAGCCAGCATTTCGATAGGCGCCTGTGTAGCGTGCAGTGCCAGCAACCCCTCGGCCATCAAGGCTCCGGCCTGTTGATCATTGACCACCAGGCTGCCGATCCAGTTGGCATGTTTTTCCCGGGAAGCGCCGGTTCGCGCCTGCTGATCGGCAGTCAGGGTGCTGTGCAGGGCAAACAGCCGGCTTGGCGAATCGGCAAACAGCCTCAGCAACTCCGGACCGACATATTCCTCGTTGGTAAACAACAGGTAGTCCGGCTGGCGTGTCCGGGTGCGCAGTTCATGGGCCTGCTGCAACATGCGCTGCTTGTTGCGGCCGGCATAAACGACTTCCAGTTGCAGCCCCAGATCCGTGGCTGCGGCCTGCATGAACTGGCTATAGGTGCGCCAAAAGGGCTCGTCGGCATGTCCGGGATTGAGAAACACCACGCTGCTGGCCCAGCCGCAGGGCATCCAGTTGACCAGGAGCAACAACAGCGGCAGGCAAAAGCGCGGCATGATCGGAGCAACGAAGTTGTAAAAGGGCAGCAATTATAGTGGGTTTGCTGCAGTGCCCCTATTGAATGCCGCTATGGGAGTCATAGCGCTTTGCTATGACCGACTGCAAATTCCGGGTTAACGTCGACTTATTCTTTAAACTTCTTTCCATATGAACAAACATCACTTTTACGCATAAATGTGAGCTGGTATCTTGCGCCGCTCTGCCACGATTGTCGCGCCTGACGCGCCCCGCCGCCCTGACAGCGGCGCAGCAGAACATCCATGGCCTGACCAGCAGCCTGATCACAGGAAAATCATGTACGTATACGACGAGTACGACCAACGCATCGTCGAGGACCGCGTCAAGCAGTTCCGCGACCAGACCCGCCGTTACCTGAATGGCGAGCTTTCCGGCGACGAATTCCGCCCGCTGCGTCTGCAGAACGGTCTGTATATCCAGCGTTATGCGCCTATGTTGCGGATTGCCGTGCCCTATGGCTTGTTGGCCTCGCGCCAGGTGCGCAAGTTGGCGCAAATTGCCCGTGACTACGACAAAGGCTATGCGCATATCAGTACCCGGCAGAACGTACAGTTCAACTGGCCTGACCTGGAAGATGTCCCGGAAATCCTTGCTGAACTGGCCAGCGTGCAACTGCACTCCATCCAGACCAGCGGCAACTGCGTGCGCAATACCACCACCGACCAGTTTGCCGGTGTCGCCCGTGACGAGCTGATCGATCCGCGCCCCTGGTGCGAAATCATTCGCCAATGGTCGACTTTCCATCCGGAATTCTGCCAGCTGCCGCGTAAGTTCAAGATCGCCGTGAATGGTGCCGGCAATGACCGTGCGGCCATCGAAGTCCACGATATCGGCCTCGAAGCCGTACACAATGCCGCCGGCGAGCTGGGCTTCCGCGTGCTGGTAGGCGGCGGCCTCGGGCGCACGCCGATGGTCGGCAGCTTCATCAACGAGTTCCTGCCGTGGCAGCACCTGCTGTCCTACCTGGATGCCATCCTGCGCGTGTACAACCGCTATGGCCGCCGCGACAACAAGTTCAAGGCGCGCATCAAGATTCTCGTCAAGGCGCTGGGGGCGGAAGCCTTCGCCGAGAAGGTCAACGCCGAGTTCGCCCACCTCAAGGATGGCCCGACCACGCTGACCGAGGCGGAAGTCGAGCGCGTGGCCCGTCACTTCGTCGACCCGGCCTACCTCGCACTGGTCGATCTGGATGATGAGCTGTCTCGCCTGGACAACGAGCATCCGGGCTTCGCCCGCTGGCGTAGCCGCAATACCACGCCGCACAAAAAGGCCGGTTATGTAGCCGTGACCCTCTCGCTGAAGCCAACGGGCACCGCCCCGGGGGATGTCAGCGACAAGCAGCTGGATGCGATTGCCGACCTGGCTGACCGCTACAGCTTCGGCGAAGTGCGCAACAGCCACTTCCAGAACATCATCCTCGCCGATGTCGAGCAGCGTCGCCTGTTCGAACTGTGGGGTGAACTGCGTGAACTGGGCTTTGCCACCCCCAATGTGGGACTGTTGACCGACATCATTTGCTGCCCGGGTGGCGATTTCTGCTCGCTGGCCAATGCCAAGTCGATCCCGGTCGCCGAAGCCATCCAGCGTCGCTTTGATGACCTCGACTACCTGTTCGACCTGGGCGAGATCGATCTGAACATTTCCGGCTGCATGAATGCCTGCGGTCACCACCACGTGGGGCACATTGGCATCCTCGGCGTGGACAAGAAGGGTCAGGAGTTCTACCAGGTTTCGCTGGGCGGGCACTCCGGCCGTGATGCGCGCCTGGCACAGATCCTCGGCCCGTCCTTTGCCCAGGATGATATGGCCGATGTGATCGAGAAGATCATCGCCGTGTATGTCGAGCAGCGCCATGCCGACGAACTGTTCATCGACACTTACCAGCGCATCGGTATCGACCCCTTCAAGGAGCGCGTCTATGCAGCGAATCATTAAGAACGGCCAGATCATCGACGAAACCTGGCAGTTGCTGCCCAAGGACGCGAGCCTGGATGACATCCGCAACAGCGGGGACATCATTGTCCCGCTGGCCCTGTGGGTGGAACATGACCGTGCCCTGCTGGCCCGTGATGGCGGGCTGGGTGTGTGGCTGGATGCCGGTGAGGAAATCGAGGAAATCGCCGACCAGTTGCAACACTTCCAGGTGATTGCCCTGAATTTCCCGGCCTTCACCGATGGTCGCCATTACTCCACGGCTTATCTGCTACGTACACGCTATGGCTATGGTGGCGAAGTGCGTGCGATTGGCGATGTGCTGCGTGACCAGCTGTTCGCGCTGCGCCGCGTTGGCTTCGATGCCTTCGCCCTGCGTGCCGACAAGGACCCGCAGGATGCCCTGCAGTCCTTCGCCGACTTTGCCGAGGTTTATCAGGCGTCGGCTGATCAGCCGCTGCCATTGTTCCGGCGGCGCGCCTGATTGTATCTGGCATAAAAAACCGGCTTACGCCGGTTTTTTATGCGCGGAGCTGTACTCAGTCAATGCGTACCAGGCGCCGCCGTTGCAACTGCCCGGCAAGCAGCAGCTCAATGGCTTGCGGCACTTCATCCAGGCCGATTTCTTCGGCCAGTTGCGGAAGCTGGGTGAGCTTCCACTGCAGCGACAGCTTGTCCCACATGGAGGCCTTGACCACCAGGGGCAGCTCCACGGAATCCACTCCCAGCAGATTGACGCCGCGCAGGATGAACGGCAGCACGCTGGCCTGGAACTGGCTGCCTGCGGTCAGGCCGCAGCAGGCAGCGCTGGCCCCATAGCGCAGCGCCTTGACGACGTTGAACAGAATGTCGCCACCCACGGTATCCACTGCAGCCGCCCACTGCTCCTTGAGCAGGGCTTTCTCGCAGCCCTGTTCAAGTTCGCTGCGCGCCAGGATACGCTGCGCCCCCAGGCTGAGCAGCCAGTCGTGCTGACTGGTCTTGCCGGTACTGGCGACCACCTGATAGCCCAGTTGTGCCAGCAGGGCCACCGCAACACTGCCTACCCCGCCACTGGCGCCGGTCACCAGCACCGGGCCGGCATCACAGGTCAGCCCGGCCTGTTCCAGTTTTTCCACGCACAAACCGGCAGTCAGCCCCGCGGTGCCGAGCAACATGGCTTCGCGCAAACTCAGCCCGGAGGGACGCTTGATCACCCAGGCAGCCGGGACGCGAATGTACTGGGCCATACCGCCGCTGGTGTTCATGCCCAAGTCGTGCCCGGTGACGATCACTTCGTCGCCAGCTGTGAATTCAGCCACGGATGACTGCTCAACCACCCCCGCTGCGTCGATACCCGGCGTATGGGGATAGTGGCGGGTTACTCCCCTGTTACCGCTCGCCGACAGGGCGTCCTTGTAGTTCAGCGAGGAGTAATGCACGCGGATCAACAGATCGCCGGCCGGCAGTTCTGCCAGGTCTCGCTGGACGATCTGCTGGACGAAGCGGCCATCCTGCTCAATGACCTGAAGTGCCTTGAATGTGCTCATCTTGCAACCTCTCAATGCTAAAACCTTGCCTGGTTCAAACGCTCCCAGGCCTTGAGCAATAGCCCGTCGACACTCCCGGCCGCTGCCAGGCCCACACGTTCGGACAGGCTTTTACGCTGCACAAAATGCAGCTGGTACACATCGGCCTCGTTGGCGCGCTGCGCCAGGTACTCGTCACTGGTGCCCAGTTGATCGACCAGCTGTCGAACCAGAGCGTCCTGTCCCAACCAGACTTCCCCCGTGGCGATCGCCTCGATATTCAGTTGTGGCCGATAGCTCGCCACGAACGCCTTGAACAAGGCATGGGTAGTTTCCAGATCTTGCTGGAATTTCTCCCGACCCTGTTCGGTGTTTTCGCCGAATACTGTCAGAGTGCGCTTGTATTGCCCGGCTGTCAGCACCTCGAAATCAATATCGTGGCGTTTGAGCAGACGATGTACGTTGGGCAGCTGGGCTACTACGCCTATCGAACCCAGTATGGCAAAAGGTGCCGCCAGCACCCGGTTGGCGATACAGGCCATCATATAGCCACCACTGGCCGCGACCTTGTCCACGCAGACCGTCAACGGAATCCCCGCCTGGCGTATCCGCGCCAGCTGCGAGGCGGCCAGGCCATAGCCATGCACCATGCCGCCCGGGCTTTCCAGGCGCACAACCACCTCGTCCTCGGGGCGCGCCATGCTCAGCAGGGCCGTCACCTCATGACGCAAACTGTCTGCCGCACTGGCTCGGATATCGCCCTGGAAGTCCAGCACATAGATACGCTGGCGGTCGTTTTCCTGCTTCTTGCGCGCCTTGGCCTGGCGCTCTTCTTCCTTGCGCAGCGCCTTCAGCGCCGGCTTGTCGAGCACCTGTTGTTGCAAGCGCTGGCGCAACTCCTGATAGAACTCATTGAGTTTGTGCACCTGCAGTTCACCACCCTGCCCTCGTCCTTTGCTGCGTAAAGCCGCTACCACCACCAGCAGGGCCAGCAACGCCACCAGCAGGGTAAAAGTCTTGGCCAGAAACAACGCATACTCGCTGAAAAACTCCACGCATCCTCCTTGTCGAAAGGGTCCATGCAGCCGCTGCTGCAGTACCAGGCAAAGGCTCAAGCATAGCGGTGGCAACCGATGCCAGCCAGCCCGGCAGCGCAGCACCCTAGCGGATTCAAACAAGCGTATGTTTTTTCGTTGACAGTCTCCCGCCTTGCCCATACCCTCGGCGCATCTCAACGCCTAGCGAGAGTCCTGCGTACGTGGGCAGCATCTACCTGATCCGACATGGCCAAGCCTCTTTCGGCAGCGACGATTACGACGTTCTGTCGCCTGTCGGGGTGCAACAGGCAGAAGTCCTCGGACGACATCTGGCGGCACTGGGTATCAACTTGCAACGCTGCCTGAGTGGCGACCTGCGTCGCCAGCAGCATACCGCGCAAGCTGCCATGGCGCAGCTGGCGGCTTGCGGGGGCCACTGTCCTGCCCTGGAAATCGACGCCGCCTTCAATGAGTTCGATGCCGATGCGGTGATTCGTCAGCTGTTGCCCGACCTGTTGCGCGATGAGCCGCACGCCTTGGAAGTGATGCGCAATCCGGCCGCTCAGCGTGCGGAGTTTCAGCGCTTATTCGCGCAGATCATCCAGCGCTGGGTGGAACAGTCCACGGACAGCGACAGCGTGGAAAGCTGGACAGCGTTTTGCGACAAAGTGTGCGAGGGTTTGCAGCGGGTGCTCGCCCAGGCCGGCAAGCGCGACAACATTGCCCTGTTTACCTCGGGCGGAACCATTACTGCACTGCTACACCGTTTTGCCGGCATTCCGGCAGCCAGGGCATTCGATATGAACTGGCAGATCGTCAACACTTCGCTCAGTTGCCTGAAGTTTCGTGGCGACCAAGTGAACCTGGCTTCCTTCAATAGTCACGCCCATTTGCAACTGTTGAAGGCGCCGGAGCTCATCACCTATCGTTGAGCGCCGGCCAACCTGCGGCTTGCAAGGTCGCACAACCCAAAACAAAGGAAAAGACCATGACCACCGTTGCTGAAATCGTTCAAACCATGCAGTCCAAGTTCAACGCCGCTGCCGCTGCTGGCCTGGACCTGGTGTTCCAATTCAACATCGAAGACGGCGAGAACTATGCGCTGATCGTCAAGGACGGTACCTGTGCCGTTGAGCAAGGCGAGAATGCCAATGCCAACGTTACCCTGATCATGGACACCGAGACCCTGAAAGGCATCACCAGCGGTGAAACCGACGGCATGCAGGCCTTCATGGCTGGCAAGCTGCGCGCTGAAGGCGACATGATGCTGGCCATGAAACTGGGCGAACTGTTCCCGGTTTAAGCGCCGCCAGCCTTGCCAGAAACCGGAGCCTTGGTGCTCCGGTTTTTTTTCGTCTACAGCAAAGATCAGGCAGTTTGATTGACCGGCAACAGTGCGATCTATAACACCGCCGCAGGCTTGTAGGGCTGGCAGAAGGCGCATTAGATTAGCCAATAATCGATGGCCCTCATCATAAATAGAAGGGATTAACATGACGCTGACTGATCAATCCACCCGCATCCGCTCCGGTGAAGAGCTAGACGCAGGCACTATCGACCAGTACCTCAAGGCGCATATTCCCGGGCTGAGCGGTACGCCCAAGATCAGCCAGTTTCCCGGTGGCGCATCGAACCTTACCTACCTGATCGAGTATCCGGAGCAGGAGTTTGTCCTGCGTCGTCCGCCCTTCGGCCACAAGGCCAAGTCGGCGCATGACATGGGACGCGAATACCGCATTCTCAACCAGTTGAATGCCGGCTTCCCCTACTGCCCCAAGGCCTATGTACATTGCACCGATGAATCGGTGATCGGCGCCGAGTTCTACGTGATGCAGCGCGTCAAGGGCATCATCCTGCGCTCGGACATGCCAGCGGAGCTGAATTTCAGCGCCGAGCAGACCCGTGCGCTATGCCAAAGCTTCATCGACAAGCTGGTTGACCTGCATAACGTCGACTACCAGGCATGCGGCCTGGGCGACCTGGGCAGGCCGGAAGGTTATGTGCAACGGCAGATCGAAGGCTGGAGTGATCGCTACGAGAAGGCCCTGACGCCCGATGCGCCGTTGTGGGAACCGGTCAAGGCCTGGCTGCGCGAGAAAATGCCAGCCGACCACGTCAAGCCCGGCATCGTGCATAACGACTACCGTTTCGACAACGTGATCCTCGATCCGGGCAATCCGATGCAGATCATCGGGGTTCTGGACTGGGAGCTGACTACCATCGGCGACCCGCTGATGGACTTGGGCAACACCCTGGCCTACTGGATCGAAGCCGCCGATCCGGCCCCCGTGCAACTGATGCGCCGCCAGCCCAGCAATGCCCCTGGCATGCTGACGCGTCGTGAGTTCGTTGACTACTACGCCGAAAAAGCCGGTATCCGTATCGACAACTTCGACTACTACTACACCTATGGACTGTTCCGTCTGGCGGGCATCGTGCAGCAGATCTACTACCGCTTCTACCACGGCCAGACCCAGGACAAACGCTTTGCCCAGTTCGTGCAGATGAACAAGCTGCTGGAACAGATGAGCCTGCAGGTCATCGGCAAATCTACCCTCTAACCGGCTGTACAGCCGCTTACTGCCAAGGAATCACCATGTCCAAGACCCACCTGTTCGACCTTGATGGCAAGATCGCTTTCGTTTCCGGCGCCAGCCGTGGTATCGGCGAGGCCATTGCCAAGCTGCTCGCCCAGCAGGGCGCCCATGTGATCGTGTCCAGCCGCAAGCTGGATGGCTGCCAGGCGGTCGCTGACGCGATCATCGCCGAGGGCGGCAAGGCAACCGCTATCGCCTGCCATATTGGTGAAATGCAGCAGATCAGCGAAGTATTCGCGCAGATTCGCGAGCAGTTTGGCCGTCTGGATATCCTGGTCAACAATGCCGCCACCAACCCGCAGTTCTGCAACGTGCTGGATACCGACCTGGGGGCCTTCCAGAAAACCCTGGATGTGAACATTCGCGGCTATTACTTCATGTCCATCGAAGGCGGCAAGCTGATGAAAGCCAATGGTGGTGGCAGCATCATCAACGTGGCGTCGATCAATGGGGTCACCCCGGGTGAGTTCCAGGGTATCTATTCGGTCACCAAGGCCGCGGTGATCAGCATGACCAAGGTGTTCGCCAAGGAGTGCGCGCAGTTCGGTATTCGCTGCAACGCCCTGTTGCCGGGCCTGACCGACACCAAGTTTGCTTCGGCGCTGACCAGCAACGATGCCATCCTCAAGCTGGCCCTGCAGCGCATTCCGCTCAAGCGCGTTGCCGACCCCAGCGAAATGGCCGGTGCGGTTCTCTACCTGGCCAGCGAAGCGTCCAGCTACACCACTGGCGTGGCGCTGAATGTCGACGGTGGTTACCTGGCCTAAGCCGCACGGGTAAAAAAATGGCCTCGCAAGAGGCCATTTTTATGGGTGCGGTTCAGCGCCAGTTGGCGAGCGCCTCGTTGGCCGCCTGGTTGAGTGGTTGGGCGAGGAGCCCGGCAGCTGAAAGGCTGACCGAATAGGCGGCGCCATCGGCGAGCGGCAGGTAGGTCACGCGCTGTGCTTCGGGCGTCACCACATAGAGGTCACCCTGCCGGCTGCGCAGCCAGCGCCAGAAGTCCACGCCATAGGGGCTCTGTGCCAAGCTAACTTCGGTATGACTGGCCAGTTGCTGTTCTTCGATGGACAGGAAGCGCCCACTGAGCCGCTCCAGGCGATAGCCCGGCTGCAGGCCGATCAGTGCCGCCAGGCTCTTCCAGCGCAGCAGACGAACATCCAGTTGCCAGAGATCACCCTGCAGGCGTACCTCGCGCATCTCGCTGCCTTCAAGCAGGGTCACCCGATAATCCTTGTCGCCATCGGCCTGGAACGTCAGGGTCAGCAATGGCCGATCAGCCGGGAGCATCTGATAGCTGTGCAGGTCGTAGCCGACCACCCCGATCACGCCGGCACCCGCCAGCAAAGCCAGCCCCGCGCTGCCGCGCAACCAGCCGAGCAGCCAGTTGCTGCGCAACAGCATGGCGGCGGCTTGCCAGGCCAGGAGCAAGGCAAGTACGGCAATGCCGATGGCCAGGGCGTAATACTGCATGGAGTCGATTCCTTCTCTGCACGATAGGCGGCATTATGCTCAGCCCGTTGCATGGCAACCAGTTGCCGGCACGCACAATCTGACACAGATCGAGTTTTTATGGCGTTTGCCTTTGACCCAGGCGTACTAATGGTTCTCCTGCTGGTGGCGTTCACCGCAGGTTTCATCGATGCGATTGCCGGTGGCGGAGGGCTGCTGACCATCCCTGCCCTGCTCACTGCCGGGCTGCCTGCCCATCTGGTGCTGGGTACCAACAAACTGTGCGCTACCTTTGGTTCCGCCACCGCCAGCCTGGCGTTTTACCGGCGTCGCTTGTTCCGTCCGACAGACTGGCGCAATGCCTTGCTAGGTACCGCCTGTGGTGCCTTGCTAGGGGCGCTGCTGGCCCAAGCCATGCCGGCTAACTGGTTGCAACTCATGCTGCCCGTGGTGGTGTTTGCTTGCGGTCTGTATTTGTTGCTAGTGCCGACGCCCAATGCCGGTTGTGCGCAGGAAGCGCCGCCCGCATCGGGACGGCAATGGCCGCAAGGATTGGCCCTGGGGTTTTATGATGGCGTGGCCGGGCCGGGTACAGGCGCTTTCTGGACAGTCAGTAGCTTGCTGCTGTATCCGCTCGACCTGCTCCGGGCCAGTGGCGTCGCGCGCAGCATGAATTTCGTCAGCAACGCCATGGCATTGACGGTATTCGCGCTGAGTGGCCAGGTTGCCTGGGTGCTGGGCATCGGCATGGGCCTGGCGCTGATGGCCGGCGCCTATCTGGGGGCGCGCAGCGCGATCGGCGGCGGCGCCCGGCTGATTCGCCCGTTGTTCATTCTCATGGTGCTGGCACTCAGTGCGCGCCTGGCCTGGCAACACTGGTCGATCGGCAATTAGTCAAGGCGCGGCAGGGTATGACCGAGGCGCTGCGCCAGGTAATGCTCGATAAGAAAGCGGGCAATGGAGCGCGGAGCCGGCAGCGTTGGCAGTTGATCGATGGCAAACCAGCGCGCATCCTCGATCTCGTCTTCCTGCAGGCACAGTTCACCGCCGGCGTAGTCGGCATGGAAGCCGAGCATCAGCGAATGCGGGAAAGGCCAGTTCTGGCTGCCCAGGTAACGGATGTTGTCGACTGACAGCCCCACCTCCTCCTGCACTTCACGACGCACACAGTCTTCAGCCGACTCGCCGGGCTCCAGGAAGCCCGCCAGGGTACTGTACATGCCGCTGACGAAACGCGGCGAGCGGGCCAATAACAGCTCATCGCCGCGTGTGACCAGCACGATCATGCTCGGCGCCAGCCGTGGGTACTGGCGCAAGCCGCAGGGTTCACAGGCCATGGCCCGCTCACCGGGGAGCAACTGCATGGCCTGTCCGCAGGCACCGCAGAAGCGGTGTTCACGAGCCCACTGGCCAATCTGGCTGGCATGACCCAGCAGGCGAAACAACTGTTCGTCATGCTGCAGCATGACCTCACGCAAACTCAGCCAGCGGCAGCCCGGCAACAGTTCCGGCTCGGCCAGCTCCCAGACTTGCACCGGAGCGCCATCGAACAGGCCAATACCATGCTGGGCCAGGCAACGTAGATCCTGCTGCTGCACCCAGTTCAGAGGGAACAGACAGCCATGGTCGTCAGCAAGAAAGTGTTGGCGTTGGTGCAATAGCACCCAGCCGCTGGCAGAGGGCGGGCTTTGCCAGGCCACCTGCCAGCGTGCTTCAGGCATTCGCGGGAACCGCCATGCCGAGCGCCTTGATGCTTTCCTCAGCCAGATCCAGCACGCTGGGTCGTGTTTCCGGACGCATCACTGCCCCCGACTCCAGGTAGTACTCCAGGCTCGACAGGGCATCGGCCAGGGTTTCCAGCAGTTGCCCTGGTGGCGTTTGCGCCGCTTCCAGCATCTGTTTCTGGATGTACTCGGCACAGGCTCCCACCAACCAGGCGGCACGTTGCTGTTGCAGGAACCACAGGCCGCCACGTACGGCTTGCAGCGTCGACGGCACGTTGGCCAGGTGCAGCTTGTCACCGCTGGATTCCAGGTAAGAGGTAATCGCCCGCTTGGCCAGATTAAGCCCGGCCTGAGCTTCACCAACCACCACGATATGTGCTTCGGTCAACTGGTGATTGGCAAAGGACTGTGCTTCCTGACCGGGCGGTACGACCGCTGGACGTTGCTCGCGTTGCAGGCTGGCCACCATGCTTTCCACATAGAGCACCGCATCAGCCAGACGATGCAGGCTGTCCGGCTGTGGCGGTTGTTCGGCCGACCATTCGGCGACTACCGGCAGTTGGGCCTGCAAGGCATTGCCGGCTGAGCTCAGGCCGACCATGTCGAGGGTCTTGGCCAGTTTACCAAGCAGCCCATGCAGGCTGGCATAGCTTTCCGGCTGGGCGGTGCCGCGCTCAATCAGGTCGAGCAAGTCCTTCAGGCCGGCCAACTCTTCATGGATGGCCGCTGACAAGGAGCGCAATACCGCCTGTCCCGGCCCGCTCAGGCGCTGATAGGCATCCTCGAGCATATGATCGGTAAAGGGCAGCGGTGTCAGGTTGAACGTATTGCGTACCTGCCGTGCCAAGTCGCCCTGGCTGGCACCCAGTGCTACCAGGTACAGCAGCTCCTTCAGCAGGCTACGCGAGATTTCGTGTCCGGGCTTGTGCAGGGCATGCTTGAGCTCTCGCTCAAGCCGGGAGAACAACTGCTTGCGCGAGCGACGTGGCAACAACTGGGCATCGCTACAGGTTTCCAGGGCTGCGGCGGCTATCCAGCACAACCGGCCAGGCTCACCGGCCAGGCCGGCATCCATGCGCTGCAGGGCTCGCATCATCAGTTTGAGGCTGGCCGGCAGGTTGTTACCGCGCAGGTAATCCAGCAGGCCGAGCTGATACATGTGCTGCAAGCGCCGCGACAGTGCGGCGTCCAGGCCGGCACCACTATGGCCGTCATGCGGGCGTGGCTGGTCAAGACGCACACTGAAGAAGAAGCTTTCCGGCAGGCTGGGCAAATGACCGGCCTGACGCAGTTCATTAATGGTCGGCAAGAGTGCTTCGGGCAACTCCTGGCGCAGCAACTCGACGTTCTCCAGGTAACGACGCAAGACGAACAACGCCTTGCACAGCGCCGAGAGTTGCCCATCGCGCTCGCTGCCGGCACCAGTCGGAATGTCGGTGGCCTGCTGGTAGACCTCCTGGGCAAGCATTTCCGCACCGGTCAACTCGATCAGGCTGAGGGTGCCGCGCACCTGCTGCAGGGCTTCGATGGCATGTTGCAGCAGGCTGCCATTGTCACGCTCGACAATGAACTGCTCCAGGCTCAGTTCCGCCTGCTCCATGGTGGCGTAGAGTTCGTCACGAACCAGCGCCAGGGATGTTCCGCCCTTCACCATAATGTCTGTGCGCCTCCCAGCGCGAAGTGTCCAGCGTCGGCGCGAAGGGGCAAGGCCGCCCTTCGCCTGAGTCTTTGCTCAAGCACCGCAGGCCGGACCGATGGCAAAGCTCAGGGCCATCAGCCGGATACGCTCGACATTCATTGGGTTATTTTCATGAAGGCATCGCCCAACTATAACAAGCGAGCATCAAATGTCGATGCTGGCCACTGTGACCCAGGCCACGTCCGTACAGTTGAGCAATTGTTCAGCTATCTCACGCAAGCATTTGATCAGTCAGGAATCACTCGTTGGACACAGAGGCACCCAGGGGTGTTTCAGGGGCAGGCGTGTTCACGCAGGCAATTCACCCAGGCCTGGCCATCGCGACGCTGCAGGCCGTGCACGTCACTGTCAAAGCCGGGGAAATGGCTGTCGAACCAGCAGGCAAAACGCAGATAGTCGAGGATCGCCGTGCATTGGCTCGTAAAACGCTCACCCGGCATGATCAACGGGATGCCCGGCGGATAGGGCACCAACATCACGGCCGCGACTCGACCAGCCAACTCCTCCAGCGCTACCGCTTCGATCTCGCCACGCACCAACTGATCGTAGGCCTGCGAGGGCTTGCAGACCGGCTGCGGCAATTCGGTATACATCTGGCGCATGGCCGTCGGTGTTGCATGCTGGCGGTAGCAATCGTGCAGTTGCTGGCTGAGATCACGCAACCCCAGCCCCGCATAGCGCTGCGGGTCCTGCTGATACACGCTGGGCAAGGCCGTAACCAGCGGCTGGTTGCTGTCGTAGCTGCGCTTGAACTCCAGCAACTCGGTCAGCAAGGTACTCCACTTGCCCTTGGTGATGCCCATGGAGAACAGCACCAGGAAGGAGTACAACCCGGTCTTTTCAACCACCAGGCCGCGCTCCCAGAGAAACTTGCTGACCAGTGCGGCGGGGATGCCCTGCTCGTCCATTTGCCCATCGACTCGCAGGCCTGGGGTAACCAGAGTGACCTTGATCGGATCGAGTAGCACATAGTCCTCGGCCAGCGCACCAAAACCATGCCAGCCGGCCGTTGGCTGCAACAGCCAGTCGGCGACCTGCAGATTGTCTGTACCGTTAACCTGTGCCGGCTGCCAGATATCAAACCACCAGTCACCATCGGCCAGCGTCTGTCGCAGATTGGCCAGGGCACGCCGGAAACTCAGTGCTTCATCAAAGGTTTCCTGAATCAGTGAGCGTCCGGCAGGCCCCTCCATCATCGCCGAGGCAACATCCAGCGAGGCCAGAATGCCGTATTGCGGCGAGGTGGAGATGTGCATCATGAAAGCTTCATTGAAACGCTCGCGGTCCAGTGGTGCCTGCCCGCCATCCTGTACATGGATCATCGAGGCCTGGCTGAACGCGGCCAGCAGCTTGTGCGTAGAGTGCGTGGTAAACACCAGCGGCGCGTGCGCGCTGCGTGTGGTGCCCATGCCGTAACGCCCCTGATAGAACTCATGGAACGCCGCATAGGCGTACCAGGCTTCGTCGAAGTGCAGTACATCAACACTGTCACCCAGCGCCTGCTTGATGCGCTCGGCGTTGTAGCACAGGCCGTCATAGGTGGAGTTGGTAATTACCGCCAGGCGGATCCGGGCAGTGGCCGGGTCAATACCACGCTCCCGGGCCAACGGGCTGGCGGCAATCTTGGCGGCCAGCGCCGACGGGGAGAACTCATCAAGGGCAATCGGCCCGATGATGCCCAGCTCGTTGCGGGTGGGTGTCAGGTACAGCGGCACAGCCCCGGTCATGATGATCGCGTGGAGGATCGACTTGTGGCAGTTGCGATCGACCAGCACCAGATCGTCACGACCGACCATGGCGTGCCAGACGATCTTGTTCGCCGTGGAGGTACCGTTGATCACGAAGAAGCTGTGGTCGGCCCCAAAATTACGTGCGGCACGCACTTCGGCCTCCGCCAATGGGCCGGTGTGATCGAGTAATGAGCCCAGCTCCGGCACGGACACCGAGAGATCCGAACGCAGAGTGTTTTCACCAAAAAACTGGTGGAACGCCTGTCCAACCGGGCTCTTGCGGTAGGCCACCCCCCCGCCATGGCCTGGTGTATGCCAGGAATAATTGGATTGCGCGGTATGTTGCACCAGCGCCTTGAAAAACGGCGGCAGCAGGCCATCGAGGTAATTGCGTGCAGCCCGTGCTACCTGGCGAGCGAGGAACGGTACGGTGTCCTCGAACAGGTAGAGCAGGCCGCGCAACTGATTGAGATCGGCCATGGCCTCGGCCGGGGCATTTTCGATGGTAACCTGCTCACCCAGGGCGAAGATCGGTAGCTGCGGGGCGCGCTGGCGGGCCACGCGGATCAGTTCCAGCACATCCTGCAGCAGGCGCTGGTTCTCCCCTGCGCCCTCGGCAGCCACCAGCACGCAAGCCAGGCCATGATGGGTCGAGGCGACGATGCGCCCCTCGCTGGCACTGGCCGTGGACAGGATGGCAAAACCGTCCTGAGCCAGTTCGTCGGCAATCGCCCGCACCCGCTCACCTGCCACGCTGTCGGCCTTGATATCGCGGTGCACGATCAGGATGGGGAACTTGAGGTCTTTGTACATGCTGAGATTCCTGAAGGCCTGCCATGCTGCAGGTCTTCAGGTTAGTTCTGCACAGCAGCGCGCGTCACCCCATCTGTAAGAAAAGGTCGCAATGCCGCAGTGTTTTACGCGTCCGGCTCCAGGGTCTGCCACAGCGCCTGGCCACCAGCGGCCTTGGCTATCGCCGTCAGACGGGCCGCATGCGCGGCACGCTCGGCTTCACTGGCGCGGATCACCCGCCCCGCTGCGCGGCTAGCCGGCAGGCGGCGGATCGGCGAGGCCTGCTGACGCCCGGAGTTGTCCCCTTCGGCATTGTCGCCGGCCAGCGACAGATGGGTTTGCCCGCCGGTCATCGCCAGGTAGACGTCGGCAAGAATCTCCGCATCGAGCAGCGCGCCGTGCAGGTCGCGCCCGGAGTTATCGACACCATAGCGCTTGCACAAGGCATCCAGGTTGTTGCGTTGCCCCGGATGACGCTCGCGGGCCATCAGCAGGGTGTCCAGCACCGTGCAATAGTCGTAGGCGTCGCTGCGCTCAGTTTGCCCAAGCAGAGCAAACTCGTTGTTGATGAAGCCAATGTCGAACGCCGCGTTGTGGATGATCAGTTCGGCGCCTTTGATGAACTCGAAAAACTCGTCGGCGATATCGCGAAAGCGCGGCTTGCCGATGAGGAATTCGTTAGTGATGCCGTGAACGGCGATGGCACCTTCGTCGACTTCACGGTCTGGCTGCAGGTAGACATGGAAGTGCTTGCCGGTCAGGCGGCGGCCAATCAGTTCAACACAGCCAATTTCGATGATGCGATGGCCATCACCCACCGGCATGCCGGTGGTTTCGGTATCCAGAACGACATATCTCATGCGCGGGCCTCCTCGACGCCACGGTTGGCCAATTGGTCGGCACGCTCGTTACCGGGGTGCCCGGTATGCCCGCGTACCCACTGCCACTGTACCTGGTGACGCTGCACCTGCTCATCGAGCAACTGCCAGAGGTCGGCATTTTTCACCGGCTGGCGTGCGGCGGTTTTCCAGCCGCGCTTCTTCCAGTTGGGCAGCCATTCCTGGATACCGCGCATGACGTATTCGGAGTCGGTCACCAGCTGCACCTGGCAGGTGCGCTTGAGCGCTGCCAGGGCCTGGATGGCCGCAGTTAGCTCCATGCGGTTGTTGGTGGTATCGCGCTCGCCACCCCACAATTCATGTTCGACGCCCTTGTAGACCAGCAGGGCGCCCCAGCCACCCGGGCCGGGATTGCCCTTGCAGGCACCATCGGTATACACCTGAACCAGATCAGTCATTCAGCTCTTCGTTTCTTCGCAATTGCGCCGGCTGACCTTGGCCACCGGCATGGGCAGGAGTTTTCCCATCGGCTCGCGACGCTGCCGCTGCAGTGGACGCAAGCCCACTACCAGCTTGCGCGCCATCAGCAGATAGAGACCGGCACCTGGCGCATGCAGGCGAGCCCCCAAACGCTCCAGTGGCTGCAGGCGCTGCTGCCAGCGGACCGAGGAAAGCGGCGGACGATAACACCCGTAGGCACGTTTCTCCAGCGCAAAGCCCAGTAGGCCCAGCCAGTCGCCCAGTCGCGCAGCACCCAGGCAGCGCGCCAGGCCCTGACCATCATCGGCAAACTGCTGACGCACGCCCCAGCTGCTCCAGGGATTCATCGCACAGATCAGCAAATGCCCGCCCGGACGCACGCAACGCGCGGCCTCGCGCAGCAGCAACTGTGGCGAGGCGCTGAACTCCAGACTGTGCTGCAGCACCACTACATCGGCGGCATGCTCAGCCAGCGGCCAGGCATGTTCCTCGCAATGAATCTGCGTAGCCGTACCCGGTGGCCCCAGACACACCTGCCGCTGGATGCGCGGGGCAAGCACGCCTGCGGGGGCGGGTCCGCAATGCACGAGATAGCCGCCAAACAAGCCGGCCAGTGCTTCTTCCAGCAACGGCTGGGCGGCTTCCAGCAGCTGCTGGCCGTGGGGCTGGGCAAACCACTGCTGGGCCTGCAGGTCATGCAACCGTTGCAGGCGTGCGGCACTGTCGAAACGCTGCTTTAACATGGCAAACCTCCGCGGCAATGTCGCTACTCTGGTCTGCCCTTCGGCGGGATGCAAGCCAGGCGCCCGGCTGCGTTGCTTGGCGGCAGCCGGACGGTGAGCTGGTAGACTATCGCAGCCTTATCTGGAGAGTCCGCGCATGCTGAGCATCGAGCCCCTGGCCGCCTTCAATGACAACTATATATGGCTGCTCGCCGATGCCGAGCAGCAGCGCTGTGCGGTCATCGACCCTGGCGATGCCAGTCCGGTACTGGCCTGGCTGGATGCCCACCCAGGCTGGCGCCTGGAGCAGATTTTCATCACCCACCACCATGCCGACCATGTCGCTGGCTGCCGTGCATTGCAGGCCGCCAGCGCTGCACGCATCCATGGTCCGGCCGGTGAACGACTGCCCGTCTGCGACCAGTGGCTGCACGATGGCGACCAGCTCACGCTGCTCGACCGCCCCGTGCAGGTGCTGCATGTGCCAGGCCATACCCTGGGGCATATCGCCCTGTATTGCCCGCGCCAGGATAACCAGCCTCCCCTGCTGTTCTGCGGTGACACCCTGTTCGCCGCCGGGTGTGGACGGTTGTTCGAAGGCAGCCCGGCACAGATGCTCGCTTCGCTGAAGCGTCTGGCCAGCCTGGATGACGACTGCCTAGTGTATTGCACACATGAATACACCCTGAGCAACCTGCGTTTTGCCCTGGCAGTCGAACCAAGTAATCCGCACCTGCAGGTCTGGCAAGAGCGCGTGACTGCTCAGCGCCAGGCCGGCCTGTGCAGCCTGCCCAGCCGGATTGACGAAGAGAAAGCCGGCAACCCCTTCCTGCGTTGCCTGCAGCCGGAAATACGCCAGCAACTGGAGCAGCGTGCCGGACGCACAGCGCTTGACGAGGTCGAGCTGTTCGCCACCCTGCGCGCCTGGAAAGACGTGTTTTGAGAGCGCTGCGACAGACTGTCGGGTTGACCCTGGTTGCTCAGGGTTTCTAAAATCGCCGTCCTTTTCGCTGATAACGGCCGCATTGCCATGCCCTCCTTGCTGAACCGACGACCCCGTACGGCAGCCTTGGCAAGTCCCTGGCGCCTACTCGCGGCGGGCCTGCTGGCACTGCTGGTCAGCGGCTGCCAAAGCCTGCCCAATCCGGTCGGCGATGCCGATCAGGACACCGATCCCGCGCTCGGCCTGGAACAACACAGCAGCTGGCTGGAAGGCGAAGACCTCGACAGCGACAGCGAACAGTTCGCCGATGTCTGGGAGCGCATGCGCGCTGGTTACCAGCTACAGGACTACATCGAGGTCAACCCGCGCATCGAGCAACAGCGCCTGTGGTTTGTCAGCAATCCCTCGTTTATCGAAAAGTCCAGCCAGCGCGGCAGCCCGTACATCTTCTACATCGTCGAGCAGTTGGAAAAGAACAACATGCCGCAGGAGCTGGCCCTGCTGCCGATGATCGAAAGCGCCTACAACCCGCTCGCCTACTCGCGGGCCCATGCCGTTGGCCTCTGGCAATTCATCCCCTCCACCGGACGGCACTTCAAACTCAAGCAGACCAACTGGTATGACGGACGGCGCGACATTACCGCCTCCACCCGCGCGGCGCTGACCTACCTGCAATACCTGCACGACATGTTCAACGGCGACTGGCTGCTCGCCCTGGCCTCCTACAATGCCGGCGAAGGCACGGTCAGTCGCGCCATCGAGCGCAACCAGAAACTCGGCCTGCCGACCGACTACTGGAACCTGCCATTGCCCAAGGAAACCCGCGACTACGTGCCCAAGCTGCTGGCGCTGTCGCAGGTCGTGGCCAGTCCCGAGGCCTATGGCGTCAAGCTGGCCGAGATCGCCAATCAGCCGTATTTCGAGCGAGTCGCCTTCGACCACCGTCTGCAACTCAACCGTCTGGAAGACATGGCCGAGATCGACGAAGGCGAACTGGCGCGTCTGAACCCGGCCTTTAAACAGGGGGTGACCTTCGACGGTCCGAAGCATCTGCTGGTGCCCACCGACAAGGCCGAGCTGTTGCAAGCCAGCCTGGCTCTGCTCAAGCCCGAGGAACAGCTCAACTGGCAGCAATACAAGGTACGCAGCGGCGACAGTCTGCACAGCATTGCCAACCGCTACCATGTCAGCGTCAACAGCCTGAAAGACCTCAACGGTTTGAAAAGCAACCACCTGCGCATCGGCCAGGCACTGAACATTCCCGTGCCACCGGGCTTCAAGCCCAACCAGCCGCTTCACCAGGTCACCCAAACAGCCAGCAGCAGCCGTCAGTACCGGGTGCGCCAGGGTGACAATCTGTGGAGCATTGCCAAGGCCCAGCGGGTTTCCGTCAATGAGCTCAAGCGCTGGAACAATCTGCCAGGCAATGCCTTGAAGGTTGGCCAGGTACTGCGCCTGCAGGGCGGCCAGGTTGCCGTGGTGACGAACAGTTCTGCCGGCAAGCCCACCCAGTACCGCGTGCGCCAAGGCGACTCGCTATACCTGATCGCCAAGCGTCACAAGGTGCAACTGGCCCAACTGCAGCGCTGGAATCCGCAGGCCAGCAAGGCCCTCAAGCCTGGCCAGGTACTGACCCTCTACTTGCGCTGAGCCATCGCCTCCAGGCAGCGCCCGGTCGCCTGCACGAAGCGCTGGAAGGCCACGAACTGCTCGTGGCGCAAGGCGCGCGAGGAAACCCGGCAATCGGCATACACCACGCCGATCTCGCGCGTGCCGGCCATCAGTGCGGCAATGAAGAACATGCCATTCCCCAGCCAGTGGCGCATCGGCTGGGTCACCAGATCATTCAGGCTGTAACTGGCCGGCACGCCCATCCACAGGCTTTCCTTGCTTTTCAGCACGTAGCTGAACAGATGCGGCTGCTCGGGGCTGTGCGCCGGCAAGACGAAGTCCCTGCTCCAGTCCTCGCTCTGCGCACCGATGGCGCGACGCACGCGAAAACAGCGCTGTCCTTCGGCCAGTACGCTGACCATCACCCGCTCCAGGCCGGCGCCCTGATGCAGCCCCTTGAGCAGGGTGTCCAGCACCAGATTCACATCACTCTTGCTGTTGGCCAGTAGCGCCAGGTCTTGCAGGCATTGCTGGAGAACCAACAGGTCCGGCTGCAGCAGGCGAGCCTGGCGCTCCTCTTGCTGCAGGCGGATCAGTTCCGGGTCGGTATTGGGAATCAACCGGCCAAGACTCGGCGCCCCAAAGGTGCTGGCGACCTTGACCGCTTCGTCGGCACTGGCCAGCACCTGCTGCAGAGCTTCTTCGGGCGTGGTGCCGGTAAACCCTGACATCTGGTCAAGCAGCGACTGCAAAGGCGCACTGTCCCAGCCCTGCAGGGCGGCGGCGCTGATCTCCACGCCCAGACGTACCGAACGCACCAGTGGATCGTGTACTCCGCCACTGGCCAGCGTCAGGCAAGCCGTTTCGCCGAGGTTCCAGCTTTTCATCAGGCCCAGGGTCAACTGGCGGAAACTGGTCCCCAACAGTTGCTGGACCACCTGTTCAGGATTAGCACCCGGCTGCTGCAGTGCATGGCTCAACTCGTCGCTCTGACTGCCCGCACATCCCCAGAAGGCCATTTCCCCTAAATGATGGAGCAGCGCGGCAATGAACACCTCTTCCTGGTAACGCGGCTGTACATAGCCACAGATGTTGCGCGCCTGGACGGCCGCGTGGAAAGAGCGCGCCAACAGCTCGAGCAACTGCTCACGCGGCTGCCGGCCAAGCAGGCTGTCAATCAGGCTCACCGACAGGGCGATCTGCCGGACATTGTCAAAACCAATCAGGATGATCGCCCGGGAAATGGTCTTGATGCTGTCCTGCTGGGGGTTGAAGTAGGCGCTATTGGCCACACGCAACACTTTCGAAGTCAATGCGGCATCGCGCAGAAGGACTTCCGCCAGTTGCTGGACCGAGGCATTGCTGCCACTGGCCAGATGATTGAGGTCCTGCACTACGGCAGCCAGGGCCGGCAGCTCTGCCTGGCTGATACGTTCGATCCAGGCCTCAAGGCCAATACAACGATCTGTCACGGATGGTTCTCCAGCGGCTTTGTCACAGTCTAGCCAAAGTGATGGCAGCCTGCCGCCATGGCGACGTACTTTTTCCTGTACTGACAAGCTGTTACTGTACCGACAAAGAGCGACAAAACCGCCATGGATGAACCCTGCGCCTGATGCGAACCTTCCTTTTCCTGCTGCTGTCCTGCCTGTGCCTGCCGACGGTTGGCGAAGTGTTCAGGCAGCACGGTTATGCCCAGTTCGGCCAGCTCAAGTACCCGGCCAGCTTCCGTCATTTCGACTGGGTCAACCCCGATGCCCCCAAGGGTGGCACCCTGCGGGTGATGACCTACGGCAGTTTCGACAGCCTCAATCCCTACATTCTCAAGGGCACCAGCCCGAGTAGCAGCGCGATTTACCAGCAGTACGGGGTCAGCGAACTGAACGAGCCGTTGCTGGTCGGCAGCGGTGCCTACGACCCCTCGGGTGACGAACCGGCGTCCAGCTACGGATTGATCGCGCAAAGCCTGGAGTTCAGCGAAGATCGCAGCTGGGTGGTCTTCAACCTGCACCCCAAGGCCCGTTTTCATGACGGCCGGCCGGTCACCGCCGAGGATGTGCGCTTTTCCTACCGGCAGCTGGCCCAGTTCGGCCATCCCAACTACCGCACCAGCCTCCAGGAAGTGAAGCGCGTGGACGTCCTCGCTCCACTGCGCATCCGTTTTGTCTTCAAACGCGCCGGCAATCCCCTGCTCATCCAGCGCCTCGGGGAGCTGCCGGTGTTGCCCGCACACTACTGGCGGGCGCGTGAGTTCAACAGCACCAGCTACGAACCACCGCTGGGCAGCGGTCCCTATCGGATTGTCGAGGTCGATCCGGGGCGCCGCCTGGTCTTCGAGCGGGTCAAGGACTGGTGGGGTGCGCAGTTGCCGGTGAATCGCGGCAAGTACAATTTCGACCGCGTCGAAGTGGAGTTCTATCGCGACAGCCATGTGGCGTTCGAAGCCTTCAAGGCCGGTGAATTCGACCTGTACATCGAACAGCAGGCGAAAAACTGGGCCAACGGCTACAACTTTCCTGCCGTACGCCGCGGCGAGGTGATCCGCGCGCAGATCCCTCACCAGATTCCTACCCAGACCCAGGCGCTGTTCATGAACACCCGCCGGCCGCACTTTGTCAGCCTGGAGGTTCGCCAGGCGCTAGGACTGATGTTCGATTTCGAGTGGGCCAATCGCACGCTGTTCTACAGCGCCTACCAGCGTGCGCAAACCTACTATCCAAACAGCGAATTCAGCGCCCGCGAGCTACCCCAGGGCCGCGAATGGCTGCTGCTCTCGCCCTACCGCAAGCAGCTGCCGGAAGCCCTGTTCACACAGCCCTTCCAGCTGCCGCGTACCGATGGACGCGGCATCCCCCGCGACACCCTGCGCCAGGCGCTGCAACTTCTCGAAAAAGCCGGTTGGAAACTCAACGGGCAACAATTGGTCAATGCCCAGGGCCAGCCGTTGCAGTTCGAGATACTGCTGGTCAACCCTAATCTGGAACGCATCTTCCAGCACTTCCGCAGCAACCTGGCACGTATCGGCATTCAGGCACGCCTGCGCACGGTGGATCGTGCCCAATACAAGCACCGCCTGGACAACTATGACTACGATATGGCGCTGATGACCCTGCCGCAGACCCTCAGCCCCGGCCTGGAACAATGGTCGTACTTCCATTCCAGCCAGGTCGCCGTCAAGGGCGGCAAGAACTACGCCGGCGTTAACGACCCGGTGGTCGATGCGCTGCTGGAAAAACTCCTCGCCGCGCGCAGCCGCGAGCAACAGGTCGCTGCTGCGCGTGCACTCGATCGCGTGCTGCTCTGGCAGCACTACAGCATTCCCAACTGGTACAGCGGCCAACACCGCCTTGCCTACCGCAACCGTTTCGCCTTTGTCAGCACCCCGCCCTACACCCTGGGGCTGCGGGCCTGGTGGCAAACCACGCCGGAGAGTCGTCCATGATCCTGCCCCGTCTGCGTCGCTGCCTGCAGCTTGGCTGCCTGCTGTTCGGCCTGGCTCCGCTGGCCCAGGCCGAACACGCCCTGACCCTGTACGGTGAAGCACCGCGCTATCCTGCCGACTTCAGCCACTTCAGTTGGGTCAACCCCACAGCCCCCAAGGGCGGTACTTTGCGGCTGGCCGGGCTGAACGGCTTTGACAGTCTCAACCCGTTCATTGCCAAGGGTAATGCAGCCGATCAGCTAGGCCTGCTCTACGACACGCTGACCTTCCATTCGCCCGATGAGCCGTTTACCGAATACGGCCTGCTGGCCCAGCGCATCGAGCGCGACCCGCACAACCGTTTCGTGCGTTTCCACCTGCGCCCGCAAGCCCGCTTCAATGACGGCCAGCCGCTGACCGCCGAGGACGTCAAGTTCAGCTTCGACATCCTCCTCGAAAAAGGTCACCCGATGTACCGCCAGTACTATGCGGATGTCAGTGCCGTGGTTATCGAGGGCCCGCACCAAGTGCGCTTCGACTTCAAGCATGCCGACAACCGTGAGCTGCCGCTGATCATCGGCCAGTTGCAGATTCTCCCGCGTCATTGGTGGGCCGAGCGGGACTTCTCGCGGACCAGCCTGGAGCCGCCGCTGGGCAGCGGCCCGTACCGTCTGGTCAAGGTCGATGCCGGGCGCAGCCTGCGTTACGAGCGGGTCAAAGACTGGTGGGCTGCCGACCTGCCGGTGACCCGTGGTCAATACAATTTCGATGTAATCAGCATCGACTACTACCGCGATATGTCGGTGGCGCTGGAGGCCTTCAAGGCCGGGCGTTTCGACTTCAACCTGGAATATTCGGCCAAGGACTGGGCGACCGGCTACGACAGCCCGGCGCTACGTGACGGGCGCTTCATCAAGGAAGCGCTGCCTAACCGCAATCCGGTGGGCATGCAGGGTTTTGCCTTCAACCTGCGCCGCCCGATGTTCCAGGACCGCCGGGTGCGCGAGGCGATTGCCCTGCTGTTCGATTTCGAGTGGTCCAACAAGCAACTGTTCTTCGGCGCCTACAAGCGTAACCAGAGCTACTTCGAGAACTCCGAACTGGCGGCACGCGGCCTGCCCGATGCCGCGCAACTGGCGCTGCTCGAGCCCTGGCGCGGCCAGGTGCCTGACGAAGTGTTCAGCACGCCCTTTGCCGCGCCGCGCAGCGATGCCAGTGGCATCATCCGCGAGCAGACGCGCCGCGCCTACCAATTGCTCCAGGAAGCCGGCTACCGTATCGACAACGATCGCATGGTCGACGCCCAGGGCCAGCCGCTGGCCTTTGAGTTCCTGCTCGCCCAGGCCAATCTCGAACGCGTAGTGCTGCCCTTCAAACGCAACCTGGCCAGCCTGGGCATCGACCTGCAGATTCGCCGCGTGGATGTTTCGCAGTACATCAATCGCATGCGCTCACGGGATTTCGACATGACCTCGATGGTCTGGAGCCAGTCCAATTCACCGGGCAACGAACAGCGTGAATACTGGCATTCGAGCAGTGCCGACAACCCCGGCAGCCGCAACTACCTCGGTCTGAAAGACCCGGCCATCGACGCACTGGTCGACGGGTTGGTCAATGCCGACTCGCGGCAGAGCCTGCTCAACCACGCCCGCGCGCTGGACCGCGTACTGCTCTGGGGCCACTACGTGGTGCCCAACTACTACATCGACACCTGGCGCATCGCCCACTGGCAGCACATCCGCCGTCCTGAGCGCACGCCCGAGTACGACTACTCGCTGATGAGCTGGTGGCATGCCGACGCCGACGCTGCCGGCAACGAGGAGTCCCGCTAGATGCTGGCTTACATCCTGCGCCGCCTGCTGCTGATCATCCCTACCCTGTTCGGCATCCTGCTGATCAACTTCCTGATCATTCAGGCGGCCCCGGGCGGACCGGTGGAACAGATGATCGCCAAGCTGGAAGGCTTCGATGCCGCTGCCGGTGGGGCTACCGGGCGGGTGTCCGGCGGCGCCGCCGAGGTCAGTTCGGCATCCTCCAGCTACCGTGGCGGCCAGGGGCTGGACCCGGAACTGGTCGCCGAGATCGAACGCATGTACGGCTTCGACAAGCCGGCCAGCGAACGTTTCTGGCAGATGCTTGGCAACTATGCGCGCCTGGACTTCGGCAGTAGTTTTTTCCGCGATGCCAGCGTGCTGGAACTTATCGCCGAGAAACTGCCGGTGTCGATCTCCCTCGGCCTGTGGAGCACGCTGATCATGTACCTGGTGTCGATTCCCCTGGGCATTGCCAAGGCGGTGCGACACGGCAGTGCCTTCGACGTCTGGACCAGCTCGGCAATCATCATCGGCTATGCGATTCCCGCGTTCCTCTTTGCCATCCTGCTGATCGTGGTGTTTGCCGGCGGCAGCTACCTCGACTGGTTTCCGCTACGCGGGCTGACCTCCAACGATTTCGACGAGCTGTCCACCGGTGGCAAGATCCTCGATTACCTCTGGCACCTGGTACTGCCAGTCACCGCGCTGGTGATCGGCAACTTCGCCACGCTGACCCTGCTGACCAAGAACAGCTTCCTCGACGAGATCAACAAGCAGTACGTGGTCACCGCCCGCGCCAAGGGCCTTTCGGAAAAGCGCGTGCTCTACGGCCATGTGTTCCGCAATGCCATGCTGATCATCATTGCCGGCTTCCCGTCAGCATTCATCGGCATCTTCTTCACCGGCTCGCTGCTTATCGAGGTGATCTTCTCCCTCGACGGGCTGGGTCTGCTCAGTTTCGAGTCGGCCCTCAACCGCGACTACCCGGTAGTGTTCGGCAGCCTGTTCATCTTCACCCTGCTCGGCCTGCTGGTGAAACTGATCGGTGATCTCACCTACACCCTGGTCGATCCGCGCATCGACTTTGCCAGCCGTGAGCAGTAAGCCATGCCCCTGTCACCCATGAACCAACGTCGTCTGCAGCTGTTCAAGGCACACCGCCGTGGCTGGTGGTCGCTGTGGCTATTTCTTGGCCTGTTCATCCTCAGCCTGGGCGCCGAGCTGATCGCCAACGACAAGCCGCTGCTGGTCAAGTACGACGGCGCGCTGTATTTCCCGGTATTCAAGCGCTATCCGGAAACGGTATTCGGCGGCGAATTTCCCCTGCAGGCTCACTACAAGAGCCCGTACATCCAGGAACTGATAGCCGCCAAGGACGGCTGGATGCTCTGGCCGCCGATTCCTTTCAGCTACGACAGCATCAACTACGACCTGCAGGTCCCCGCCCCGGCGCCGCCTTCACCAGCCAACTGGCTGGGCACCGACGATCAGGGCCGCGATGTGCTGGCACGGGTCATCTACGGCTTCCGCGTGTCGGTGCTGTTTGCCCTGACCCTGACCCTGATCAGCTCGCTGATCGGCGTGTTCGCCGGTGCCCTGCAGGGCTTCTACGGCGGCTGGGTCGACCTGCTCGGCCAGCGCTTCCTGGAAATCTGGTCGGGATTGCCGGTGCTCTTCCTGCTGATCATCCTGGCCAGCTTCGTGCAGCCGAACTTCTGGTGGCTGCTGGGCATCATGCTGCTGTTTTCCTGGATGAGCCTGGTCGACGTGGTGCGTGCCGAGTTCCTCCGCGGACGTAACCTGGAATATGTGCGGGCGGCCCGTGCCCTGGGCATGGGCAACGGACAGATCATGTTCCGCCACATTCTGCCCAATGCCATGGTCTCGACCATGACCTTCATGCCGTTCATCCTCACTGGCGCCATCGGCACCCTGACCGCCCTGGACTTCCTCGGCTTCGGCCTGCCAGCTGGTTCACCCTCGCTGGGTGAACTGGTCGCCCAGGGCAAATCCAACCTGCAAGCCCCCTGGCTGGGCATCAGCGCCTTCTGTGTGCTGGCCCTGATGCTCAGCCTGCTGGTGTTCATCGGCGAGGCGGCCCGTGATGCCTTCGACCCCCGGAAGTGAAGCGATGAGCGACAACCTGCTGGAAATCCATGATCTGGCGGTAGCCTTCAGCCAGGGCGGCACGCCGCAGCGCGTAGTGGACGGGGTGAACCTGAGCATTCGCCGCGGGGAAACCCTGGCCCTGGTCGGCGAAAGCGGCTCCGGCAAATCGGTAACGGCCCACTCCATCCTGCGCCTGCTGCCCTACCCGCTGGCCAGCCACCCGAGCGGGCGCATCCTCTTCGCCGGTGCCGATCTGCTGCAACTGGATGAAGCGCGCCTGCGCGCCATTCGCGGCAACCGCATCGCCATGGTCTTTCAGGAACCCATGACCTCGCTCAATCCGTTGCACACGATCGAGCAGCAGATCGGCGAAGTGCTGGCCCTGCACAAGGGACTGACAGGCGCAGCAGCCCGCGCCCGGGTCCTCGAACTGCTTGAGCTGGTGGGTATTCCCGAGCCGCACAAGCGCCTGCGCGCCTACCCCCATGAACTGTCCGGCGGGCAGCGTCAGCGCGTGGTGATCGCCATGGCGCTGGCCAACGAGCCGGAACTGCTGATTGCCGATGAACCGACCACGGCACTCGACGTGACCGTACAGCTGAAGATTCTCGACCTGCTCAAGGAACTGCAGGCCCGTCTGGGCATGTCACTGCTGCTGATCAGCCACGATCTCAACCTGGTGCGGCGCATTGCCCACCGGGTATGTGTCATGCAGCGCGGAACGGTCGTCGAAGAAGCATCGTGTGAAACGTTGTTCCATGCGCCGCAACATCCCTACACCCGGGAACTGCTGGGAGCCGAGCCTGACGGGCAACCGGCTGGCAATCCCGCCGGCCCCTCGCTGCTGTCCGTCGAGGAGCTACGGGTGTGGTTTCCGATCAAGAAGGGGCTGTTGCGGCGCACGGTGGACCACGTCAAGGCCGTCGACGGCGTCAGTTTCGACCTGCCCCAGGGGCAGACCCTCGGAATTGTCGGGGAAAGCGGCTCGGGCAAGTCCACCCTGGGCATGGCAATCCTGCGTCTGCTCGGCAGCCAGGGGACCATCCGCTTTCGCCAGCAGGCTATTGATGGCCTCTCGCAAAAGCAGGTGCGCCCGTTGCGTCGGCATATGCAGGTGGTGTTCCAGGACCCCTTCGGCAGTCTCAGTCCGCGCATGAGCGTGGCGCAGATTGTCGGTGAGGGCCTGGAAATCCACGGCAGCGCCGACAGCCAGGCCCGGGAACAGGCAATCATCGCCGCCTTGGAGGAAGTGGGCCTCGACCCGCAAACCCGGCATCGTTACCCACACGAGTTTTCCGGCGGACAACGGCAACGCATCGCCATTGCCCGCGCCCTGGTGCTCAAGCCGGAGCTGATTCTGCTCGACGAACCCACGTCGGCGCTGGATCGCACGGTTCAGCGCCAGGTGGTGGAACTGCTGCGCAGGCTGCAGGAGAAGTACAACCTGAGCTACCTGTTCATCAGCCATGACTTGGCGGTGGTCAGGGCCTTAAGTCACCAGTTGCTGGTGCTCAAGGCTGGTCAGGTGGTGGAACAGGGGCCGGCCGAGGCGATTTTCGCCAACCCCCGGCATAGCTATACCAGGCAACTGCTGGAAGCCGCCTTCATGGTTCCCGGCTGTCGCACACACACAGAATGAGGATGTTGGATATGGGTTTTCTCGCCGGTAAGCGCGTACTGATCGTTGGCGTCGCCAGCAAACTGTCGATTGCCTCGGGCATCGCTGCCGCCATGCACCGCGAAGGCGCCGAACTGGCCTTCACCTACCAGAACGACAAGCTCAAGGGCCGCGTCGAAGAGTTCGCCGCCGGCTGGGGCTCCAGCGCCGAGCTGTGCTTCCCCTGTGACGTAGCCAACGACGAAGAGATCGCCAAGGTTTTCGAGGCGCTGAGCCAGAAATGGGACGGTCTGGACTGCATCGTCCACTCGGTAGGTTTCGCGCCGGGCGACCAGCTGGACGGCGACTTCACCGAAGTCACTACCCGCGAAGGCTTTCGTATTGCCCACGACATCAGTGCCTACAGCCTGGTAGCGCTGGCCAAGGCCGGCCGCCCACTGATGCAGGGTCGCAATGGCAGCATCCTCACCCTCTCCTACCTGGGCGCCGAGCGCACCATGCCCAACTACAACGTGATGGGCATGGCCAAGGCCAGCCTGGAAGCCGGCGTACGCTACCTGGCCGGCAGCCTTGGTCCGGAAGGTACTCGCGTGAATGCCATTTCCGCCGGGCCGATCCGTACCCTGGCAGCGTCCGGCATCAAGAGCTTCCGCAAGATGCTCGCCGCCAACGAGAAGCAGACCCCGCTGCGCCGCAACGTGACCATCGAGGAAGTCGGCAACGCCGGTGCCTTCCTCTGCTCCGACCTGGCCTCGGGCATCAGTGGCGAAATTCTCTACGTCGACGGCGGCTTCAACACCACCGCGATGGGTGCCATCGAAGACTGACTGGCCAAACCATGCAACAACAACGGCTCCCGCGGGAGCCGTTGTTGTTTGTGGCGGAAAAACTACTGGGTCGGTCGCGCAAAGTATTCGCGGGTCAGCTTGACCACCACCGGGCTGAGCAGGATCAGCGCCAGCAGGTTGGGAATGGCCATCAGCCCGTTGAGGGTGTCGGCGAGCAACCAGGCGAAGTCCAGCTGGGCAATCGCACCGAACGGTACGGCCAGTACCCAGATGATACGGAACGGCAGGATCGACTTGGTGCCGACGAGAAATTCCCAGCACTTCTCGCCGAAATAGCTCCAGCCGAGAATGGTGGTAAAGGCAAAGATCACCAGTGCCAGGGTCAGGATGGCGCCACCGAAGCCCGGCATGGCACTTTCGAAGGCCGCGGCCGAGAGCGCTGCGCCACTGGCACCGCTGGTCCATACCCCGGAGCAAATGATCGCCAGGCCGGTCAGGCTGCAGATGATGATGGTATCGATGAAGGTACCCAGCATACCGATCATTCCAGACTGTACCGAGCTATGCGTGGTACCGGCCGCCTGGGCGATACCGGCAGTACCCAGGCCCGCTTCGTTGGAAAAGATGCCCCGCGCCACACCAAAGCGAATCGCCGCCATCACCGCTGCACCGGCAAAGCCGCCGGTAGCGGCAATCGGACTGAAGGCATGGGTGAAGATCAGATCGAAGGCGCCAGGAATAGCCGAGAAATTGACCGCCAGAACCACGATTGCCGCGGCGATATAGGCCAGGCACATGAACGGCACCAGTGCCGCAGCGACCTTGCCGATACGCTGGATCCCGCCAAGGATGACCAGCCCGACCAAGACCATGCTGCTCACCCCGGTGACCCACAGCGGTACGTTGAAGGTGGTCTGCAGTGCATGTGCCATGCTGTTGACCTGCACCATATTGCCGATGCCGAAGCCGGCAAACCCGCCGAAGACGGCAAAGGCGGTACCCAGCCATATCCACTTGGCACCCAGGCCATTCTTGATGGCATACATGGGGCCGCCAACATGTTCACCACGGTCATCTTTCTCGCGGTAGTGCACGGCCAGCACCACTTCAGCGTATTTGGTGGCCATGCCGACCAGCGCGGTACACCACATCCAGAACAAGGCGCCGGGGCCGCCGAGAAAAATGGCGGTGGCCACACCGGCAATGTTGCCCGTACCCACCGTGGCTGCCAGGCAGGTCATCAGCGCTTCAAAAGGACTGATTTCGCCACTTTCCGCATCGCCGCGCCGGCGACCGCGCCACATCAGGGCAAAACCGGTACCGATGCGCGCCAACGGCATGAAGCGGAGGAAAAGCATGAGGAACAGGCCAGTGCCCAGGATGGCAACCAGCATGGGTGGCCCCCAGACCAGGCCATTGACGCTGTTGACCAACGCGTTGATGGATTCCATGTACGGCTCCTTTCTTGTTATCGCCGCTTCCGGGATAACCGGCCAGCGGCAGGCCACCCTGCGCGGATAGCGCAGCGATGCTGTGAGGCAGGCGTAACAGGGTGTGTCCGTGCTACGCCTGTGCGGCTGGATGCTAGCACGAAGCGTTCCACTGGCGACCAGTCGCTGCTGTAAAAGCTGTTCGACCAGTCGGTTTTATTCAGAAATCGTGGCGATACACCAGGTCCAGCGAGCTGGCCAGGCCACTGGCCGCCTCCAGGTACAGGCGTTTGCTTAATTCGTAGCGCACCGCCAACAGGCTGCCCTGCTCCAGGGAACCCAGGCCGTAGTGCAGGCTCAGCCGCTCGGAGAAGCGGCCGCTGGCCCCTTCACTGCCCAATTGGAAGTCATCGATACCTAGCCGCTCGGCCAGTTGTCCGGTAAACGACAGGCTACCTGACAGTCCCATGGCCAGTGCTGCGCTGCCCAGGGCCGCGCCATCGCCGCGACTGCCCAGCGGACGGCCGAGTACCAGATAGGACAAGGCCTGCTCCTCGCTCATCGGCGGATCCGCAAATACCTGACTAAGCGGCTGCTCGGCACTGCCCGAGACACGCACCCCTGCGCTCACCGTCCCCACCTTGCGCACCGCTTCGATGTCCAGGAACGGACGATCCAAAGCGCCATTGAACAGCAAGCGTGCACGCCTCACGTTAAGGCGTTGTCCATAGGCTTGATAACGGCCTTTAAGCAATTCCAGCTCACCCTGGCTGCGTAGCTGATCTGTCATATGCAACTGACCACGCACCTCGGCAGTCAGACCAAAACCGCGAAAACGCAAGCGCTGCGCACCGACCCGCAGGCGCACATCCATGGCCAGTGGCAGATTGCGTTCGCTAGCGGGCGCTGCACCCACTACCTCGACATCCGCTGATACGCGCACGGCTTGCGCAGGCAGCTCGCGTACCTCGATCAAGCCACTGGGGACATCCACTTCGCCACTCAGGGCCAGGCCCTGTTCGTCCAACTGCAGCTGCAGGCGGGGCTCGACCTGCAGATTGGCGTAGGGTTCGACCACCACGGGCAACTGGCTACCACTAACCGCCAGGCGGGCACGCAGCGCTTCATGCCAGCCCAGTTGCCCGGTGAACTGACCGCGCCCCAGCTCGCCACTGCGCCAGTTGCCTTGCACCTCTAACTGCTGGCCAACAATCTGTATCTGCACAGCCAGGGCATCCAGATTCAATGGCCAACCGGCCCCAGCAACCCGCCCGTCGAGGAGTTGCAAGTCGCCCTCCACCCAGGGGGCCAGCAAGCTGCCGGTGATCCGCCCCTGGCCCTGCAAACGCCCCTCCAGCGCTTCGAGTCCCGATACGAAGGGCCGGGCCAGGCCGATATCCAGTCCCGTCAGGCGATACTGGCCGCGCAACGGCTTGCTGGCCGTGCGCGGGTCGATCTGCATATCCAGCTCGAATTGTCCCAGTCGTTCACCATCCAGCCACAGGCGAGCCTCTACACCGTGCGGCTGCAACCGGCTGTGCAGGTGCAACTGCTGGTAGGGAAACGCCAGCCACTGGCCTTGTTCGCGTAAGCGCCACTGCCCCTGTCCGGCATCCAGGCGCAGTTGGCCTCGCGGCCCGCGCTCAGTCAGTTGCAGTTGCAATTCACCGTCCAGCTGGCCCTGCCAGTCGAAGTCCTCCGGCCACCAGCCCGCCAGGCTGCTCATCGGCAACTGGCGCAAACGATAGTCCAGGCGACTGTCTGGCCACAGGCGCTGCGCGCCGGCACACAGGCTGGCCTGCTCGGCCTGCCAGCAGTGGGCTGCCAGGTTCCAGGCCTGAGCGTTGAACCGCACGGCCGTAGGTGCCTGCAATTGCCAGGCGAGTTCAGCCAGGTGCACGCGGGCCTGGCGCAACTCGCCCCGCCAGCCCGGCGCTTGCTGAGCGCCAGAGAGCTGCAGGTTCACGGCAAAGTCGGGGGCAAGCCAGTCAAGGTCCAGCTGATGTCGTTGCCAGGTGCCGGCCCCGCTAAGCAGCCCTTCCCCCAGATTCCTTTCACCCTGCCGCAGCACGCCACTCTGCAGACGCAAGGTGCCCTGCTGCCGGGCATCCAGGCGGGCATCCAGCTGCACGCTGGCCAAGCGCAGCTGCTGGAAACGCAGGGCCTGGCCTTGCAGTTGCAACTGACCTTGCGGACGCTGCCGGGTGCCCGCCAGTTGCAACTGCCCTTGCACACGCCCGGCCAGTTCCGGCCAGAGCTGTTGCAGGGCGGGCAGCTTCCAGCGCAGCTCGCCCGCCAGGCGCTGACCACTGCCCAGGCTGGCCTGGCCGTCAATACGGTTATCGCCCAGCTGCAACTGCAGCGGGGCCAGTGACCATTGCTCGCCCTGCGCCTGCAGCGTGGCTTGCCAGCGCAAGGGCTGCTGGCGCACCTGGCCATGCAGGTCCACTACCAGGCGTCCTTGCAGCGCGGGCTGCCACTGCCCCTCACTGTGCAGGCTACCGGCGATGCGTCCTGGTAAACCGGCCTGCCAATAGGCCGGATCGATGTCCCGTAGCTGCAAGTGCGTCGACCAACCCGCCTGGGCACCCAGGCTCAGCTCAAGCCGGCCACTGGCCTGACCCCGACCAGCCTGCAGGCGCACATCAGCCAGCTGCACACGCTGCAAATCGCCGGCAAAGGGGCTGTGCAGGGTGAACGGTCCCGCCGGGCCATCCGCCTCGGCATGCAGCTCGCCCTGGTAGCGCCCATCCTGATAACTGAAGGGGCCCTGCAGGCGACGCAGTCGCCAGTCCAGGGCATCGAGCTGCGGCCAGAGGCGCTGCCAGGGCAGGTCCTGCCAGTCCAGCTGGCCCTGCACGGCCAGACTGGACTGCCAGTCAACCTCGCCGTGCACCTGCAGGTAGCCCTGCTGCCTGTCACCCAGGCGCACCTCTTTGAGTTGCAGGCCCTGCGCGGTCAGCAAGGCGTCCAGCAGCAGGCTCATGGGGTGCTGCTCGGCGGCCAGACTGGCCTGTCCCTGTAGGGCATAGCCGCTCTGCAGATCCCCCTGCAGATCAAGCTGCACATGCTCCATGCGCAAGGTGGCCGGCAGTGTCGGAGTGGCGAGGAAGTCGCTGGCCTGCACCTGCAAACGGGCTGGCCAATGCTCGGCCAGCGGCTGCAACCAGCCTTCACCCTGTGCCTGCAGGTAACCACTGCTGTGCATTTGTAACTGCAGGCGCTGCTGCAGGTCGCCGTGCAGTTGCAAGGCAAGGTTCCAGTCCTGCCCGGACGGAGCCGCAAGCGCCAGTTGGGCCGTGGCCTGCAAGGGCCAGTCGCGCACGGTCTGCAGTACCCCGCTGAGGTGCAGCTGCAGGTCGGCCTGGCGCAGTTGCAGCGCCTCGACCTGCAGCTCATGGCCCTGCCAGCGGGCACGCAGCTGCAGGTTCTCGATGCGCAGCTCGTCCTGCACATACAGCGCGTCCAGCTGCACGCTGTGCAACGCGATCGCCAACGGCATATCCAGCACCGGCAAGCGCAACGCCTGGCGTGCTGCCGGCTCCTCACTAGCCGCCGGATGCACTGCCAGACGGGCAGCCTGTAGCCGCTCTACGCATAACTGCAGGCGCCACAGACAAGCGGGCGTCCAGGACAACTGCACATCATCCAGCTGCAGGCGCAGGTCAGCCGTTTCCCAGCGCACGGTCCGCGCCTGCCAGGTACCCGCCAGGTGCCCCTGACTGCCGAGTACCTGCAGCCCCCCGACCTGGCCAAGTAACCAGCGACTGCCGGCTTCGCTGTACAGCAGACCGAGCAGGCTGGCGACACCGCCCAGCAATAACCCGAACAGCGCATAGAGCAGGCGCTTCACAGTTCCGGCCCCATGGAAAAGTGCAGACGCACACCGCCTGGCTCATCCAGCGCATGCGCCAGGTCAAGGCGCAGCGGCCCCACCGGGGAAAGCCAGCGCAGCCCCAGCCCGATGCCGGTAAAGTGCCGTGCACTGAGGCTGTTGAAGGCATTGCCCCGATCGATAAAGGTCGCCAGGCGCCATTGCTCGCGCAGCGGGTACTGGTACTCCAGGCTGCCGGCCAGCAGGTAGCGTGCCCCGACCTTGTTGCCCCGGCGATCCTCCGGGGACAGGCTCTGGTAGTCGTAACCGCGCACACTCTGGTCACCACCGGCAAAGAAGCGCAGCGAAGGCGGTACCGCCGCATAGTCGTTAGTGGCAATACCACCGGCCTGTACGCGGGCCAGCAGACGATGACCCGCTGCGAAGCTGTACAGGCCCTTGGCCTGGGCATTGACCTGTAGCAGGTCGGTATCGGCCAGCAGGCCGCGCTTGGCCATCTGGCTGTCGATCTGCAGGCGATAGCCCTGGCTGGGATTGCTCGGGGAGTCACTGTGCAGATGATTGAAGCCCAGCCCGGCAAGCAGCAACTGGCTGCGCCCGTCCGGGCTGCCCTGACCATAGTCATAGCGTTCCTCCTGCCAGTTCAGGCTGAGGTTGCGCTGCCAGTCCCCGGCCAGCATGGCCTGCCACTCGGCGCCCAGGCGATAGCGACGAGTGTCGATATCGATCATTTGCTCCTGCTGGTAACCGGCAGTGAAGCGCAGGTGGTCGGTCAGTGCCTGCTGCAAAGGTATCTGGTACCAGCTGCCAACCGCCTGACGCTCCAGAGCCAGCTCGGCATCCGCGCCCAGGCTGTGCCCCTGTGGATTGAGCCAGTGACGCGTCCAGCTGGCACGGCTGCGAGGGCCAATGTCGGTCGAGTAGCCCAGCCCCAGCGTGAAACTGCGTGGCAATACCTGTTGCAGATTGACCTGCACTGGCACGACCAGCCCACTGCGCTGCTCGGCTAGCGCATCGACCCGCACCTCGGCGAAGTAGCCACTGTCACGCAGGTTCTGGGCAAAGCGTGCCACCAGGTCGGCATCATAGGCATCACCCACCGCGAAGGGTTGCAGGCGCTGCAGCAAGCGCTCATCGATGGCAAAGTCGCCCTGGAAGCTCACCGCGCCAAAACGATGCCGTGGCCCACTGGTATAACGCAGATGGATATCTGCCGTGCCCGCTTGCGGGTCGACACGCAGACGCTGCTCGATAAAGCGCCCCTGGAAGAAGCCATAACGCTGCGCCTGGCTGGCGAGCAGCTTCTTGGCCGCCTCGTAGGCGCCATGATCCAGCACCTGGCCAGGCTGCAGGCGACTGCTGCGTGGCCGGCGAAAAGCCGTCAGGCTGGCCGCCTCGCCGAGTACCTCGATAGTTACCTGCTGCAGGCGCACCGGTTCGCCCTGGCGCACCAGCAGGCGCAGGCGCGGTCGCCCCTGGTGTTCGTCAACCTGGCTGACCACCTGCGCGCGGTAATAGCCCAGGGCCTGCAGAGCCTGTTGCGCCTGCTGCTCGGCACTCCGTGCAAAGCGCTGCAGGGCCGCCGGGTCGCGCTCACCCAGGTTGCCTACATACGCCTCGATATTGGCGCGCAAGGCACTATCGCTGGGGCGCAGGCGCACTTCCAGCAACGCCTCGGCCCACACCGGCAAGCCCGGCAACAGCGCCAGGCAGAACAGGGCAACACGGCCCAGGGACAGATCCTTCATCGGTCACATGCTAGCAGAGCCCTGCCGCATGCCGCCAAGCCTGGCTTGCCGATGCCCCGGCCGGCTGACTACCATGCGCCTTTGTTTGCCTGGGGCGCTCTGCATGAAACTGGTTTCCTTCAATATCAACGGCCTGCGCGCCCGTCCTCACCAGCTGGCGGCGCTGATCGAGAAACACCAGCCAGACATCATCGGCCTGCAGGAGACCAAGGTGGCTGATGAGCAGTTCCCCGAAGGCGAGATTCGCCAGCTGGGCTATCACGTGCATTACCACGGGCAGAAAGGCCACTACGGCGTGGCCCTGCTGTCCCGCCAGCCCCCCCTGGAACTGCACAAGGGCTTTCCCGGCGATGCCGAGGATGCCCAACGACGCTTCATCTGGGGCGTGTATGCCGACGCCCAAGGTAATCCGCTGACCGTGATGAATGGCTACTTCCCGCAAGGGGAAAACCGCAGCCATGAGAGCAAGTTTCCTGCCAAGCAGCGTTTCTACGCAGACCTGCAGCAGCTGCTGGAAAACCGCTTCCAGCCGCAGCAACCGCTGGTGGTGATGGGTGATATCAATATCTCCCCGGAAGACTGTGATATCGGTATCGGCGAGGAAAACCGCAAGCGCTGGCTGAAAAGCGGCAAGTGCAGCTTCCTCCCGGAAGAGCGCGAGTGGCTGCAACGCCTCAAGGACTGGGGGTTAGTCGATAGCTACCGACAACTGCACCCGACGGTCGATGACTGTTTCAGCTGGTTCGATTACCGCAGTCGCGGCTTCGAAGACAGCCCGCGACGCGGCCTGCGCATCGATGTGATCCTCGCCTCGTTGGGCCTGCGCGAGCGCCTCTGCGACGCGGGTGTCGACTATGCGCTACGCGGCATGGAGAAGCCCTCCGACCATGCGCCGATCTGGTTGCAACTGAGCTGACGGGACGCTGCCGCGCAGGCTTCACCGTTCTGTCACACGCCTGTCATGCGGTCTGCCTAGGCTGCGGCGCACCTTCTCCGCTGTTGCAAGGTGTGTCGCATGTCTTCGCGTTTTACCCCGGAATCCCGTCCCTGGAGCCAAACAGCCGCGCTACTTGCGCTGGCTTTCTGCTGCTACGTCATGCCCTGGCCGGCCAGCGCTGGCGAGGCTAACCTGCTGTTGCGCATCCAGGGCTCCAACACCATCGGTGCCCACCTGGCACCGGCCCTGGCGGCCGGCCTGCTGCGCCAGCAGGGCGTTGCCCATCCCGAGCAACAGATCAGCGCGCCGAACGAAGTAAGCGTCAGCGGACGGGACGCCCAGGGGCGCCTGCTGCAGATCACTGTCGCCGCCCATGGCTCGGGCACCGGTTTTGTCGCGCTGGCTGAAGGCAGCGCCGAGCTGGCCGCCTCCTCGCGGCCGATCAAGGACAGCGAGCAGGCCAGTCTGGCCAGCCTGGGGGACCTGCGCAGTGCCAGCGCCGAACAGGTCATCGCCCTGGACGGGCTGGCGATCATCGTGCACCCGGACAATCCCGTGCAGCAGCTGGATATCGCCCAGGTTGCTGCGCTGTTCGCCGGAGAAATCGATAACTGGCAAGCTCTCGGTGGCCCCGCGGGGGCGGTACGCCTGTATGCCCGTGATGACAATTCCGGGACCTTCGATACGTTCAAGGAGCTGGTATTGAGCAGCCAGGGCAAGCAACTGGCTGGTGCCGCGCAGCGCTTCGAATCCAGCGACGAACTGTCCGAGCGTGTCAGCCAGGACCCGCAGGCCATCGGTTTCATCGGCCTGCCGTACATCCGCCAGGCCAAGGCCCTGCACATCGCCGACCAGGGTTCGCAGGCCATGCCGGCCAGTCGCGAGCTGATCAGCACCGAGGACTACCCGCTGTCACGGCGCCTGTTCTTCTACCTCAAGCCTGATGAAAGCAATCCCTGGGCGCGCGCGCTGGTCGAGTTCGCCCAGAGTGCCGAGGGCCAGGCCATCGTCACGGCCAACGGCTTCATCGGCCAGCAGGTACAAGCCATGCGTGTTGCCGTGGATGCCAGCCAACCCAGGGTCTATCAACGCCTCGCCGAGCAGGCGCAGCGTCTCAGCGTGAACTTCCGCTTCCGTGAAGGCAGTGCCGAACTGGACAACAAGGCGTTGCACGACCTGCAACGCCTGCTCGACTACCTGAAGGCCAACGACAAGCAGCATCGGCAACTGGTGCTGGTCGGCTTTGGCGACCCGAAAAGCGACCCCGCACGGGCTGCCCTGCTCTCCAAGCTGCGCGCCATGGCAGTGCGCCGTGAATTGGCGCGGGCCGGCATCCTGCCCCGCGACATCCTCGGCCTGGGCGAGCAGCTGCCGGTCGCCAGCAATCAGCAGGACGACGGCCGCATGAAGAATCGCCGGGTCGAGGTGTGGGTCTACTAAAGTGGCACAGCCAGGCCAGCTAGCCTGGCGCTAGCATGCACTGTCAGCCCACTGGGCGCGGAGGACAGTCGCATGCACGTGGAAATTCACGCCATCCAGCGCAATGGTCGCTCGCTCTGGCAGGTTCGCCTGGGTCGGCGCGTCATCACCTTCCAGGATCTGCAGCTGGCCCGGCAGTTTGCCAGCCAGCTGCATCTGCACACGAGCCCGCCGCAGCACAAGCGCGGCTGAAACGCCTCAGCGCGAGGCTTTCATCTGCTCGCGGCTGACGTATTTGCCCAGCTCGTACTTACCAACCATCATGCGGTGCACTTCGTCAGGACCATCGGCCAGGCGCAGGGTGCGCTGCATGGCATACCAGTAGGCCAGCGGGAAGTCGTTGGACACCCCAGCTCCGCCATGTATCTGGATGGCCCGGTCGATCACCCGCAGCGCCACGTTGGGGGCCACCACCTTGATCTGCGCGATCTCGCTGGCCGCCACCTTGTTGCCCACGGTATCCATCATGTAGGCCGCGTTGAGGGTCAGCAGGCGCGCCATGTTGATCTCCATGCGCGAGTCGGCGATGTGATCGAGGTTGCCGCCCAGGCGCGCCAGCGGCTTGCCGAAGGCGCTGCGGCTGACCGAACGCTGGCACATCAGCTTGAGGGCCCGCTCGGCCATGCCGATAGAGCGCATGCAGTGGTGGATGCGGCCTGGGCCAAGGCGGCCCTGGGCGATCTCGAAGCCACGTCCCTCGCCAAGGATGACGTTCTCGTAAGGCACCCGGACATTCTCGAACAGCACCTCGGCGTGGCCATGCGGCGCATCGTCGTAACCGAAGACCGGCAACGGGCGAATGATCTTCACCCCGGGGGTATCGGTCGGTACCAGGATCATCGAGTGCTGCTGATGCTTGGGTGCGTCCGGATTGGTCAGGCCCATGAAGATCATGATCTTGCAGCGCGGGTCGCAGGCCCCGGAGGTCCACCACTTGCGTCCGTTGATCAGCCATTGGTCGCCCTCGCGCACCGCGCGGGCCTGCATGTTGGTGGCATCGGAAGAGGCCACGCCCGGCTCGGTCATGGCGAACGCCGAGCGGATCTCGCCAGCCAGCAGCGGCTCCAGCCAGGTTTTCTTCTGTTCCGCGCTGCCATAGCGCACCAGCACCTCCATGTTGCCAGTGTCCGGTGCCGAGCAGTTGAAGGGCTCGGCACCAATCAACGAGCTGCCCATGATTTCCGCCAGCGGTGCGTATTCGGTATTGCTCAGGCCGGCACCATACTCCGACTCGGGCAGGAACAGATTCCACAGACCGGCCTCGCGGGCCTTGTCCTTGAGCTGCTCCATGATCGCCGTGGGCTGCCAGCGGTCACCTTCGGCCACCTGCTGCTCGAACACGGCCTCGGCCGGATAGACATGCTCTTCCATGAACGCGCTGACACGTTCACGCAGGGCTTGGACCTTGGGGGAATAGGCGAAATCCATGGGCTGACCTTCCAGAAAATGAACCAGCGGGTTGTTGATGTAAAAAGAGGCTAGCCCAGGCGCAAGAATCCACCTAATCTATTTTGCCTGCTTATTAACATTCATAAGCCATATTCAGTCCGGCAAGGCACGGGAGTCCGCATGAACCTGAACAAAGTCGATCTCAACCTGTTCATCGTCTTCGACGCCATCTACAGCGAGGCCAACCTGACCCGTGCCGGGCAGATCGTCGGCATTACCCAGCCTGCCGTATCCAACGCCCTGGCCCGCCTGCGCGAAACCTTCAACGACCCGCTGTTCGTGCGTACCGCGCAGGGCATGGTGCCCACGCCCATGGCGCAGAACATCATCGGCCCGGTGCGCAACGCCCTGCAGCTGCTGCGTGTCTCGGTGCAGGAAAGCCGAACCTTCAACCCGCAGCAGGCCAACAAGACCTACCGCATCAGCATGACCGACCTTTCCGAAGCGGTGATCCTGCCACCGTTGTTCCAGCGCCTGCGCCGCCAGGCGCCGCTGGTGAGCATCGAAAGCATGCTGGCGCGGCGCCGCGAAACCACCAAGGAGCTGGCCGCCGGCCGCCTGGACTTCGCCGTTGATGCACCGCTCAACACCGACCCCCAGGTGCGCCACGTCAAGCTGATGGAAGACCGCTACGTGTGTGCGCTACGTCCGGGGCACCCG
Source organism: Pseudomonas fluvialis (assembly GCF_002234375.1). Lineage (GTDB taxonomy): Bacteria > Pseudomonadota > Gammaproteobacteria > Pseudomonadales > Pseudomonadaceae > Aquipseudomonas > Aquipseudomonas fluvialis. The sequence continues at coordinate 153,239 of NZ_NMQV01000024.1, forward strand.
TTGGCGCGCGAACGCATCAGCCTCGATGACTACCTGTCGCTGTCGCATATCCATATTTCCAGCCGCCGCAACGGCCTGGGCTATGTCGACCTGGCGCTGGGCAAGATGGGCCTGCAGCGGCGCATTGCCCTACGCTCGCAGCACTACCTGATGGCCTCCAGCGTGCTGCAGCAGACCGACATGGCGATGACCGTGCCCGAGCGCTTTGCGCGGCGCCACCAGATGCATGTGCTGGATCTGCCGGTTAACGGCGTAGCGAATCTGGAAACCCACCTGTACTGGCACGAAAGTACCGATCAGGATCCGGCAAACCGCTGGATGCGTGAACAGATCATCGAGATTGCCCAGCAGGTTTGTGCCCAGCCCGGGCACTGATCAGGCTTCGCGCTCCCACACGCAGCGCAGGCGCAGTGGCCCTTCCTGCGGCGCGCTGCCGCCCTGCTCGCTGTGCCAGCGAAAGGTATGCGTCCCGTTGAGTTCGGTGGTCAGGTGAACCACCGCGCTGGACCAGTACAGGCGCCGCAGCAACGCCTCGAACTGCTCGATCCACAGGCTCCACTCGTACTCGATGTTGGCGTAGCTGGCCCCGAAATGAATCACCTGGGTCAGGTATAGACCGCGCTCCGGCAGTTGCTGGCAAGCAAACATCTGCCGGCCGAGGAAATCCCACGGTTCATGCGCCAGGCTGTCCAGCACCTGGCGGTTGCTGGCCCGGCGCAGCAGGGTCTGCTCGGCGTCAGCGGCCGGCCAGTCCTGAATGCTGCCGTAGACGATGGATTCCGACTGCACGCACACGCTCCTGAAAATTCGTGCTGCCTTCTAACACAGCCCGGCGCGTGCGCAAAGTCGCGACGGGGCAAAGCGCGATGCGCCGCACCCCGTCGTCGCCTGCATCAATCAGCTGTTCTTGCTGCGCATGCGCGCCGCCATGCGCGCCATCTCGTCGTAGATGGCCTGCGGCTGTTGGCGTTTGATGGCCCAGGCCATGCGCCCCTGCTCGTGGGGCAGGATCATGAATTCCTCGGCTGCCACCTGCTGGAAGATGTAGTCGGCGATCTCGCCGGCACTGATCGGCGAGCTTTCCAGGAGTTTGCCGACCTGGGCCTTCATGGCCGGCGTCGGGCCACGGAACGAGTCGAGCAGGTTGGTCTGGAAGAACGACGGGCACACCACGTGCACTTTGACCTGCTGGTCGCGCAACTCCACCAGCAGGCTTTCCGAGAGCGCTACCACGCCGGCCTTGGCCACGTTGTAGTTGCTCATCGCCGGCCCCTGCATCAACGCGGCCATGGAAGCGATATTGATCAGCCGGCCCTGGCTCTTCAGCAGCAACGGCAGGAAGGCCTTGCAGCCCTTGACCACGCCCATCAGGTTGATTGACAGCTGCCAGTCCCAGTCCTCCAGGCTCAACTCGCTGAAGAAGCCGCCGGCGGCCACCCCGGCATTGTTGACCACTACATCGATACCGCCCAGGCGCTCCTCGCAGGCTTGCGCCAGGGCGGTCAGCTGGCTGTAGTCACGCACGTCGCAGCGCTGGATGAAGCCATCGCCACCGGCTTCGCGCACCAGGCGCAGGGTTTCTTCCAGACCGGCCTGGTTGACGTCGGACAGCGCCAGGCGCCAGCCCTCGCGTGCCCAGCGCAGAGCCATCTCGCGGCCCAGACCGGAGCCTGCGCCAGTAATCATGATGCGGTTGTGCATGCGTGCCTGCCTTGTTCAGTGAGTAAACGACTGACCGGCAGTGTAGCCGCGCCGGCTGGCGCGGCAGTGCACCATCATCCCGCTGAATGATCTGCTCTCAACGCAGCAGACGGCTGTCCAGCACTTCGGAAGGCGCGCCCAAGAGGCTTTCGCTGATCGCCAGCACATCGTCGGTGCTGGCCTTTTCCAGGCGCATCAGCGCCCGGGTCAGGTCATCCAGCGCGTGGCGACCCTCGCTGACCTGGCGGATCTCCTTGTCCAGGTCCTGCAACAGCAGCACGGCCCGCGCGGTCATCGGCCCGCTGCTGTTCTCGCCACGCAGGCTCTTCACATCCTTGCTCCAGCGTTTCAGCTGGGCACGCACCTTGTGGTAGCGGTCTTCGCTGAGCCCGCCGGCACGGCGCATCAGCTCGATGGCGTAGTACTCGGCGATACCCTCGCTGATCCAGTCACTGCGATCGGTGTCTCGGATACGGCTGAACACATGTACCAGTTCGTGCACCAGGGAACTGGTGCCATTCTCGCTGACCAGTGGACGGTCACTGTGCATGTAGTAGGAGTTGCTTGCCGACAGGCCGCCCCGCCACATCGGGTCGCCAGCGCCAACGATCAGCAGCTTGGCCGGATCACGTGGGAAGACCTGCTGGGCATGCGGCCAGATGAAGGTCAGCAAGGTCAGCACATCCATGCGGCGCATGCCCTGGCCGGTTGGCGCACTGATGGTGATGTCGGTGTTGCCCAGTTGCGCGCGGCGCGTGCCGAGCTTGCCGGCAATGATCCAGCCGGTGGGACGGTCGAATACCCGCTCCGGGTTATCGATGCGGAACTTGTGCTTGCCGATCCGTGGCCAGCCGGTTTCCACCGACTTCCAGCCCTTGGGCAGCTGGAACTGCAGGCGCGCGACCAGCTGCACCTTGGGGTCGTTGTCCATGTGCGCCGGGGGCACCAGATCGTCGCCACGCAGCAGCGCCCACTGCGGGGTCATCAGCGCATCGTAGCGCTCGCCTCGCGGATGACTGACTCTGACCTTCCAGCTCAGGGTGCTCTTGCCCTTGCCGGGTTGCCAGTACAGCTTGTTGTCCTTCTGCTCGAAGGTGCCGTCACCGGCAAAATCGCTGTAGGCCCCCTCATCGCCGAGGTTGAAGTTGAAGTAGTAGAGGTTGTCGGCGCGCGACAGGCTCAGACTGACCTCGGCCTGGTCGGCTTCAGGGAGAAAACGCACGTGGTAATCGAGGTCCACGCGTTCACGCTTGGCCGCCCACAGCGGACTGCTGCACAACAGGCCAAGCAGAATCAGCAATGCTGACGGACGTAGCAGGTTCATCTGGGGAATCTCCCGGTCAGGCGCGCCCACCTGGGCGCTGGATAAGCGATATCGTTGAGCCGCGGTGCACGCTGCTTGCCGGTCAGCGCCGCGGTGTGCCGGAAACCCTCAGCCGGCGCGGAAAATCAGATGATCTTCCCAGTCGTCCTCGGCCACCTGGTTTTCGCTGAGCATACGACCGGCCTGGGAAATCCGCTGTTCATGCACCGCATTGCGATCACCGCAGACCAGATGGTGCCAGGGCGGCAGGTCGCTGCCAGCGGCCACCAGCCGATAGGCACAGGTTGGCGGCAGCCACTTGAACTGCTCGGCCTGCGCCGCATCGAGCTGGATGCAGTCTGGCACCTGGGCTCGCCGGTTGGCATAGTCGCTGCACCGGCAGCTGTCACGGTCGAGCAGTTTGCAGGCGATGCGCGTGTAGTAGACGCTGCCATCGTCCTCGTCTTCAAGCTTCTGCAGGCAGCACAGGCCGCAACCGTCGCACAGCGACTCCCACTCCTCGGCATCCAGTTGGGCGAGGCTCTTGCGTTTCCAGAAGGGTTCGACCTTGGCTGCCATGGCTACCTCAGAGTGGATCGTTCATGCGCAGCAGTTCATCGGGCAGGTGCTCGATGTACTCCTCTTCGGCCGGCGGCATTTGCAGGTGGAAGCCCTGCTTGTCGAGGTTTTCCAGCACCTTGTGGATGTCTTCGCGGGCCAGTTGACGCGCCTCGCTGAGCACCAGGTCAAAGGCGTGACGCGGCGTGCCGAAGGCCTGCAGCAGCGCTTCGGGAACGCGGCTGAGCGCTTCGGCCTTGAGCACGTACAGATACATTTCGTTTTTGCGCGGGCTCTTGTAGATCGAGCAGATACGTTTCATGCCGAAGCTCCGGGGGTGGTCAGCGCGGTAATCCGGGCCAGCAAGGCAGCGCCCATGCGCTCGCGTCGCCAACCCTTGAGGCTGTCAGGCAGGTGATAAGGTCCGTGCGGAAAGCCGCTCTTGAGCAAGGCTTCGAGAACTTTCTTGCGCAACATCAGCTCGGGGGCCATGTCCAGCTGTTCGGCCTCCTGCTGGCCGACGCTGCGCAGTTTCTTCAGCAGGCCGCTGGCTTCCAGTGGCAGCGGCTCATCGAGCGGCTGCGGCCACTGCTCGGGCGGCAGGCTGGCCGCCTCGGCAATCAGGCGCAGCAGAGTCTCGCCATCCTGGCGCACGGTGCGTGGGTGCATGTCTTCGATACGCGCCAGGCTGACCCGGTCCTGCGGCTGCAGGCGCGCCAGGTGCCAGAGCGTGCCCTCACGGAGGATGCGATTGCGCGGCTGGTCACGCAGCCGGGCCTGCGTCTCGCGCCAGGCGCACAGGGCACGCAGCACGGCCAGTTGCTGGCGACTGAGTTTCCAGGCCAGCTTGACCTCGCGCCAGGCCTGTTGCGGGTCGCTGTCGCGCCCCAGGCTGTCGACCAGTTCGGCGCCATCCTCGAGCAGCCAGGCATGTTTTTCTGCGCTCAGGCGTGGCAGCAGTGCCTGATACAGTTCGGCCAGGTGCTGCACGTCTTCGGCGGCATAGCTGACCTGGGTTTCGCTGAGAGGGCGCTGCAGCCAGTCGGAGCGGGTTTCCCCCTTGGGTAGCTCCAGGCCAAGCACCGCCTGTACCAGGCGCGAGTAGCCCATGGAAAACCCCAGGTTGAGGTAAGCAGCAGCCAGTTGGGTATCAAACAGCGGGCGCGGCTGGCAGCCCAGCAGGCGTTGGAAGACTTCCAGGTCCTCGCTGCAGGCATGCAGCACCTTGGTCACGCCACGGTCATCGAGCAGTGCGGCAAGCGGCGTCCAGTCGTCGATGCACAACGGATCGATCAGCCAGGCCCCCTCCCCGGTGCTGGCCTGCAGCAAACCGGCAATCGGATAAAAGGTATCGACCCGCATGAATTCGGTATCCAGCGCCACGAACGGCTGCTGCCGCCAGGCCTGGCATTGCTGTGCCAGCTCGGCATTGTCTCGTATCCAGTGAATGGTGATGGCCACGCAGCTCTCCTGTGCAAGGCTGGCAGTATAAACGAGCTGCCGCCAGCAAGCTGCCATACGGCTGATAAAGCGCTTATGATTCGGGCACTTGCCTGTCTGGAGTGTGTCATGTCGCTTGCCCGCCTGATGGATCCGCTCACCCTCAACAACCTGTTGCACGACCCGCAACTGGTCCTGCTGGACTGCCGCTTTGCCCTGGACGATGCCGACTACGGCCTGCGCAGCTATCGCGCCGGGCATATTGCCCAGGCACGCTTCGTCGACATCGGTCGTCAGCTCAGCGCCGCTCATCGTCCGGGGCAGACCGGCCGCCATCCCCTGCCAACCCCGCAGGCGCTGCAAGACTGCCTGCGCCAGCTGGGTATCAACGATGACAGCACGGTGGTGCTCTACGACGACAACAGCAATGCCTTTGCCGCACGGGCCTGGTGGATACTCGCCTGGCTGGGCAAGCGTGACGGCCTCTACCTGCTCGACGGCGGACTGGCCGCCTGGCAAGCCGCCGGGTTGCCGCTCAGCCAGGCGGAGCCGGCAATCAACCCCGGGCAGTTCCAGGCGCGTGCCGAGGCGAGCCTGCTGGTCAGCGCCGAGCAACTGCTGGCCCGCCTGGACGATCCCCAGCTGACCCTGCTCGATGCCCGCGCCCCGGCACGTTTCAGCGGCGCGCAGGAACCCATCGACCCGCGCGGCGGACACATTCCCGGCGCACAGTGCGCGCCCTTTGCGGAAAACCTGCAAGCCGATGGCCGTTTCCTGCCTAGCGAAGCCCTGCGTAGCCGTTTTGCTGCGCTGTTGGGTACGCGTCCGCCTGCCGCCGCGGTGGCCTACTGTGGCTCGGGAATTACCGCCTGCCACAACCTGTTCGCCCTGTGCCTGGCTGGCTATCCGCTGCTGCCGTTGTATGCCGGCTCGTGGAGCGAATGGATCACTGATCCGCAACGTCCCGTGGCGACCGGCGCATGAGCCTGCTGCATCTGCAACTGCCCGACCAGCTGCGCCTGCTGCTGGTCGATGACCACCGGCTGTTTCTCGAAGGCCTGGCGCTGGTCTTGCAGCCACTCAGCCGGGCCGTGCACATCGACCTGGCCGATAGTGCGGCGGCGGCCGACCAACTGCGTCGCCAGCATGACTACGACCTGATCCTCCTCGACTTGCGCCTGCCGGATCGCTCGGGGCTGCAACTGTTGCGCGACTGGCAACAGGCCGGCAACCCGACCCCGGCGGCGGTACTCAGTGCCAGCGAAAGCCCCGCCGACATGCAGGCGGCACTGCAGGCCGGGGCGCTCGGTTTCATTGCCAAGAGCAGTGATGCACAGAGCCTGCGTAGCGCCATCAGCCGTCTGCTGCTTGGCGAGTGTCTGCCGCTGCCGTTGCCACTGGCTGGCAACCCGCCGGCAGGCAGCCTGACGCCACGCCAGCAGGAAATCCTCCTGCTGCTGGCCGAAGGCCTGCCCAACAAAAGCATCAGTCGCCAGCTGCAGTTGTCCGAGGACACCGTGAAGACCCACCTCAAGGCGTTGTTCCAGCACCTGGGCGTGCATACCCGTACCGCCTGCGTCAGCGTGGCGCGCCAGCGCGGTCTATTAGGCTGAGCGCAGCAGGCCGCTGAACAGCACCTGACGCAGACGCGCCGGCAGGATCGGCTTGGCCAGCAGGCTGACATGCGCCGGCGCACAACGTTCCTGCAGTTCGGCGCTGCTCTCGGCACTCACCAGCAGGGCCGGCAGCATGCGCCCGGCCTGCTCGCGTAGTCGCTCGATGGCCTGCAGGCCATTGCATTCGTCCTGCAGGCGGTAATCACTGATCAGCAACTGTACCGGCTGGCTGGCCAGGGCCTGGCGCGCCTCGGCCAGGTTGGCACAGGCCTGCACCTGGCAGCCCCAGCGTTGCAGCAGGCCGGCCAGGGCTTCGCGGCTGGCCGCATCGTCTTCCAGCAGCAGCACCTGCATGGGCAACTGGCCAGGCTGGCTGTTGCCGGTTTCCGGACTGCGCGCGGCCACCCTGGGCAGACGCAACTGATAGCGCACCCCCTGACCGGGAGCACTGCTGACCTGCAAGGCATGTTCCAGCTGGCTGGCCAACTGGCGCACGATGGCCAGCCCGAGCCCCAGGCCGGTGCTGCTACGTAGCGGCTGCCCAGCCTCCTCCAGCAAGCCGCGGCCATCATCACCGAGCTCCAGACATAGCTGTTGCTGCTCTTCACGCACGCTGATCCAGATGCGTCGCGCCTGGGCATGTAGCCAGGCATTGACCAGCAGGTTGCGCAACAGCCGCTCCAGGCGCACCGGGTCGCTGCGCACCCAGTAGTCGAGTGGGCAGTCGAGCTGCAGCTCGGCAGCCTCCTGCTGCTCACGGGTAATCACCTTGAGTTCATCCATCAGGCGTGCCAGCAGCGGTTGCAGCTGCACATCCTGCCATTGCGGGCTGCCACCTTCCGGCAAGCTCATGCGCGTGTAGTCGAGCAGCGACTGCAGCATGCGTCCCAGTTGCTCGGCCGACACCGCCAGGCGCTGGCTGATCTGCCGGGTCTGTGCATCGCTGGCCTGCTCCTGCAAATGGCGGGCATACAGGCCCATGGCATTGAGCGGCTGGCGCAGGTCATGGCTGGCCGCGGCCAGCAGGCGCTGGGTGCGTTGATCGGCCTGCTCGGCACGCACGCGCGCCAGGCTCAGCAACTGTTGATCGAGCCAGGCCTGGCGCTGGCCACGCTCCTGCTGCCAGCTGCCGATACTGCCGATCACCGCCGCACAGAGCAGAAACTGGCTTTCGTAATACAGCTCGGCCTGAGCGCCACGCAACCAGAGCATCAGCAACACATAGCTCAGGCAGACCAGCCAGGCGCTGGCAATCAGATTGCGACTGGACAAGCCGGTGAGCAGGAAGGCAAACAGCAACACCAGAAACAGACCGTCGTAACGCATGGCCAGGTCATTCAGATAACACCAGCCGATGAAGGCCACCACCACCAGGGCATTGCCCAGGAAAGCCAGGAAGTACAGGTGCAGGGCCAGTGGCGGTGGCAACCCTGGATGACGACAGAGCGGCCAGGCCAAGGCCAGCAACAACAGACCAAACCCACGCAGGAACAGGCTGCCCTCGAAAATCTCGGCCGGTAGCAGCCAGGCATCGAGGAGCATGAAACACAGCTGGAAGAGCGCCGCGGTACTGATGATCAGCCCCAGGCGACGGCGCATGCGCGCCACCCGCCAGAGGCCGAAAGCCTGCTCCAGCGGCTCGACAAAACGCAGCCGCCAACCACCGGTATGTCGCGCCGCCAGCAGCAGACGCTCGTCGTCACAGGCCGGCGGCAGGTTTGCTGTGGCGTTCAGGGCTGGCTGTCCAGTGCACGGCGCAAGGCCTCGCGCAGACGCGGGTCATCCGGCGCGGTCTTGCTGTTGAAGGCCGCCACGACCTGGCCCTGGCGATCCACCACGTATTTGTAGAAGTTCCATTTCGGCGCCGTGCCGCTCTGCTCGGCCAGTTGCCGGAACAGCGGCGTGGCCTGGCTGCCGCGCACCGACTGCGGCTGGCTCATGCTGAAGGTCACCCCGTAGTTGACGTAGCAGACCGTGGCGGTTTCTTCCTGGTCATTGGCTTCCTGAAAGAAGTCATCGGAAGGCACGCCCAGCACTTCCAGGCCTTCGCCGCGAAACTCCTGGTACAAGGCCTCCAGCCCCTTGAACTGGCTGGTAAAGCCACAGTGGCTGGCGGTGTTGACCACCAGCAGGGCCTTGCCGGTGAACTGGCAGAGATCGAGGGTTTCCTGGGAGCGCAACTTGGGCAATTGCTGCTGCAGCAGTGGCGGGCATTCGGCAGCCTGCAGGGAACCCCAGGCCAGGCACAGCAGCCCGGCAACACAGCGTAGTCGTTTCATCTAGTGATCCTCGGGTAACGGGACAGGTTCGCTCAGGCCATGACGCTGCAATAGGGTGGCATAGCTGCCATCCACGCGCATAGCGGCCAACGCCTGGTTGAACGCGGCGATGATCTGCCGATGCTGTGGATGCTTGCGACTGGCCAGCAGGAACAGCGGTTTCTCGCTCAGCGTGCCCGGGACGAAGGCCAGGTTTGCGGCCTGTTCACGCAGCTCGCCAGCCAGGTGGAGACGCGCCACCCATTCGTCCTCGACCGCCAGGTCGACGCGCCCGGCCAGGAGCATGCGTAAACCACTGGGGAAGTCGCGTACGGCAACACGCTGCAACGCCGGATGCTCGTCAAATGCCGCGCCATAGCTGTAACCACGCACCACGGCAATCCGATAGGGGCGCAAGTCATCCAGGCTACTGAAGCGTACTGTCTCGCCCTGGCGTTGCAGCAGACGCAGGCGATTGTCCAGCACCGCATCGCTGAACAGGCCGAAGCTTTCACGCTCGAGCGAATGCCAGGCGCCGACCAGGATGTCGTATTCGCCCAGTCGCACACCACGCAGCGCGCGAGCCCAGGGCAGCTCGGTGTAGCGTATTGAATAACCGGCACGCTGCAAGGCTTCGCGACTCAGCTGAACCATCAGCCCGTCACCCGGCAGACGCTGGTCATTGAACGGCGGCCAACGATCAGCCACCAGATGCAGTACGGTTTGCTCGGCACGCAGTCCATCGCTCACCGCCAGCAGCCACAGGATCAGTAGAAGACGCCGCATAGCAGGCTTCCTGGGAAGATTCCCCCAGCAGTCTAGCAGGGGTGCCCGGCTAGCCAAGGGCCAGGGCCAGCACCAGCAGAATGGCCAGCTCGGCCAGCTCCACCAGCGCCCCGGCACAATCCCCCGTGCAACCGCCCAGACGCTGCAGCATGGCGCGGCGTGCCAGATAGAAACAGCCCAGCGCAGCCAGCAGGGCATACACGCCCGCCCAGCCGAACAACAGGCACAGGCCGGCCTGCACAGCCAGCAGGTAAGGCACCGTCTGGCGCGGCAAATGCCGGCTAAGCGCAGCACCCAGCCCTTCCGCTCGCACATAGGGCGTGCAATAGAACAGCAAGGGCAGCAGGCTGCGCGCCAGCCAGACCGCCAGCAGCACGGCCACGCCCTGCCCGGCCGGCAGCAATACACTCAGCGCGGCGCACTTCAGCAACAGCAACAGGCACAGCGCCACGACAGCCATCGGCCCGCAACGCGGGTCCTTCATGATCGCCAGGGTGCGTTCGCGCTCGCCGTAGCCGCCCACCCAGGCATCCACGCAGTCGCCCAGACCATCCAGGTGCAGGGCACCGCTGAGCAGCACCCAGAGGCTGAGCAGCAACGCGGCGCCCAGCAACGCCGGGGTATCGGCCAGGCACAGGCTGGCCAGCCACAACAGGCCGCCGAGCAGGCCACCCACCAGCGGGTAATACAACAAGGAACGCCCCTGCTCATCAGGCGGCGGCATGCCCGGCAGGCTCACCGGCAAGCGGGTGAGAAACTGCAGGGCAATCAGCAGGGGCAGCGGCATCAGGCCTGTTCCAGGTTCAGTGCGGCATCCACACGCAGGCTGTGCAGTGCGCCGTAGCCGACTTCCACCTGCATCAGCTGAGCCTGCGGCAACCCCTGCAGGCGGGCCAGCAGCAGGCGCATCACCCCGCCATGGGTAATCAGCAGCACACGTTGTCCGGCCAGTTCGTCAGCCAAGCGGGTAACCGTCGTTTCGACACGCTGGATGAAGGCCGGCAGCGCCTCGGCCTGCGGCGGCGTGTAGTGCAGCGGGTCGTTCCAGAAGCCTTCCAGGCCCTTGGGGTCTTCCAGGAGGATCTGCGCGGCATTGCGCCCTTCCCACTCACCAAAGCAGATTTCCCGCAGATCCTCCTCGATACGCAGCGGTACGCCGAGGCGTTCCGCCAGCTCACTGGCAAAGGCCTGACAGCGGCTCAGCGGCGAGCTGATCAGCAGGTCCCAGGGGCCGCCTTCGGCCACTGCGGCACGCATCTGCTGCAGGCCGCGTTCACTCAGCGGGGTGTCGGTACTGCCGATGAAGCCCGGGCCGGCCTGGGTTTCGCCATGGCGCAATAGATCAAGGTGCAAGGTCATGGGTGGTCGCCCTCCGCGACGTTAGCTTCAGAAAAAGTGGTCATTCCGGCGTGCAGCTCGCACGCCAGACGAACCAGCGGTAAGGCCAGGGCCGCCCCGCTGCCCTCGCCCAGGCGCAGGCCCAGGTCGAGCAGTGGCTGTGCCTGCAGCGCCTGCACCGGCACGGCATGGCCGCGCTCGGCACTGGCATGGGCAAACAACAACCAGGGACGGCAGGCCGGATTGAGTTGCACCGCGCAGTAGGCGGCGGCGGTGCAGATAAAACCATCGACCAGCGCGGCGATGCCCTGCTGGGCGCAGGCCAGGTAGGCACCGGCCATGGCGGCGATTTCCAGGCCGCCGAGGCGGCGCAGTACCTCGAAGGGCTCGCCCATGGCCGGTCGGTGCAAGGCCAGGGCACGCTCGATGACCGCCTGTTTATGGCTCATCCCCTGGGCATCCAGGCCGGTACCGCGTCCGGTCAACTCGGCCACCGGCCAGCCACCCAGGGCGCACAGCAGCGCGGTGGCCGAGGTGGTGTTGGCAATGCCCATTTCACCGGCCAGGAACAGATCACAGCCCGCCTCAGCAGCACGCTGCACGGCATCCCGCCCGGCCTGCAGGGCGGCCTGGCATTGCTCCACGCGCATTGCCGGCCCTTCGCAGAAATTCGCCGTGCCGGCGCCCAGGCGCAGATGACGCACGCCGGGCAGTTGCAGGTCTTCCTGCACGGTGCCCAGATCGATCAGTTCAATGGGCATGCCCTGGGCACGCGCCAGCACACTGACCGCCGCGCCGCCTGCCACGAAGTTGTGCAGCATCTGCACGGTCACGGCCTGGGGAAACAACGAGACGCCTTCGGCCGCCACGCCGTGGTCGGCGGCAAACAGGTACAAGCGCGGGCGGGCTACCCAGGGCCGCTCGCGGCGCTGCAGACCGGCCAACTGGATGGCCAGGCTTTCCAGCTGGCCGAGCGAGCCGGCCGGTTTGGTCAGCTGCGCCTGGCGTGCACGCGCGGCGTTGCTCATCGCCTCATCAGGGGCCAGGCAAGCGGCCTGCCACCAGGGTTGTGTGCTCATCCGGCTACTCCGTTGTCTTTCAGGATCATGGGCAGACCGGCCACGGTCAGGGTGACCCGCTGGCAACGTGCCGCCAGCGCCTGGTGCAGCCAGCCGGCTTCGTCGACATAGCGACGCGTCAGCTCGCCCAGCGGCACCACGCCCAGGCCGGTTTCATTGCTGACCAGGATCAGCCGTCCCGGCAGCTGTTCCAGGCAGTCGAGCAACGCCTGGCGTTCACGCGCCAGGGCCTGGCTGTCCTCGGCCAGCAGCAGGTTGGTCAGCCACAGGGTCAGGCAGTCGACCAGCAGGCAACGCTGCGCCGCCGCTTCTTCACGCAGCACCGCGGCCAGGGCCAGCGGCTCCTCGCGCAGCCGCCAGTGCGCCGGACGCTGCTGGCGGTGATGGGCGATGCGTGCGGCCATTTCTTCATCCAGGGCCTGGCTGGTGGCGACGTACACCACCTCCAGACCGCTGTCGCTGGCGCGTTGTTCGGCCAGGCGGCTCTTTCCGGAGCGTGCGCCACCGAGGATTAGTTCAATCATGCCGGCTACTCATGGCTGCGGGCTCATGCCACATAATTCACGCAACAGACGGGTATCCAGATGCGCCTCGATCAGGTCGGCGAGACGCTCGATGTCCTGTTCGCGGCGCGCATGGTAATTCACCTGCACCACCTCGCGCAGCCCGGCCCAGCGCAATAGCGCCGCACAGGCCTCGGGCTGCTCGAACAGGCCATGCAGGTAGGTGGCGATGATCTGCCCGTCGGCACTGCGCGCGCCGTCCGTACGCGCGTCGTCCAGGCGTACCGCCGGCTGTGCCAGCGCCGCCCCCTGGCTGACCCCGGCATGGATCTCGTAACCCGTCACGGTCGCCCCCTCCGGCAGCAGGCAGCCACTGACCCGCCGCAACTGCTTGTCGGCCTGCAGTTCACTGGACAGCGCCAGCAGGCCCAGGCCGGGGCTGCTGCCCGGCGCGCCTTCCAAGCCAAGCGGATCATCAATGCGCTGGCCGAGCATCTGCAGACCGCCGCAGATGCCCAGCAGCTTGCCGCCATAGCGCAGGTGGCGCAGCAGGGCCTGATCCCAGCCCTGCGCACGCAGGCTGGCCAGGTCGGCGCGCACGCTTTTCGAGCCCGGCAGGATGATCAGGTCGGCCGCCGGCATGGCCTGGCCGGGCCCGACGAACTGCAGGTCGACCTGCGGGTGCAGGCGCAACGGGTCGAAATCGGTGTGGTTGCTGATACGCGGCAGCACCGGCACGCAGACCCGCAGGCGCTGCGCCTCAACCGTCATCTCCTGGCGGGTCTGGATGGCGTCCTCGGCCTCCAGGTGCAGGTCATGTACATAGGGCAGCACGCCCAGCACCGGTTTGCCGGTGCGCTGCTCCAGCCAGTCCAGGCCAGGTTGTAACAAGGCCAAGTCACCGCGGAAGCGATTGATCACGAAGCCGCGCACGCGGGCCTGTTCGCTGGGCGAGAGCAACGCCAGGGTGCCGACCAGATGGGCGAATACCCCGCCACGGTCGATATCGGCGATCAGCAACACCGGGCAATCCACCGCCTCGGCAAAGCCCATGTTGGCGATATCGCCTTCGCGCAGGTTGATTTCCGCCGGCGAGCCGGCGCCCTCCACCAGCAGCAGCGGGTACTGCGCCTGCAGGCGCCGGCAGGATTGCAGCACGGCCTCGCGCGCGGTCTGCTTGTAGTGGTGGTAATCCAGCGCCTGCATAGTGCCGATGGCCCGGCCCTGGATGATCACCTGGGCGCCGGTGTCGCTGTTGGGCTTGAGCAGCACGGGATTCATGTCGCTGTGCGGGGCCAGCCCGGCCGCTTGCGCCTGCACCGCCTGAGCGCGGCCGATCTCGCCCTGGTCGATGGTCACCGCGCTGTTCAGCGCCATGTTCTGCGGCTTAAAGGGGGCCACGGCAAGCCCCTGGCGGCGCGCCCAACGGCACAAGGCCGTCACCAGGGTACTCTTGCCCGCATCGGAGGTAGTGCCCTGCACCATCAGCAACGCCATAGCGGTATCCCCTTCCAGTCATGGAGTGCCTGGGCCAGGCGCTGCCAGCCCGCTTCGTCGCCGGGCAGGCCCAGGCGTAGTGCCGGCAGCTCGCTGAACAGCCGGGTGAGAATGGCCCGTTCAGCCAGGTAGGCATGCAACGCGGCGGCCTCGGCGTGCGGTACCAGGCGAAACGGCACCGCCTCACCCCAGGCCGGCAGACCACAGTCGGCCAGCAGGCGCGCCAGGCGCTCTCCGTCTTCGAGCAGGCGCTGGCGCTGGCGTGCCTGCCCCGGGTAGTCAGCCAGCAGCGCCCGGCCCATGGCGCGGGCCGGGCCGCTCACCGCCCAGGGCCCCAGGCGCTGCGCCAGGCGCTCCAGCAGCGCGGCCTCACCCAGCACAAAGCCCAGCCGCGCACCGGCCATACCGAAGAACTTGCCGAACGAGCGCAGCACGATCAGCCCAGGACGCGGGCAGGCACTGGCCAGGCTGAAGGCCGGCGCGCAGTCGATGAACGCCTCGTCAACCACCAGCCAGCCACCACGTTCTGCCAGTTGCGCGTGCCAGTCGAGCAGGCGCTGTGGCTCAAGGCGCTGCCCGGTGGGGTTGTTGGGGTTGACCAGCAACAGCACATCGCACTGTGCCAACTGGCGTTCCATGCCCTGCACGGAGAGCCCGCGCACCCGGTGCCCGGCTGTCCGCCAGGCCCGTGCATGTTCGGCATAGCTGGGGCTGAGCACCCCGACCAGGCCCGCTGCGCGCAGCTGCGGCAACACCTGCAGGGCCGCCTGCGAACCGGCCACGGCAAGCAGCTGGGCGCAGCCGTAGTAATCGCGGGCCGCGGCTTCCAGGCCATCGTCGGCTTCCGGCAGGCGCTGCCAGGCACTCGCCGGCAGTTCGGGAAGCGCCAGGGTGTAGGGCGCGATGCCGGTGGACAGGTCCAGCCAGCGCGCTTCGGCGATGCCATAGTGACGCGCCGCCCGGCGCAGCTGGCCGCCGTGCTCCAGCCATTCAGACATAGGCAAATCCCAGTACGATCAGCAGCAGCCAGAACAGGCAGGTGGCCACGACCAGATTGTTGCAGCGTTCGATATCACGCGCCCGTGGGGCCTGCCCCTCGCCCAGCAGCGGGCGCATCTGCCATGCCCCGTGGTAACGCGCCGGACCGCCCAGCGCCAGGTTCAGCGCGCCGGCGCCGGCCGCCATCACCGGCCCGGCATTCGGGCTGTCATGCTCGCCCGCCTGCAGTTGCCAGCAGCGCAGCGCCCGCCAGGTATTGCCGAGCAAGGCATAACTGAGTGCCACCAGGCGCGCCGGCAGGTAGTTGAGCAGGTCGTCAATACGCGCCGCGGCCCAGCCGAAGCGCTCCAGCTCGGCGGTGCGGTAGCCCCACATGGCATCCAGGGTATTGGCCAGGCGATACAGCACGGCCCCCGGAGCGCCGAGCAGGCAGAACCAAAACAGCGTGGCAAACAGCGCATCGTTGCCGTTTTCCAGCACCGACTCGCAGGCCGCGCGGGCCACACCCTGCTCATCCAGGCAAGCCGTATCGCGACTGACCATGCGCGCCACCGCCGCACGGGCTGCCGTCAGGTCGCCGAGGCGCAAGGCGCTGGCCACCGCCTGGCCATGTTCCAGCAGGCTGCGCTGGCCAATCGCCAGATACAGCAGGAAAATTTCCAGCCAGACGCCGATGACCGGCAGCTGCACCAGCGCCGCGCTGGCCAGGGTCAGCGGCAGCACCGCCAGCGCCCAGGCGCTTACCCCATGGCTGCGCCAACCCGCCCCGCCCGGATTGAAGCGCTGCTGCAGGCGCTCCGCGAGGCGCCCGAAGGCCACCAGCGGATGTGCGCGACGCGGCTCGCCCAAGCACAGATCGAGGGCCAGCGCGGCCAGCAGCAGCCAGGCGCTGCTCATCCGCTGCTACCCCAGCGGTCAGTGAACAGCAGCTCGTGCAGCGGACGCGGTTCAATCCAGCCCTGCTCGACCAGCATGGGCTGCGCATAAAAGGCCGGCACCGGCCCCAGGCAGAGAATCGCCACCGCCTTGGCACCGGGCGGCAGGCCGAGCAGCTCAGCCACTGCCTGCGGATCGAACAGCGACACCCAACCCAGGCCCAGCCCCTCGACCCGCGCCGCCAGCCAGAGGTTCTGGATGGCACAGGCCAGCGAGGCCAGGTCCATCTCCGGCAGGGTACGGCGCCCGAACACATGCGCCTCGCGCCCCTCCATGAGCGCCGCGACCAGCAACTCGGCACACTCGTTGATGCCTTCGACCTTCAGCTGCATGAATGCGTTGCCGCGCTCGCCGAGCGCCTCGGCGGTGCGCAGCCGTTCTTCCTCGACCAGCTCGCCGAGGCGCTGGCGCAGGGTCGGCTGGGTAATGCGGATAAACCGCCAGGGCTGCATCAGGCCGACACTCGGTGCGCAGTGTGCGGCCTGCAGCAGACGCTGGAGTTGCTCGTCACTCAGCGTGCCGGGGCTGAAGTGGCGCATGTCACGCCGCTCGGCAATGGCCCGATAGACGGCCGCCTGCTCTGCGGCAGAAAAGGCGTGGGGATTCATGGCAAAAACAGCTCCGCTGCCGCCGCAGGATTACTCGGCAGGTACAGGTGGATATAGCTGGCCGTGAGGCGTCCCAGGCGATAGACCGCCTCGCTGGTGCGCCGGTAGTTGGGGCACTCGCCCCGGGCCAGGGCGGGCAGCGTGCAGTGCAGCTGCGAGTGGTGATAAGTATGCCCGCGTAAACGTCCGCCGGGCAGTGCGACTTCCTGCAGGGCCAGCGCCACCAGGCGCTCCTGCATTTGCGCCTGGCCCGGCAACAGGCCAAGCAGGTTGGCCGTATGACCCTGTCGGTCGCTCAGTTGCTCCAGGCAATAGAGCATGCCGCCACACTCGGCGAGGATCGGTTTGCCGGCGGCGTGATGCTGACGAATCGCCTGCAGCATCGGCTGGTTGTCGGCCAGCACCTGCAGGTGCAGCTCCGGATAGCCACCCGGCAGGTACAAACTGTCCACCGCCGGCAATTGCCGGTCATGCAGCGGGGAAAAGAAGCTCAGTTCGGCTCCCAGACCACGCAGCAGATCGAGATTGGCCTGGTAGACAAAGGCAAAGCTGGCGTCACGGGCGACCCCGATGCGCAGCCCCGCCAGGCTTGCCGGCAACGCCGCAGGCGGTTCGCCAAGAAACTCCAGCGCCGCCGGCAACTGCGCGCCGGCACTGGCCAGCAGGGCGTCGGCGGCTGCATCCAGACGAGCATCCAGATCAGCCAGCTCCTCGGCCTGTACCAGGCCGAGGTGGCGGCTGGGCAAGGCGAAGGCCGCTTCACGGGGCAGCGCGCCATACCAGGCCAGCCCTGCCGGCAGGCTGTCACGCAGGATCTCGCCGTGGCGTAGGCTGCCCACGCGGTTGGCCAACACCCCGGCAAACGGCAGGCCCGCCTGGTAGCTGGCCAAGCCGTGGGCCATGGCCCCAAAGGTTTGCGCCATGCCACTGCCATCGATAACCGCCAGTACCGGCACGCCAAATGCACGGGCCAGGTCAGCCGCCGAAGGCTGGCCATCGAACAGCCCCATCACCCCTTCGATGAGGATCAGGTCGGCTTCGCCGGCCGCTTCCCAGAGCAAGCGGCGCGAGGCCGCGTGGCCAACCATCCACAGGTCCAGCTGGTACACCGGCGCAGCACTGGCGCGGGCGAGGATCATCGGGTCGAGAAAATCCGGGCCGCACTTGAACACCCGCACCCGACGCCCCTGGCGTACATGCAGGCGCGCCAGGGCGGCAGTCAGGGTGGTCTTACCCTGCCCCGAAGCCGGGGCCGCGACCAGCAGCGCCGGGCAATGGCGGACCATCAGAACTCCACCCCGCGCTGCGCCTTCACCCCGGCCTTGAAGGCATGCTTGACCAGGCCCATCTCGGTGACCGTATCGGCCGCCTCGATCAGCTCCGCCGGCGCCCCGCGCCCGGTCACCACCACATGCTGGTGCAACGGGCGCGCCTGGATATCGGCAAGCACCTCGTCCAACGCCAGATAGCCGTACTTGAGCGCGATGTTCAGCTCGTCGAGCACTACCAGGGCAAGCGTCTCGTCACTCAGCAGCTCACGGGCCACCGCCCAGGCTTCAGCGGCCTTGGCCATGTCGCGCTGACGATCCTGGGTTTCCCAGGTAAAGCCCTCGCCCATCACGTGGTAGCGCACCTGCTCGGGGAATTGCCGGAAGAAGGCCTCCTCACCGGTACTGGCCGCCCCCTTGATGAACTGCACCACGGCGCCGCGCAGGCCATGCCCGAGGGTACGTGCCAACATGCCGAAGGCGGCACTGCTCTTGCCCTTGCCGTTGCCGCTGTGTACCAGCAACAAGCCGTACTCGTCCTGGGCCTCGGCGATACGCTGATCGATCAGCGCTTTCTTACGCTGCATGCGCGCCTGATGACGGGCATTGCGGGCGGTCTGCTCGCTCATCGCTGCCACCGCTGCTCACGCGAGGCCAGGGCCAGGCCCTGGCGCAGGCTGTAAAGCACCGCGGCCAGGCATACATAGAAGCTCATCGCCGCCAGTGAGCGCGGATAGTACTCGGCAATGCGTGGCAGCCAGTTGGCCAGACTGGCATCGGCAAAATGCCCGGAGAAGAAGTAGAAGCCGCCGCTGGACAACACATGGCAGACCAGTGAAGCACCCAGCACACAGCACAGCAGACGCCACAGCGCACTGGCCTGGCAGGCATGCCCGCGCGCATACAGGCGCCCGCCCAGCCACAGGCTGGCATAGGCTGGCAGCAGCAGCCAGTAGGCCGGGGTCAGGCACCAGTCACTGACCGCCCCCTGGCTGAACAGGCCAAAGTCCATGGCCACTGCGCCGGCAAACAGACCGGCAAAGGCCAGAGGCGAAGCCAGCAAGGCCCCGCCAACGAAGTACACCGCCCAGGACGCACTGGGCAGGTTGAGTGTGGCGAAATGCTGACCACGGGTGAGCAGCAGCAGGCACAGCAGGATCAGGCCAACCAGCCATTGCTGGCGCGGGGTTGCAAGGGGCATGGAAATCTCCTTCAGGTCAGGTCACAAAGCGTTGTAGCGTAGGGTCAGCCAGGCACCACGGCCCGGCTGGTTGAAGCCATCGACGGTCTGGTAATCCGCATCCAGCAGGTTGCTCAGGCGCGCCTGCAGGCGCCAGGCCGGGCTGAGGCGGTATTCGCCGCGCAGGTCGAGGGTCACAAACCCGGCCAGTTCGGTTTGCTTGGCCAGGTCGTCATAGCTGGCGCCCTGGGCATGCAGGCTGCCACCCAGGCTGAAACGGCCCAGCGCGCGGTCCAGCTCCAGGTTGAAGGTCTGCCGTGGCCGGCGATTCAGCGGCTTGCCATACAGCGACTGGCCGGCGACCAGGCGGCGGCTGCGGTTCTGCGTATCGATCAGGCTGTAGTTGGCCTGCCAGCTCCAGGCCTGCCACTGACTGGACAGCTGCATCTCCAGGCCATGGACCAGCGCCCGGTCGACGCCTTCGGCCATGCTCTGGCGCTTGCCATTGACCAGGCGGGTCACGGTGGCGATCAGGTTGTCGATTTCACTGCGGTAGGCATGTAGCGACCACTGCCCCCAGTCATGCTCAGCGCTCAGGCCCAGCTCGGCACTGCGCGACTGCTCGGGCTGCAACTGCGGATTGCCGAATCCCGGGTAGTACAACTGGTTGAAGGTAGGCGCCTTGTAGGCTTCGCCATAGCTGGCCGACAGCAGCAGGGCATGGTTCAGCTGATAGCCATAGGCCAGGCTGCCACTGTCATGGCGACCGAACTGCTCATCCTCGTCACGGCGCAGATTGACCTGCCACTGGTGACGCCCCCGCTCACCGAGGTATTGGCTGAACAGACCATGGCTGTCGCGATTGTCCCGTGCATAGGGCGTGCTGCCATTGATCTCGTCGCGCTGGCCATCTACCCCCAGGCTGAACACATGCCCCGCGCTGAGGGTGAAGTCGTTCTGCCAGCTGAGGCTGTCGCGCCGCGAGTCGAAGCGCGAATAGAACCGGCCATCCTGGAAATTATCCGACTTGTCCTGACTGCGGCCCACCTGCACGCGACTGCCCCAGATTCCCAGCGGTTGATAGCTGAGGGTGGCGCCCAGCACGTCCTGCACACCCTCGCCGTACGCGGAAAAGCCCGTCGTACGCTTGCTGTTCACCCCGTCGAAGTCATTATGGGTGCGCGCCTGCAACAGACTGGCGGAAAGTTGCAGGTCGTCATTCAGCTGCACACCGCCGCGCAGGCTGCTGGCCAGGTTGCGATAGCCGTCGTGATCGGCCTCATAACCACTGGCGCGCGGCTGCTTGGCTTCGAGGCCATGACTGGCCTGGCTGCTCGCCGCCAGACTGTACCAAGCCGGCCCCGCCGCGCCGCTCACCCCGCCACTGGCCGTGCGCGTCGCCTGGCTGCCATAGCCAAGACTGAAGAATGGCCGCGCCTGCTGGCTATCGGCCTGACGCGTGAAAATCTGGATGACCCCGCCAATGGCTTCCGAGCCATACAGGCCGGAACGCGGCCCGCGCACCACCTCGACACGCTCGATCAACTCCAGCGGCAGGTCCTGCCAGGCCAGACCACCACTGCTCACCGAGCCGGCTTTTACGCCATCGATGAGCACCAGCACATGGTTGCTGGGCGTGCCGCGCATGAATAGCGAGGTGGCCTTGCCGGGGCCACCACTGTTGGTCAGGCTGATGCCCGGCAGACGCTGTAGCAATTCAGGCAACGATTGCGCCTGGCTGTGCTCGATGGCCTGGCGATCGAGCAGGCTGCTGGCAGCCAGCCGTGCCTGGCTGGCCTGGCTGGTGCGGGTTGCGGTAACCCATTGCTGCTGCAGATTGAGGGTATCGTGACTGGCCTGGGCAACCAGGCAGAACAGACTGGCTGGCCCGAAAAGGCCAGCGCGCAGGACTTGCTTGTGCATCGAAACTGTCTCCATCACGCCCGCCGCGTGATTGCCGGTAAAGGCTACGCAGAGCAAGAGGAGACAAGACAGCCCGGCGGTGCGCCGTGGCGTGCCCGACCACGCCCGCCGCGTGCCATGGGAATGCGACAGGCCGGTCTCCGGGCTGGTGGATGCAGGTCATGCCTGGTGTCGTGAAACCTTCCCATGCTGGCGCACAGTGGCATTCATCACGACAGGCGAGCCGGCCAAGAGCCGCTCGCTCATCTCACTTACCGTTGCGGGGGCAGCGCCGGTTTCTCACCGGCTTCCCAGTTTCAGCCTCTGCATGAGGCACCTGAAGCAGGGCGCGGACTCTAGAGGGTTAACCGCTCCGGGTCAATCAGGGATTACTGGCCAGGCGCTGGCCAGCCAGTACGCGGCGTGCGCCGAGGTAGCTATTTTGCCAGTAGCGTGCCGACAGGCTATCCAGGCGCACCGTACCGCCACTGGACGGTGCATGGACGAAACGGTCTTCACCGACGTAGATACCGGCATGACTCACCTGGCCGCCACCATTGGTGGCAAAGAACACCAGGTCGCCCGGCTGCAGGCTGTGGCGCTGCACGCTGGGTACGCGCAGGGCGATCATTTCGCGCGTGGAACGCGGCAACTGCACGCCGGCGGCGTCACGAAACACGAAACCGATCAACCCGCTGCAGTCGAAGCCACCTTGCGGCGTGTTGCCGCCATATACATAGGGCGTACCGACCAGGCCGATGGCGCGAAACAGCACGTCCTCGGCCACCCCGGAACGCTCCGGGACAACCTGCACGGGCGGTGCGATATAGGGTTGCGGTGCCTGGCTGCTGCAGGCGACCAGCAACACACTGCTCAGCAGCAGGCTGGCAAGCGACAGGCGCGATGAAGGCATGGGCGGCTCCAGCCGGCGGACGACCGCCCTACTCTGCCTGCCATGCGTTGGACAGGCAAGTCAGACAGTCAGTTTTCGCTGCTCAACGACTGCTCGGCAAACGGCTGTGGGCCTTCCGGGAGGATGCGCTTGGCGAGCATGTAGCTGGCTTTCCAGTAACGATCTTCCAGGCTGTCGATACGCACGCCACCGCTACGCGAGCTGGAGGAATGGATGAACTGGTCATCGCCAATGAAGATGCCGACATGGCTGACCTGACCACGCCCGCGGTTGTTGAAGAACAGTACGTCGCCCGGCTCCAGCTCGGCACGTGCCACCTTGGGCGCATCGACCTTGATCAGTTCCCGCGAGGAACGCGGCAACTGGATACCCATTTCCTGCTTGTACAGGAAGCCGACGAAACCACTGCAGTCGAAACCGGTCTTCGCCGAGCTGCCGCCCATGCGATAGCGCGTCCCCAGCAGGGCTCGTCCCTGCTCGATCATGCTGTCGGCCAGACTGGGCATCTGGTAGTCCTGTTCGTCACTGAGCGCGGCCATGGCCTGCTCTTCCGCCTGGGCCTGATCAAGCTGCAGCTCGGCGAGACGCACGGACTCCGCCACACTGTCAGCAGCGGCAAATGGACTGTCAGACGCGCCTTGATGGGCACAGGCAGACAACAGGAGGGCCAAGGTAACTGGCACGAGGGGTGCGAAGCGATGAGGCATGGGCACGACCGTGTCGAATTGTTGGAATCGCGCGACTATGCCGTCTATGGGATCGATTTGCAAATTCAATCGCCCCAGCTGTGACTCAGTGCCGCAGCTGGGCCATCTAACCGCGCCGCTTGCTCAGTGGTCGGCGCTCAGCGCCAGAAGCATCGACAACTGCGCCAAGGGACGGCCCGTTTCTGCCTGCCACTGGTTGAACTGCGCCTGCACCGTGGCCAGCGCGGCCTGGCTGGTCGGCGGCCGCTCGATCACGCCCAACCCCTTGAGTGCGGCCAGCACATCCGGGCTGAGAATAAAGGTGTCCTTGCCGGCCATGCGCAGAAAACGCGGTGCCGACAGGCCGCCCAGCTGCTGGCCATGCCGCGCCAGATAACGCCACAGGCCAACGATGTCAGTGCCCGGCCAGTCGGCCAGCCAGGCGGCAAAGCTGCCGTGCGTCGCCGCGATGTCCAGCAGCATCTGCGCATTGCGCGGCACGCTGGCCAGCTTGCCGAGGTGACGGATCAGCCGGCGATCCGCCATCAGCCGCTCCAGGTGCTCGGCGCCCATCAGCACGACCTTTTCCGGCACGAAGCGAAAAAACGCCTCCTCGAACGCCGGCCACTTGGCATCCACCAGGCTGTGCTTGAGGCCGGCGCGAAAGATCCGCTGGGTCAGCAGCGACAAATAACGATCATCTCTGACCGCGCGTAGCGCCGCGTTGCTCAGCGGTTGCGGCAGGCGTGCTTCAAGGGCTTGCGGCGAGCCAAACCGGTTGACCGCGTATTCATAAAGCCGCTGGAAATCCGCCATGTGCGTGCTCCTTCTGGCAACCGGCTAGAGATTCATCACGTCAACAAAACGCGGTGTGGCGTTATCGTCGATGCGCAGGCTCTTGAAGTCGAACAGCTGGCCATCGGCCAGTTGCGAAGGCACCACGTTCTGCAGGGCGCGGAACATGATCTCGGTACGCCCCGGTGACTTGCGCTCCCATTCCAGGAGCATTTCCTTGACCACCTGGCGCTGCAGGTTCTCCTGCGAACCACACAGGTTGCAGGGGATGATCGGGAACTCCTTGAGCGCCGAATAGGCTTCGATGTCCTTCTCGCTGCAGTAGGCCAGCGGGCGGATCACCACGTTGCGCCCATCGTCGGAGAGCAGCTTGGGCGGCATGGCCTTCAGCGTGCCGCCGTAGAACAGGTTGAGGAAGAAGGTTTCGACGATGTCGTCGCGATGGTGACCGAGGGCCATCTTGGTCGCGCCGATCTCGTCGGCGAAGGTATACAGGGTGCCACGGCGCAGGCGCGAGCACAGCGAACAGGTGGTCTTGCCCTCGGGGATTTTCTCCTTGACCACCGAATAGGTGTCCTTCTCGAGGATGTGGTAATCCACACCGATCGACGACAGGTACTGCGGCAGCACATGCTCGGGAAAGCCGGGCTGTTTCTGGTCGAGGTTGACCGCTACGATGTCGAAGCGGATCGGTGCGACTTTCTGCAGGTACAGCAGAATATCCAGCAAGGTATAGCTATCCTTGCCGCCGGACAGGCAGACCATCACCTTGTCGCCGTCCTCGATCATGTTGTAATCGGCAATCGCCTCGCCAGCCAGGCGGCGCAGGCGTTTTTGCAGTTTGTTCTGGTTCACCGAAAGGGTTGCCATGCTGGGTGTCGGTCCGGATGCGTAAAAGGCCGGCATTTTACCCGCAAAGCCGGCGCCTCCCCAGCCCCCCTTGCAATGAGTCGACCATGTGCCCTGCCGCTGCCCCGCTACCGACCTTCTGCCAGCAACTGCTCCTGCTGCTGCAACAGCAACCGGCCGGGCTGAGCGAATACCAGTTGCTGCAACAGCTGCGCAGCCAGGCCGACAACCCGCTGCCGAGCGGAGAGCTGAGTGACCCGTTGTGCCTGTTTCGCTGCCATTTCCTGCTGTTCAACGGCCTGTACCAGCTGCGTGACCTGTTGCTGGAGCGCGGCCAGGCGCAGCTGCTGATCAGCCCGTTGTGCGTCCAGCTGGCGCCCTGGACACCGGGCAGCCAGGCACTGGCCAGCCATGATCCGCTGCGCAGCTACTACCTCGACCTGCAACACCTGGAGGACACCGGTAGTGACGACGTGGAGCGCCTGCTGGCCAGTTTCTGGACACGCCTGCACGGCAACGAAGACCGTCAGGCCGCGCTGGAACTGTTCGAGCTGCACACGGCAGAGGACCTGTCGCTGGGCGCGATCACCCGGCGCTACCGGCAACTGGTCAGCCAACATCACCCGGACCGCGGCGGCAGCCACGAGCGCCTGCAAACCATCAACCTGGCCATGGAAGTGCTGCGCCGGCATTACCAGTGAGCCGGCTCTGGCATAATCGCGCCATGAGCGAAGCCCTTCTGCAGCGTGTCGAAGCCTGCTACCAGCTGGCCGAGGCCTTCTTCCAGCGTCCTTTTCTGCGTCCTGCGGTCAGCCTGCGCCTGCGCGGTCTGAAAGCCGGCGTTGCGCACCTCACGGAAAACAAGCTGCGCTTCAACGCCCAGTTGTACCGCGAAAACCAGGAGCACTTCCTGCGCCAGACCGTGGCCCACGAGGTGGCCCACCTGGTCGCGCACCAGATGTTCGGCCCACGCATCGCCCCGCATGGCGAGGAATGGCAACTGATCATGCGCGGCGTCTATGGCCTGGTGCCGGAGCGCTGCCACAGCTACGAAGTGCAGCGCCGCGTACAAACCCGCTACATCTATCGCTGTGCCTGCACCGAGGGCGGCGAGTTTCCCTTCTCCAGCCAGCGTCATCGCCTGGTGGGGCAAGGCCGGCGCTATTTCTGCCGGCGCTGCAAGGTCACCCTGAGCTTTACTGGCGAGCAGCGCCGCGAATAACCCGAAGCCAGAGCCAATTTACGATCTTCTGGATTAGAGCCAGACAAGGCAAAAACGGTCGAGGAAGCGCAGTTTACGAGTGGTAAATGAGCATCCGAGATCGTTTTTAACGCTGTATGGCCGACAGCCAGGAGATCATAAACAGGCTCTCAGGCCACCACCTTGCCGGCGCGCAGTTCGGCAATACGCTCAGCCGAACAGCCCAGCTCGGTCAGCACCTGATCGGTATGCGCGCCGACCGGCACGCCGATATGCCGCGGCGCATCGATCCCGCTGGAGAACTTGAGCGGGCAGGCAATTTGCCGCTGCGGCGCGGCACCTTCGCGCGGCACCTCGGTAACCAACCCGCGGGCCTTGAGCTGCGGGTGCTCAACCGCCTCGGCCAGCTCCAGCATCGGCTCGACACAGGCGTCCAGCGCGGCGAACCGCTCGCGCCAGTCGGCGAAGTCGCGCTTCTCGAATTCCATCTGGATTTCCCGCTTGAGCGCCTGCTGGTCCGCGGGCTGCATCGACAGCCCGCGGGCGGCCAGTTCCGGGCGACCGATGGCGGCGCAGAATTGCTGCATGAACTGCGGTTCCAGGCTGCCCACCGCGAACCAGCGACCGTCGCGGGTGCGGTAATAGTCGTAGAAACTGCCGCCATTCAGCGCCTGGTTCTCCATCTGCGGCTCCACGCCACAGGCCAGGTAACCGGCGCCGGACAGCGCATGCAAACTGAACGCGCAGTCGGTCATGCTGATATCGACGTGTTGCCCCTGCCCCGTCACCTGGCGCTGCACCACGGCGGCCAGCAGGCCAATCACCCCGTGCAGCGAGCCGCCGGCGATATCCGCGGCCTGAATGCCCAATGGTAGCGGCCCCGTGTCGCGTCGGCCGGTATAGCTGGCCAGCCCCGCCAGGGCCAGGTAGTTGATGTCGTGCCCGGCGCGATCCTTGTAGGGGCCGGTCTGGCCGTAGCCGGTGATCGACACGTAGATCAGCTTCGGGTTGACCGCCCGCAGCGCCTGGTAACCCACGCCGAGCTTGTCCATCACGCCGGGGCGAAACTGCTCCAGGACGATGTCGTACTCCTGCACCAGCTGCTTGACCAGCGCCACCGCCTCGGGCTTTTTCAGGTCGAGGGCCATACCGCGCTTGTTGCGGTTGAGATAGGCATGGCTGGCCGCCACGCCCTGATCGTGGGGCGGCAACACGCGCACCAGGTCCATGCGCGAAGGCGACTCGACGCGCAGCACCTCGGCGCCCATGTCGGCCAGGAGCAGCGAGGCGAACGGCCCCGGCAGCAGGGTGGAGAAATCCAGCACTTTCAGCGAAGACAACGGACCGGACATAGCGACTCCTCAATACAGTTCAACGTGCGGCGCGGAGCAGGCCCGCGCCGTCATCAGGTTCATTCCCAGAGCAGCGGCTGATCTGCCGGCAGCTGTTCGACCAACCCGGCGTAGCGCGCCTCCAGCACATTGCGGCGAATCTTCATGGTTGGCGTCATGCAGCCGTTGTCCACCGTCCAGGGTTCGCGCACCAGCACGAAATGGCTGACCCGCTCATGCGGCTCCAGATGGCTATTGAGTGCAGCCAGGTGTGCCAGCAGTTCTGCTGACACAAGCGCCTGCGCCTGCTGGCGGGCAGCCGGGGACAGTTCGATCAGCGCCAGCGGCTGGTCGAGGTTGCTGCCCATCAGACAGACCTGCTCGACCCACGGGCACTTGGCGATCTCGCCCTCGATGGGCGCCGGCGCCACGTACTTGCCCTTGCTGGTCTTGAAGATGTCCTTGACCCGCCCGGTGATGCGCAGGTAGCCGTCGCCATCCACCGCGCCCTTGTCGCCGGTGTGCAGCCAGCCATCGCGCAGCGTCTCGGCGGTCTTCTCCGGATCGCGGTAATAGCCCTGCATCAGCGTCTGGCTGCGCAGCAGAATCTCGCCGTCCTCGGCAATGCGTAGCTCAAGGTTGGGCATCGGCCGCCCCACGCTGCCCAAACGCACCTGGCCCGGCCGGTTGAAACAGCCATAGGCGAAATGCTCGGTCATGCCATAGCCCTCGCAGATCGTCAGGCCGATGCGCTGGTACCAGGCCAGCAGCCCGGTGGAGATGGCGGCCGCGCCGGATATCAACACCCGCGCCCGGTCCAGGCCGAGCCCCGCGCGAATCTTGCGCGCCACCAGCCAGCCCAGCAGCGGGATGCCCAGCAGGCGATCCAGCCTGGCCTGCGGCAGCTTCTCCAGCACGCCCTGCTGGAAACGCGTCCACAAGCGCGGCACCGAGAAGAACACGGTCGGCCGGACATGCCGCAGGTCGCTGGCGAAGGTCTCCAGCGACTCGACAAAGGCCACCGGTGCGCCGCTGTACAGGCTGTTGAACTGCACCAGAAAGCGCTCGGCAGCATGCGACAGCGGCAGGTAGGAAAAGAACTGGTCGCCCGCTCCGACCCCCAGCTCGCTGGTGGCCCAGGCCGCCGAACGGGCCATGGCGCCGGCCGAGAGCATCACACCCTTGGGCGCGCCAGTGGTGCCGGAGGTGTAGAGGATCGACAGCAGCTCATCAGCCTGCTGATCGCGGGTGCCGGCCAGCGGTTGGTGACGGGCCAGCAGACTGTGCCAGTCGTGCGCCGTGGGCATGCTCGGATAGGGCATGGCGATGCGCGTGATGTGCGGCGCGATGCCGGTGGCGAGCTTGTCCGGCTCGTCCAGCTTGCCGACCAGAATCACCTTGCAGTCGGCATGCTCCAGCACGTAGGCGATCTGCTCGGGCGCCTGCAGCGGATAGAGCGGCACGCTGACCAGCCCGGCGAGCTGGATGGCCAGGTCACTGATAAACCACTCCGCGCAGTTCTTCGCCAGCAGTGCCACCCGCTCGCCGGGCGCGCAGCCCAGCGCCAGCAAAGCACTGGCCAGGCGGCGGGCCTGCTCGTCGACCTGCCGCCAGGTGAAATCGTGCCACACACCGGCCACCGGCTGGCGCAGCCAGACGGCATCGGGCTGCTGCTGCAACCAGTGGTTGAAGCGCTGTAGCGGCAGTTGCAGAGGCTCACTCATCGCCAGATCCTTCTTGTTGTTATGGCTCGAATCACGTTACGGCTGCGTGCTATTCATTATTCGCTTGCTGCTTGTGCTTGCAGCCGATGCTACAGCTTCATCCCGCGACTGATGATCTCCTTCATGATCTCCGAGGTGCCGGCGAAGATGCGCTGGATGCGCGCGTTCGCGTACATCTTGCAGATCGGGTATTCCCACATGTAGCCCCAGCCGCCGTGCAGCTGCACGCCTTCGTCGACCACCTTGCAGAGCAGCTCGGTGGTGAACAGCTTGGCCTCGGCGGCCACCTCGGGGCTGAGCTTCTTCTGGTTGTGGTCCATCACGCAGCGGTCGGTGAACACCTGGGCCACGTCCACCTGGGTGCGCATCTCGGCCAGCTTGAAGCGGGTGTTCTGGAAGTGCGACACAGGACGACCAAAGGCCTGGCGCTCCTTCACGTAGTCGATGGTGGTCTGCAGCGCCGCCTCGGCGCCGGCGACCGCGCCGCAGGCATTGGTCAGGCGCTCCTGGGCCAGCATGTTCATCAGGTAGAAGAAGCCGCCCTTGGCGTCGCCGAGCAGGTTGGCCTTGGGCACTTTCACGTTATTGAAGAACAGCTCGGCGGTGTCCTGGCTGTGCATGCCCAGTTTCTTCAGCTTCTTGCCACGCTCGAAGCCCTCCATGCCGCGCTCGACCAGGAACAGGCCCATGGCGTGCTTGTTGGACGGATCGGTCTTCGCCGCAACGATCACCACATCGGCCAGGTAGCCGTTGGAGATGAACACCTTGGAACCGTTCAGCTCCCAGTGGTCGCCCTTGTCCACGGCGGTGGTGCGCATGCCGGCCAGATCGGAACCCGCGCCCGGCTCGGTCATGGCCACGGCGAGGATGGTCTCGCCGCGGATGATGCCCGGCATCAGGCGGGCCTTCTGCTCGGCATTGCCGTACTCGGCGATATAGGGGCCGCACAGGGCCGAGTGCAACGGAATCATGAAACCGGCTTCGTTGATGCGCGCCAGTTCCTCGCACATGATCTGCTCGTAGCGGAAATCCTTCAGGCCCAGGCCGCCGTATTCCTCCTCGGCCCAGGGCAGCAGGAAGCCCTGCTCGCCAGCTTTGAGCCAGACCTCGCGGCTGACCATGCCGGCCTCTTCCCAGGCTTCCTGGTGCGGCACCACTTCCTTGAGCAGGAAGGCGCGGAAGGACTCGCGGAACATGTTGTGTTCGGTTTCGAAATGGGTGCGCTGCATCGTTCGGGTCTCCGCCGGGTTGATCTGCCACGCAGGGTAGGCTGGCCGGGCAAGCGCTCTCAATGACGCAGGTGCTCAGCCTCAATTGACCCATTCGTCCAGAGGCAAAGCGTCACGAGTCTTGCTAGGCTGCCGCCACCACAAGAAGAAACCGCTTCGACGAGTTACGCATGCACCAGAGCCACGACAATAGCCCTCTGTTTAGCCGCAGCACCCTGGTCATTCTCGGCTGGCTGGCCGCCGTGCTCCTGATCGTCTGGCTGCTGCCGGCTAACAACCTGCTGAAGACCGCGGGCAACTGGTTCCCCACCTGGCTACACAGCTGCATGGAGCTGCTGGCCATCGTGGTCGCTGCGCTGG
Source organism: Pseudomonas fluvialis (assembly GCF_002234375.1). GTDB lineage: Bacteria > Pseudomonadota > Gammaproteobacteria > Pseudomonadales > Pseudomonadaceae > Aquipseudomonas > Aquipseudomonas fluvialis. Next base: position 183,299 of record NZ_NMQV01000024.1, read on the forward strand.
TGTTCAGCATCAGCTGGCACAGCTACCGCAGCGAGCAGGCCGGCAACCTCAGCCTGCTGGCCTGTGGCTACCTGGCGGTGGCACTGCTGGACAGCGCCCATCTGCTGTCCTATCGCGGCATGCCCGACTTCATCACCCCGTCCAGCGTGGAGAAAGCCATCGACTTCTGGTTGGCCGCCCGTCTTAGCGAAGCGCTGGTATTACTCGGTGTGGCACTCCGTGCCTGGCGGCCGCTCACTCATCCACAGCAGCGCTACCAGTGGCTGGCGGCCACTCTGGGCGGAGTGGCCCTGATGGTTTACCTGCGCCTCTACCAGCCACAGCTGTTTCCACGCATGTTCATCGAGGGCCAGGGTCTTACCCCGCTGAAGATTGTCATGGAGTGGCTGGTCATCGGCCTGCTGGCCTGTGCGGCCGTGGGTCTGTTGCGACGCCGTGAGCAACCCTTCGACCGCCAAGGCCTGCTGCTGGCGGTAGGCATTTCGATCCTTTCGGAGTTGTGCTTCACCGCCTACCGCAACCCGCATGATATCTACCAGTTGCTCGGCCATGCCTATAAGGTGCTGGCCTGCCTGGTGGTCTATCGAGTGGTATTCGTCTCCAGTATCCAGCAGCCGTATATCCAGCTGACCAGTGAAATCAGCGAGCGACGACGTGCCGAACAGCAGGTGGAAACCCTGTCGTTCTACGACAACCTGACCGGCCTGCCCAACCTTGAGTTGCTCCGCGACCGCACCAGCAAGGCACTCAGCACGCTGTCCCGAGATGCCCAGCAGGTCGCCCTGCTGTACATGGATATCGACGGCTTCAAGGACGTCAACGACTCGCTGGGGCATGCCTGCGGCGACACGCTGATCCGTGAACTGGGCAGCCGCCTGCAAGGCCTGCTGCGCAGCTCCGACACCCTGTGTCGAGCCACCGGCGACGAATTTGTCATCCTCATGCCCGACGTCGAGAATGCCGAAAGCGTGGGCTTGCTGGCCGAACGCATCCTCAACGGCCTGCAACGCCCCTTCCTGCTGCATGGTCATCTGCAGACCATCAGCCTGTCGCTCGGCGCCGCCGTCGCCCCGCATGACGGCCAGGACTGCGAAACCCTGCTGCGCAACGCGGAAACCGCCATGTACCAGGCCAAGCAGGACGGCCGGCAAACCTGGCGATTCTTCGACAGCACGATGAACCAGCAGGCACTGGCGCGCCTGCAACTGCTCAATGATTTGCGCCAGGCAATCGCCCAGCACCAGCTGCAGCTCTACTACCAGCCGCAGATCGACCTGGCCAGTGGCCGACTGAGCGGCGTGGAAGCCCTAGTGCGCTGGCAGCACCCCGTACGCGGCATGATCTCACCCGCCGAGTTCATTCCCGCCGCCGAAGAAAGCCGGCTGATCATTCCGCTGGGCGAGTGGGTGCTGCGCCAGGCCTGCGCACAGGCAGCCAGCTGGCAGCGCCAGGGCCTGGCGCTGCCGCAAGTGGCGGTGAACATCTCGGCTATCCAGTTGCAGCACGGCCATCTCGAAGAAAGCGTGCTGCAGGCGCTGGCCGACAGACATTTACCAGCCAGCCTGCTGGAGCTGGAGATCACCGAATCAAGCTTGGTGGACAAGACCGAGCAGGTCATTGACAGCCTCAAGCGCCTGAAGGCCATGGGCGTCAACCTGTCCATCGACGACTTCGGTACCGGTTACTCCAGCCTGGCCTACCTGCAGACGCTTGCCGTGGACAAGCTGAAGATCGACCAGTCGTTCGTCCGGGACCTCACCCTCAACCAGGACAACCGCGCCATTGTCAGTGCCATTGTGCAAATGGCGCATACCCTCGGCCTGGCCTGTATCGCCGAAGGGGTGGAAAGCCAGGACATCGCCGCCGCCCTGCATCGCCTGGGCTGCCAGCAGGCACAGGGCTATCTGTATGCCCGGCCCCTCCCGGCTGACGAACTGCAAACACTCCTGCAGGACTGGCCGGCGGCACACTGGGCGCAAGACGGCACGACCGAATAAGCGCCCCTGCCTGGCAGGATCGGCGCTTGTCCCGGGGCAATCCTGCCCTCTACCATCGCCCCGCCCACTCAGGAAGCTTGTGCATGCGCGAACGTACCATTGCCAGCCACTTCGTCCGTGCCGCGTTGCGCGGCGCCCAGCGCCGCGGCCTGGACTGCCAGCCACTACTGCGCCAGGCCGGCATCCAGGACGCCGTGCTGCGCGAGCCGCGCGCACGGGTCGACCCGGCACAGTTCGCCCGGCTCATTCAATGCCTGTGGGAAACGCTCGACGACGAATACCTGGGGTTTGGCCGTCAGCCCAGCAAACGCGGCACCTTTGCCATGATGGGCCACACGCTGATCCATTGCCGCAGCCTGGACAAGGCGCTGCGCCGTGGCAGCCTGTTCTACGGGCTGTTTCCCGACGCCCCCTGCATCACCCTGCAGCGTGAAGGCGACTGGGCGCGCCTGAGCGTCGATGATCAGAACCTCTGGGACCCCGACCATTTCCTCGTGGAAAGCCTGCTGGTGATCTGGCATCGCCTGGGTAGCTGGCTGATCGGCCAGCGTATCCGCCTGGAAGAAGCCACCTTTACCTATGCGCAACCGGCGCACGCCAGCGAGTACGAACTGCTGTTTCCCGGTACGCGGCGTTTCAGCGCCGGGCATACCAGTCTGCTGTTCCATGCCCGCTACCTGGACATGCCGCTGCTGCAGGACGAGCGCACCCTCAAACAGTTCCTGCAACATTCGCCGGCCGACCTGCTGGCCCGCCCCGACGCGGGCGACAGCCTGACCAGCCAGATACGTCGTTTGCTTGGCCGCGACTGCCAGCAATGGCCTGACCTGGAAAGCGTCGCCCGGCAACTGCACAGCAGCCCGCAAACCCTGCGCCGGCGCCTGCGCGAGGAAGGCTCGAGCTTTCAGGAACTCAAGGATCATCTGCGCCGCGACCTGGCGATCTATCACCTGGGACGCAACGACCTGGATATCCAGGCGATTGCCGAACAGCTGGGCTTTTCCGAGCCGTCGGCGTTCCACCGCGCCTTCAAGAAATGGACCGGCCTGACCCCCGGCGCCTACCGCGCCCAGGAAGGCTGAACACACGCCGTCAGCCAGGCGCCACACAGGCCCCTGGCTGACAGCAGGTGGCGGCTCAGTTGCCGCGATAGGTAGAAAAGCCGTAGGGGCTGAGCAGCAGCGGGATGTGATAGTGCGCCACGCTGCCATCCACCGCGAAAATCACCGGGACTTCCGGGAAGAAACTGGTGGTCTGCTGCTGCTTGAACCAGTCGCCGGTTTTGAACGTCACCCGATAGGTGCCCGACTGCAACGCCTGCCCTTGCGGATAGAGCGCGGTAATCCGCCCCTGTTCGTTGGTCACCGCCTGGTTGAGCGCCTGCCAGCCGTTCTCGGCGTGTTTTTCCAGCGTCACGCTAACCCCGGGCGATGGCAGGCCATCCTGCAGATTGAGCACATGTACGCTCAGCGGATTACCACTGGCCATGGCCAGCGAAGACAGGCCGCACAGTGCGGCGGCAGCAAGCAGTTTGTGCAAGGTATGCATGGTGAAGCGCTCCTTCAGTGGGTTTTGCCGAGTACTTGATCGATGGCCTGCTGCGCACAGCGTTCGTCCATCTCCGCACCACCGGCGCCGGCCACGCCGATGGCACCGATGACCTGGCCCTGGGCCTGCAGCGGCAAACCGCCGCCCAGCAGTAACAGTTCATCGAGGGTATTGAGGTTGGCCGCCTGCGGGTTGCTACGCGCCCGTTCGGCCAGTAGGCCGGTGGGCGTCTTGGTCGACAGCGCGGTATAGGCCTTGCGCTGCGCCGCCAGGGTGTTGTGCGGACCGACGTTGTCATCACGCTGCAGAGCCACCGGGTTACCGCCACGATCGACCACCACGGCAACCGCGCTGCGCTCAGCGGCATGGCAGCTGGCCAGGGTCGCTGCAAGCAGCTGGTTGGCCAACTGCAAAGACACCTCGGGACGATTGACGATGCCGCTGTCGGCGGCCCAGGCCGAATTCAGTCCAAGGGCCAGAATGGCCAGCGACAGGCTTGCTTGACGAATGTGCATCACACGCTCCTCCAAGGGGGTTGTTGGTTGCCACGCCGCCATACTGGCGCAGCCCGCCGCACAGACCGATTGCCGGAGGATTACCAATTTGTAATGGGCGGCGCGGCGCATTGCGCCTAGGCTATGCGCCAGTCTGGGAGAGAAAGACGATGCGTATCCTGGTAGTGGAAGACGAAGCCAAGACAGCCGATTACCTGCGCAAGGCGCTGAGCGAGGCCGGTTATGCCGTGGAGACCGCTCACAACGGGCTGGATGGCCAGCACCTGGCGGCAGAGTTCGAGTTCGCGCTGATCATCCTGGATGTCATGCTGCCGGGCCTGGACGGCTGGCAACTGCTGCAACGCATCCGCCGTAGCAGCCAGGTGCCGGTGCTGTTCCTCACTGCCCGCGATGCCGTGGAGGATCGCGTCAAGGGGCTGGAACTGGGCGCCGACGACTACCTGATCAAGCCCTTCTCCTACGCCGAACTGCTGGCTCGGGTACGCAGCCTGTTGCGCCGCGGCCCCGTCCGTGAGGTGGAGCACTACCAGGTGGCCGACCTGCAACTGGACCTGCTGCGTCGCCGGGTGACGCGTAACGGCGAACGACTCACCCTGACCAACAAGGAGTTTGCCCTGCTGCACCTGCTGATCAGCCGCGAGGGCGAAGTGCTGTCTCGCGCACTGATTGCCTCGCACGTCTGGCAAATGAACTTCGACAGCGACACCAACGTGGTGGATGTGGCGATCCGCCGCCTGCGCGCCAAGGTCGACGACCCCTACCCCGTCAAGCTGATCCATACCGTGCGCGGCATCGGCTACCTGCTGGAGGCCCCCGCATGAGTCACTGGCCACGGCGCCTGAGTCTGCGCCTGGCGCTGATGTTTGCCCTGGTCAGCATGCTGGTACTGGGGCTGCTCGGCACCTACCTCTATCACTCGCTGGCCCGCGAGCTGGCCTGGCGCGACGACCAGGCGCTACTCGGCCGCTTGCAACGCATGCAGGCCCTGCTGGCCGACAGTGCGGGTATCCAAGCCTTGCAGCAGCGTCCGGTACTCTATGAAAACATGCTGGGTAACCGCGACAGCCTGCTGTGGCTGCTGGACGCGCAGGGCCAGGCACTGATCAGCATCAACCCGAGCAACGCACAGCTACCCACGCTGCCAGCCAGTCCCCAGCCGCGCCTGACAAATGCCACCGACCGCGCAGGCCTGCGCCTGGCCTGGCAAACCCTGGACAGCCCGCAAGGCCCACTCACCCTGATCGCCGGACGCAGCCTCGCTGAACGCCAGCAGATGCTCGCCAGCTATCGCCTGCGCCTGTGGCTGGCCCTGGCAGCCTGCGGCCTGCTGGCTTTCGCCCTGGGCGGCTGGGTCAGTGCACGCGGCCTGCGGCCGGTTCGCCAGCTGGCGCAACAGGCGGCCTCGATCGACGTACGCACGCTAGATGCACGTCTCGACGAACAGCAGCCCGTGCAGGAACTGGCGCAGCTCAGCCAGGCGCTCAACCAGATGCTCGCCCGCCTGGAACAAGGCTTTGCCCAGCTCTCACGCTTTTCTGAAGACCTCGCCCATGAAATGCGCACCCCGCTCAGCAATCTCATGGGCCAGACCCAACAGGCACTGCGGCACAGCCGCTCGGTGAGCGATTACCAGGATGTGCTGGTCTCCAACCAGGAAGAATACGAGCGCCTGTCGCGGATGATCGACAGCATGCTGTTCCTCGCCCGCTGCGAGCAGCCACAGGCCTCGATCGCCCGCCAGACGGTAGACCTGGCCGCACTGCTGGCGCAGTTGTTCGACTACTTCGAAGACGTGGCGGAAGAGCGCCAGCTACGTCTCAGCCAGCAAGGCAGTGGCACCCTGCAGGCTGATCCCCAGTTACTGCGCCGGGCCCTGGCCAACCTGTTGGCCAATGCGCTGCGCCATGCCACGCCGGGTAGCTGCATCCAGGTCAGCAGCCTGCAAGATAGCCAGCACTGCACGATTAGCGTCCACAACCAGGGCCAGGCGATTGCCGCCGAGCACCTGCCCTACCTGTTCGAGCGCTTTTACCGCTGCGACCCGTCACGCCAGCAAAGCGGCGACAGCGGGGGCCTCGGCCTGGCCATCGTGCGCTCGATCATGCACCTGCATGGTGGCCAGGTCAGCGTACACAGCGATGCCCAGGGCACCTGCTTTAGCCTGCACTTCCCCACACCGGCCTAGGCACGTCGCAGCAAGCCCAGGGCCAGGCTCAGCAGCAGAGCCAGGCTGGCCAGCAATACCAGCCATCCGGCCTGCTGCCAAATATGCCCGGCGGCATAACCCAGCACGCTGGAGCCCAGGTAATAAGAGAACAGATACAGCGCCGACGCCTGGGCCTTGGCCTGTTGCGCACGCTGCCCAAGCAACCCGCTGGCCACCGCATGGGCAGCGAAAAAGCCCAGGGTGAACAGTGCCAGGCCAGGCACCACCGCCACCAGCCAGGGCAAGGCACACAGGGCCACGCCCAGCAGCATCAGGCCGATCGCCGCCTGCACCAGCGGCTTGGCCCCCCAGCGCAGCACCAGGCGGCCGCTCCAACCGGCACTGAGCATGCCCAGCAGGTAGACGCTGAACAGCAGGCCGATCCAGCTGTTGGACAGCGCAAAGGGCGGCATCGCCAGACGAAACCCCACGTAATTGAACAGCGCTACGAAACAGCCCATCAGCAGGAAGGCCAGCAGGAACAGGCGGCGCAGGGAGGCCTGACGCAGATGCATGGCAAAGTTACCCAACAGCCCACGCAGGGATAGCGGCTGGGCTAGGAAATGCCGCGAAGCCGGCAATAGCCAGCAAAACAACAGCAAGGCCAACGCGGCCAGGCCGGCAATGCCCGCCAGGGCCAGCGGCCAACCGCCCAGGTCACTCAGCACACCGGCCAGCAACCGCCCCAGCAAACCACCCAGCGCCGTACCCGCGATGTACAGGCCCATGGCCGACGGCAGCGCCGCCGGCTCGAACTCCTCACTGACATACGCCATGGCCAGTGCCGGCACCCCGCTCAGGGCCAGACCCAGCAAGGCACGCAGCCACAGCAACAGCTCCCACTGGCGCGCCAGGCTACAGGCCAGCCCCAACACACAAGCCAGCGCCAGCGCCATAGCCATCACGCCCTTGCGCCCCCAGCTTTCCGCCAGCGCACCGGCCAGCAACAAGGTCAATGCCAGGCTCAGGGTCGTCAGCGACAGGGCCAGGCTGCTACTCGCCGCCGACACCGCAAAATGTGCCGCCAGCAAAGGCAACAATGGCTGTACGCAATACAACAAGGCAAAGGTGGCAAAGCCGGCACAGAACAGTGCCAGGCTGGCTCGCCGGTAGCCGGCACTGCCGCGCTGCCAATGGCTGGCAGGATCGGAGGACATGACACGCAACTCCTGAGACAACGGTCAACAATGCAGGCGCTACTCTACCAGTACCTGTCGCTGCCGAGCTTTGCCAGCCTCGCGCGCTAGCGGGCTAGCCATTGTTTTGCCAGCGGTTATTGTGTGTAATCGGCCACAGATTCAGGGATGAACCCGCCTGCCTCGCGCATCGGTGGCACGCCTGCAGCGCGCCTGCCGTCCCTGACCTGCCGCACACAGACCACGTCTACAGGGATCCTGCGCATGAACTTCAAGAAAAAATCCTCCAGCCTGCTGCTGGCCAGCGCCATTGCCTTCTCCTCCGGTTGCGCCAACATGTCCGACAACCAGTGGATGAACAAGGAAAACATCGGCACCCTGGTAGGCGTAGCCGCAGGCGTGCTGGTAGGCAGCCAGATTGGCGATGGCCGTGGTCGTACTGCCGCCATGATTGCCGGTGCCCTGGCCGGCGGCTACCTGGGCAAGACCATCGGCGCCAACCTCGATGAGCGTGATCGCCAGGCGCTGGCCCTGCAAACCCAACAGGCCCTGCAGTACAGCCAGGACGGCCAGAGCAGCCAGTGGACCTCGGAACACAGTGGCGCCAGCGCCACCATCACCCCGGTCAAGACCGAAAGCGAAGCTCGCCCGGTAGCCGTCAAGCGCACCCCCAAGGTGCAGCCAGTGGCCAACATGACCCTGCTCAACAAGCCTTATCGCGCCATCAAGTCGGCCAACGTGCGCAATGCCCCTGATCTGAATGCCGCCAAAGTCGGCGGCTTGCCGGCCGACAGCACCTTCACCGCGGTAGGTCGCACCGATAACAACTGGATCATGGTCGGCCGCCGTGGCGTGACCATCGGCTATGTCTATGCCCCCCTGGTGGAAGCCGTGAAACCCGCCACCCCGAGCAGCGC
>NZ_NMQV01000025.1 GCF_002234375.1 Pseudomonas fluvialis
CCGACAAGCTGGTGTTCCTGCGCGACCAGGCCGAGGACTGAACATGCTGTTCGGCGTGGTACTGGCCATCACCTGGCTGATCCTGCTGCTGCGCTACCCGACGCGCGCCCTGCCCACCAGCTTGTCGGCGCTGGAGTGACTGGCGCTGTAGTAGTAGCCCTGCAGGTCGAAGGCCTGCAGTTGTTCAGGGTGTTGCAGACGCTGCTGGATGATGTAGCGGGCCATCAGGCCGCGGGCTTTCTTGGCATAGAAACTGATGATCTTGTACTGGCCGTTTTTCAGATCACGGAACTCGGTATCGATGACCCGGGCCTGCAGCGCCTGACGTTTGATGGCCGAGAAATATTCGTTGGAGGCGAGGTTGATGAGGATGTCGTCGCCCTGAGCCTGTAGCGCCTGGTTGAGCCACTGGCTGATGCGCTCGCCCCAGAAGGCGTAGAGGTCCTTGCCGCGCGGGTTGGCCAGGCGCGTGCCCATTTCCAGGCGGTAGGGCTGCATCAGGTCCAGCGGACGCAACAGCCCGTACAGGCCGGAGAGAATGCGCAGGTGTTGCTGGGCGAAGGCAAAATCCTCGCTGCTGAAGTCTTCGGCCTGCATGCCGGTGTATACGTCGCCCTTGAAGGCCAGCAGTGCCTGCTTGGCATTCTGCGGGGTGAAGTCGCGGTGCCAGCTGGCATAGCGGGCGACATTGAGTCCGGCCAGTTTGTCGGAGAGGTGCATCAGTTCACTGACCTGCGCAGGGGTGAGCTCGCGTAGCACATTGATCAGCTCGGCGGCCTGCTCCAGGTGCTCGGGCAGGCTGTAGCGCTCGGTTACCGGCGCGCTGTCGTAGTCGAGGGTCT
>NZ_NMQV01000026.1 GCF_002234375.1 Pseudomonas fluvialis
AACTATCCTGACGCGGCGGGAATTCTTGCCTACACCACAATTTACAAGGCTTCAGCGTGGCTGCAGGCATGTAAATGCTAGTAGCACAAAGGTGAGCGCTGCGCTTTGCCCGACAAGCATTCAGCTGCTGGGTGATTTTCAGTCGGCTGCTGCTAGCAATGACGTGGTGCTCAGTCAGTTTGTTCTTGCTGGTTAGGGAGGGGCCCCCGGAGGCTTCACGTGCCTTGAGGCTATGTGTGGCGCCCGAGCGGGACTTTCACTGTTCACAGGGGGGGGGCAAGTGATCTGCCCCTGTATTGGATTTGCCTATTGCGGTTGGCTTAGCTTCGGATTTGTCGGCTGCCGCCTGTGCCAGGCCGCCATGATTACTTTCCCGCAATGGATGGCTGCCTCGGGCGTGTTTGCCTAAAGGGCTGGCTTTGGGTCGGTTCTTTTTTAAAACCCTTGCACATCCTCTGAGCCATAGAGGAGAGCCCGCTCATGCGTATCATGCGATTGAAAGAAGTAATCGACACAACCGGCCTTGCCAGGTCAACCATCTACAAATACATCGCTGATGGAATCTTCCCGAAACCGGTTAACTTAGCTCCTGCCGGCATGGATATGCCGAGTACCCGAGGCGTGGGATGGATCCAGTCAGAGGTCGATGATTGGATCCTGGCAAGAATCGAGGAGCGGGATATGGCTGAGGGATCCGCCACACGTCCAAGCAACCATTTGAGCGTCGCCAAGTAAACTTTCCGCCATGACCGGCTTCGGCTGGTCATGGCGCTTATGCCGCCCCGTTTCTGGGAGGGCTTTGCTCTCAGCTAACTCTCCCAAAGCTCAATGCGGCAAATCTCTCGACAGGCTTGAAATGTTGCTCCCCATTGCCCGGCCTGCTCGGGAGGTTCGGCTCTGGTCAGGGCTGCATCTATTGATATAGCTATTAACTACCAGTTCTTACTAATCGATAGTACCCATCACTACCCATCATCACTGACTTCACCAGAGGGAAAGACGACCAGTAAAAAGAAACAGACCACGTACCTGGTATGCACCAACAACCAACCAGGTACTCAGCTATGAACAACCGCAAGCACAACACCCACCTCTCCCAGTCCGATATAGCCCTGCAGATCGAATCGCTCGTCCAAGCTATCGAGCACAGCGATACACCTGCATTCCGTATCACGTACAAACGGTCAGGCTATGAGCAGGTCGAGCAGACCAGACTCTCCCGGTACTTCGCCAACGTCCAGCAGATGTACAACCTGTTCGATGACCGAGTGCCATACGACTTCAGCGAGCACCTGTTAGCGTTCAGGGAAGCCTGTGACGACATTGGCCTTCAGCGCTCACCCAATGGTCCTGTCTGCATGAGCGAGATGGGGACGTACTTGCTCAGTCATGAGCAGAGCATGAACGTCCTCACCGAACGGATTCGTGAGTTGACCCGCCAGCAACGGTATCGGCGTAGGCCTGGGGATCGCCGAGAGCTGGCCAAGCAGCAATCGACCGAGATCATCGCGTACACGGATGCTGTGATGAGTCTTTACTCCCGCACTACGGTCATCAGACTGGACCTGTATTACCGTCCTGAAGCTCAAGCCAGACTAAGAGTCGAGCAGGTCTTTGATCACCTGGATGATCTGATCGACAAACACAGCCGTCACCGGACTTTCGAGCACCTGATTGGCTACACGTACTCAGTGGAGCACGGAGATCGCAATGACGGGAGGGGCTACCACATCCATGCGGCCTACTTCTTCAATGGCAACCAGGTATGCCGGGATGTCTGGAAGGCGATTGAGATCAGTGAGCTATGGGAGGAGATCACTCGTCGTCAGGGCTATGCCCATAGCTGCAACCACGACAAGGAGGGATATGGCGATAGGCGTGGAATCGGCCTTATCCAGCGGGAGGATCAGTCGAGACGGCCACATACGCACTACGCCATGAAATACCTAGTCAAGGATGATCAGCACCTGCGCTTGAAGCCTGCAGGGGCGCGCTGTCTGCGTAAGGGGACTCTGAACCGTGCTCGTCGCGGATAAGTGAATGCGAAGGCTACTTAGCTTTTGCGACCATTAACTCAGACCAGCGAGTGGTGTATGCCGGAGAGAGTAATTCTCTGCGCATTGCCCACTCGACTGGCTTGGCAATTCGTCCTGGCTGGAGTGTACCGCGACCCCAGCGGTTGTTGATCGCGTCCAGAGTGCTCATCAGTCGCTCGGTTTTCACGGGCTGCTCGGGGGCGAACAGATCCGGGGTGTACTCATTCTTGCGACACAGATCCAACAGCATCACCTGAGCCTTGGCGTAGCTGAATCCCTCTCTGTAGACCCGCTGCAATCCAGCCTGGACGGCCTTGATGATCAGCCTGCTGTCATCGGTTGGATAGGGCAGTTGGCAGAGGACGCCATTGGCATATTTCGCTTCAGCTGGATTGAACATCCCGGTGCGTAAACTCACACGCACCTGCCTGCAGAGCGACTCCTGCTTACGGAGCTTTTCAGCAGCGCGCGTCGCATAGCTGGTGACGGCCTCTTGGATAGGCGCTAACTCTCGCAGGCGCTTGCCGAATGATCTGCTTGAGCATATCTCCTGCTTGGGTTCGATCTCGTTCTCGATCTCCAGGCACGCCACACCGCGCAGTTCGCGCACAGTTTTCTCGATCACGACATTGAATCGCTTGCGCAGTGTCCAGGCATCCATCTGTGCCAAGTCCCAAGCGGTTTTGATTTGCATGCCTTCCAGATGCGCACGCATGCGGGGGCCGACGCCCCAGACTTCTTCTACGGGCATGGCCTTGAGCAGCTTGTCACGACGCACGGGGTCACGAATATCTACGACGCCTCCGGTCTGCTTCTGCCAGCGCTTGGCGGCGTTATTGGCGAGCTTGGCCAGTGTCTTGGTCGTGGCGATACCAATGCCAACAGGGATGCCGGTCTTCTGTCTGACTTCTGCCTGTACCTGGCGGCCTATCGACGCCAGAGGTTCAGGGAGTCCAGTCATATCGGCAAAGGCCTCATCGATGCTGTAGACCTCGATGCTTGGAAAGCAGCTCTCCAGGATCGTCATCACACGCTCGCTCATGTCGCCATAGAGGGCGTAGTTGCTGCTGAAGGCGACGACGCCGTGGCGCTTGAGGTCGCCTCTGATCTCGTGGAACAGGGCGCCCATTTTCACGAACGGCTTAGCATCGGCAGAGCGAGCAATTACGCAGCCGTCGTTGTTGCTCAACACCACAATGGGCGTTCGCAGCAGGTCAGGGCGGAACACGCGCTCGCAACTGGCGTAGAAGCTGTTGCAGTCGACTAGTGCGTAAACCGGTTCAGCCATGGGTGAGGTGGTTCCGCAGGCTGTGAGTGACGACGCCCCAGATCGTCAGCTCATCGTTTTCCAGGATATAGCGCGGAGAGTAGGCCGGGTTCTCCGAGCGCAGGATGAACTGGCCCTGTTCCTGGGCCAGGCGCTTTACCAAGACATCGCCGTTAAGGCAGGCAACCACCACATGCCCCGGCCTTGCTGTGATAGCGCGGCTGACGATCAGATGGTCACCGTCGAAGATGCCGGCCCCTGCCATGCTGTCACCGCTAACGGACACCACGTAGGTGTGCGGTGTTTGCAAATCCAGCAGCGCATCGAGCGAGAGCTTGTGTTCCATGTGGTCCAGCGCCGGGCTGGGAAAGCCGGCTGGAATGTGTGCGTCAAAGCAGGGTAAGCGTGTGCTGCTGGCTTGGAGTGCACCAAGGATCTGGGTGTTGCTCATGGGAAATTGCCGTTAACTGTATTTATGTACAGTATCAGGCAATGTTGGAATCCTTCAAGGCGCGTCCGTCTGTGCCGCTAGGCATGTGCGCTAAATGTTTACGGGTGAAAAGTTTACGTGTCGCCTCACCTGGCGATCCGGCCTATGGTCGACACATCACAACCGAGGAGCGTTCACCATGATGATCATGCTGAGTTCGATGAGTGAGTATTTGACCCTGCTGGCCACAGGGCTGCTGATGGTCGGGTTGGCAAGGCTGGCTTATGGTGGCCGTGCAGTCTGATCGATTTGCTCTGGCTTGTGTCGCCAGGGCTCACAGACGGTAGGGTTCGACCTTCCACCACGTGGGTAGCAGGTCCCTGATTTTGGCCTGGCCGAAACGATCATCCAGCAGATACACCACGCCCTGGTCATTGACCGTGCGGATCACCCGGCCAGCCGCCTGCACCACCTTCTGCAGGCCCGGATAGAGATAGGCGTAGTCATAGCCATTCACCTCACCGAACATCTGCTGCATCCGCGCTTTGACTTCTTCGTTGACCTCGTTGACCTGGGGTAGGCCCAAGGTGGCAATAAAGGCGCCGATCAGGCGCTTGCCGGGCAGGTCGATCCCTTCGCCGAAAGCACCACCGAGCACGGCAAAGCCGATGCCCTCGGAGTGGATCGTAAAGCCATCGAGAAAGGCTTGGCGCTCACTTTCATTCATGCTGCGGGTCTGTACGCTGTTTGGAATGTCCGGATTCAGCGTCATGAACAGTTCGCGTACCTGCTCCAGGTAGGCATAGCTGCTGAAGAAGGCCAGGTAGTTGCCGGGTGTGCTTCGATACTGTTCAGCCATGAGCCGGCAGATCGGCATGAGGCTGGATTCGCGATGCTGGTAGCGGGTCGACAGGTTGCGCACCACGCGTACGGCCAGCTGATCGGCCGAGAAGGGCGACTCCACATCAATCCATTGGGTTTCTTCGGGCAACCCTAGCAGATCCTGGTAGTACCGGGCCGGGCGCAGCGTCGCGGAAAACAGGGTGGTGGTGTGGGCGTCGCTGAAGCGGCTGGCGAGAAAGGGTGCTGGCACGATGTTTCGTAGACACAGCGTGGTGTGATCGCCAATCGCCTGAGTGTCCTGGCGGGTGACGTCAAACAGCGAGTGCGGCCCATAGGCCTCGCTCAGCCGGCAGAACAGCATGGCGTTGAGGTAGAACTGAAGTAGCAGGGGATCTTGGCCGCTGGGGTAGTCGGTCAGGTGATCGGTGATAGCGCTGACGGCGCGCTGCAGCGCTGCCACCAGTAGGTCCGGCACGACAGGGTGGATCTGATAGTCCACCTGCTGCACCTGGTTGAGCTGCTCCCAGTGTCGACTGACGCGCTGCAGCACGCTGCGCAGGCCTGAGGGTGCGATGCGGCATAGCTCATGAAACTCTTCTTGATCGAGCTCGGCGGTGTACATGCCGCGCGCGCGCTCGACCAGGTTGTGGGCTTCGTCGACCAGTACGGCCACGCGCCACTCGTTGACCTGAGCGAGGCCGTATAGCAGGGCGCCCATGTCGAAGTAGTAGTTGTAATCGCAGACCACCACATCGACCCAGCGGCACAGCTCCTGGCTCAGGTAGTAAGGGCAGACCTGATGAGCGAGGGCAACGGTGCGCACCTGTTCCTGAGTCAGCCAACTCTGCCGTAGCGCTGCCTCACGGGCTTCAGGTAAGCGGTTGTAGAAACCCTTGGCCAGCGGACAGGACTCGCCGTGGCAGCTCTTGTCGGGATGCTCACAGGTCTTGTCGCGGGCCACATGTTCCAACACCCGCAGGGGCGTGGCAGCGTTTCCTTCGCGCAGGCTGTGCAGGGCGTCTAGCGCCAGGCGCCGACCGGGGGTCTTGGCCGTGAGAAAAAACAGCCGATCCAACTGCTGGCCCGGCATGGCTTTGAGCTGAGGGAAGAGGGTGCCCAGCGTCTTGCCGATACCCGTTGTGGCTTGCGCCATCAGGGTATGGCCATCACGGGCGCTGCGATACACCGCTTCGGCCAACTGACGTTGCCCACGGCGAAAATCGGGGTAGGGGAAACGCAGCGTATCCAGGTAGGCATCGCGTATTTTGCGGTGGGCTTCTTCCTGCTCTGCCCAGACCAGAAAGCGCTGACACTGCCGCTCGAAAAACTGCTGCAGGTCGGCGGCACTCATCACTTCGATGAAGGCATTCTCGGTGTGGGTTAGCACGTTGAAGTAAACGACGGCCAGCTCCACTTCCTGCAGATCCAACTGCTGGCAGAGCAGCCAGCCGTAGACCTTCACCTGCGCCCAGTGCAGGGCTCGGTGGTTAGCCGGGATGCGGCTGATATCGCCCCGGTGGGTTTTGATTTCTTCGAGACGATTGCGCTCCGGGTCATAGCCATCAGCGCGACCACTGACGAAGAGTCCGGGGTAGCTTCCGCTGAGTGGCAGTTCGGCAAGGTAGTCAGAACCACGCCGGCCCACCACGGTCTGGTGACCTGCGATACCTTCCTGAGCGGTGGGTGAGGGCGTGAAACGCAGGTCGAGATCACCTTCCTTGGCAGTGAACTCGCAGAGGGCACGCACCGCTACGGCGTAGGTCATGCCACGTCCCAGCTCACGTAACAGACCTCGACCGGAATGCCCTGCTCGGCGGCAAACGCCAGCCAACGCTTCTGGTTGTCCTGCAGGCGGTCACCAGGGCCTTTTACCTCAATCATCCGGTAGCGCTGTTCCTGCGGATAAAACTGGATCAGATCCGGCATGCCGGCGCGGTTGGCTTTCAGGTCACGCAACAGGCGGGTAAAGCAGGCATGCAGATGTGCAGCGGGAATGCACTGCAGCGCCAGGTCCAGCAGCGCTTCATCAAGCATGCCCCAGAACACGAAGGGCGACTGCAGGCCGAGCTTCTCCTGATAGCGATCCTTGATCAATTGCCCGTAACCGGGTTGCTCTAGCTGCTGCAGGCAGCGCTCGAAAAGAGGTTGGCGACGCGCATAAAAGTCCTGGCTGTGCAGGTCCACCGGACCGCTGTGGAACGGGTGAAAAAACGCCCCCGGCAGCGGCGCGAAGATCGCTTCCCAACACAGCAAACCGAACAGGCTGCAAATAAGGGTGTTTTCCACGTAATGCACCGGAGCATCATCCTGCTGCAGATGATCACGTACGGCGATTTCCACACAGCCATGTGCCGGCATCGGCAACACCAGGTCGATACGGCTTTCGCCCACTGCCTTGGCGCGCTTCATCGTCGACAGGCCGAGCTTGCGCCGCAGGCGGGTGAGGGCCCGTTCCAGGCGCTGACTTTCTTCATCACTGCCCGGGTCCTGGCTAAAGGCCTGCGCCTGATCATGGGCCTCGCTATCCCGTCCCAGCTGTTCCAGCACGCGAATCTGCCGCCAGCGGGCTTCGCCATGATTGCTTTCCTGATAGAGCAGCAGGGCCTGCTCCAACTCGCAGCTCTTCTCCAGTTGCTGAGCGATCTGAAACAGCAGGCGCGACTGGCGACTGCACAGGTAGGGGTTGCTTGATCTGAACGCCAATAACGGCGGCATGATGTCCGCCAGATCCGCACCCTGTTCAACGCTGACGCGCAACTGGCGCAGGTAGAGGTAATCCTCAAGATCCTGACGGCACTGAAAACCCCGTGACTCCGGACTTATGTCCACCGATTCGTAGCGGTAGATACCCAGATCCGCCAGCACGAACTCGGACCAGTCCTGGGCCAGATTGCCAAAGAACATCAGGCGCAGACGGTCGCACAAATCGCCCACCATCAAGCTCAGCAACTGATCATCCAGCCCAGGACACCAGTCCCGGAAGGTCTGGACGGGGAGCTCCGTGCTGCGCAGTTGTTCGAGCAGCTCGGCCTTTTTCTGCGTGGCGCGGCGGTCAGTGAGCGGCAGATGAGTCAGCACCTCATCCTTGCGCAGCAGCTCGGCAATCTCATCAACTGTCAGCAGCGCCTGCTCGGTGACCCAGCCCTGTTCAAGCAGTGGACCGGCTGCCGTCAAGCAGTCGCCGATTTCCGGATAGACGAGCTTGCTCAGGCGGAAGTGACAGCCTTTGCGCATGATCATGCGCACCAGCAAGGCTTGTGATGGCCAGGCCAGAGTGTCGAAAGCGTCGAGAAAGGCGCGCTCTTCATCCGACAGCAAGTCGGCATAGCGCTCAGCCACCCAAGCGAGTGCGGTGCGGAAATTGCTGAGGTAGTAGAGCTCGGGCGGTAGTGGGGCGGACATGGTAGTGATTACTGTATTCTTGTACAGGATTGTCCGCTTTGACGCCTGGGCGATCAACTATCAGAGGTTCTGCCTATACCCCACGCAATGAGAAGTGAGCGGCGGCGTTCTTGACATGGATACCATGCCAGCGCGGCTCACCTACGGCTGCCATGCCATCTGATTGAGCACGGCTGAATCCAAGGATGAGTATGGCTAACTGCCGACTATCTGCATGATAACGTTCCGTCCAATTTCATGATCCGGATCCGTCTAAATTCAGGGTGTGAGGCCATTCTTGCTGAAAGCCGGCGCTCTGAATGACTGAAACTTTGCTTCGAGAGGGTTGGCAGCTTACTGGGCTAGTCGGCTAGCCCCAGAAGTTGTTGCAGATCCGTTGAACTGCTGCATTAGCCGCTCGGCGATCAAACAGCTCTGCATCGAAGCTGCCGCCTGCCCATTCAAGTGCACTGCGGCCTTCGTCACTGTCTGCCTGTTGGGTAATCTGCAGGAAGTGCTGATAGCCCGGAACTCCCCCCACATCTTCAGGTGGGCAGGCGCGGGCGCCGTCTAGCACTTCGCACCAGGTTCCGCTGAAATCACAGGGCTCGCTGGCCTCCACTGCGATCACATGCTGCCAGCTATCACCGAAGTCATAGAGGTAGCGCAGTCGGTCTGTGTTCTTCAGGACTCGCTTCAGTTTGACCTTGCGATCGTCCAGGGCGTCTTCGAACATGTCTGCAAAATCAGCGTCCAGCGGCATGTAGCGATTAAGCCCGTCACTGAACTCATGTAGATGGACGCTGCTCCAGCCAAACGCAGCTTGGATAAAATGATGCAGCTTGCGTAGCGTGCAGTCGCCGGTCACCTGTATCCGCCGCCAGATCGGAGGATTGAAATGCAGCGGCTCCAGCTGGATATGCAGGGTGTACAGTTGAGGCTGAGTAGCCATGGGAACTCCGCGTTCAGTGGTATAGCCAGGGATGCAGTTCATCGAGGTTGGCGACGACGATCTGCTGTGCGGTGGCTTTGGCATGCACCTTGGCCGGGTCGATCTGGTAGCGCTGCAGCACGTACTGCACAAGAGCACCTCGGGTCTCGATCACCAGTTGTCCGTCACGCATGCCGTAGTCGGCTTCGATAATCGCGCGCTGCTCCGGCTTAAGGCGAGAATCCGGTTCAATGATGACCTGCACCTGACTGTTCCAGCCCGGATCCTGCTCACGGGTGTTTTCGGTTTCGTCGTCCATTAACTCGGGCTCACCACGAAAGCGGCTGAGCACAAAGTCCCGGTAATCTCGATTCTTCTCGCAATAGGCGCGCACATGCCAGCGCATACCGGTGTAGATCAGCGTATGCGGCGCGATCAGGCGGGTTTCGCCGTCCGGCGTCGTGAAGGACAC
Source organism: Pseudomonas fluvialis (assembly GCF_002234375.1). GTDB lineage: Bacteria > Pseudomonadota > Gammaproteobacteria > Pseudomonadales > Pseudomonadaceae > Aquipseudomonas > Aquipseudomonas fluvialis. The sequence goes on from NZ_NMQV01000026.1 coordinate 9,361, forward strand.
ATACTCGCACTCCAGTCGCAGCCCATCGCGGCAGGCCTTGAGCAGCGGGCGCAGCACTTCCGGGCGCACTGAGCGATCCGGTACATCCAGCACCTCAGTGTGCGCATAGGCCAATGCCAGCCCCTCAACATACGGTGCGCGGTCGTGATTCTGGTTGAGCAGGTGCAGGTAGGCACTGGCGCTGTCATCGATAAACAGCGGTTTGAAGTGGCGGCTCGGCACATACCCCTTCAAATGCTTGTCGTATTCCAGGTTCTTCGGCGCGTAGTCGGTGATGTAGGAATTGATGTCCTTCGACGCTTGCTGGCGGCTGATACCGAAGCTCTGCATCAGGTGATTTGTGGTCAGGCGGCCTTCCCACCAGGCTACCGTCTCAATCAAACGGTAGCGCAGCGCCAGATCCCAACGCACGGACTCGATTTCCTGCTTACGCTTCATAGCCTCTCCATCTGCTCGAAAACTTTACCTGTACAGGCAAACACCGTAGATACGTCGCTCAACACTACATATCTTGATAGCCAGAGACAAGCAGGCCGATGTCATTTAGTCCGGGGGCTGTAGCTAGTCCAGTACACAAGTTGGATGTGCGGTTCCTGATTGGAGGGGCGTGAAGATGAATCAACTGGATCGAATTCGCGGTTGCCTGCTGGCCGGTGCGGCTGGCGATGCTTTGGGCGCAGCGGTGGAGTTCATGGATTGGCCGAGCATCCGGCAGAAGTTCGGTGAGTGGGGCATTCGGGATTTTGCCCCCGCATTCGGCAAGCTGGGCGCCGTCACCGACGACACCCAGATGATGTTGTTCACTGCCGAAGGCCTGTTGCGGGCCTGGGTTCGGCACAATTCACGTGGTATCTGCCATCCGCCCTCGGTTATTCATCATGCGCTGCTGCGCTGGTACATCACCCAGGGCGGCAAACCAAAGGCTGAGGTCACGCAGGATGGCTGGCTAATCGGTGTGAAAGACCTGTGGGCGCAGCGCGCCCCGGGCATGACCTGCATGAGTGCGCTGGGTGCCAGCCAGGCGTTTGGCGACAAGGCTAGCAATGACAGCAAAGGCTGCGGTGGCGTCATGCGTGTGGCACCCCATGCGTTCTTCCCGCAAGCCTTCGAGTGGGCGGTCGAAAACGCACGCCTGACCCATGCCCATCCCAGTGGCTATCTGGCAGCGGGCCTGTTTGCCGACATTCTGCAGCGCATCTACGAGCAGGGTTGCGACCTGAAAGACGCCATCCGCCAGAGCCTGGCCGAACATGGCCAGAAACCGGGCATGGCGGAAACCCGCGAGATGGTCGAGTACGCCCTGCGCCAGTGTGAGGCCGGTATCGCGCCTACGCCCGAAGGGATTGCCGTGATGGGCGGTGGCTGGGTGGCCGAAGAAGCCTTGGGCATTGGCCTTTGGTGTGCCCTGATGGCAAGCAGCCTGGAGGAAGGCATCTGCTGGGCGGTCAATCACACCGGCGACAGCGACAGCACGGGTCTGATTGCCGGTAACCTGCTGGGTATCCAGCTGGGGCCTGATGCCATTCCTGCGCGCTGGCTGGAGTCTCTTGAGTTGCGCGAGGTGATCGAGCAACTGGCGCATGACATCGAGTGGGTGCCGCGTACTTATTGTGGAGAATACAGCTCGGGCGCTAATGAGGACGAGCGCATATGGGAACGCTATCCCGGGTCCTGATGCAGAAGGGAGCAAGGCCATGAGTCGAAGAAAACATTGTGATGCCCTGCAATGGCTGGCAGCCGGATTGGCGGTGTTCTTGCTGGTCAGTGCTCAGGCTCAGGATCGAGATCTGGATAACGATGGCGTCTGGGATTACGGCAGAGGCGGCTTCGACCGGGATGTCGACAACGATGGCGCGTGGGATTACGACCGCGGCGGCATCGACCGCGATTTGGATAATGATGCGACTTGGGATTATGGTGCCGGTGGCATTGACCGAGATATCGACAATGACGGCAGTTGGGACCATGACGCCGGCGGTATAGACCGTGACTTGGACAACGACGGGCTTTGGGATGAGTCGGCCGACGGCATTGATAGGGATCTGGATAACGATGGAATGTGGGATGAATAAGTCAGTAATGATCGCAGTCTGTGCCGAGCTGACGTCAGATGGCGAAGGACTCGAATTGCTCGCACCCTGCTATGTAGTGCGTCAGGAAGGTGTTATAGCCTGCATGGGTGAGCTGGAGCGTATGCGCAAGTGTTTTCCATCAGCAGTTGAAGGCGCCGGGCTAGTGGCTCTGGCTTGGTATGAGGGCATCGAGCAGTTTATGGAGTCGGTCAATCTTCATCCTTTTGAAGATGCAGCCGGCTACATGCCTACCGGCCACCGCCTGAGCATTCCTGGTGTGCATATCCGCTTGGAAGAAGGCAGCGTAGTGGCGCGCCGCGAGCGCATCAGCCTGGCGCGGCATTGAATGTCGGCACAAGCTGACCGCCCCGGCAAAAAAACGGGCCCCGACTTTACCCTGGCCTTGTCAGTGGATAAGGTGACGAACATCGCAAATGCAGGTCGCGGTATCCCAGGGATGGCTCTGCATATGCGCATCGGCATTCGCCGTGTGGCGTCCAGCTTCCCTCCGGTTTCCGTTGTTACTTTGCCACCCTGGTTTGAATTGGGCTGGCCCGCGTTGCTGCGGGCGGCTGTGGAGTGTTGTGCATGAGTGAGTTGGAGCAGGCTGTCCTTAGTAACGCACCCTCAGCAGTTCAGCTTTGCGTCACTCTTTCCGGATTGTTGGGAGTTCGGCAGTGAGCAGTACAGATGCCTACTACAACCAGAACGCACTTCAGTTCGTTGATGACACTCTTCACGTCGATATGCGCAGCCTTTACGAGCCGTTTCTAGCTGAGCTGCCTGTATGTGCGCATATCCTCGATGCTGGCTGTGGTTCAGGTCGTGATGCGCTGGCGTTCCAGAGAATGGGACACCAGGTGAGCGCCTTCGATGCAAGTGAACAACTAGCCAATCATGCGAGCCAACTGCTGGGCTTTATTGTTCCGGTAAAGCGCTTCGACGAGCTTGATGATATTGAACTCTATGATGGCATCTGGGCCTGCGCTAGCTTGCTGCATGTGCCTCAGCGCCAGTTGCGGGATGCCTTTGCATGCCTGTGGCGTGCGTTGAAAGCGGGCGGTGTCTTGTATTGCAGTTTCAAACTTGGAGATGGTGAACGCCTTCACCATGGTAGGCACTTCACCGATGCGGACGAAACGCGAATAGATGATTGGACTCGTGAGTTGCCCGGTCTGAGTCGCAGGACCTATTGGCTTACCTCTGACCAGCGTCCAGGTAGGGATGAGCAATGGTTGAATGTGCTCTTGTACAAGGCCGCTAGCAAGCTTGTTACCGGCGGTGATGATAATCCCTTCCTGCCACACCTTTGCGCGGCGATTCATCAGGCGCATACGATCAAAATGGCGGTGGCTTTCATCAAGACCACTGGCCTGCGCCTGTTGCTACCTGATCTGCTGGAGTCCCTGCAGCGTAATGAGAATGCGCAGGTGCGCATCCTCACCAGCGATTATCTGGACGTGACTGACCCAGAAGCTTTGCGGCTGCTCATGCTGTTGGCCGAGCAGGGTGCCCAGGTTCGAGTCTTCCAGAGCAGTGGCAGCAGTTTCCATCTCAAGGCCTACCTGTTCAGTGGGCAAGATTGGGGGCGTGCCTTTATCGGCTCAAGCAATATCAGTCGGCAGGCGCTGCAGCAGGGGTTGGAATGGAACTATCGAATTAACTATCCGGGGGATGATGGTTATCTGGAGGCCTGCGGGCGTTTCGATCAGTTGTTTGAACACCCTCGCTGCACGACGTTGACTGACGCTTGGATCGATGAGTACGAGCGACGTCGTATCAAGCCTGTGCAGTCATCTGAAGCAGGCAGTACGGAAAGTGAGCCGCCGCCAAGTCCGAGCAAGGTCCAGCAGGAGGCCCTACAGGCGCTGCGCGTAACCCGTGAACAAGGCTATCTGCGTGGACTGGTGGTGCTAGCCACAGGTCTGGGTAAAACCTGGCTGGCCGCCTTCGATGTGAAGCAAATGGGCGCGCGTCGCGTGTTGTTCGTTGCCCACCGCGAGGAAATCCTCAATCAGGCAGCGGCGACCTTTACGCGGATTCAGCCTTCGGCGCGAGTCGGCTTCTATCGTGGCCAGCAGCGCGACAGTCAGGTCGACGTCCTCTGTGCGTCTGTACAAACGCTCGGCAAGGTCGAGCATCTGGAGCGCTTCAAGCCTCAGCACTTCGATTACATCGTGGTCGACGAATTTCACCATGCCTCTGCTCCAACCTATCACCGTCTGCTGCAGTATTTTGCGCCCGCGTTCATGCTCGGTCTGACCGCCACCCCGGACCGCACCGACAACGCCAATATCCTCGCTTTGTGCGATGACAACCTGGTGTACGAAAGCGATCTGTTTAGCGGTGTAAGCGAAAAGCTCCTCGTACCGTTCCACTACTACGGAATTTTCGATGGCGACGTTGATTATCAGGGCATTCCATGGCGCAACGGCCGCTTCGATCCCGAGCTGTTGGCTAACAAGCTAGCCACCCTCGGTCGAGCTCGTCATGCGCTGAGTCAATGGCGTCTGAATGCGCAAACCCGCACCTTGGCTTTCTGCGTCTCTACACGTCATGCCGATTACATGGCTGAGCATTTCCGCAAAGAAGGCATCCGTGCGGCGGCGGTTTATGCTGATTCGCAGTTGTCGCGGGGCGAGGCGCTGGAACAGTTGCGCGTTGGTGCATTGCAGGTGCTTTTCTCCGTTGATCTGTTCAACGAAGGCGTCGACCTGCCGGTGATCGATACAGTGATGATGCTTCGTCCCACTGAATCGAAAATCCTGTTTCTGCAACAACTCGGACGCGGTCTGCGCAGGGCCGAGGGCAAGGACAAACTGGTAGTGCTGGATTTCGTTGCCAATCACCACAGCTTCCTGCACAAGCCAATGGCGTTGATGAACCAGGGCATGAACCGCCGCCAACTGGCTGAGTTCGCCCGAAGTGCGGAGCGGGGTCGGTTGTATTTACCGGAAGGCTGCTTCGTCAATTATGACCTGCGCTTTATCGACTTCCTAAAGTCGCTGGACAGCGACAGCGTGCAAACCGACTACCGCAGCCTGCGCGACACCTTGGGCCGACGGCCAAGTGTGACGGAGTTCTATCGTTCAGGGGCCAGCCTGCAGGACATGCGCCGTCAGTTTAGGCATTGGTTCGCTCTGGTGGCAGCCGAAGAGAGTGAGCTGCCTGACGCGCAGCGCACGATCATCGAGAGGAACGGCGACTTCTTGCGCGAGCTGGAAACCACCGCCATGACCAAGAGCTACAAGATGGTCCTACTGGAAGCGTTTCTGGAGTTGAATGGCTGGCGCGAGGCGGTCAGCCTAGATCGACTGGCCGAACGGTCTTGGCAGGTGTTGCAGCGCCGTCGCTCGTTGCTCGGCGATCTACCCGACGACTATCAAGGCATGAGCCAGGCGCCAGGCGATTGGCCGGCCTATTGGAAAAAGAACCCAATCAGCGCCTGGAGCGGTAGTCGCTATTTCAGCGTGGAAGAGGGGCTGTTTATTGGCAATGTTGCGGTCAATGAGGCGGGGATCGCACAGCTGAGCGAGCTGGTGCAAGAGCTGGTGGACTACCGCCTGACCACCTATGCGGCTCGCGCAAGCTTGCCGAGCGCCGCTGTGCAGCCCTTTCCGAGCCGCCCGGAACAGGTGGAGTTGGCCTATTTCCCTAGCCTGAAAATAGCCTGCGGTCACTTCCGTACCAGCCGTGCCGATTACGAGGAATACCGGTCGCTTGGCAGGGCTTACGGCAATCTGGACCCCGCTCGCCACTTCCTCGCTCGCGCTTCCGGGAATTCCATGAACGGCGGCAAGCAACCAATTAGGGATGGGGATTACCTGCTGCTGGAAGTCATCAGTAGCGAAACCGCCGGCAATATCACTGGCGAGGTCATGGCCATCGAGCGTCAAGATGAAACCGGTGATAACCAGTACCTGCTACGTAAGGTCATCAAGGGCTCTAGCGGCCAATACTGTTTGCGTGCCCATAACCCTGACTATGCCGACATCCTGGTTAGCGATGAACTGCAAGAGCAGTTCCGCACCTTCGCCCGACTCAAAGCCGTTATCGACCCCTTTGAGATGCAGGTTGGCCAACGGTTTATGCGCGAGGAAATCCCTGCGCTGTTTGGCGTCGAGTTCAATGCCGGCAGTTGGAACAGTGGGCATGTGGTGATCCCGGAGCGTAATGCCCATGTGCTGTTGGTGACGCTGAACAAGCAGGGGAAGGCCGAAGACCTGCGCTACCAGGACCATTGGATTGATGAACGACATTTCCACTGGCAAACACAGAACCAGACAGCTCCGGAAAGCAAGCGTGGTAAGGAGATCATCAATCACGAGTCAATGGGCATCGCAGTGCATCTCTTTGTGCGTGATAACAAGCTGGAAAATGGCAAGGCTGCACCCTTCAAGTACTTTGGATTGGTCAGGTACCAGCGCCACAGTGGAAGCAAGCCGATGAGTGTGTGCTTTGAGTTGCTACAGAATTCAGCGAATTGATTGAGCATCCTCATGTTTCCTATGCGTCAGAGCTACAGAGCGGCAATGCGCATAAGCCTGATTTTCGCTGGTTATGTGGAGAAGGCTCAGGCGTCCATCTCTAAGGACTGCGCACCGGGTAGTAAGTAAGAGTTTGGTTGCATCTGAAGCATTCGTTTTGCCCTCAATTGCCAAGCTCAATCGAGTGTCGATAAGGGTATTATCCAAGTACACTCAACAATTTAACGAATACTCGGAAGCTTTAATGGTCAAGCTGGAAGACATCACAAAAGACGCCCAGATTCGTGGCCTGCATGGCGACGAGGTGGTGAAGATCGTAAGCGTCGACAAGGTCGGTGACTCGGCAATCAGCGTCGTCTACCAGAAAAGTGCGGGCGGCTACGGCGATCAGATGCTGTTTCGTAGCGATGAGTCGCGTCTTGAACTTGCTCAGGGTGGCAAAGCGTGGGCTTTCGATGCACCAGGCAGCGACTTTAAGCTGGCTCTGGAGGCCTGGCGCATCCAGTTGGCTCACCTGTTCGATCCGATGATGGCGGTTCACACCTCCAACGTCGATCCGCTCCCGCACCAGATATCCGCCGTCTACGAGTCCATGTTGCCGCGCCAGCCGCTGCGCTTTGTGCTGGCTGATGACCCCGGCGCAGGCAAGACCATCATGGCTGGCCTGCTGATCCGCGAGTTGCTGATGCGTGCGGATGCTCGACGCATCCTCGTGGTATCTCCCGGCTCACTGACTGAGCAGTGGCAGGATGAGCTGCTGGAGAAATTCGGCATCAAGTTCGAAGTGTTCAGCCGTGAGAAGCAGGAGCAGTGCGCAACCGGCAATTACTTCGAAGAGCAAAACCTGCTGATCTGCCGTCTCGACCAGCTGTCGCGCAACGAGGACTATCAGCTCAAGCTCAAGAATACCGACTGGGATCTGATCATCGTCGACGAAGCCCACAAGCTGTCGGCCAACTACTTCGGCAACAAGGTCAACAAGACAAAACGCTTCGAGCTGGGCGAGCTGCTTGGCTCGATCACCCGTCACTTCCTGCTGATGACGGCGACCCCGCACAACGGTAAAGAAGAAGACTTCCAGATCTGGCTGTCGCTGCTCGATGGCGACCGCTTCTACGGCAAATTCCGTGAGGGTGCCCACAAGGTCGACGTATCCGATCTGATGCGGCGCATGGTCAAGGAAGAGCTGCTGAAGTTCGACGGCACCAAGTTGTTCCCTGAGCGGCGCGCCTATACGGCTAATTACTCGCTGTCCGACCTGGAGGCTGCGCTCTACCACGACGTAACCGACTACGTACGCAACCAGATGAACCTGGCGGATCGTCTCGATGGTCAGCGTAAGAACAACGTCGGCTTTGCCCTCACGCAACTGCAGCGCCGTCTGGCTTCCAGCCCTGAGGCGATCTATCAGTCCTTGCGCAATCGTCGCAAGCGTCTGGAAAACCGCGTCGAGGAAGAGAAGCTGCACCTGCGCGGGGGTGGTGTTGCCAGCGTGCTGGGCGAGTACCTGGTAAAAAAACGCATCGAGGTGCCAGACAACCTCGACGACATGGAAGACGAACTCAGCGCGGACGAGTACGAGCTATACGCTGACCAACTGGTAGATCAAGCCAGTGCGGCTGAAACCATCGCCGAGATGGAAACTGAAATTTGTCTGCTCCAGGGCCTAGAACAACAGGCGCAGCGCCTAGTGGCCTCGGGCAGTGACCGTAAGTGGGAAGAGCTGTCCTGCCTGCTGCAGGACTCACCGCAGATGTACAACGGCGAAAGTCGCCGCAAGCTGATCATCTTTACTGAGCATCGCGCCACCCTGGATTACTTGGTCAGGCGCATTGCCGACATGCTGGGGGATCCGGATGCCATCGTCACCATCCATGGCGGTACCAATCGTGACGAGCGGCGCAAGGTGCAGGAAGAGTTTCGCCACAACCCGCGCGTGCTGGTGCTGATCGCCACCGATGCTGCGGGAGAGGGTGTCAACCTGCAGAACGCCAACCTGATGGTGAACTATGACCTGCCCTGGAACCCTAACCGCCTGGAGCAGCGATTCGGTCGTATTCACCGTATTGGCCAAGATCAGGTCTGCCATTTGTGGAACATCGTTGCTAATGAGACCCGCGAAGGTGAGGTGTTCCAGAAACTGTTTGAGAAGCTGGAAATCGAAAAGCAGGCCTTGGGCGGCAAGGTGTTCGATATTCTCGGCGAGGCGTTCGATAACGTATCGCTTAAGGATCTGCTGATCGAGGCCATTCGCTACGGCGACTCGCCGGAAGTGCGTGCGCGGCAGAGCCAGGTCATCGATGGGGCGTTGGACACCGAGCATCTGCGTGAGATCCTCCGTCGCAACGCGCTGGTTGAGCAACACATGAGTCTCGACCAGCTGTATGCCGTCAAAGAGGAAATGGAGAAGGCCGAAGCCCGCAAGCTGCAGCCCTATTTCATCCGCGCTTTCTTCAATGAAGCTTTCACCAGCGTTGGTGGAGAGCTACGCAACCGCGAACCAGCACGCTATGAAATTCGCCATGTGCCAGCCGCATTACGTGAGCGTGACCGCGTAATCGGTGAAACCCGTACGCCTGTGCTCAAGCAGTACGAGCGTATCTGTTTCGAGAAACAGCAGGTAAGGGTGCCGGGCAAGCCTATGGCTGACCTAATCCACCCTGGCCATCCACTGATGCAGGCGCTGACCGATATCACCCTCAGTGCCCATCGCGGCAAGCTCAAACAAGGCTCAGTGCTGGTTGATCCCAATGATGACAGTCTGATCCCCAAAGTGCTGTTCATGCTCGATCACAGCGTGCGTGAGAGTGCTGCTGACCAGCCCAAAATCGTCTCGCGCCGTCTGCAGTTCGTGGAAATCGATCCGCAGGGCCAAAGCAGCAATGCGGGATGGGCGCCGCACTTGGATCTGTTGCCGATCAAACAGGAGGAGCTTGCCCTGGTGCAAGACGTGCTGAGCGCCTCCTGGTTGCAACAGAACCTGGAAAATCTCGCACTGCAGCATGCCTCGCAACAACTAGTGCCCGAGCACTTCAGCGAAGTGAAAACCCGCGTTGAGCGTCAGGCCGAGCGCGTGCTGGCCGCTGTACATGAGCGCTTGGTCAAGGAAATCAACTACTGGTCAGATCGCTACCTCAAACTCAGTGATGACGTGGCCGCAGGCAAGCAGCCGCGCATGCAGCCAGAAAATGCACGTCGCCGCTATGAGGAGTTGACTGCCCGATTGGAGCAGCGCACCCGTGAGCTGCAAGCCATGCAACAGGTCAGCTCTGCCACCCCTGTGGTGATCGGGGGAGCCCTAGTGATTCCTGCTGGATTGCTGGCCCAGCGCCAAGGCGATACAGCATTCTGTGCAGATGCGGAGGCGCGTTCGCGTGTTGAGTGGGCTGCTATGCATGCCGTTATTGCAGCAGAACAGGCTCTGGGACATGTAGTGAAGGATGTTTCCGCCGAGAAGTGCGGCTGGGACATCACTGCACGTCCGCCGGTTGCCGCGGATGGCAGCATCAAGGATGACCGCCATATTGAGGTCAAGGGGCGTGTAAAGGGCGCGACCACAGTCACCGTGACCAAGAACGAGATCTTCTCCAGCTACAACCAGGGCGAGAAATACATCCTCGCCATAGTGCTGGTGGATGGCGATCAGACAGATGGCCCTTACTACATCAAGCACCCATTCAAGAGCGAGCCGGAGTTCGGCATTGCCAGTGTTAACTACGACTTGGCTGAGCTGCTGTCCCGAGCGATCAAGCCGGAGGAAAGCCTGTGAATTTAGAGAAGCTGCGCTTACAGAACTATCGGCGCTTTTCCAATTTTGAAATCGACTTCGACCCAGAGCTAACGGTTATAGCCGCTCGCAACGGTCAAGGTAAAACCACCATTCTTGAAGCCATCGCTGCTGCCTTTGGCCCCTTTGTTGGTGCGTTTGACATGGGCAAGTCGAAGCACATTGAGCGCACCGATGCGCGTTATGTGCGCATCAGTGCAGGTTACGAGAATGAGCAAAAATTTCCTGTGGTTGTGGATGCGCAAATGCGCGCACCGGCCATGCAGTGGCAAAGGGCACTGCTCAGTGCTAAGAGCCGCACGACCACCAAGGAAGCTTGGCTATTAGCTAGTTGGGGTAAAGATCTGCAGAGCCAACTGCGAAATGATGCGGGTGTCGAGTTGCCCCTTGTTGCCTACTACAGTTCAAGGCGACTTTGGGTCAGTCACAAGAACACGTCCAGTAGGGCGATACTGACTGAGAGTCGTACCGCAGGTTATGAAGATTGTCTCTCTTCGCTGTCCAACTACACCCAGCTGCAGCAATGGATGCGTAAAGCAACTTATGCAGTCGTTCAGCAGCGCGAGCAGCCTGGCTACGAACTATCGAATCTTGAGCCAAGGCTTCAAGGCATTAGAAATGCTGTAGATCAGGTGCTGGCCGAAGAAGGCTGGAGCGGATTTCACTACAGCCTGGTATTTGAAGACTTGGCCATGTCGCACCCTGATCATGGTGCACTTCCCCTCAGTTTGTTGAGTGATGGGGTGCGTGCAATGATTTCGCTGGCGGCCGACCTAGCCTTTCGCTGCGCGCGACTCAATGGTCAATTCAAGGAACTAGCGCCCCAGAAAACCACCGGCATTGTGCTGATCGATGAGGTTGATCTTCACCTGCATCCGGCATGGCAGCAGCGTGTCATAGGCTCGTTGCGTCAGGCATTTCCACGCTTCCAGTTCATTGTCAGCTCGCATAGTCCGCAGGTGTTGACCACTGTAAGCCGCGAACAGATCCGTGTAGTTCGAAGGAATGACCAAGGTGATTGGCTTTCGGAAAAGCCCCCGCTGAGTCCATTGGCTCAAGAATCGGGTGATGCATTGGCATACGTAATGGATGTCAGCCCAAAACCCCCGCTGGATACAGTAACCAAGGCTCATGAATACGAGCAGTTGGTACGCAGTGGCAAGGGCGATCAGGAAGAGGCGCGGCGTCTGAAAAGCGAGCTGGATGCCGAAGGTTATGAAACTCCCCAGGCGCAGGCAGCGCTCTGGGCGTTTTTGGCGGAGCAGGCAGGGAAGCAGAAGCATGATTGAGTTGGTGCATAACCCAGTCGTCCCAGCGGTTCTTCAGGCTTATGTTGCGGCTAACCGCGCTGCAGTGCCGGCAGATTTTGACAGCGCCGCCTTTCAGCCGGTGAAGCGTCAAGTTAAAGCGAGCCTAAATGCTGATCAGGGTGGGCTCTGCGTCTATTGCGAAACTGAGCTGGCTGCGCAGTCTGGCCAAGTGGATCACATTAAACCGAAAAGCGGCCCGAATGCGCATCCGCATCTGGCATTTACATATAGCAACTACGCCCAAAGCTGCATCAACGAAAAAACCTGCGGGCAAAAGAAAAAAGCCGGGCTCCTGCCCATCCAGCCGGGGCCTGGCTGTAACGACGATTTCTCCCTGAGCACTGACGGCCAACTGGAGCCGATGCCTGATCTCATTCGCCAGCGTAAGCATGCTGTGCGACAGACCCGCGACATGCTCGGTCTGCAGAATGCTGCCTTGGTGCGCGAGCGTCAGCGATGGATCGAGACCGTCATCGAGCTCATGCAGAACCAGCCGGCGCTCGTGCCAGCCTTTCTGGCTGATAAACCCTTTCGTCACATTCTTCGCCGGCTTGCGGCGTGAGTATTGCAATGTACCCAATCAAAACCCCAAAGAAACTCATCGAAGTCGCCCTACCGCTGGACAAGATCAACATCGCGGCCGCGCGGGAGAAGTCCATCCGCCACGGCCACCCCAGCACGCTGCATCTGTGGTGGGCGCGGCGGCCATTGGCGGCGGCGCGCGCAGTGATTTTTGCCCAGATGGTCAATGACCCTGGTTATGAGCGCCATCTGGGACGTGGGGTGAACAAGGAGAAGGCGACTGCCGAACGTGAGCGGCTGTTCAGGATCATCGAAGACCTGGTGCAGTGGGAAAACACCAATAACGAGGATGTGCTGGAGCGTGCCCGAGCGGAGATCTGGAAGAGCTGGCGGGAAACCTGCGAGCTGAACAAGAACCACCCTCAGGCTGCCGAGCTGTTCAACCCGGAAAAGCTGCCGGGTTTCCATGATCCTTTCGCGGGTGGTGGAGCGCTGCCGCTGGAGGCCCAGCGCCTCGGGCTGGAAAGCTACGCCTCCGACCTTAATCCGGTGGCGGTGACCATCAATAAGGCGATGATTGAGATTCCGCCCAAGTTTGCTGGTCGTGCGCCGGTTGGGCCTGAAATCGATGCTGACAAGAGCAGTAAAAAGCGCGCAACCCGCGATGCCTTTGAGGACTGGTCGGGCGCTAAGGGGCTGGCCGAGGATGTACGTCGCTATGGCGCTTGGATGCGTGAAGAAGCTCAGAAGCGAATCGGGCATCTGTACCCGCAGATTGAAGTAACCCCTGAAATGGTCGCCGAACGTCCCGATCTGGCGCAGTACCAGGGCGAAAAGCTCACCGTGATCGCTTGGCTGTGGGCGCGAACGGTAAAAAGCCCCAACCCGGCGTTCAGCCATGCCGAGGTGCCGCTGGCTTCGACCTTTATCCTGTCGAGCAAGGCAGGCAAGGAAAGCTATGTCGAGCCGGTGATCGAGGGCGACAGCTATCGCTTTACCGTCAAGGTGGGAGAGCCGCCGGCTGCGGCTAAGGATGGCACCAAGCTGTCACGCGGGGCGAATTTCCAGTGTCTTTTGTCCGATACGCCTATTGAACCGAAGTACATCTACAGCGAAGCGAAAGCTGGGCGTATGGGCGAACGATTGATGGCAGTTGTTGCAGAAGGTACGCGCGGTCGGGTCTATCTGGCCCCAACTGCCGAGCAGTTAGCGATTGCAAGACAAGCGCAGCCTGAGTGGAAGCCGGAAGTGGAAATGCCGGCTAATCCGCGCTGGTTCTCGCCACCAGCCTATGGGCTGAAAACTTACGGTGATCTGTTCACCTCTCGCCAGTTGGTTGCGCTGAGTACCTTCTCCGACCTGGTATTGGAAGCCATCGCCCGTGTGCACGAGGATGCGCTGGAAGCCGGTATGGCCGATAACGGGCTGGGGCTGGATCAGGGCGGTACGGGAGCCACAGCTTATGCGCAGGCGGTGGGGGTATATCTGGCGTTTGCGATTAGCAAGGTCAGCAATATCGGCTCAACCGTCGCCTCTTGGATGAATGATCGTGGTGCGTTCCGTGAAACTTTTGCCCGCCAAGCTATCCCAATGGTTTGGGATTTTGCTGAAGCAAACCCGTTTGCCGACGCTGGTGGGAGTTTTGCCACTGCAATTGATAAAGGGGCTATGGCAGTCCGTGACTTGCCTGACGATGGCAAGGGGCATGTCTATCAGCAGGATGCTCAGACGCAACAGATCAGCGAGGGGAAGCTGATTTCCACCGATCCGCCGTACTACGACAATATCGGCTATGCAGACCTGTCGGATTTCTTCTATGTCTGGCTGCGCCGTATGCTACGACCAGTCTTTCCTAGCTTGTATGCCACCCTAGCGGTGCCGAAGGCCGAGGAACTGGTGGCTACACCGTACCGACATGGTGGCAAAAAGGAGGCCGAAAATTTCTTCCTCGACGGCATGACCGCTGCCATGCACAACCTTGCCGATCTGGCCCATCCGGCTTTTCCGGTAACTATTTACTACGCCTTCAAGCAGGCGGAAACCAAGGGGGATGCCGGTACCTCCAGCACCGGCTGGGAAACCTTCCTAGCCGCCGTACTCAAGGCTGGCTTTACTCTGACTGGTACCTGGCCGATGCGTACTGAAGGCGCAGGGCGCTTAATCGGTAAAGGTACCAACGCCCTGGCCTCCAGTATCGTGCTGGTCTGCCGCTCGCGTGCTGCCGATGCACCGACCGTCTCTCGCCGCGACTTTATCCGCGAACTCAACGCCACCCTGCCGGATGCACTGTTGGACATGACCCGTGGCGGCATTAATTCGCCGGTAGCCCCGGTGGATTTGTCTCAGGCGATTATTGGCCCCGGAATGGAGGTGTTCAGTAAGTACAGCGCTGTGCTGGAGGCTGACGGCTCGTCTATGAGCGTGCGTAGCGCGCTTCAACTGATCAATCGTTTTGTCGGCGAAGACGACTTTGACCACGACACCCAGTTCTGCCTCGCCTGGTTTGAGCAGCACGGCTGGGCCGAAGGCAAGTATGGTGACGCAGATGTGCTAGCCCGCGCCAAGGGCACCAGCGTTAATGGACTAATGGACGCCGGTGTCGTGAATAGCGCTAGCGGCAATCTGCGCCTACTCAAATGGGCGGAAATGCCGGGTGACTGGTCGCCGGAAAGCGACAACCGTGTGCCTGTGTGGGAAGCCCTGCACCAGCTGATTCGTGCACTGAATCAGGACGGTGAAACCGCCGCCGGTCAACTGCTTGCACGCATGCCTGACAAAACTGCCGGCATTACTGCGCTGACTTATCGCCTTTACACCCTTTGCGAACGCCAGGGCTGGGCTGAGGAAGCGCGTGCCTACAACGAACTGCAAGGTGCTTGGCTCGGTATCGAACAGGCCAGCCAAGAAGCGGGCCATATTGGTAGCCAAAGCGCACTGGATATCTGACGAAGCATCTTTGGGATGAATTGACGTAAAGGAATTTAGGGATGCAACGGGATGATGCTGAGAGGCTGCTGAAGGTCGCGATTGGCAATGCGGCAGCCGTTTTCAGGGATGGACAGTGGGAGGCTATTGATGCCCTGGTCAACCAGCGCAAGAAGATGCTGGTTGTCCAGCGCACAGGCTGGGGCAAGAGCTCGGTGTACTTTATCAGTACGCGGATTCTGCGAGACCGAGGGCTGGGGCCAACCATTATCATCTCGCCTTTGCTGGCGCTGATGCGTAATCAGATCGAGGCTGCCGGCCGCTTGGGCATTCGCGCTGTTACCATCAACTCAACCAACACCCATGAATGGGAGCAGGCACGGCAGGCGGTGCTTGCCGATCAGGTGGATTGCTTGTTGATTTCTCCGGAACGGCTGTCGAACGAAGGGTTTATGGAAACCATTCTGCAGCCAATTGCGGACCGTATCGGCCTGATGGTGATTGATGAGGCGCACTGTATTTCCGACTGGGGGCATGATTTCCGGCCGGACTACCGGCGCATCGTCAACATCCTGCGTTTCCTCCCAGCCAATACCCCTGTTCTGGGGACGACCGCTACAGCCAATGACCGAGTGGTTCGGGATATCCAGGCGCAGTTCGGCGATATCCAGATTGTGCGTGGCACGCTGACCCGAGAGAGCCTTGCGTTGGAGAATTTGCGCATGCCGGATCAAGCGAGTCGATTGGCATGGCTGGCTCAAACCATCCCGACCCTGCCGGGTACTGGCATTCTGTATACGCTCACCCAGCGCGATAGCGAGCAGGTCGCTCGCTGGCTTCGCGCCAATGGGATTAATGCTGCGTCGTATCACAGTGACGTAGTCCATCCAGGATTCGATAGCAGTGACCAATACCGTCAGCACCTGGAAGATGAGTTACTGGCGAATAACATCAAGGTCTTGGTGGCGACCACTGCGCTGGGTATGGGCTATGACAAGCCGGATCTTGGCTTTGTCATTCACTACCAGGCGCCTGGCTCTATCGTTGCGTACTACCAGCAGGTCGGCCGAGCAGGGCGAGCCATCGATTATTCACTTGGTCTGCTGGTCTCTGGTGAGGAAGACGAGAAGATTCATGCTTTCTTCAGGCGCTCGGCTTTCCCGCCTGCAGGCCAGGTGCGGCACTTGCTGGGTGTGCTAGCGAGTCATGATGGTCTGACGCTGCGTGATTTGGAGGAGCACAGCAATCTCGCCCATGGGCAGATTGAGAAAATCTTAAAGCTGCTCAGCGTTGAAAACCCTGCACCGCTGATCAAGATCGGCAGCAAGTGGTACCGCACGCCCGTTCCTTACGAGCTTGATGAAGAGCGAATTGCTCAGCTCACTCTGTTGCGTGAGCAGGAGTGGCAGCAAGTGCAGGCTTATTTGAATGAGCCTGGTTGTCTGATGGCATTTTTACGCTCTGCGCTTGATGACCCCGAGCATGAGCCGTGCGGTAAGTGCGCAAACTGCCTGGGTAAGGCGCTGGTGTCCGGTGCTGTGGACAGCAAGCTGGTGCATGAGGCCGCGACCTTTATTCGGCATGCAGAGTTTCCTATCAAACCCAAGAAGCAGGTCGCCAAGGGGGGCTTTAAATACTACGGCTTCCCAACGAATCTACCCCCTCAGCTTCAGGCGGAAGAGGGGCGTGTTCTGTCGCAATGGCGTGATGGTGGTTGGGGAGAGTTAGCGGCTGACGGCAAAGATCAAGGCCATTTTGACGACGCACTGGTTGCTGCTATGGCAGAGATGATCCAAGCGCGATGGCAGCCTGTGCCCAAGCCCACCTGGCTGTGCTGTGTACCTTCTCTGGGGCATCCAGAGTTGGTTCCTGATTTCGCTCAGCGGCTGGCGGCAGCTCTAGGGATTCCTTTTGTCGAGTGCGTAAGCAAGGTCAGGCAGAATGAGCCACAGAAGTGGCAATACAATCGTTTCCACCAGTGCCGGAATTTAGATGGCGTGTTCGCTGTAGGCGAAGGCATCCCATCGGGACCGGTACTGCTGGTTGATGACATGATCGATTCAGGCTGGACGATGACCGTTATTGCTGCACTGCTTAGGCGTGCTGGTAGCGGGCCTGTCTATCCGCTGGCAATTTCATCTACGGCAAGCAAGGCATGATAAATACCAATACACAGTCGATCCTGCTGCTGACTTCTTATTTCTCGAAGTCAGCTGGCGACGCCAAACCGCTCTCTCCGACGGAGTGGGGGCGTTTCGCACTGTGGCTCAACGAGCAAGGCAAGACGCCTGCAGACCTGGTGACGGCTGAGCCGCGTGCAGTATTGCAGGGCTGGCAAGACGACAAGATCTCGTTTGATCGCATCGAGCAACTGCTTGGGCGAGGGCATGCGCTGGCATTGGCCCTGGAGAAATGGAGTCGCGCTGGGATATGGGTGTTGACTCGCTCGGATGCAGACTACCCCAAGCTGCTCAAGCAGCGACTGCGAAACAGCGCTCCTCCCGTTCTGTTCGGTTGTGGCAATGCGCGCCTGTTGAATCAGCGTGGTGTCTGTGTGGTTGGTGCACGCAAGGCGGATGAGGTGGATCTTGGCTTCGCCACGGCCTTGGGTGAGCGTATTGCGGTGGCAGGTTTGTCGGTGGTCTCAGGTGGTGCGCGTGGCGTCGATGAGGCTGCAATGTTGGGTGGTTTGAAACAGGATGGAACCGTCATCGGCATCATGGCTGATAGCCTGCTGTCGGCAGCGATGGCCAGCAAGTGGCGCAAGGGTTTGATGGACAACAATCTCGTACTGGTTTCGCCGTTTTATCCTGAAGCAGGTTTCAACGCCGGAAACGCAATGGCGCGTAACAAGTACATCTACTGCCTGAGCCAAGCAGCGGTGGTTGTTCGCTCTGATACAAAAGGCGGGACCTGGAGCGGAGCGATTGAAAACCTGAAAAAGGCTTGGGTACCCCTGTGGGTCAAGCGAGTTCAGGATGTTCAGTCCGGGAACCAGGCACTGATATCTGAAGGTGGGTACTGGCTGGAGGGGGCTGTCGAGCATCTGGATATACAGAGCTTGTGTGCGCCAGCCACTTCCAATCTGGCTACAGCCGATCTGCTTTCTACTGAAAACGGAGTTGCTGTTACCGATACGGAGCAATCAGGTCCGGATGTCGCTGAAGCAGCGCTGTCACAAGCATCGCCCCCAGTCAGTTGCCTGGTTGAGCAGGCGGCTCAAACGAGTCCCGAGCCAAATGCTGTCCCAATAGAAATGAGTTTTTATCAGTTCTTTCTCCGCAAAATGGCGTGCCTCAAGGCAGCCGTCACCGCTGACGAATTGGCTGAGCAGTGGGATGTGCCAAAGAAGCAGATCAACGATTGGCTCAAGCAGTCGGTCGATGAAGGGCGTGTGCGCAAGCTTTCAAAACCTGTGCGCTATGAACTCATAAAAGACTCTGGGCTTGGAAACGTAGCTGCTGAACAAACAGCCGGTGAATCTGTCGGGCAGCTGGGGCTTGGCCTCGATTAATTTTTGAAGGGATTATCTAATGTCGTTGAAACCCTGGCGCCTTATCGCCGAGCCCCATGAAGACGTGCGTAGCGGCACTTTTGTTCAGGCGGAATTCGCTGCCGATATCACTCGTGTCCACACCGGTACGGCTGCAGCGGAGTACCAAGATCCGAAGCTGTTTTTCCAGCGCACCTTTATTACCGAGGGTATGCGCCTGTTGCTGGATTCGGTGGTTAAGCGCTTGTCTGGTAAAGGCGGCGACCCTGTCATTCAGTTGCAGACGGCCTTCGGTGGCGGTAAGACCCACACCATGCTGGCGGTCTATCACCTTGCTCAGGGCAAGGTGCCGGCGAGTGAGATGCCTGGCGTCGGCGCGATTCTAAACAAAGCAGGTGTTAACGAGCTGGCACCTGCGCGTGTAGCGGTGCTGGATGGCATCAAGTCGTCACCCAACCAGCCGGTGCAGCATGGCGCTTGTTCAGTGCGCACACTGTGGGGGGAGTTGGCCTGGCAACTGGGCGGTGATGAGGGCTATGCGCTGGTGGCTGATGCTGACCTTTCGGGCACCTCGCCGGGTAAAGACGTGCTGGTCACGCTGCTAAGCAGTTATGCACCTTGCGTCATCCTGGTCGACGAACTGGTGGCCTATATCCGCCAGTTCGAGGAGGGTGTTTCGCTGGCCGGCGGAACCTTCGACTCCAACCTGACCTTTGTCCAGGCGCTGACCGAGGCGCTCAAGGCTGTGCCTACGGCGGTCATGTTGGCCTCGCTGCCTGAGTCCGAAAAAGAAGCTGGAAGTCAGCGTGGCGTGCGCGCCTTGGAGGCGCTGTCGCACTACTTCGGTCGTGTGCAGGCGCTGTGGAAACCGGTGGCGACGGAGGAGGCGTTCGAAATCGTTCGTCGTCGCTTGTTCAGCCGAATCAATGACCAATTGGCTGCCGAACAGGTGTGCCGTCAGTTCGCGGATTTCTATATTGCCCATAGCGGCAAGTTCCCGTCTGAAACCCAGGAAAGCCATTACTACGAGCGTCTGAAGCAGGCTTATCCCATTCATCCTGAGGTGTTTGACCGGCTCTATGACGACTGGTCGAGCCTGGATAACTTCCAGCGCACCCGTGGTGTGCTGAAGATGATGGCCAAGATCATCTACAGCCTGTGGAAAGACGGAAACAACGATCCATTGATCATGGCCGGCAGCCTGCCGTTTGCGGATACTGACACCCGCAACGAGTTCACCTATTACCTGCCGGCAGGCTGGGATCCAGTCGTGGATCGGGATATCGACGGGCCGCGCGCCGAAACCGTCGCCATCGAGAACCATGATGCACGCCTTGGGGCTGTGCATGCCTGCCGTCGAACTGCACGTACGATCTTCCTTGGCAGTGCGCCGACCACCTCCAGCCAGTTGGTTCGCGGTATCGAGCTGGAGCGCGTGCTCCTGGGCAGCGCGCAACCAGAGCAGCAACTGGGCTTGTACGAGGATGCATTGCGCCGCTTGGGTGACAAGCTGCATTACCTGAATAGTGCCAACAGTCGTTACTGGTTCGACACGCGTCCGAACCTGCGTCGCGAGATGGAGGAACGCAAGAAGCGCTTCAAGGATCGTGAGGATGTGTTCCCCACCTTGCGTCAGCGCCTCAACAACCTGGGCGGCTGTTTTGGTGGCGTGCACGTTTTCACTGGCAGTGCCGATGTACCGGATGACTGGACGCTGCGCCTGGTAGTGCTGGCGCCTGATTCGCCTTACAGCAAAACAGGGCCGAATGCGGCGATGAACAAGGCGCTGGAGATCCTTAAAAGTCGAGGCGAGCAGCCGCGTCAAAAGCAGAACCGCCTGATTTTCCTGGCCGCGGATGCCGACAACGTCAGCCGCTTGAAGGATCACGCACGTTCGGTGCTGGCCTGGGAGTCCATCGTCAGCGACTACAAGGACAACCGCCTTACCCTCGACAACCTGATGGCGAAAAATGCTTCTGCCAGCCTTGAACAGGCGCGCGAGACGCTGAACCGCACCCTGCGCGAAACCTGGAAATGGTTGCTTGCTCCCGTGCAGCATGCGGGCAATTTGACGGAGATTGTCTGGGAGCCCTATGCCGTAAATCCTGGTGCTGCCAATCTGTCGCAGGAGATTGAAAAAGTCCTGCGGGAAAACGAGTTGTTGATCACCGAGTGGGCACCGATCCATCTGTCCAACATGCTCAAGCGCTGGTTCTGGAAGGACGGCGTGGCTGAAGCTGGCGCGTTGGATGTCTGGCAGAAGACCTGCTGCTATTTGTACCTGCCGCGCCTGCGCGACGATCAGGTGTTCGCTCGCACTCTGAATCAAGGGGTACAGAGCAAGGACTTTTTCGCAGTGGCGCAGGGCAAGGAAGGCGACCGCTATCCGGGATTTGTTTATGGCAAATCGACTTCGGTCATTCTCGATGGTTCTTGCCTACTCATCGAACCTAGCGCGGCCTCAGACTATGAAGAGGTGCTCCGAGCCAAGGATGCAGCAGCCAATGCGGCGTCCACAGTGCAGATACCTGCCGGCGAGCTGATCCATGATATTCCTGTGGGAGGTTCTACTGGATCAGTTGGCGGTGCTGGGGCTGTGGATGGTTCGGTTGGATCGGTTGATGTTCCGGTGGTGAAGGCTCTGCCGACGCAGTTCTATGCCAGCGCGGAGCTAGATCCAGTGAAAGCCAAGATGCAGTTTGCAACGCTGGTCGACGAGGTCATTCAGCAGTTCACGGCCAAGCACGGCGTGAACGTGACTATTTCCATCGACATCCAGGCCAGCAGCTCAGGTGGTTTCGATGACTCGCTTCAGCGCTCGGTTAAAGAGAACTGCAACGTGCTCAAGGTGAATACCTACGAGTTTGAATAGTTGCATTCGTGGCGGGCGGACTGGTTGACGCCCGCTGCTATGCCCAGTGAGCCGGGATTTCGATGCTGTAGTTCTTCGCGACCGTTTTCAGTGTGGCGAGGATCTCAGCGTGACGCGCCTGATCGGCCGGCTGCCAGCCATCACGGCGGTCCAGCAGGCTTTTCAGCTCGCCCAGGTTGTACATGCCTAGGCGATGAAAATTACCCCAGCTGGGAATACCAAATAGGTTGTAGATGACTACGGTGGCGTCGCGTTCGCTTGCCAGACGTTTTTCTCCGGTCAGCTTATCCGCTGCAGCTTCGGCCTCGTCGCGGTCGTCGTAAGTGTTGAGTAGTTTCATCGTTGCTTGGCTGACTTTCGAATGGGCGGTGGATTCTGCCTGACTGACAAAAAAAGAACAGCGAAGGATCTGTCCAGGGAGCACCGCATGCATGCGGCCTCCCTGGGCATCAGCTATCAATTTAAGTCCGCTTGAGCCGATTGAAGATCCAGCATGCCAGTATCACGGCCACGAGCAGTGGCGGAAAGCGCACCATCAGAATCACCAGTAGTAATATCGCCAGGCAGCCAGCCAGGATCCCGGAAAATATGAACGCGGCTGCGAACGTGCGTAGCAGTAGCTTCATATCGCCTCCTTACAGGTAGCCCAGTTCTGCCAGTGACACGCAGCCTTCGTTCCCCACCACGATGTGATCGAGCGTGCGCACACTGACGAGATTCAGCGCGTCTTGCAGTTTCGTGGTGAGGTTGCGATCCGCCATGCTGGGCTCAGGGTCACCCGAAGGGTGGTTGTGCACCAGGATCAGGGCGGCGGCGTTGTGCTCCAGGGCGAGCTTCACGACCTCCCGTGGGTAGACGCTGGCGCTATCCAGCGTGCCGCGAAACACTTCCTCAAATGCGATCACTCGGTGCCGGCTGTCGAGCATGAGCAGGGCAAATACTTCATGCTCATATTCGGCCAGCAACGCCTGCAGGTGGCTGAACACTTCCTTCGGTGAAGTCAGTGCTCGCCCCCGACGCAGACGTAGATTCGCTAACTGCCGGGCCATCAGTAGAATGTCGTTTTCCGTGACCGGCGAATCGACCAAGTAGGTGCCGGTCGTGTCACTGGCTTTCAGCTTGTGCAGGCGCATGGCGTCCTCCTTAGTCTGAGGGTGTGTTTTGTCGAGCGGCCTGTGCATCGAGCTTTTCAGCCAGGCTGGGTTTGGTTGGGTGGAGTGAAACGGTGGGCGCTGATGCAGGTGCCTCACCCTCGGGGTAGAACTCTTCCACGATGGCACTGACATCCTCTTCGCTGTCCTCGAAGGCACCATTGCCGAAGCCACGTCGTGCAGCTTCATCTAGCGCGGCCTGATTGAAGCCGGCAGCCTGGCGCCTCGAATCGAGTTCGCTGGCCGTCACCAGTGCTTCAGCCATGTCCATGCTGCCGCGTACTGTCAGGTCGGCGTAGAAGATCGGCGTGCCATGGCTCTGGCGCGTCGACTTGCCACGTAGACGTAGTTCCAGTGGCAGGCAGGCCAGGCGGTTGCCCGAGATGGCCTGGAAGTAATGCAGGCGAGCGGCGAGGGTGCGGATGCTGTTGAAGCCGGTGGTGCGGAACACGAAGCTGCCCAGCGGATCCTCATCGCCAATGACCACGTTCAGTCGGCCGTAGGGCTTGCAGGCACCGCCTTTGGCCAGCGGACAGGCATCCGGCGAAGGGCAGGGCAACGACTGCATGCCGTCCTGAGTGACCCGCTTGCAGGTCTCGCCATTGCCGACGCAAACCGGTCGACCCGATTGCCGGTCGAACAGCGTGTAGTCAGCCCGGAAATTCAGCTCCGGTTCGTTGAACAGCAGGCGTACCGGAATGCTGCGCAGCTTGTCGTCCTTGCCCTGACGCAGCTCGTCATTGAGCGGGTGCAGCAGCCAGCCGTCCTTACCCTGCACCTGGGATGTGATGGTGAATTGGTCATCCTTCTCCGGCAGCCGTTTGCCGTTCTTCTCGATGACTTTACCGATGGAAATCCGTCCGAGTACGGGCGGGGTGATTGCCAGACCTTTGAGCATGATGGTTCTCCTGCAAACGAAAAAAGGCCAGCCACGCAGCGCGAACTGCATAGACTGGCCAAGGGGAGGGAATGGTTGAGCGGGGGGATTAACCGACCAGGAAGCGCCGCGCACCCGTTTTCAGCAGTGGGTACTTGGCCTGCAGGTGCGGCTTGTCTTTGAGCAGTTGCGCGACATCGAAGCCGACACTGTCTTTGGCCTTGCGCCAGGTGATGTAACCGTTGGAGAACTCCGCCCGGCTAGCATCGCCCATGGCCTGCTGCAGCATTTGCTTTAGCTCAGCCTCGCGCTTTTCCTTGTCAGCAATCGACTGTCGAACGGCCTTCAGCTCGATGTAAGCCGCTGAAAGACCAGCATGCTGGCTGAAGTCGACGACTTGGCCGTTGTCCTCCGGATAGAGGCAACGCAGGGCAGCATCAGCGGATGCTGTGCCATCGGCCGGCGGTGGCGTATCGGTTTCCACGTACTGCCAGAACTTGCGCTCCAGCTCGATCAGGCGAGCAATCATCTGCTCATCCCGCTCTATGCGGTGGATCTCCAGTGTTTGACCACCCAGCAGTACCGCCACATCCGCCGCCTGCTTGCCGGTGACGGCGAGCTGGTGCATCACCTGCAGCTGCACATACTCAGGCACGCCCTCTTTCCAGAGTCGTGCCCCATTTATGCCTGCTGTCTTGCATTCCAGAATCTGCACATCGTCCGCCCCGATCACCTCGCGGTCGATGTTGGCCAGCATCCAGGGCAGCTCTGGATCCGGGTGCTGCAGCACGGCGTTGATGCGCCGCACCTTGTTCTTCGTACGCTTGCTGTAGTGCCAGGCCACGATAGGCTCCAGCACGTTGCCCCAGTACATTGGGCTTTCCTCATCCTGAGGATCAGCCTTGGGCATGCCAGCATCACGACCGGTTTTCTCCATCCAGAGTTCCAGCTGCGATTTGTAGGGGTTAAGGCCGACCGCTGCAGCTGCATCGGAACTACCGATGCCTTGCTTGCGGATCTGCAGCCAGTCTTCGCGCGGCAGCTCCTTGGTGCTGACCAGGCGCAGAGCCGGACGGGTTTTGCTGGGGCTGCGATTCAATGAAGTAGCTTTCATCATATTTCTCCTGCAGGCATAAAAACGCCCAGCCAGCACAAGGCTGACCGGGCGTTTATGGTGGTAGGTGGATGGCTAGTTAGGGATATGTCGTTGACATATCCCGTTTGATTGGCACAATGGGCTATACGCAAGGCATATCCCCGGGAGGTTTCCATGGAGCAAGGTGCAGTTTTTCAGAGC
>NZ_NMQV01000027.1 GCF_002234375.1 Pseudomonas fluvialis
CTACCCGCCCACCCGCAGCACATCGGCATTGTCAGTTCACCGAGCGGCGCGGTAATCCGCGACATCATCAGCGTATTCCGTCGCCGTGCCCCGCAGGTCGCCCTGACCCTGGTGCCCAGCGCCGTGCAGGGCCGCGAGGCCACCGCACAGCTCGTCCGCGCCCTGCAACTGGCCGACCGCGCCGGTTTCGATGCGATCATCCTGGCTCGCGGCGGTGGCTCACTGGAAGACCTCTGGTGCTTCAACGAAGAGGCTGTCGCGCGCGCCGTGGCGGCCTGTATCACCCCTGTGGTCAGCGCCGTAGGCCACGAAACCGATGTATCGATCAGCGACTTCGTCGCCGATGTGCGCGCACCAACGCCCTCGGCTGCCGCCGAACTGCTGGCCCCGGACAGTGCCGATCTGCAACGCCGCCTGGATAACCTGCGGCGCCGCCTGCTCTTGCGCATGCAAGGCCTGCTGGCCCAGCAACGCCTGCGTCTCGACGGGCTGGCCCGCCGTCTGCGCCATCCCGGCGAGCGCCTGCGTCAGCAGGCCCAGCGTCTCGACGACCTGGACATGCGCCTGCGCCGCGCCCAGCAACAGCACCTGCAACAGCGCCAGGCCCTGCTCACCCGCCTGGATACCCGCCTGGCCGCCCAGCACCCACGGCGTAGCCTGGCCTTGCTGCGCCAGCAACTGGACAGCCTGGCCAGCCGTCTGCCGCGTGCCATGCACAGCCAGCTGCGCCAGCAGCGCCAGCAACTGCAGGCCCTTGGCCAACAACTGCATATTGTCAGCCCACTGGCTACCCTCGGCCGCGGCTACAGCATCCTCCTTGACGAACGCGGCCAGGCCATTCGCAGCGCCCAGCACACCCAGCCCGGCCAGCGTGTCACTGCGCGCCTCGGCGAAGGCCAGCTGAGCCTGCGTGTCGAGGACAACCACATACACCCGGCGACCCTGTCGCTGCTCGACTAGCCCCACCGGACCGCCTATGCGCCTGCTTTGCCTGCTGCTGCTCTGTCTCGCCCTGCCCGCTCAGGCCGAAGGCTTTCTAACTCGTCTGCTGCACAAGCCGGTACCCGGCGGCGTAGCGGTGCTGGCGCTGCCGGAGCAGGCCCAGCCTCCCGGCGTGCACTACCAGAACAAGCCCGTACTGGTGATCCGCGAAGAAGGACAGCGTTGGATCGCCATCGTTGGCATCCCGCTCAGCGTGCAGCCCGGCACGCAGCAGGTCATCGTCAATGGCAACCAGGCGTTGAGCTTCCAGGTGGGCAGCAAGCATTACCGCGAGCAACGCATCACCCTGAAAAACCAGCAGCAGGTCACGCCCAATGCCGACAACCTGCGGCGTATCGAACGCGAACTGGCCGAGCAGACCCGTGCCTACCAGCAGTTCAGCCCTCGTCAGCCGAGCAACCTGCTGTTCGACAGACCGGTCAACGGCCCGCTGTCCAGCCCGTTCGGCCTGCGCCGCTTTTTCAATGGCGAGGAACGCAACCCGCACTCGGGCCTGGACTTTGCCGCCAATAGCGGCACGCCGATCAAGGCGCCGGCGGCCGGCAAGGTGATCCTGATCGGCGACTATTTCTTCAATGGCAAAACCGTGTTTCTCGACCATGGCCAGGGCCTGATCAGCATGTTCTGCCATCTATCTGCCATCGACGCGCAACTGGGTGACGAGATCGCCCGCGGCGGCCATATCGGCAAAGTGGGCGCCACCGGCCGCGCCACCGGGCCACACCTGCACTGGAACGTCAGTCTGAATGACGCCCGGGTCGACCCAGCGATTTTTATCGGCCAGTTCCAGCCCTGAACGCTCGCGCAATCAAATCGCTAAAAGCCATAATTTCCAAGCATTAAAATCCAACAAAACGACCAAAGCGATCAATAATTCCAATTTTTCCGCATTACTTGCCAGCTTTAACCCAAGTCATTAGGGTTGCCAGCATGAACGCGACCCATACCCTGATACTCCTGCGCCAATACGCCTGCCAGCGCCTGGTCAGTCCGCGACTGCGTGGCTAACCCCTCCCCGCTGCGCCCTCTATCGAGTTTTACCAGGCCCCGCGCCCAAGGATTTGCCATGACCATGCTGAAAGACCCGTCGAAGAAATACCGCCCCTTTACCCCGATCCAGCTTCCCGACCGCACCTGGCCGGACAAGCTCATCACCCAGGCGCCGATCTGGCTGTCCACCGACCTGCGCGACGGCAACCAGTCGCTGATCGAGCCGATGGATGCCGAGAAGAAGATGCGCTTCTTCAAGTGCCTGGTCGCCGTCGGCCTGAAGGAAATCGAAGTTGGCTTCCCGTCGGCCTCGCAGACCGATTTCGACTTCGTCCGCGAACTGATCGAAGGCGGCCACATCCCCGATGACGTGACCATTCAGGTGCTGACCCAGGCCCGCGAGGACCTGATCACCCGCACCTTCGAGTCACTCAAGGGCGCCAAGCGCGCCATCGTCCACTACTACAACGCTACCGCGCCGAGCTTTCGCAAGATTGTCTTCAACCAAGACAAGGCCGGAGTGATCGACATCGCCGTCAACGCCGCGCAGATCATCAAACGCCTGGCTGCCGCTGCGCCCGAGACCCAGTGGGGCTTCGAATATTCCCCCGAGGTGTTCAGCTCCACCGAGACCGACTTTGCCGTCGAGGTGTGCAACGCGGTGATCGCGGTGTTCCAGCCGACTCCGGCGAACAAATTGATCCTCAACCTGCCGGCCACCGTTGAGTGCGCCACGCCGAACAACTACGCCGACCAGGTGGAGTGGTTCTGCCGCCAGGTGAAACAGCGCGACAGCCTGATCATCAGCGTGCATACCCACAACGACCGTGGCACCGGCGTAGCTGCCTCGGAGCTGGCGGTGATGGCCGGTGCCGACCGTGTGGAAGGCTGCCTGTTCGGTAACGGCGAGCGCACCGGCAACGTCTGCCTGGTGACCCTGGCCCTGAACCTCTACACCCAGGGCGTCGACCCCGAACTGGACTTCTCCGACGTCGATGCCGTGCGCAAGCTGGTGGAGGACTGCAACCAGCTGCCGGTACACCCGCGCCACCCCTACGTCGGTGATCTGGTGCACACCGCCTTCTCCGGCTCGCACCAGGACGCGATCCGCAAGGGCTTCGCCCAGCAGCAGGCCGATGCGATCTGGGAAGTGCCCTACCTGCCGATCGACCCGGCCGACATCGGCCGCGACTATGAGGCGGTGATTCGCGTCAACAGCCAGTCCGGCAAGGGCGGCATCACCTTCCTGCTCGAGCAGGAATACGGCATCAGCCTGCCGCGCCGCCTGCAGATCGAATTCAGCCAGGTGGTGCAGAAGGAAACCGATCGTCTCGGCCTGGAAATGACCGCCCAGCAAATCTACGCCCTGCTGGAGCGCGAGTACTTGCAGGCAGACAGCCCGTACCTGCTGAAGAGCCATCGCCTGCAAGAAGAACACGGCACCACGGCGGTCGATGTCAGCGTTGACGAAGTGGGCGAACTGCGTCACTGGCGCGGCATCGGCAAGGGCCCACTGGAAGCGCTGGTGGCTGGCCTGCCAGTAGCCGTGGAGATCATGGATTACCACGAGCACAGCATCGGCTCGGGCAGCCATGCCAAAGCCGTGGCCTACATTGAACTGCGCGTCGCCGGTGGGCGTGCGCTGCACGGTATCGGCATCGACGAAAACCTCACCACGGCGAGTTTCCGCGCCCTGTTCAGCGCGCTCAACCGTAGCCTGCGCCAGGCCGACGCACAGGCGGCCTGAGCAGCATGTCCTACCTGCAGGATCCACGGGTGCTGTTCGCCGCCGAACGCACCCTGCTCGCCTGGAACCGCACCAGCCTGTCGCTGATTGCCTTCGGCTTCGTGGTTGAACGCGCCGGCCTGCTGCTCCAGGTGCTTTCGCCAGGTCGCGTGGCAGCTTCCCACCTGGCCCTGAATTTCTGGCTGGGCGTGCTGTTCATCGCGCTGGGCGCCCTGTGCAGCGCACACTCGGCCTGGCAATACCAGGGCGTGCTGCGCAGCCTGTCAGCCGAGGAGTTTCCACCCGGCTATGCGGCGCGCTGGGGGCTGTGGGTCAACGGCCTGGTGGCCTTGTTCGGCCTAGCTCTGGCCGGCGGGCTGGTCTACTGGCGCGGCTGACCCGTACAAAAAAGGCTGCCCTGGGGCAGCCTTTTTTGTACTCAGCGCTTCTTGTCGCGGCGCTTCTTCTCGGCCTTCTTGTGATGACTCATCAGACGGCGCTTCTTGTTCACCTGGCGATCGGTAAGGGTGTTCTTCTTGCCTTCGAAGGGGTTTTCCCCGCCCTTGTACTCGATGCGTAGCGGCGTTCCCACCAGGCGCAAGACCCGTCGATAGGTATTTTCCAGGTAACGGCTGTACGACTTGGGCACCGCGTCCGTCTGATTGCCGTGGATGACGATAATAGGCGGATTGGCCCCGCCCAGGTGGGCATAACGCAATTTGATGCGTCGGCCATTGGCCAGCGGCGGCTGGTGCTCGCGCACCGCATCCTCAAGAATTTGTGTGAGGCGGCTGGTTGGCCAGCGGGTAACCGCCGAAGCAAAGGCCGTCTGTACCGACTTGTAGAGATGCCCAACACCGGTGCCATGCTTGGCCGAGATGAAGTGGATATCGGCAAAGTCGACGAACATCAACCGACGCTCCAGCTCGGTCTTCACGTAATCCTTCTCGGACTGCTCCATGCCGTCCCACTTGTTCAACGCAATGACCAGTGCGCGGCCACTTTCCAGCACGAAGCCGAGCAGGTTGAGATCGTGCTCAACCACCCCTTCGCGAGCGTCCATCACGAAGATCACCACGTTGGCGTCCTGGATGGCCTGCAGGGTCTTGACCACCGAAAACTTTTCCACCGCCTCGAAGATCTTGCCGCGCCGCCGCACGCCTGCCGTATCGATCAGCGTGTACTTTTCTTCGCCCCGCTCAAAGGGGATGTAGATACTGTCGCGCGTCGTACCGGCCTGGTCATAGACGATGACCCGTTCCTCACCGAGCATGCGGTTGACCAGGGTCGACTTGCCGACATTCGGCCGGCCGATGATGGCGATCTTGATGCCATCCTTCTCGCTCGGCCCGGGAATACGCTTGGCTTCCTGGCCTTCAGCCACCAGTTCCTCAGCTCCCTCTTCCTCGGCGTCGGCGTTATCGCGCGGGAACTCGCCCAGCGCCAGCTCCAGCAGCGGATTGATGCCGCGACCATGGGCAGCGGCAATCGGCACCGCATCACCCAGTCCCAGCGGGCTGAATTCGGCACGGGCAATATCCGGGTCGATGCTGTCGACCTTGTTGGCCACCACGAAACAACGCTTGTTGCGCTTGCGCAGGTGCTCGCCAATCATCTGATCGGAGGCCGTCAGCCCAGCCTTGGCGTCGACCAGGAACAGCACGGCATCGGCCTCTTCGATGGCCAACAGCGACTGCTCGGCCATCTTGGCGTCGATACCTTCCTCGTCGCCGGAAATCCCCCCGGTGTCGATGACGATGAACGTGCGACCCTGCCACTTGGCCTCGCCATACTGACGGTCACGGGTCAGGCCGGCGTATTCCGCGACGATGGCATCACGGCTCTTGGTCAGACGGTTGAACAGCGTCGACTTGCCGACATTGGGGCGGCCCACCAGGGCAATTACCGGAACCATGGGGCTCCTCCAGCATTGAATCCAGAAAACACAAAGGCCGCTGCGAGGGCAGCGGCCACAATTGCCGGGCGCCTACAGGCACCCCGCCCGACTTACTTGATGGTCAGAGCCACCAGCTTGCCGTCATTACCATAGGCATACAACCAGCCATCCACCACCAGCGGACGTGCACGCAGGCCGGCGCTGTCGATCCGCTCACGACCGACAAAGCGTCCGTCCACCTGACTGATCAGGTGCAGGTAACCTTCCAGGTCACCGACCGCTACGTAGCTGGAAAACACTTCTGGCGCCGACAACTGGCGACGCGCCAGTGCTTCGTTGCTCCACAACGCCGAGGCGGAGCGCTCATCGACGCTTTCCAGGGTGCCGTTGGCCTGGCTGACATACACGTTGCCATAGCCCTGGGCTACGCCCACATAGCTGGACGCCTCGCGCTGCCAGAGAATACGCCCGGACTCAAGTTCCAGACCGGCGACACGCCCCTGGTAGGTCGAGACATAGAGGGTGCCGGCGGACATCAGCAGTCCACCGTCGATATCCACGATGCGATCCAGTTCAGAGCGGCCCTGCGGAACCGCGACCTGCTGTTCCCACAGTGGCAAGCCGCGCTGGGCATCCAGGGCCAACACGCGACCGCTGGACAAGCCGACCACCACAAAGCGGTTGGTCACCAGCGGCGCACCGGTACCACGCAGGGTGAGCACGGCCGGGGTGTTGTCGAAAATCCAGCGCTGGTTGCCGCTGTAGGCATCGAATGCCACCACACGGTCATCCTGGGTCTGCACAACCACCACATCACCGTTGCTGACCGGCGCGGCCAGCACTTCGCTGGGCACCTTGGCACGCCATTTCTCTTCGCCGGTGCTGCTGTCCAGAGCGATTACATCGCCCTTGAGCGTTCCCAACAACACCAGGCCATAACCGGCGCTGACGCCGCCCGACACGGCGCTATCCAGTTCGCTCTTCCACAGCACCTTGCCAGTCAGTCGGTCCATGGCGACGACCAGCCCTTCAGCATCCGCCGCGAAGATCTGCCCACCGTCCACCGCAGGTGTCAGCTGGGTATACAGGCGGCCCTGACCTACGCCGATCGAGCGGCTCCACTCTTTCTTCAGGCTTACCTCACGCTCGAACTTGGGCAACTCAGCCGGAGGCAGCTCTTTCTTGCTGTTGCTGCCACACCCCACGACACCCAAGGCCAGCGCCAGTACCAGCGCATTTTTCATCGACAGCATGTCAGGCGTCTCCCTCGGCCAGGTCATCCAGCTTGAGTTGCAAAGTACCCTGCGCCGCATCATCGGCCAGCACGGCACGTGCCTTCTGGTAAGCCTCGCGCGCTTCGGCAGGACGCTGCAATTGCTTGAGCAGATCGCCACGCAGCTCTTCGCGACTGGCCTGATAGCTGGCCGGTGCCTCACCGTCGAGCAGGGTCAGCCCCTCCTCCGCCTTGTCCTGGGCAGCCAGCACACGCGCCAGGCGCTGACGAGCCAACTCGCCCAGGGTGGCATCGGCCGGCTTGTCGACGACGGCCTGCAACTCGGCGGCTGCATCGTCCAGCTTGCCTGCCTCTACCGCCAGCTTGGCCGCCAACAGGGCGCCATACTGGCTGTAGGGCGAACCGGCAAACTCGCTCTTCAGCTTGTTGCTCAGCTCCACAACCTCTGCCGTATCACGCTCCACTTCAGGGCTCAGCACGTTCTCCAGCAACTGCTGGTAGGTATAGGACGCTGCAGCGGCCTGGCTGGCCTGGTAGTTCTGCCAGTACTGCCAGCCGAATACCCCGGCAACGGCCAGGACACCACCCGCCAACAGGGGCTTGCCGTTGCGCTGCCACCATTCCTTGAGCTGCGCGATCTGTTCTTCTTCGGTTTGCATGCTGCGCCAAACTCCTTAGGTAATTACTTGACCTGCGCCAGGCAGGCCGCCAGGTGCTCAGGCAGAGCCTCCCAGCCGATCGTCTGTTGTTCGCTGTCATCGCGCAGCGGCTTGAGCGCCACCTGACGTGCCGCCAGCTCCTCATCGCCAAGAATCAACGCGAAATGTGCGCCACTCTTGTCGGCTTTCTTGAACTGGCTCTTGAAGCTACCGCCCCCGGCGTTCACCGCCAAACGCAGGCCAGGCAACGCATCGCGCAGGCGTTCAGAGAGCTGCAGGGCAGCCAGCTCGGCCGCCTCGCCAAAAGCGCAGAAGTAGACATCCACCTGGCGAGCCAGTTCGTCGGGCACTTTGCCGAGGGTTTCCAGCAACAGAACCAGACGCTCGATACCCATGGCAAAGCCAACCGCCGGGGTCTGCTTACCGCCCATCTGCTCGACCAGCGCGTCATAACGGCCACCGGCACATACCGTACCCTGGGCACCCAGCTGGTCAGTGACCCACTCGAAGACCGTCTTGCTGTAGTAGTCCAGGCCACGCACCAGCCGCGGATTCAGCGTATAGGGAATGTCCAGCGCCTGCAGACGCGCCTGCAGGCCGGCGAAATGCGCACGGGACTCTTCGTCCAGATAGTCTTCCAGACGGGGGGCGTCGACCAGCAGCGCCTGCGTCTGGGCATTCTTGCTGTCGAGAATACGCAGCGGATTGCTTTTCAGGCGACGCTGGCTGTCTTCATCCAGCTGATCCAGGCGCTCGCTCAGGTAAGCCACCAGCGCGTCGCGGTAACGTGCACGCGACTGTGCAGTACCCAGGCTGTTCAGCTCCAGGGTCACCGACTCAGCCAGCCCCAGTTGCTGCCAGAGGCGCCAGGTCAGGGCAATCAGCTCGGCATCCACATCCGGCCCGGTAAAATTGAACAGCTCGACACCGATCTGGTGGAACTGCCGGTAGCGGCCTTTCTGCGGGCGCTCATGACGAAACATCGGACCGATATACCAGAGCTTCTGCGGCTGCCCACCACCGGTCAGACCGTGCTCGATCATCGCCCGCACCGTCGCCGCGGTCCCTTCCGGGCGCAGGGTCAGCGAGTCGCCGTTGCGGTCCTCGAAGGTATACATTTCCTTTTCGACGATATCGGTGACTTCACCAATCGAACGCTTGAACAGCTCGGTGAACTCAACGATCGGCGTGCGTATCTGGCGATAGCCATAGCCATCCAGCAGGCGGGCTACCTGCCCTTCGAAATAGCGCCAGAGCGGCGTCTGCTCGGGCAGGAGGTCATTCATGCCACGAATGGCTTGCAGGGTCTTGCTCACAAAAATTCCTTAGCGATTAGCCGCGCACGATCAGCGCGGCATCGGCAGCCGCTTTTTCCGCCGCCTTTTGCCGGATGAGCTTTTCCAACTCATCCACCAGATTGTCGTTACCCAGCTTGTGTGCCGGCTTGCCATCCAGGTAGATCAGGTTGGGGCTGCCGCCGGTCAGTCCGATATGGGCTTCCTTGGCCTCGCCCGGGCCGTTGACCACACAACCGATCACCGCCACATCCATGGGCACCAGCAGGTCTTCGACACGGCTCTCCAGCTCGTTCATGGTCTTCACCACATCGAAGTTCTGCCGCGAACAGCTCGGGCAGGCGATGAAGTTGATGCCACGCGAGCGCAGGCGCAATGACTTGAGAATATCGAAGCCCACGCGAATCTCTTCCACCGGGTCAGCCGCCAGTGACACCCGGATGGTATCGCCAATCCCGTCGGCCAGCAGCATACCCAGGCCCACCGCAGACTTCACCGTTCCGGAGCGCAGCCCACCGGCCTCGGTAATACCCAGATGCAGGGGCTGTTCGATCTGCCTGGCCAGCAGGCGGTAGGCCTCAACGGCCATGAACACGTCCGAGGCCTTAACGCTGACCTTGAAATCGGGGAAGTTCAGCCGGTCAAGATGCTCGACGTGACGCAGCGCCGACTCAACCAGGGCCTCGGGGGTCGGCTCACCGTATTTTTTCTGCAGGTCTTTTTCCAGCGAGCCGGCGTTGACCCCGATGCGAATCGGAATGCCCTTGTCGCGAGCCGCTTCGACCACGGCCTTGACGCGATCCTCCCGGCCGATATTGCCCGGGTTGATGCGCAGGCAATCGACGCCCAGCTCGGCCACACGCAGGGCGATCTGGTAGTCGAAGTGGATGTCGGCCACCAGCGGCACCTGAACCTGCTGCTTGATTCTGCCGAAGGCCTCGGCAGCCTCCATGTCAGGTACCGAGACACGTACGATATCGGCCCCCACATCCTGCAAGCGCTGGATCTGCGCCACGGTGGCGGCTACATCACAGGTGTTGGTATTGGTCATGCTCTGTACGGAAATCGGCGCATCGCCACCCACGGCCACCTTGCCTACCCAGATTTTCCGTGACACACGACGTTTGATCGGAGACTCACAGTGCATGCTTACTGCCCCAGCCGCACACGGGCTGTTTCGCCATGGGTAAAGGGAGCCAGGTCGATGGCCTGGCCGTTGTAACTGACGCTGGCACCCCGCGCGTAGCCCAGACGCAACTCCAGTGGAGCCTGACCAGTCAGGTTCAGCTGCTCACCGGCACGTTTGAGGCCGCTGGCCAGTACCTGCCCTTGAGCGTCACTCAGTTGAATCCAGCAATCTGCGGCAAACTGCAGGCTTACCTGACCATGCCCAGCCGGAAGAGCAGGCACCACAGGCTCGCTCACCGACACCTGAGGCGCAGCAGCTTGGTTCTGCGCCTGATCGGCGGCGATCAAGGCAGCGGCCGGGGATACCGCGGGCTGTGCGGCGACCACAGGTGCCACAGGTGCCACAGGTGCCACAGGTGCCACAGGCAAGGTTACCGGCGCTTCCTGGCGCGCTGCAGCCACCACCACAGGTGTCGGTGCACTGGCTGGCGGCGTCGCCGGCTCGCTGGAATCCTGGGTCAACGCTTCGACACTGGCCGGCGTAGGCTGCTCCGGAAGCAGCATGGCAGCTGCCTGGGCCTGATCTTCCAGTTCGCTGGCCAGCGCCTCGTTTTCCGGCTCGGCATCCAGGCTGTGGATTTCCAGGGTACCGTCAGCCGCTTCGACTTCAATCTGTGCCAGAGCGTCCGGCTGCTCCTGGCGTTGCGGACGCTGCTCCTGCCACCAGAAGAACGCCAGGCCTGCCAGGCACAGCAGCAGGATAAAGGTCACCGCACGCATGACATGCTGGGAGCGGCGCGCCGGCTCGCTAATCGCGGTAATACTGTGCACGGCACTGCCGCTGGCATCGGTGCCGGTGTACTGGTCAAACTCCAGCGCCAGGCGGTTCTGATCGAGCCCCAGGCGCTTGGCATAGGCACGCACGTAGCCACGCGCGAAGGTGTGTCCCGGCAGGCGTTCAAACTCGCCGGCCTCGACCAGGCGCAGCACATGCTCGGTCAGGTTGAGATCGCGGGCGATATCTGCCACACGCAAGCCGGCAGCTTCGCGAGCCTGGCGCAGGGTATCCCCGGGATTGCTGCGTACGACGGCCTGTTCAGGCGCTTGCGGCGTATTCATTTCTGCTCCGAAAGGTATTGCTTGTACTCCGCCGTACCTGGGTAAAGACGACGCAGTTGCAGCCCCAGGGTCGCCGCCTGGTCACGCTGCTCGAAGACGTTGGCCAAACGAACGCCCAACAAGAGGCTGGCTGCATTCTGTTCGGCAATATTGGAGAACCACTGGTAATAACTGCGCGCACTGACATAGTCGCCATCGGCGTAGTACATCTGAGCCAGCTCGAAAAATGAGCGCGGCTGATTACGATTGAGGCGCGTAGCGCGAATGAAATGCTCACGAGCCTGCTCGCGCTGGTTGAGCTTGAGGGCGGTCAGGCCGAGATTTTCAAAGACCCGCGAGCGCTCGCCATACATCGGGTCGGCACCGGCTTCCTGAAAACGCTCATAGGCCTCTGCATAGCGTTCCTGTTCAAACAGGAAGCTACCGTAGTTATTGAGAATACGCGGATCGCCCTTGCGCTGGGAAAGCGCCTTGCGGTAGTGCTCTTCCGCCAGTTTGGGCTCCAGTTCGGTTTGGTAGACCAGAGCCAGCGCGACATGCGCATCGGCATTGCTGGCATCCAGCTTGAGCGCTTCACTCAAGGGGGCCTTGGCGCTTTCCGTACTGCCTTGCTGCAGATAGCCGATGCCTAGCTGGATATAGGCGCTGACCGCCTCCTGACGCCCCTCTGCGGTGCGCAGGGGGTTCTGCTGGCCACTGGTCGTGCAACCCGCCAAGAGAACGGCCACTAAGCACAAACTGCCACGCGCAATCATTGGAGCTCCTTTCTTGTTCAGGAATGCCGAAGGGCTTCGCCCATTGCCGCCTCGTCGTCACTCAGCTGACGCACGGCGATATAACGTTCGCTGCGCCGGGTACGGTCCATCACTTGGCCGACCAGTTGACCACAGGCCGCGTCGATATCCTCGCCACGCGTGGTGCGCACCGTAACATTGTGTCCGGCCTGATGCAGCTGATCCTGGAAACGACGGATGGCATTGTTGCTCGGCCGCTCATAACCGGAGAAAGGAAAAGGATTAAACGGAATAAGATTGATCTTGCAAGGAAAATCCTTCAGCAATGCGATCATCTGTGCAGCGTGCTCTGGCTGATCGTTGACATCCTTGAGCAAGGTGTACTCGACGGTCAGCACACGTTTTTCACCCAAACGCGAGATATAGCGCTTGCAGGCATCCAGAACGACCGCCAGCGGATACTTGCGATTGATCGGCACCAACTGATTGCGCAACTCGTCGTTGGGCGCGTGCAGGGACAACGCCAGGGAAACGTCGATGACTTCGGCAAGCCTGTCGATCATCGGCGCAACCCCTGAAGTCGACAGGGTAACCTTGCGCTTGGAGATGCCATACCCCAGATCATCCATCATGATCTGCATGGCATCGACCACGTTATCAAAGTTCAGCAACGGCTCGCCCATGCCCATCATCACCACATTGGTGATGGCGCGATCGATCTTGGCGGGCACCGTGCCAAACGATTTGTTGGCGATCCATACCTGACCAATGATCTCGGCACTGGTCAGATCGCTATTGAAACCTTGTTTCCCAGTGGAGCAAAAGCTGCAATCCAGGGCGCAACCGGCTTGCGACGACACACACAGCGTGCCTCGCCCACCTTGGGGGATATAGACGGTCTCCACGCAACTACCGGAAGCTACGCGCACTACCCACTTGCGCGTACCGTCGCTGGAAATGTCCTGACTGACCACTTCCGGCCCGCGAATCTCGGCACAGGCCTTGAGCTTTTCGCGCAGAGCCTTGCCGAGATTGCTCATGGCATCGAAGTCATCGATACCAAAATGGTGAATCCATTTCATCACCTGCCCGGCACGGAAGCGCTTCTCTCCCAGCTGTTCGAAGAACGCTTCCAGTTGCTGCTGGGTCAGCCCCAGCAGATTGACCTTTGCCGTTTGCGTGTTCATGGCTTCACCCTCGCGCCGCGCTTAGCGAATACGCGCGCACACTTCAGTGGCGGAGAAGAAATAGGCAATTTCGCGCGCGGCAGAAGCTTCCGAGTCGGAACCATGCACAGCGTTTTCATCGATGGATACGGCGAAGTCAGCACGGATAGTGCCTGCAGCGGCTTCTTTCGGGTTGGTTGCACCCATCAGTTCACGGTTCTTGGCAATGGCATTTTCGCCTTCCAGAACCTGCACAATGACCGGACCGGAGGTCATGAAGACCACCAGATCTTTGAAGAAGCCGCGCTCGCTGTGCTCAGCGTAGAAGCCAGCCGCTTCGCGCTCGGACAGTTGCACCATTTTCGAAGCCACGATACGCAGGCCGGCCTTCTCGAAGCGGCTGGTGATTTCACCGATGACGTTCTTGGCGACGGCGTCAGGCTTGATGATGGAGAAAGTACGTTGAACAGCCATGGAAAGCTCCCAAAAGAGTAAGAGTTACACAGGAAATAAAACCCGCGAATTATACGCAGCTCGCAGGCAAAAGCGTACCGGCGTCTGCAGCACAAGCCACGGACGCCGATAGATAGAGATAATCTTCAGGGACTAAGCGATTTAGTCGAGTTCTTCGATCCAGGCCATCTGGATGGCTTCCAGAACCTTCTCGCCGCCGCGCTGCGGGTCGTCGGCAAACTCCGGCAGGGCCAGCACCCAATTATGCAGATCGACGAAGTTGACGTAGCGCGGATCAACCTCGGGACGGGCCTCGCACAACGCGATGGCAATTTCCAGCACATCAGTCCAACGCAGGCTCATGGCAACTCCTCAATGACCTTCCGATACCTGGTTGATGGTGTACTTGGGAATCTCCACCACCAGATCCTTGTCAGCCACCTGCGCCTGGCAGGACAGCCGCGACTGCGGCTCGAGCCCCCAGGCCTTGTCCAACATGTCATCCTCGAGCTCATCGGAAGGCTCCAGCGACGCAAAGCCTTCACGCACCACGATATGACAGGTCGTACAGGCACAGGACTTCTCGCAGGCATGCTCGATGTCAATGCCATGGCGCAAGGCCGCATCCAATACGGTTTCGCCAGCAACGGCTTCAACCACCGCCCCCTCCGGGCAATGCTCGGCATGGGGCAGGAAGATGATCTGCGGCATGTCTATTCCTCGATTTCGTTGAGTCGGCGCCCTGCCAGGGCGGCCTTGATACTGGCATCCATGCGGCGCGCGGCAAAGGCATCGGTGATCTGCGAGAGGCGCTTGATCTGCGCCTCGATCGCAGCCACATCGCTGCCTGTCGCCTGCGTGCGCAATTGCTGCATATGCACCTCGATCACCTCACGTTCCTGAGCGTCGAGCAACCGTTCACCATCCACATCCAGCGCAGCCTGGACCGCCTCAAGCAAGCGCTGCGCCTCAACCTGCTGCTCACGCAAGGCACGCGCGGCCTTGTCGTCACCCGCGTAGGCAAAGGAATCCTGCAACATACGGGCGATTTCGCCATCAGTCAGGCCATAGGAAGGCTTGACCTGGATACTCGCCTCGACACCACTGGACAGCTCGCGCGCACTTACCCCGAGCAGGCCATCGGCATCCACCTGGAAAGTCACACGAATCTTCGCTGCTCCCGCCACCATCGGCGGGATACCGCGCAACTCGAAGCGCGCCAAGGAGCGACAGTCCTTGACCAGTTCACGCTCACCCTGCAGGACATGAATCATCATGGCCGTCTGGCCATCCTTGTAGGTCGTGAAATCCTGAGCACGCGCAATAGGAATGGTGGTATTGCGCGGAATGATTTTTTCCAGCAGCCCACCCATGGTCTCCAGCCCTAGCGACAGGGGGATCACGTCGAGCAGCAGCAATTCATCACCGGCGCGCTTGTTACCGGCCAAGGTATCAGCCTGGATAGCCGCACCAATGGCCACCACCTGATCAGGATCGATATCGGTCAGCGGGGTTAGCCCAAACAGCTCGCCGACTGTTTCACGCACGCGCGGCACGCGCGTCGAGCCACCGACCATCACCACCGCCTCGACGTCTTCCACCTCGATGCCGGCATCCCGCACGACGCGCCGACAGGCCTTGAGCGTGCGCGCCAGCAAGGGCTCGATCAACACATTGAAGGCATCTCTGCTCAGCTCACCCGACCAACCCGCATAGCTCAGGCTGACTTGCTCACTATCGGTGAGTCGCTCTTTGGCAGCACAGGCGCATTGCAGGAGCGAACGCTGCTCGGCGGGCGACAGATCCATGGAGCCGCCAGCTTGCTGGACAATCCAAGCGGCAATGGCGTGATCGAAATCATCGCCACCCAGGGCACTATCCCCCCCCGTAGCCAGCACTTCGAAAACGCCGCGACTCAGGCGCAGGATGGAAATATCAAACGTCCCACCACCCAGGTCGTAGATCGCCACGACACCTTCGGCCCCCTTGTCCAGACCGTAGGCCACTGCCGCCGCGGTAGGCTCATTGAGCAGGCGCAACACATTGAGACCGGCAATCCGTGCAGCATCCTTGGTCGCCTGGCGCTGCGCATCATCGAAGTAGGCGGGCACGGTGATCACCGCCCCCACCAACTCACCACCCAGACTGGCCTCGGCGCGCTGGCGCAGCACCTTGAGGATATCCGCCGAGACCTCCACCGGGCTCTTGGCGCCCTGCACCGTCTCGATGAAGGGCATGCTCGATTCACCAGCACTGAAACGGTAAGGCAATTGCTCGCCAAGCTGCTTGACGTCGGCCAGACCACGCCCCATCAGGCGCTTGACCGACAGAATACTGTTGAGCGGATCCTGCGCTGCTGCTTCACGAGCACTGACACCCACCTCGACACGGTCGGCGTGATAGCGCACCGCAGAAGGCAGGAGCAGGCGCCCCTGTTCATCGGCCAGGGGCTCTGCCAGGCCACTGCGCACGGTTGCCACCAGCGAATTGGTGGTACCCAGGTCTATGCCTACGGCCAGGCGTCGCTGATGCGGCTGCGGGGTCTGTCCGGGTTCGGCAATCTGCAATAGGGCCATGCTTGTCTAGTCTATCGAGCAGCCTGCCTGAGCAGGCCTGGATTAATCGTCGAGGCGTTCTTCCAGCTGACGCACTTCACGCGCCAACTTGTCGAGGAACTGCATGCGGCGCATCAGGCGCTCAGCCATGTCTCGTTGCGCGGCATCCTGCCAGCAGTGGGCAAACTGTTCTTCCAGATGTAGCTGGGCCGCCTTGAGGCGCTGCTTGAAAGCAGCCACACCGGCCAAGTCGGCCGTCTCGTGCAGCGACTCAAGCTCTTCACGCAGCTCCATCTGCTGCAGAAGAAACTGCGGATCCTGCACGGTCGCCTCCATGGGCAACTCATGCCCCTGCAGCCCCAGCAGGTAGTGGGCACGCCGCGGCGCACTCTTGAGCACCTGATAGGCCTCGTTGAGCTCCGCCGCGCGCTGCAAGGCCAGGCGTTGCTCGCGCTCGCCCGCATCGGCAAACCGGTCGGGATGCACGGCGCGCGCCAGCTCACGATAGCGCGCAGCCAGTTGCTGCAGGTCCACCGTAAACGCAGGCTGCAGCTCAAACAAGGCGAA
The DNA here is from genome assembly GCF_002234375.1 of Pseudomonas fluvialis. Taxonomy (GTDB): domain Bacteria; phylum Pseudomonadota; class Gammaproteobacteria; order Pseudomonadales; family Pseudomonadaceae; genus Aquipseudomonas; species Aquipseudomonas fluvialis. The sequence continues at coordinate 16,526 of NZ_NMQV01000027.1, forward strand.
ATGACAGGGACGCCCCACAGACACCTCAGACGTTGAAGCTTTCGCCGCAGCCGCACTCGCCACGCACGTTGGGGTTATTGAACTTGAACCCCTCATTCAGCCCCTCGCGGACAAAGTCCAGCTCGGTGCCATCAAGGTACACCAGGCTCTTCGGGTCGATGATGACGCGCACACCATGGCTCTCGAACACCAGGTCTTCAGCAGCCAGTTCGTCAACGAACTCCAGCACGTAGGCCAGCCCCGAACAACCCGTGGTCTTCACCCCGAGACGAATGCCAGCCCCTTTGCCGCGCCCCTCCAGCGAACGCTGCACATGGCGCGCCGCGGCTTCGGTCATGCTGATCGCCATAATCTTCTCCGCGCCTCAGGCCAGGCCGTTCTTCTGCTTGTAGTCCTGCACCGCTGCCTTGATGGCATCTTCGGCCAGCACCGAGCAGTGGATTTTTACCGGCGGCAGAGCCAGCTCCTCGGCAATCGTGGTGTTCTTGATCTGCGCAGCCTCGTCCAGAGTCTTGCCTTTCATCCACTCAGTGGCAAGAGAGCTCGAGGCAATAGCCGAGCCGCAACCATAGGTCTTGAACTTGGCATCTTCGATGATGCCCTCGTCGCTGACCTTGATCTGCAGACGCATCACATCACCACAGGCCGGCGCACCTACCATACCGGTACCGACATGGGGATCTTCAGCATCCAGCTTGCCGACATTACGGGGGTTTTCGTAGTGGTCGATGACCTTTTCACTGTATGCCATGTTGCTTACTCCTCACTCATCAGGGCCGCTCTACAGGCGACTTGCTGGTTAATGTGCCTGCCACTCGACCTTGCTCAGATCGACCCCTTCTTTGTACATATCCCAAAGCGGCGACAGCTCGCGCAATTTGGCTACCGCCTCGCGCACCTTGGCAGCGGCGTAATCGACTTCTTCCTCGGTGGTGAAACGGCCAAAAGTGAAGCGAATCGAACTGTGTGCCAGCTCATCATTGCGCCCCAGGGCGCGCAGCACATAGGAAGGCTCCAGGGAGGCCGACGTACAGGCCGAGCCGGAGGATACCGCCAGGTCCTTGAGCGCCATGATCAGCGACTCGCCTTCGACGTAGTTGAAGCTCAGGTTCAGGTTGTGCGGGATGCGCGCCGTGGCGCTGCCATTGAGATACAGTTCTTCCATGCCTTCAACCTGGCGATAGAAGCGATCACGCAAGGCGGCGATACGCTGATTGTCAGCAGCCATGTCTTCCTTGGCGATACGGAAGGCCTCACCCATGCCGACAATCTGATGGGTTGCCAGGGTACCCGAACGCATGCCGCGCTCATGACCACCACCATGCATCTGCGCTTCCAGGCGCACACGCGGCTTGCGACGCACATACAGCGCGCCGATACCTTTGGGGCCATAGGTCTTGTGCGCCGAGAAGGACATCAGGTCGACCTTCATCTGCTCCAGGTCGATGGCCACCTTGCCAGTTGACTGTGCCGCATCGGAGTGCAGCAGAATGCCACGCGAACGCGTCAGCTCGCCAATCGCCGCGATGTCGTTGATGGTGCCGATTTCATTGTTGACGTGCATGATCGAGACCAGAATGGTGTCATCACGCAACACCGACTCGACCAGCGCCGGAGTGATCAGGCCATCCTCGCCCGGCTCCAGATAAGTGACTTCGAAACCCTCACGCTCCAGCTGACGGCAAGTATCCAGTACTGCCTTGTGCTCGATCTTCGAAGTAACAATGTGCTTGCCCTTGCTGCTATAGAAGTGCGCCACACCTTTGATCGCCAGGTTGTTGGACTCTGTCGCACCACTGGTCCAGACGATCTCGCGCGGATCAGCATTGACCAGCTCGGCAACCTGGCGACGACCGTTTTCGGCAGCCTCCTCGGCCTTCCAGCCAAACAGATGCGAGCGCGAGGCCGGATTGCCAAAATTACCATCCAGGGTCAGGCATTCCATCATCTTGGCCGCCACACGCGGATCAACCGGTGTTGTAGCGGAATAGTCGAGGTAGATCGGCAGCTTCATGAAACTCTCCTAAATCAGGCAGGCGCGCCTTCAGTCAATGGCTGAGGCTTGAATCTTCTCCAGGTGCGGCATCCTGCCATGACAGTGGCGCGTATCCTGCTGCTTGGCCACTTCCTGAATCTCACGCCGGGCGACCAGATCAGCCAGGCTGATATTGCTGAGAAACGCGTGGATCTGATCACTCAGATCACACCACAGATGATGGGTCAGGCAGGTATTGCCACCCTGGCAGTCACCCTGCCCCTGGCAGCGGGTGGCATCCACAGAGTCATTCACGGCATCAATCACCTGGGCCACATGAATACCGTCCAGCTCGCGCGCCAACTGGTAGCCACCGCCCGGCCCACGCACACTGGAAACCAGATTGCCACGACGCAGCTTGGCAAACAGCTGCTCGAGATAAGACAGGGAAATACCCTGGCGCTCGGAGATGTCGGCCAGGGAAACCGGCCCTTGCTGGCCGTGCAGCGCCAGATCAAGCATGGCGGTGACAGCGTAACGGCCTTTGGTTGTCAATCGCATGGCAAGCACCAGGGGAGTCGCTAAGTTGTGCCGATTATGCAATTCCCCAGCATTTGAGTCAACTATAAGACCAAGCAAAATAGTAGGAATTAAAGCAAAAGCGCCAACTAGAAACGTCGCCATGATAACAGAGCAGGCGCAGCAAAACGCCCACCCTGCAAAACAACACTCACTCGGCACGCGGCGCAGTCGGCTCTTCTTCCTTGATCGCCACGAAATCCTCATCGCGCAACTGCGGCAACGACTTGGCGCAATAGTCGCTACCCAACGCCGTGAGCGCCTTGCACATGCCCTCCAGACGATCATCCACAGCCTGCAGATGATCCAGCAATTGACCAATCGCACGAGCCACCGGGTCCGGCATATCTTGCCCCATACCATAGGCATCGAAGCCAAACTTCTCAGCAATGGCCTGCCGCTTGGCCTCCTGCTCATCCGTAGGCTTGGCAATGATCCGCCCCGGAATACCCACCGCCGTGGCGCCGGCCGGCACCGCCTTGGTGACCACCGCATTGGAGCCAATCTTGGCCCCCGCCCCCACGGTAAAAGGACCGAGCACTTTGGCGCCAGCCCCCACTACCACGCCATCTTCAAGGGTGGGATGGCGCTTACCCTTGTTCCAACTGGTCCCCCCCAGGGTAACCCCCTGATACAGGGTGACGTCATTACCAATCTCGGCCGTCTCGCCGATCACGATACCCATGCCATGATCGATGAAAAAACGTCGCCCGATACGCGCCCCCGGATGAATTTCGATACCGGTCAACCAACGACCAAAGTTCGACACCACCCGCGCCAGCCACTTCCAGCCATGGCGCCACAGGGCATGCGCCAGGCGATGCAGCCAGACCGCGTGCAGTCCGGGATAGCAGGTCAACACCTCGAAGGCACTGCGCGCCGCAGGATCGCGATGGAACACGCTCTGGATATCTTCGCGCATACGTTCGAACATCAATCGTCTCTCCGCTTGTGTGGCTCACCCCGAGCAACTTTTTCCGTCTCGGTGAGAATGCCGCGCAGGATATTCATTTCCAGCTTGCTGATGCCGGCCCGCCCATACAGACGACGCAATCGCGACATCAAATGGCGCGGTTTCAGCGGATCAAGGAAGCCGATCTGTACCAGCGTGCTTTCCAGGTGCCCATAAAAACGCTCCAGCTCATCGGCAGTCACAGGCTGAGCATTGAGCATCGCCGTGGTTTCCAGCTTGTTCATCTTGGTCGGCTGTCCCTGCGCCGCCAGGTAGGCCATGCGCATTTCGTAGGTGAGCACCTGCACCGCCGCCGCCAGATTCAGCGAACCAAACTCGGGATCCGAAGGGATGTGCACATGGTACTGACAACGCTGCAACTCCTCGTTGGTCAGCCCGGCATATTCGCGCCCGAACACCAGGGCGATTTCTCCACCCTGCTGCAACTCTTCAAGCCCCTTACTGGCACTTTCCCGCGGATCCAGCAGCGGCCAGGGAATTCGCCGTTCTCGGGCGCTGGTGCCAAACACCAGATTACACCCCACCAAAGCCTCTTCCAGGGTCGCCACGACCTGTGCGGCATCCAGCACATCGGTTGCCCCGGAAGCACGCGCCACCGCCTTGCCGCTGGGGAACTCGACCGGATCGACCAGCACCAACTTGCTGATCCCCATGTTCTTCATGGCCCGGGCAGCACCGCCGATGTTGCCGGGATGGCTGGTATTAACCAGCACAATACGTATGTTCTGCAGCACCTTGTACGCCCGCCTGGCAGATCAAAGGAGCGAAATCTTACCCAAGCCCCCCGGCAAACACCACGCAAACACCTGCCGTTCAACATGGCAGGGAGTTTTCTGGTAGAATAATCGGCTTTCTTTAACACCCCAGGTAGATTCCCATGCAGCCCATGCTGAATATAGCGCTGCGCGCGGCCCGTAGCGCCGGCGAACTGATCATCCGTTCCGTCGAGCGCCTTGACGCCCTGGCCGTCAGTGAAAAAGACGCCCGGGATTACGTCAGCGAAGTCGACCGCGCTGCCGAGCAAAGCATCATTGCTGTACTGAGCAAGGCTTATCCAACCCACGGCATCCTTGCCGAGGAAAGCGGCCTGCGCGAAGGCCAGGGCGAAGGGGCCGACTACCTTTGGATCATCGACCCGCTGGATGGCACCACCAACTTCCTGCGCGGCATCCCCCACTATGCGGTCAGCATCGCCTGCAAGTACCGTGGCCGACTGGAACACGCGGTCATCGTCGACCCGGTACGCCAGGAAGAGTTCACCGCCAGCCGCGGACGCGGCGCAGCACTCAATGGCCGTCGCCTGCGTGTCAGCAAGCGCAAAAGCCTGGAAGGCGCACTGCTCGGCACCGGCTTCCCGTTCCGCGACAGCCAGCTGGACAACCTGGACAACTACCTGGGCATGTTCCGCAGCCTGGTCGGCCAGACTGCCGGCATCCGGCGCGCCGGCGCAGCCAGCCTGGATCTGGCTTATGTTGCCGCCGGACGCTTCGATGCCTTTTGGGAGTTCGGCCTGAGCGAGTGGGACATGGCCGCAGGCGCCCTGTTGATTCAGGAAGCTGGCGGACTGGTCAGTGACTTCAGCGGCGGCCATGAATTCCTTGAGAAAGGCCAGATCGTGGCAGGCAATACCAAGTGCTTCAAGGCGGTGCTCACCGCCATACAGCCACACCTCTCACCCAGCCTGAAGCGCTGAGCCAGGCACAAAAAAGCACCCCTCGGGGTGCTTTTTTATACCACCACACCTGCTCACCCCTGTGCTGGCTGCACCAGCAGCAATTCGCCTTGCTCATCCAACGGAATACGCTTGCCCGGATCGTAGGACAAACGCAACTGACGCAAAGCCCCCTTGTGCTGCACCTGCACATCGAAACCGACCTGACGCTGCTCACTATCGACCACCTGCTTGCAACGCCGCTCAGTAGTGACATAGGTGTCACGTGCCTGCATACCTTCCTGAACCTTGTTACCGGCATAGCCACCCGCCGCCGCCCCGGCTACGGTCGCCAGTTTCTTGCCATTACCGCCACCCACCTGGTTGCCCAGCAAACCGCCCGCCACCGCACCAATCACCGTTCCGGCAATCTGATGCTGGTCCTGAACGGCCCGTCGCCGCGTGACCTGCACATCCTCACACACTTCACGCGGTGTTTTTACCGTTTCCAGCGCAGGCGCCACCGCCAGCACCTCGGCGTACTGCGGACCGGAAACCCAGCCATAGGTAGCCATCGCGCCGCCGGCTGTGACACCTACAGCACCCAGCACGGCACCTAGTAAAATAGATTTGTTCATCTTGTTTGGCTCCACTCAATCGCTGCACGCACAGGCTTATCCTGCTTAGCGGCTTGGAGCGGCAGCGCGCCACAATGTTCCAGGCAAATCCGCAAAGTGCGCAGCGTTTCACAGCCTGCAGATAGCACAAGGCCCGGATATTCCGGGCCTTGTTAATGACAGCTTCTCAGGGGCGCTCGTCGACCGCTTCAGCCTCCACAGGCGGAATAAGATCCTCCCGCGTGAGCTTCACCCAAATCAGCAGAATACTGGCGATGTACACCGAGGAATAAGTGCCACACAACACGCCGATGCACAGCGCAAAGGAGAAACCCCAGAGACTTTCACCGCCAAACACCATCAACGCCACGACTGCCAACAGCGTAGAGATCGACGTAGCCAAGGTACGCAACAGGGTTTGCGTTGTGGAAATGTTGATGTTTTCGATCAACTCTGCCTTGCGCAGCAGACGGAAGTTCTCACGGATACGGTCAAACACCACGATCGTATCGTTGAGCGAATAGCCGATGATCGCCAACACTGCAGCCAGCGTCGTGAGATCGAAGGGAATCTGGAACAGGGCAAAGACCCCCAGCACCATGATCACATCATGCACCAGAGAGAGGATGGCCCCCAGACTGAACTTCCACTGGAAGCGGAATGCCACGTAGACCAGGATGCCGGCCAGCGCCAGCAGCATGGCAATGCCACCCTGATCGCGCAGCTCTTCACCCACTGCCGGCCCAACGAACTCGACACGCTTGACTACAAAGGCATCGCTCGACGCTTTTTCCAAGGCCTGGGCAACACGATTCCCCAACTCAGGATCGTCACCCGGCATACGCACCAGCACATCGGTGGTCGCGCCAAAGCTCTGCACCACCGCATCACCGTAACCACTGCGCTGCAACTGTCCACGAATGCTCTGCAGATCGGCTGGCCGCTCATACCCCAGCTCAATCAGGGTGCCGCCCGTGAAGTCCAGACCAAAATTCAGGCCTTTAACCGCCAGGCTGCCCACTGCCGCCAGGGTCAGCAACAAAGTCACGACAGCCGCCACATGGCGTATGCCCATGAAATTAATAACACGATTCATCATTGCGCCCCTTAGATCCACAGCTTCTTGAGATCACGACCACCGTAGATCAGGTTGACCATGCCACGCGTCACATAGATCGCCGTAAACATCGACGTCAGGATGCCGATCGACAAGGTCACCGCGAAGCCCTTGATCGGCCCGGTACCCATGGCAAACAGGATGGCGCCGACCAGCAAGGTGGTCAGGTTGCCATCCAGGATCGCCGAGAAGGCCCGATCAAAACCCTCATGAATGGCCCGCTGGATACTCATGCCATTGGCGATTTCTTCGCGAATCCGCGAAAAAATCAGCACATTGGCATCCACCGCCATGCCCATGGTCAACACAACCCCGGCGATCCCCGGCAAGGTCAGCGTGGCGCCGAACAGCGACATCAAGGCTACCAGCAGCACCATGTTGAAGCCCAGGGCAATATTGGCCAGCAGGCCGAAACTCTTGTAGATCGCCATCATGAACAGCGCGACGAACAGGAAGCCCCACAGCGCAGCCTGTACACCAAGGGTAATGTTCTCTGCGCCCAGGCTTGGGCCAATGGTGCGCTCTTCGACAAAATACATCGGTGCAGCCAGGCCGCCGGCTCGCAACAGCAAGGCCAGCTCGGAAGACTCGCCCGGACCATCCAGTCCGGTAATACGGAACTGGCTCCCCAGTGCTGACTGAATGGTGGCCAGGCTGATGATTTTCTTTTCTTCCTTGAACGCCTGCACAGCAACTTCGCGCTCGACGCCGTCGACCACTTCCTTGCTGTAACGAGTAACCGGGCGTTGCTCGATGAAGATGACCGCCATGCTACGCCCAACGTTGTTACGCGTGGCGCGATTCATCAATTCGCCACCATGCCCATCCAGACGGATATTCACCTGCGGACGACCATTTTCATCGAAACTGGCCTGCGCATCGGTCACTTGATCACCCGTGATGATCAGGCTGCGCTCCAGCAGTACCGGCGCACGCCCTTCCTGACGAAACTCGAAGGACTCGGTGGTAGCGCGCGGCGCATCCAGCTCAGCCGCCAGGCGAAACTCCAGGTTGGCGGTCTTGCCGAGAATACGCTTGGCCTCAGCGGTATCCTGCACCCCCGGCAACTCGACCACGATACGGTTGCCACCCTGGCGCTGCACCAGTGGTTCAGCGACCCCCAGTTCGTTAACCCGATTGCGCACGGTGGTCAGGTTTTGCTTGATCGAGTACTCACGAATCTCCGCAAACTTGAGCTGACTCAGCTGGAAATTCAGCACTTGCAGACCGTTGCGCTCCAGAGTGGTCAGCTCAAAGTCATTGAAGCTCTTGCGCACCAGGTCACGCGCCTTTTCCAGCGTGGCACTGTCGGTAAAGCCCAACTGGAATCCCTCTTCATGGGCCGGCAGGCTGCGATAACGCAGGCGCTCCTTGCGCAACAGGGTCTTGATCTCGCTTTCGTAGACCTTAAGACGCGTACTGACTGCCTTGTCCATATCGACTTCCAGAAGGAAGTGCACACCGCCCGACAAATCCAGACCCAGCTTCATCGGGCTGCCACCCAGGTTGCGCAGCCAGTCCGGCGTGGTTTGCGCCAGGTTAAGCGCCACCACATAGTCGTCCCCGAGGGCGCGACGCACGATGTCCTTGGCCGGCAACTGATCAGCCATGTCAGTCAGGCGCAACAAGCCGCCACGCGGGCTCAGTTCGCTGGCCTTGACGCTGATACCCGCCTCCTGCAAGGCACGGCTGGCGCGCTGCAGATCCGCTTCCTCGACCTGCAGCGCCGTGCTGTTGCCACTGATCTGGATAGCCGGATCATCCGGATACAGGTTGGGTGCCGAATAAATAAAGCCAATCACCAGCACCGCCAGGATCAGCAGGTATTTCCACAGAGGAAACTTGTTGAGCATGCCACTATCCACTTATGAAGCGGGGCGCTTGTGCGCCCCGGGGAATGAGTTTGAAGCCGGTCACAACCTGCCCGGAACTCAGATGGCTTTCAGCGTACCTTTGGGCAGCGCTGCGGCAATGGCCACTTTCTGGATCTTCAGTTCCACGGTATCGGACACTTCGATCACCACGAAGTCGTCGCTGACCTTGATGACCTTACCGGCAATACCACCGCTGGTGACCACCTCATCACCCTTCTGCAAGCCACCAATCAGGTTCTTGTGTTCTTTGGCGCGCTTGGCCTGGGGACGCCAGATCATCAGATAGAAGATGACCAGGAAGCCCAGCAGGAATACCCACTCGAAACCACTGCCGGCAGGGGCAGCGGCAGCCGGGGCGGCTGCGTCGGCATAGGCGGCGGGAATCAGAAAGCTCATGACTTGCTCCTGTTGCAAGATATTGGAAGTGTTGGAATTTTTCAGTCCAGCGGCGGCACGGGAAGCCCCCGCTTGGCGTAGAAGGCTTCAACGAAGGCGGCCAATGTACCTTGTTGAATAGCCTCACGCAAACCAGCCATCAGACGCTGATAATGACGCAGGTTATGGATGGTATTGAGCATGCTACCCAGCATTTCGCCACATTTATCCAGGTGATGCAGGTAGGCTCGGGAGAAGTGTGTGCAGGTGTAACAGTCGCAGGCAGGGTCCAGCGGCGAATCGTCATGTTTGTGCACGGCATTACGAATCTTCAGCACACCCGTATCAATGAACAGATGACCATTGCGCGCGTTGCGCGTGGGCATGACGCAATCAAACATATCGATGCCGCGCCGCACGCCCTCGACCAGATCCTCCGGCTTACCTACGCCCATCAGGTAGCGCGGCTTGTCAGCCGGCATGTGTGGCGGCAGAAAATCCAAGACACGGATCATTTCCTCTTTCGGCTCACCGACCGACAAGCCACCGATCGCCAGACCATCGAAGCCGATCTCTTCCAGCCCCTCCAGCGAACGCAGGCGCAACGCCTCGTGCATACCACCCTGGACAATACCGAACAGCGCCGCGCTGTTGTCACCATGCGCGTCCTTGGAACGCTTGGCCCAGCGCAGCGACAGCTCCATGGAGCGCTTGGCCACATCAAACTCGGCCGGGTACGGCGTGCACTCATCGAAAATCATCACAATGTCCGAGCCCAGCTCGCGCTGCACCTGCATCGACTCTTCCGGCCCCATGAAGACCTTGGCACCGTCGACAGGCGAGGAAAAATACACGCCCTCCTCCTTGATCTTGCGCAACGCCCCCAGGCTGAACACCTGAAAACCACCTGAATCGGTGAGGATCGGCCCTTGCCACTGCATGAAATCATGCAGATCACCATGCCGACGGATGATCTCCGTGCCCGGACGCAGCCACAGGTGGAAGGTATTGCCCAGAATGATCTGCGCGCCGATCGCCTCGATATCCCGAGGCAGCATGCCCTTGACCGTGCCATAGGTGCCCACCGGCATGAACGCCGGGGTTTCCACTACACCACGCGGGAAGCTCAGACGACCGCGGCGCGCCTTGCCATCGGTCGCCAACAATTCGAAGGACATGCGACAGGTGCGCGACATACTCAAACCTCGGGCCCGCGTGCGGCGGGATTGCGGGTGATGAACATGGCATCACCATAACTGAAGAAACGATACCCTTCGCGCACCGCAGCCTGATAGGCCGCCATAGTCTGCGCATAACCGGCAAATGCCGAAACCAGCATGAGCAAGGTCGATTCGGGCAGGTGGAAGTTGGTGACCAGCGCATCCACCACATGGAACGGCCGACCGGGGTAGATGAAAATATCCGTATCGCCACAGAACGGTTTCAGCACGCCATCACGGGCGGCGGTCTCCAGTGAGCGCACACTGGTCGTCCCCACCGCAACCACCCGCCCGCCACGCGCACGACAGGCCTCCACGGCGTCCACCACAGCCTGGCTGACTTCCAGCCACTCGCTGTGCATCTGGTGGTCTTCAATACGCTCGACGCGCACGGGCTGAAAGGTCCCAGCCCCGACGTGCAAGGTCACGAAGGCGCGCTCGACGCCTTTGTCCGCCAGCGCCTGCAACAACGCCTGGTCAAAATGCAGCCCCGCAGTAGGTGCGGCCACCGCGCCGGCACGCTCGGCGTACACCGTCTGGTAACGCTCGCGGTCACTGCCCTCATCGGCACGGTCGATATAGGGTGGCAGCGGCATATGCCCGACACGCTCAAGCAAACCCAGCACCGGCTCGGCAAAGGACAGCTCGAACAAAGCGTCATGCCGGGCCAGCATGCGCGCCTTTCCGGCACCGTCGATGTCGATCAGGCTTCCCGGCTTGGGGGACTTGCTCGAGCGCACATGGGCCAGCACACGATATTCATCGAGCACACGCTCGACCAATATCTCCAACTTGCCACCACTGACCTTGCGTCCGAACAGACGCGCCGGAATCACCCGGGTGTTGTTGAACACCAACAGGTCACCCGGTGCAAGGAAATCCAACAAGTCGGGAAAGCGTCGATGGGAGAGCGCCCCACTGGGCCCCTCCAGCACCAGCAGGCGACTGTCTCGGCGCTCAGCCAGGGGATAGCGGGCAATCAGCTCGTCGGGCAACTCAAAGTGAAAATCGGCAACGCGCATAACAGGCAGATCTTGAAAAAGGTGCGCAAGCTTACCGGAAAGCCTGTCAGGCGACCATGCACCCACTCAAGGTAGCGGCGCGGCATAACGCGCCAGAATGTCCTGCAGGGCACCGTCTCGACGCATGCCAAGAATCGCCGCGTTCAACGCCGGCAACCATGCCTGACGACTCACATGCAGACGTACTCGCAACGCGGAACGGCTCACCAACGGCCCCTCCTCGATATCACTAAGCAACCAGCCTAGTTCAGCATGTCGGTGGCGCAGATAGGCCAGTTCAAGGCGATCAATAATCCCCGCGTGACTGCGCCCCTTGGCGACCTGTTCCAGTAACGTCAGGCCATCCGGGCCATCCAGGCGACGAAAGTACTGACTGCCGGCATAGCCGTAGCCGCGCACGGTGGCGATCGTCTTGCCACGCAGGTCGCGCAAGGCGGCATAGGTAAACGCCTTGCCTCGGGGAAACACCAGCAGCGCCTGCGCCTCCAACAAAGGCTCGCTCCACAGGGTCACGGCCTGCTGCTCGGGCGCCGTTCGCCAGGCCTGACTGACACAGCATTCCAACTGCACCTGGCCATCGGCAAACTGTTTCTGCGCGCGCAGCGGAGGCACAGGTCGTGCCGCTTGCAACTCAACATCCAGACGACGCTCAAGCTCCGTCATAACCTCGCTGAACACGCCGCTGATACGCCCCTCCTCCACCACCCAGTAGGGCGGCCAGCTTTCGTCACTGACTGCATAGCGCAGCGTTTCCGCACACACACTGTTCGACAAGACCAGCCAACCCAGGACCAGTCCATATGCATAGCCTTTGCGCACGCGCCCTCTCCCTATTCCCCGCCATACGCTACAACGCACGCTTCACTGCAGGCATAGCATGACCTGAGTGCAGAAAATCCATCTACGGCGCACCCGACGATTGACCACCCGGAGACGCCTCCCTATACTGCGCCGCCACAAGCCTCGGTGGCGGAATCGGTAGACGCAGCGGATTCAAAATCCGCCGTTGGTAACAACGTGAGAGTTCGAGTCTCTCCCGGGGCACCATACAGCCACACCCAGCCTATACAGGCTGAACATGAAAGCCGGCCATGAGCCGGTTTTTTCATGTCTGCAGAAAGCAAAACCGGCCACATGGGCCGGCTGCTAAGGTCAATCAACGGCTCAGCCGCACTTGCTGTCGCCGCAATTCAGGCAGGTCAGGCAGCCATCCATCTGGATCATCGCCTTGGTGTGGCACTTGCCGCACATCTGCGCACCTTCCGGATAAGCCGCATTGCTGTCGTCACACTCGGCATCCACCGCTTTCGGCGGCTGGGTTGCCTGCACGAACTCGGCACGCTTCTGCTCCAGATAAGCCTTTTGGTGCTCATCGATTTCATCCTTGAGCAGGCCGATTTTCTTCATGTGCAATTCCAGCACATCGCCGATCTCGGCCACCAGCGACGGCATCCAGCGCCCGCCGCGTTTCATGTAGCCGCCCTTGGGGTCAAACACACTGCGCAGCTCTTCGACCAGGAAGGTGCAATCGCCGCCCTTGCGGAATACCGCGGAGATAATCAGGGTCAGCGCCGAAATCCACTGGTAGTGTTCCATGTTCTTCGAATTGATGAAGATCTCGAAGGGACGCCGGCTCTCGTGATCGCTCCCCGGATTGAGCACCACATCATTGATGGTTACATAGAGCGCATGCTCGGAGTGCGGTGTCTTGATCTTGTAAGTGGCACCCTCAAGGTTTTCCGGGCGCTTGAGTTTCTCGTGCATTTCCTCCAGCGGCGTCGCCGCCTGCAATTCCTGCGGCGGCTGCGGCTGCGCATCCGGCTTGGCCACTTCGTAGTCGACGATTTTGCTGGTTATTTTGATAGCCATATTATTGTCCTGATCGTTCGTCATGCCGCGGGCAGCCGGTCATGGCCTGGCTGCCCAGCAGGTCAGAATTTCCCGTAGTAGCCTTCTTTCAAGGCGTCATAAAGGTTGGCGGCGGTATGGGTTTCACCGTCATATTCGATTTCGTCGCCGCCTTTGGCCTCGATCACCGAGCCATCCTCCAGCTTGAAACGGTAAGTGGTGTTGGCCAGGTCCTGCTCCTTGACCAGTACGCCCTGGAAGGCCTCCGGATTGAAACGGAAGGTAGTGCAGCCCTTGAGCCCCTTGCGCCAGGCATAACGGTAGATGTCCTTGAAATCCTCATAGGGATAATCGGTCGGCACGTTGGCAGTCTTCGAGATGGAAGAATCCACCCACTTCTGGGCAGCGGCCTGCACGTCAACGTGCTGCATCGGACTCACGTCATCCGCAGCGATGAAATAGTCCGGCAGGTTGCGCGTAGCTTCATCCATGCTCGGCAGTGCATCGGCATTGATCAGCTGCCGATAGGCCAGCAGCTCGAAGCTGAACACATCGACCTTTTCCTTGGACTTCTTGCCTTCGCGAATCACATTGCGGAAGTAATGGTGAGCAAAGCTCGGCTCGATGCCGTTGGAGGCATTGTTGGCCAGCGACAGGGAAATGGTCCCGGTCGGCGCGATCGAGCTGTGATGGGTAAAGCGCCCCCCCTTCTCGGCCAGCGCCTGAGCCAGCTCCGGCTCCACCGCCGCCACCTGCTGCATGTAGCGGCTATAGCGTGCCCACAGCAGGCGCCCCTTGATCGTATCGCCGGCCTGGTAGCCATCCGCAGCCATTTCCGGGCGACGCGCCAGCATCGCCTCGGTCACCGTGAAGTCCTCATCCATGATCGGTGCCGGGCCTTTTTCTTCAGCCAACTGCAACGCGCTACGCCAGCCCTGCAAGGCCATTTCACGCGAAACCTGCTCGGTGAACTCCAGCGACGCCGCATCGCCGTACTTCATACGCAGCATGGTCATGGCCGAGCCAAGCCCCAGGAAGCCCATGCCGTGACGGCGCTTGCGGTAAATCTCCTCACGCTGCTCAGGCAGCGGCAGACCGTTGATCTCCACCACGTTGTCGAGCATGCGGGTAAAGATATCCACGACCTTGCGGTACTCGTCCCAATCGAAACGTGCCTTGTCGGTAAACGGATCGCGTACGAACAGGGTCAGGTTCACCGAACCCAGCAGACAGGCACCATGCGGCGGCAACGGCTGCTCGCCACAGGGATTGGTGGCGCGAATTTCCTCGCAGAACCAGTTGTTGTTCATCTCATTGACACGATCGATGAGAATGAAGCCCGGCTCGGCAAAGTCATAGGTCGAGGACATGATCATGTCCCAGATACGCCGTGCCTTCAGGGTACGGAAGATGCGACAGGCCACCAGGCCATCGGCGCGGCTGATATAACGCTCGCGGGTCGACCACTCACGCCAGATCACCTGACTGGGATCATTGACATCAATACCGTCGACCTGTGCCTCTTCGGGCGTCAGCGGGAAGGCCAGCGGCCAATCGGCATCATCCTCGACCGCCTGCATGAAGCCTTCGGTGATCAGCAGCGACAGGTTGAACTGGCGCAGACGACCGCCCTCACGCTTGGCGCGGATGAAGTCCATGACATCCGGATGACCGACATCGAAGGTCGCCATCTGAGCGCCGCGTCGCCCACCGGCCGAAGAGACGGTAAAGCACATCTTGTCGTAGATATCCATGAACGACAGCGGACCGGAGGTATAGGCACCGGCACCAGACACGTAGGCACCACGCGGACGCAGGGTGGAGAACTCATAGCCGATACCACAACCAGCCTTGAGGGTCAGGCCCGCCTCGTGCAACTTGGCCAGGATGTCGTCCATGGAATCGCCGATGGTCGCCGACACCGTACAGTTGATAGTCGAGGTAGCAGGCTTGTGCTCCAGCGCGCCGGCGTTGGAGGTAATACGCCCGGCGGGAATGGCACCATGGCGCAACGCCCAGAGGAACTGCTCGTACCAGTGCTGACGAACCTTCTTGTCCTCAACCTCGGCCAGGGCACGCGCCACACGCTGATAGGTCGCATCGACCGTACTGTCGATCGGCTGGCCATCCTTGGTTTTCAGGCGGTATTTCTTGTCCCAGATATCCTCGGATGCAGACTGCATCGGAATTTCGCAGACACCTTCGCGCAAGCGCTGCACCTTGGCTGACTGAGTCATCTTTCTCTCCTGATCGATGCGACCATTGTGTTTGTTGTTCACTACCGAGCAGCGCGCAACAGGGCTAAAAGCCGCGTATCGCGCGGCATTGAGCGCTGAACGGCAAAATACTAGATGTTGTGAGATGGCGGGCATCCTATGCCTGCATATGGTGACTTTCAAGACTTTACAACGACGCTTTTTACTGCATGCAGAACTACAAACCCAGCTGCACGACACAGTTCACAAGGCCGCATGCCACTCGTCGGCTACGCATGGATCACTGGCAAATGCCAGCACTTTTCTGTAACATGCGCGCCCTTGGCTAAAAGCCAGCTTCATGTTTGCCCTAGCAATACGATGTGCGGCAACGCAATTCAGGCGTCCGGCGCTCCTGTCGGACGAGACCACTACTTCTCGGTGGTTTCGCGTTGCCTACAGTTATGTACCTGATTTCTGCTTCATCAGCCCCGCCGGCCCGAGTGCGCCTGCGGCGAATGGCGAGGCAGGTTTTGTCGTGCCCGCAGGGCTTGTTTTTATTTCCGCACTTGGCGTACAGTGACCTCACTGTGTTTGCATGGGTCGCTGTTGAATCGTGACCTGGTGCAGTAGATCCTCCCGATCCGCTACATCCCGCTCGACTTCTCTTACTCTCTGCAACCAGTCCCAGCCTTTCCGCATATCCCCGGAGAGGGCTGTCATCAACTCTAGTTTCAAGGAAATAAGACATGTCGAATCGTCAAACCGGTACCGTCAAGTGGTTCAACGACGAGAAGGGCTTTGGTTTCATCACTCCCGAGAGCGGCCCGGATCTGTTCGTACACTTCCGCGCTATCGAAGGTAACGGCTTCAAGAGCCTGAAAGAAGGCCAGAAGGTTTCCTTCGAAGCCGTACAAGGTCAGAAAGGCATGCAGGCTGACAAGGTCCAGATCCTGGGCTAAGCCGCTGTCTGAAAAACCCCTGATGGCGACATCAGGGGTTTTTTTATGCCCGCTGCCTTTTACAATCCGCGCACCAGCAACCCCAGCGACCCTTCTCATGCCCAAGCATATGCTCCGCCCTCCCGGGCAATACCCCCGCGCCAGCCTGGCTCGCCGCCTGGCCGCCTGTTTCTATGACTTCCTGCTCAGCGTGGCACTGATGATGGTGATTACCCTTGTCTACCAGCAGGCCGTATTACGCTTGGTTTATGGCAGCGAACAACTATTGGCCATGTCACAAGCCGGCGCCCTGGATCGCGACCCCCTGCTGGCCAGCCTGGTGTTACTCGGACTCTTCGCCTTCTACGCCAAATTCTGGACACACAATGGCCAGACTCTGGGCATGCAGGCCTGGGGTTTGCGCATCCAGAATACCGACGGCACAGCTATTGATTTGTGGCAGGCACTGCTGCGCTTCATTGTTGCGATCGGCTCATGGCTATTTGCCGGCCTGGGCTTCCTCTGGATGCTTTGGGACAAGCAGGGGCGCACATGGCATGACGCCTACTCGGAGAGCATCGTGGTACAGCTCCCCAAGGATGCCCACAAGAAGTAATCCGGCGCGCTAGCCGGCGCGCCGCAACAACCAGAAGCCAGCCAGGGCGCAAGCCCCTGCCGGAATCAACACCGCCAGCAGCGGCGAGAAACCGAACACCAGACTGGCCGGCCCCAGCAGATCCTGGCTGATTCGCACCACGAAGCCGATCACCACCCCGGTGAACACCCGCTGACCGAGCGTCACCGAGCGCAACGGGCCAAAGATGAAGGAAATAGCCATCAACACCAGCGCGGCAGTCACCAGCGGCTGCAGCACCTTGACCCAGAACGCCAGCCAGTAGCGACCGTTATTCAGCCCCTGCTCTGCCAGGTAGTGGGTGTATTGCCACAGCCCTGTGATCGACAGGCTTTCCGGCTCCATGATCACCGTCGACAACAGCTCAGGCTTGAGCTGCACCGCCCAGGGCAAGGTGATATCCGTCACCACCTCGGTACGCCCCTCACGGAAGAAGGTGCTCTGCACATCCTCCAGCAGCCAGTGATCACCCTGGAAAGTAGCTCGCCGGGCAAAGCTGGAAAACTGAATGCGCCGCGCGTCATCGAATTGATAACGTGTCACGCCATACAACACGCCATTGGGCTGCACGGCATTGATATGCACGAATTCATCGCCCTGACGATGCCACAACCCGCGCTTGGCACTTTGTGCATCACCACCACCCTGAGCCATGGAACGCTGCGACTGGGCGATATTCTCACTCCACGGCGCCAGGTACTCGCCCAGCAGGATGCCCGCCAACATCAACACCAATAAAGGCTTCATCACGGCCCAGACAATACGCCCGATGGACACCCCGGCCGCACGCATGATGGTTAGTTCACTGTTGCTGGCCAGGCTACCCAGGCCGATCAGGCTGCCAATCAACGCGGCCATCGGCAGCATTTCATAGGCACGCCGCGGTGCCGTCAGCATGACATAGCTGAGCGCCTCACCAAGGCCATACTTTCCTTGCACATCCCCCAGCTCATCGATGAAGGCAAACAGCAGCGCCAGGCCGAGAATAATGCCCAGCACCGCGAGGATGCTGAAAAACACCTGCGTACCGATATAGCGATCCAGCTTAACCACGAGCCACCTCCCGACGCGCGCGAAGCTCCGCCCACTTCAGGCGCAGCGGCTCCCAGTACAACAGCAGCAAACCCACCATGAGGAACAGGCCATGAACCCACCACAGGCCCAGCGCCAACGGCAGCTTACCCTTGTCCAGCTGACCGCGCGCGGCAATCAACAAAGCCAGGTAGGCCATGTACAGCAGAATGGCCGGCAATAACTTGAGGAATCGTCCCTGCCGCGGATTGACCCGCGACAGCGGGACCGCCAGCAACGTCACGACAAACACCAGCAGCGGCATGGACAAGCGCCACTGCAGTTCGGCCTGCTCACGCAGGTTGTCGCTCTGCAACAGCGCACGGGTCGGCAGGGCTTCGCGCTCACTCAACTCACCTGCCACCTCGGGCTTGGGCAGCAATACACCGTAGGTGTCATAGCGAATCACCCGGTAGTCCGCCTGCCCGGGCTGCCCATCATAGCGATAGCCATTTTGCAGGATCAGGTAGCGCTGACCATCGGCGCGCACCTCCTGGTAACCCTGCTCGGCAACCAGCACGGCAATCCCGCCATCCTTGCCGTCACTCTGCAGACGCTTCTCCGAGATGAACACATCATTGAGCAGTTGCCGGTCTTCGCTAAGCGATTCGCTATAGGTTACCCGCGTAGCATTTTTCATCGCCTGGAAACGCCCTGGCACCAGGGTATCGAACTCGGTCATGGCCTCCTGCTCGTTGAGGATACGCGCCACGCTTGCCACGCCCTGTGGCGCCAGCCCCATGCTCAACCAGCCGGCCAGCAGCGCGACCAGCAATGCCGGCGCCAGGCTGTAGCCGAGCAAGCGCTGCTGGCTCATGCCGGTCGCCGACAATACAGTCATTTCGCTATCCAGATAGAGGCGACCGTAGGCCAGCAGAATGCCGAGAAACAGCCCCAGCGGCAAAATGAGCTGCAAAAAACCGGGAATCCGGTAGGCCATGATGAGCAGCAGCACACCGGGATCGAGCAATCCCTGAGCAGCCTGGGCCAGGTACTTGATGAAGCGCCCACTCATGATGATCACCAACAGCACCGCCGAGACGGCAGCCAGGGTCAAGAGCACTTCACGGGCAAGGTAACGAAAGACGATCAACGCGGTGACACTCCAGGGTTGTCAGGCTCGGGCCGCTGCGCTCAAACTAGGCTCGCACTGCCCTACACGACAGGCGCCAGCCTTCCAGGCCAGCACCTTCCTGCCGGGGGACAGCACAGCCGCATCAGCGCAGCCGCAGCGCCATAGCCCATACAGGGCAGCGCGAAAAAGACCGGCATTATCCTGCAATCCCGACCGTTTGTCTTGGGGACTCCTCATCATGCAACTGCTTGCCAAACATGCCCGCCCGGAAACCGTGAAGACCGCCACACTGGTGCTCAGCATTGCCGAGGGCGGCAAACTGGGCAGCCTGGCCGCCAGCGTCGACCAGGCCAGCGCTGGCGCACTGAGCCGCCTGCTCAAGCGCGGCGATCTTGCTGGCAAGCCGGGGCAGACCCTGCTGCTGCACGACCTGCCAGGCTGCAAGGCCGAGCGTGTTTTGCTGGTTGGCAGCGGCAAGGGCGAACTGTCCGACCGGCAATGGCGCAAGCTGGCCAGCGCCACCCTCGGCACACTGAAAAGCCTGGCGGGCAGTGATGCCACGCTGGCGTTCGACGACATCAAGGTCAAGGGACGCCAGGTCTACGGCAAGGTTCGTCTGCTCGCGGAAAGCCTGCTGGATGGCCGTTATCTCTTCGAACAGTTCAAGAGCGAAAAGGCCGCCGCCAGCAAACTCAAGAAACTGACCCTGCTGAGCAGTGCCGAACACCTCGCCGACAGCCAGCGTGCCCTGCAGCATGCCCAGGCGATTGCCCTGGGCATGGCCTATACCCGCGACCTCGGCAACCTGCCCCCCAACGTCTGCCACCCCAGCTATCTGGCCGAACAAGCCAAGGCCCTCGGCAAGACTCACAAGCAGCTAAAAGTCGAGATACTCGACGAAAAAGACCTGAAAAAGCTCGGCGCCGGAGCTTTCCTCGCCGTAGGCCAGGGCAGCGCCCAACCGCCGCGGCTGATCGCCCTGCACTACCAGGGTGGGAGCAAGGATGAGCGCCCCTACGCCTTGGTCGGCAAAGGCATCACCTTCGATACCGGTGGCATCAGCCTCAAGCCCGGCCTGGGCATGGATGAGATGAAGTACGACATGTGCGGCGCCGCCAGCGTGCTCGGCACCCTCAAGGCTGTACTGGAACTGCAACTGCCGATCAACCTGGTGTGCCTGCTGGCCTGCGCCGAAAACATGCCCAGCGGCCATGCCACGCGCCCCGGCGACATCGTCACCACGCTGAGCGGACAGACCGTGGAAATCCTCAACACCGACGCCGAAGGCCGTCTGGTGCTGTGCGACACCCTGACCTACGCCGAGCGCTTCAAGCCGCAGGCAGTGATCGACATCGCCACCCTCACGGGCGCCTGTATCGTCGCCCTAGGCAGCCAGGTTTCCGGCCTGATGGGCAACAACGACACACTGATCAAGCAACTGCTCAAGGCCGGTGAAGCCGCCGATGACCGCGCCTGGCAGCTACCGCTGCTCGACGAATACCAGGAGCAACTGGACAGCCCGTTCGCCGACATTGCCAACATCGGCGGGCCGAAAGCCGGCACCATCACTGCCGGCTGCTTCCTCTCGCGCTTTGCCAAGAACGTCCACTGGGCGCATCTGGATATCGCCGGCACAGCCTGGATCAGCGGCGGCAAGGACAAGGGCGCGACAGGTCGCCCGGTACCCCTGCTCACCCAGTACCTGCTGGAACGCTGCAAAGCCTGATGGACAGCTCCGTGCAGCTGACGCCACCGCGCGTCGAGTTCTACGTGCTGGGCAGTGCTGCTGCGCAGGATCGCCTGCGCGCGGCCTGCCAACTGGCGGGCAAGGGCTGGCGCGCCGGCCTGCCGGTATTCATTCGCTGCACGGATGACGCGCAACTGACCAGCCTCGATGAACTGCTCTGGCATTTTCGCGGTGAAGCCTTCATTCCGCACAACCGCCACGCCGACAATCCGACGGCTCCAGTAGTGCTGGGACTTGAAGAAACACCGGAAGCCCGCCAGGGCCTGCTGATCAACCTGCACAGCCAGCTCTGCCAGCACCTGCAAGGCTTCAGCCGGATCATCGAGATCGTCAGCCAGGAGCCACAACAACTGGCCGCCTGCCGGGAGAATTTCCGTCTTTACCGGCAGAAAGGCTATGATCCGCGCCGAGTCGAACTCTGACCTGCGCCATGGACACCCTCAAACCCGCCCCTGCCCCCAGCCAACTGCTCCACGATCTGGAATCGATCCGCGCTCTGCTCGACGAACCCCAGGCCGATGCCGAGCCACCGCTGCTCACCGAAAGCATCACGCTGGACAGCATTCCGCTGCTCTCTGAGATCGTGGCGCCACCGCCCGCGCCCGTACCGCCTACCGCGCCACGCATTGACCTGGATAGCGAGCTGCGGGCCGCCGCACAACTGATCCTGCAGGACGTGCTGGACGACTTTGCTCCACAGATCGAAGCAGAACTGCGTCGTCGCCTGCAGGCGCGCCTGGAGCGCCTGCTGCGCGAACAGCAGCGCTAAGCTGCGCGTGGCTGGCCGGGTATCAGCCCCTGCCGTTATACTTGCCGGCTTTCCCATTAGCCGTCCCTAAGGGTCCCGCCGCGCATGGACAAGACCTACCAGCCCCACGCCATCGAAACCGCCCTGTACCAGAACTGGGAAGCGAACAACTACTTCGCCCCGCAAGGTTCCGGCGAGCCCTACACCATCATGATCCCGCCGCCGAACGTCACCGGCAGCCTGCACATGGGCCACGGCTTCAACAACTCGATCATGGACTGCCTGGTGCGCTTCCGCCGCATGCAGGGCCGCAACACCCTGTGGCAGCCGGGCACCGACCACGCGGGCATCGCCACGCAGATGGTGGTCGAGCGCCAGCTGGCCGCCGAGGGCATCGGCCGTCATGATCTGGGCCGCGAGAAGTTCCTGGAGAAGGTCTGGGAATGGAAGGAGCAGTCCGGTGGCACCATCACCCGGCAGATCCGTCGCCTGGGCAGCTCGGTGGACTGGTCGCGCGAGCGTTTCACCATGGACGAAGGCCTGTCCGAGGCTGTTAAAGAAGCCTTCGTGCGCCTGCACCAGGACGGCCTGATCTACCGCGGCAAGCGTCTGGTCAACTGGGACACCAAGTTCCACACCGCCATCTCCGACCTCGAAGTGGAAAACCACGACGAGAAGGGCCACCTGTGGAACCTGCGCTACCCGCTGGCCGACGGCAAGAAGACCGCCGAGGGCCTGGACTACCTGATCGTCGCCACCACCCGCCCGGAAACCATGCTCGGCGACTCCGCCGTGGCCGTGCACCCGGAAGACGAGCGCTACAAGGCGCTGATCGGCAGCTACATCGAACTGCCGCTGGTGGGCCGGCGCATCCCGATTATCGCCGACGACTACTGCGACCCCGAGTTCGGCACCGGCTGCGTGAAGATCACCCCGGCCCACGACTTCAACGACTATGAAGTCGGCAAGCGCCACAACCTGCCGCTGATCAACATCTTCGACAAGGACGCCAAGGTTCTCGCCAAGGCCCAGGTGTTCAACATCGACGGCAGCGTCAATGCCGAGATCGACGGCAGCCTGCCAGCCGAATACGCCGGCCTCGACCGTTTCGTCGCGCGCAAGCAGATCGTCGCCGCCTTCGAGGCCGCCGGTCTGCTGGAGAAGATCGAAGACCACGCGCTGAAAGTGCCGAAGGGCGACCGTTCCGGCACCGTGATCGAGCCGTGGCTGACCGACCAGTGGTACGTCTCCACCAAGCCGCTGGCCGAGAAGGCCATCGCCGTGGTCGAGAGCGGCGAGATCCAGTTCGTGCCCAAGCAGTACGAGAACATGTACTTCAGCTGGATGCGCGACATCCAGGACTGGTGCATCAGCCGTCAGCTGTGGTGGGGCCACCGCATCCCGGCCTGGTATGACGAGGCCGGCAACGTCTACGTCGGCCGCGACGAGGCGGAAGTGCGCGCCAAGCACAACCTGGGTGACATCGCCCTGCGCCAGGACGAAGACGTACTGGACACCTGGTTCAGCTCGGGCCTGTGGACCTTCTCCACCCTCGGCTGGCCGCAGCAGACCGACTTCCTCAAGACTTTCCACCCCACGGATGTTCTTGTAACGGGCTTCGATATCATCTTCTTCTGGGTCGCCCGGATGATCATGCTGTCCACCCACCTGACCGGGCAGATCCCGTTCAAGACCGTGTACGTGCACGGTCTGGTGCGCGACGGTCAGGGCCAGAAGATGTCCAAGTCCAAGGGCAACGTGCTCGACCCGCTGGACATCGTCGACGGCATCGACCTCGAAGCCCTGGTGGCCAAGCGCACCAGCGGCATGATGCAGCCCAAGCTGGCCGAGAAGATCGCCAAGCAGACCCGCGCCGAGTTCCCCGAAGGCATCGCCGCCTACGGCACCGACGCCCTGCGCTTCACCAACCTGGCGCTGGCTTCCACCGGTCGTGACATCAAGTTCGACATGGGCCGCGTCGAGGGCTACCGCAACTTCTGCAACAAGCTGTGGAACGCCGCCAACTTCGTCATCGAGAACACCGACAACCAGGACACCGGCATCAACGGTGAGGCCGTCGACCTGTCGCCGGTCGACCGCTGGATCATCTCCGCCCTGCAGCGCTGCGAGCAGGACGTCACCCGCCACCTCGACGCCTTCCGCTTCGACATGGCTGCCCAGGCCCTCTACGAGTTCATCTGGGACGAGTACTGCGCCTGGTACCTGGAGCTGGTCAAGCCGGTATTGTGGGACGAAAACGCGCCGATCGAGCGCCAGCGCGGCACCCGCCGCACCCTGGTGCGCGTGCTGGAAGTGATCCTGCGCCTGGCCCACCCGTTCATGCCCTTCATCACCGAAGAAATCTGGCAGCGCATCAAGCCCCAGGCTGGCGTCAGCGGCGAGACCATCATGCTGCAGGCCTGGCCGGTGGCCAACGAGAGCCGCATCGACGCCGCTGCCGAAGGCGACATCGAGTGGGTCAAGCAGCTGATGCTTGGCGTACGGCAGATCCGTGGCGAGATGAAGATCTCCATGGCCAAGCGCATCGACATCATCGTGCAGAACGCCAATACCGAAGACCTGCGCCGCCTGGCCGACTTCGAGCCGCTGCTCAGCAAGCTGGCCAAGCTGGAATCGGTACGCGTACTGGCCGCTGGCGAGGAAGCGCCGATGTCCGCCACCGCCCTGGTCGGCGAGATGCAGGTACTGGTGCCGATGGCCGGGCTGATCGACAAAGCCGCCGAGCTGGCGCGCCTGGACAAGGAAATCCAGCGCCTGCAGGGCGAAGTGCAGCGCGTCGGCGGCAAGCTCGCTAATGAAGGCTTCGTCGCCAAGGCGCCGGCCGAGGTACTCGACAAGGAGCGCGCCAAGCTGGCCGAGGCCGAAGCGGCGCTGGCCAAACTGGTCGAGCAGCGCGAGAAGATCGCCAATCTGTAAGGCCCTGCCCGCTCCGCCCAACAGGCGGGGCGGGCAGTTCCTGCGCGCCCCTGAGGGTTGGCTGCCCCTGCGACTTTCTGGCCTCTTTCCTGAAAAAACCGTCTGTGATCAAGGCAAGTCGTCAATCCTTTTTGCATCCTGCGCGGCCATGGGACATCCTCAACGAATTCTTTTCAAAACGTTTCGATAACCAACCTTTGGAGCAACCTGCCTATGTTTGCCTATGCCCTGATGGCAACGGTATTCATCATCGGATACCTGTGCATAGCCCTTGAGCATCCACTCAAGATCGACAAGGCCGCCTCGGCCATCCTGACCGCGGTGCTGTGCTGGACCGTACTGGTGCTGGGTGCCGACAGCATCCTGCCGGAGCTGGCCAGTAGCGGTAGCCACGGTATTTCTAGCGAACTGCGCCATCACCTGGGCGAAGTTTCGGAAATCCTGTTCTTCCTGCTCGGCGCGATGACCATCGTCGAACTGATCGATGCCCATGAAGGCTTCAAGGTGATCACCGACCGCATTCGCACCAGCAAGCGCGTGCAACTGCTGTGGATGGTCGGCTTCATCACCTTCTTCCTGTCGGCCGCCCTGGACAACCTGACCACCACCATCGTCATGGTTTCCCTGCTGCGCAAACTGATCAAGGACCAGCACGAGCGCTGGTTCTATGCCGGCATCGTGGTCATCGCCGCCAACGCGGGCGGTGCCTGGTCGCCGATCGGTGATGTGACCACCACCATGCTGTGGATCGGCCATCAGATCACCGCCTCGGGCATCATCGTGCAGCTGATCATCCCCAGCATCGTTTGCCTGCTGGTGCCGCTGCTGGTGCTGAGCTTCACCCTCAAGGGCGAATTCGAGCGTCCGGACAACGGCCACGACGAAGAGCACCAGGACCCGACCACGCCGTTCGAACGCAACCTGGTGTTTATCCTCGGCATCAGCGCCCTGCTGTTTGTACCGGTATTCAAGACCCTCACTGGCCTGCCCCCCTACATGGGCATCTTCCTTGGCCTCGGGGTGCTCTGGGTAGTCACCGAAATCATGCACGGCAGCAAAAATGATGAAGACAAGCATCCGCTGTCCGTAGTCGGCGTGCTGACCCGCGTAGACACCCCCAGCGTGCTGTTCTTCCTCGGCATCCTGCTGGCGGTCTCCAGCCTGGCTACCGCCGGCCACCTGACCCAGGTTGCCACCGCGCTGAAGGACGCCTTCGGCAACATCTACGCCATCAATATCGCCATCGGCCTGCTGTCCTCGGTAGTCGATAACGTACCGCTGGTTGCCGGCGCCATGAAAATGTATCCGCTGGTCACCCCCGAAGCCCTGGCAGCCGCCAGCGACACCGAGTGGCTGCAGCACTTCGTGGTCAATGGCCAGTTCTGGGAGCTGTTGGCCTACTGTGCCGGCACTGGCGGTAGCTGCCTGATCATCGGCTCGGCCGCCGGTGTAGCGGCCATGGGCATGGAGAAGATCAACTTCATCTGGTACCTCAAGCGCATCAGCGGCCTGGCTCTACTCGGCTACCTGGCCGGTGCGGCTACCTATATGGCCATGTTCGCGCTATAACCTGCCCCACCCGGCTCACGCCACTCACACAGCCCGGTTCGCCGGGCTGTGTCATTTAGGGAGCATCCATGCAGACCAGCAAGACCCGCAGCAGTTTTTTGCGCCGCCTGTACCTCGCCTGGCTGATCGACAGCGGCCAGGCCACCAGCATTCCCGCACTGATGGCCGCCACGGGCATGCCCCGCCGCACCGCCCAGGACACCCTGGCGGCCCTTGCCGAACTGGATATCGACTGCCGTTTCGCTCAGGCCGACGGTGCCCGCAACAACAGCGGTGATTACCGCATCCACGACTGGGGCCCGATCAATCCGCGCTGGGTGGCCGAGCACCTGGCCAGCATCAAGGCCACCCTGGGCTATCCCTGATGACGGGTAACAGCCCACTGCTGGCCGTACTCGGCCTGCTGCTGATCACCGTCATACTGTTTATCCGCAACAAACCGCGCATGGACGCCGTCGCCCTGCTGGTGCTGCTGGTATTGCCACTCAGCGGCCTGCTCGACCTGCCCAGCACCCTGGCCGGCTTCAGCGACCCCAACGTCTTGCTGATTGCCGCGCTGTTCGTTATCGGCGATGGCCTGGTGCGCACCGGTATTGCCTATCGCCTCGGCGACTGGCTGGTGGCCCGCGCCGGCAACAGCGAGGTACGCCTGCTGGTCTTGCTGATGCTGGCGGTGGCGGGCCTCGGCTCGGTGATGAGTTCGACCGGCGTGGTGGCCATTTTCATTCCCGTGGTACTGGGCGTGGCCAACCGCCTGCAGATTGCCCCAGCCCGGCTGATGATGCCGCTGGCCTTTGCCGGCCTGATCAGCGGCATGCTCAGCCTGGTCGCCACCCCGGTCAACCTGGTGGTGCAGGGCGAACTGCGCCGCGCCGGACTGGAGGGCTTCGGCTTCTTCAGCATCACGCCGCTGGGTCTGGCCGTGCTGGCCCTGGGCATTGCCTACATGCTGCTATGCCGCCGTTTCCTCGCTGCGGGCAACCCCGCGCAACGCCAGCCGGCAGGCCGCCTGACACATAGCGCGCTGGCCCGTCGCTACCTGCTCGACCAGCGCGAGCGGCGCCTGCAGGTACGTGCCGACTCGCCGCTGGTGCGCCAGGCACTCAACGAACTGGAACTACGCCAGGACTACGGCATCAACGTGATCGCCGTGGAACGCCAGCAGCGTTTTCGCACCCTGCTGCTGGTCGCCCATGGCAACACCCTGCTGGAACCCGGCGACGTACTGCTGGTGGACATCGCCAGCCCGGCCATCGGCCTGCTCGACAGCTATGCCCAGCTGGGCCTGCAGCCACTGCCACTGGAACACGCCTACTACAGCCTGCATGCCCATGAGCTGGGCCTGGCTGAAGTCGCCTTGCCGCCGGAGTCGCAACTACCCGGCAAAACCATCCAGGAGCTGGGCTTCCGCTCGCGCCACCAGCTCAACGTGGTCGGGCTGCGCCGCCACGGCCAGCCGCTGCAGGGCGTGCTGGTCGATGAGCGCCTCAAGCCCAGCGACACCCTGCTGGTCACCGGTAGCTGGAAGGCTATTCATCGCCTGCAACAACAGAGCCGCGATTTCCTCGTGCTCAGCCTGCCGGCAGAAGTCGACGAGGTGGCACCGGCGGCGCGCAAGGCACCTTACGCCCTGCTCAGCCTGGCGGTGATGGTGGCCCTGATGGTCAGCGGCCTGGTGCCCAACGTGCTCGCCGCACTGATCGGCTGCCTGCTGATGGGCGCTTTTCGCTGCATTGACCTGGACAGCGCCTACCGCGCCATTCACTGGCCAACCCTGATCCTGATCATCGGCATGCTGCCCTTCGCCCAGGCCCTGCAACAGACCGGCGGCATCGACCTGGCCGTACAGGCGCTGGTCGGCCTGTTCGGCAGTGCCAGCCCGCCGCTGATCCTCGCCTGCCTGTTCCTGCTCACCGCGACAATTGGCCTGTTCATTTCAAACACCGCCACCGCCGTGCTCATGGCCCCGGTGGCCATTGCCTGTGCCCAGGCCCTGCAGGCCTCGCCGCTGCCCTTCGCGATGACCGTGTGCCTGGCTGCCTCGGCGGCGTTCATGACGCCCATTTCCTCGCCGGTCAACACCCTGGTACTGGGGCCCGGGCAGTACCGCTTCGCCGACTTCGTACGCCTGGGCGTACCTTTCACCCTGCTGGTCATGCTGCTCTGCGTACTGCTGGTGCCCCGGTTGCTGCCCTTCTGAACAAGAAAACGCGCCAGCCAGGCCCAGCTATGGGAAAATCCCCCGCCTGAAATTCCGGATACTCGCCGCGTATGCCCCCTCGCCAACCGCCCAGCCCGCCGCCTTCCCGCCACTCTCCCGAGGGCAAAGGGCAGCTGCACCCCCGCAACCGCCACCAGGGCCGCTACGACTTCCCCGCCCTGCTGCAGGCCCATCCTGCGCTGGCCCGTTTCGTCATCCGCAACCCCTATGGCAAGCCAAGCATCGACTTCGCCGACCCGGCTGCCGTGCGTACCTTCAACCGCGCCCTGCTCGCCCAGCTCTACGGCCTGCACCACTGGGACATTCCCGAAGGCTACCTGTGCCCGCCAGTACCAGGGCGTGCCGACTACCTGCATGGCCTGGCCGACGTACTCGCAACCAGCAATGCCGGCATCATCCCGCGCGGCGAACAGGTCCGGGTGCTGGACATCGGCACCGGGGCCAACTGCATCTACCCACTGCTCGGGCATATCGACTATGGCTGGCAGTTCGTCGGCAGCGATATCGACCCCCAGGCGCTGGCAGCCGCCCAACGCAACCTGGTGGCCAACGGCCTCGACCAGGCCATCGAGCTGCGTCTGCAAAGCCAGCGCACCCAGATCTTCCGGGGGCTGCTGCGTGCCGATGAGCGTTTCCACCTGACCCTGTGCAACCCCCCCTTCCATGCCAGTGCCAGCGAAGCGCACAGCGGCAGCCGGCGCAAATGGCGCAACCTTGGCAAGCTCGACCCCAGCCGGCAGCTGCCCGCCCTCAACTTCGGCGGACAACATAACGAA
Source organism: Pseudomonas fluvialis (assembly GCF_002234375.1). Lineage (GTDB taxonomy): Bacteria > Pseudomonadota > Gammaproteobacteria > Pseudomonadales > Pseudomonadaceae > Aquipseudomonas > Aquipseudomonas fluvialis. Next base: position 45,691 of record NZ_NMQV01000027.1, read on the forward strand.
CTCTGGTGCCCCGGCGGCGAGTTGGCCTTCATCCAACAGATGATCGAAGAAAGCCGTGAGCATGCCGCGCAAGTGCTGTGGTTCAGTTGCCTGGTTTCCAAGGCCGGCAACCTGCCGATGCTGCACGCGCGCCTGCGCCAGGTCGGCGCACGGCAGATTCGCCAGGTCGATATGGCACAGGGGCAGAAGCAAAGCCGCTTCCTCGCCTGGAGCTTTCTCGACAACGATCAGCAGGCCGCCTGGCGCCGCGTGTAAGTGACAGGCGAAGCAGCGTGCGGCCTGCTAAACCTTCACACAGGTTCATCCGTAGTTGCCTGGGAGTTGCATGCCACGTCGTTTCCTCTTCTGTCTGCTGCTGACTTGCAGCCTGACCCTGCCAGCCCAGGAAACCCGCCAGACGCTGCACATCAGCGCCGGCGAATGGCCGCCTTACCTGTCCAGCCAGTTGCCGCAGCAAGGCGTAATGGCGCATCTGCTGCGTGACGTCCTGGCCGACGAAGGCTATCAGGTGGAGTTTCGCTTCCTGCCCTGGCCACGCGCCTATGCGGCGGCCGCCGCCGGACGCTTTGCCGCCACGGCGGTGTGGATGCACAAAAGCGAGCGCGAGCAGGACTTCCTCTACAGCGACCCGGTACTCGATGAGCAATTCGTATTCTTCCACCTGCGCGAGGTGCGCTTTGACTGGCAAACGTTCTCAGACTTACGCGGCTTGACCCTCGGCGGTGGTCTGGAATACAGCTACGGCCCGGCATTCGATGCCTTTCTCGAACGCGGCGAGGTGCCTATGGAGCGCGTTTCCAGCGACCAGCAGAATTTCGAGAAACTCCTCAAGGGGCGCATCCAGCTCTACCCCCAGGAACGCAACGTCGGACTGGCCGCCTTGCGCAACCTGCCAGGCGCTGCGGCGCAGATCACCCACCACCCGCGCCCCCTGCTGGTCAACCAGAGCTACCTGCTGTTTCCGAAAAGCCTGCCCGGCAGTGAGCTGTTGCGGCAGCGCTTCGACCAGCGTCTGCAGCAATACCGCGACAGCGGGCGTTATCAACGCTATTTCGATGACCTGGACCAAGGCAAATACAGTGCGCCCCAGGCCACACTGAACCTGCCGTAATTGCAGAGGCCGATTGTTATGCAGGCAACCCCACTCCACGTCCCGCAACGCCTGGCACGGCGTCTCTGGCACAGCCTGCTCGGCAGTCTGGGCCTGCTCCTGCTGGCCGCTCCCCTGCAGGCCGAACAGGGCGTCAGCGCGCAAGTGATCAAGCTGGGCATGGTCAACGCGCAGAGCGGCAACGCCGCCGAGATCGGCATGGGCATGCGCCAGGGTGCCGAAGCCTACCTGCGGCGCATCAATGCCGCCGGCGGCATACATGGCCGCCAGCTGCTGCTATTGAGCCGCGACGACGGCTATGAGCCGGTACGCACCGCGCAACACACCCGCGAGCTGATCGAACAGGCACAGGTGTTTGCCCTGTTCGGCTACGTCGGCACCCCCACCTCGCGGGCCGCCGTGCCTATCGCCGAAGCCCACCAGGTGCCCTACCTGTTCCCATTCAGTGGCGCACAGTTCCTGCGCACCCCGCTACGTCCTGGCGTATTCAACCTGCGCGCAGCCTACTTTGACGAAACAGCCGCACTCGCCAAACACCTACAGCAAGCCCTGCAGGCACAACGCATCGGCCTGCTGATGCAGGACGACTCCTTTGGTGAAACCGTGAAAAGCGGCCTGGTCGCCGCACTGCAAGGGCAGCAACAGGGCCTTGCCGTGGAAGCGCGTATTCGCCGCAATGCGCTGGACGGTATCGAACCGGCCATCACGCAACTGGCCCAGGGACAGCCGGACGCCATCGTCTTCATCGGCACCTACCGACAGCTGGCCAAGGCAATCGCCAGTGCGCGTGCGCAGCGCCTGCAAGCCCCCTTCCTGACGGTTTCCTTCGTGGGTACCGAACCGTTCATCGAACACGCCGGTGCGCTGGCCGAAGGGGTGTATATCAGCCAGGTGATGCCCTCGCCCTACGACACCCGCCTGCCGCTGGTGCGCCGCTACCAGCGCGACATGGGCGACAGCGCCCCAGGCTATGCGTCGCTGGAAGGCTACCTGGCCGCCCAAGTGCTGGTAGAAGCCCTGCGCCGCAGCGGCCCACAGCTGCAGCGCCAACGTTTCATCCGCGAACTCAGCACGCTACATAAGGACTTTGGCGGTTTTACCGTGAGCTTCGCAGCAGACAGCCACCAGGCCTCCAGCACCGTCTACCTCACGCGAGTCAGCCAGGGGCGCGCCCTGCCGCTGCCCTAAGCAAGCGGCAATAGCCGCGACAGGCGCCGCCACAGCCAACGCCCCGTACCCAGGCCGCTGCCCAGCGCCGCCGCCAACAAGGCCAGGCCCAGCGCCAGCAAGGCCAGGCCCAGCGGCACCGCCAGATACATCAGGTAATAGCCATTGGCCGTGTCCAGCCGCCACTGCTCAGCCAGCCAGCCCAGGCCCCACAGGCACAGCGCGCCCAGCAGCAACAGGCAGGCCAGCCCCACCAGCACCCCGGCCAGCAGGCACAGCAAGCCGACCGCCACACGCCACACAACCTCTCTACGACGCGCCATGGGCATGGGCCTCTACTGCTCAGGGGCCAGGGTAATCTGCCGCAGGGTCAGATCACGCGAACTGAACCAGGGCGCATCGCTGGCCACCAACTGATCGCTGTTTGCCACATGCCCCAGCACATAGGGCAGCGCCACACGCGTCCAGCTCATCCCGCCATCCAGCGACAGGTAGTCGCCACCACCGGAAATACTCGCTGCCTGACGCCGCCAGGGCTGCAGCCAGCGCGGCACCTGATGGGAGGCACGCATGCCGAGCACGATGGCCCGTTTGCCCACCTGCAGCGAAGCCACCCCATTGCGCGCCGGCAAGTCGGCAAAGGGCCGCGGCAACGCACTCAAGGTGCGCCAATCCAGGCCACTGGCCGTCAACTCGACCAGTTGCGCTTCGCCCATCAGGCTGCTTTCCCCGAGAATCGCCAGACGACGCCCCTCAGCCTGTGCCAGACGTTCGATGAACACCCCCTCATAACGGCGCAGCGCCTGCACCTGCCAACGACCATCCTGGCGCTGCACAGGCAATGCACTGCTCAGCGCCACCACCCCCCGGATGTATGGCTCGTCGGGATAGCCGTAGGGAAAGCGCTGGCTGACCCAAGCCACGGCACGATCGTTCGCCAAGGGCACCGTGTACAGGCGGATATCGTCATAGCCGGCGCTAGCCAGCTGCGCTCCGGCAGGCAAACGGCTGCGCGCGTATGCCTCGTCAACGAACAACTCTTCTGGCAAGGCCAGCTGCTCCACCGTTTCTCCCGCATCCGGCGAGTAATACAGCGGCACACTGAAGGCTTCCGGTTGCTCGCCGCCCATCTCGGCCATCAGCTCGGCCGTGGCATGGCGCATGCTCATCGACATGGCATCGCCCCACTGCCAGAGCGCCTGGCCAACCTGCTGCGGTGCCAGGTCCAGGGCAAATGCGCTCACACCGGGAAACAGCCCACGCTCCAGCCAATGCCAGGTACGCCCCTGGTCAACCGAGCGGAAGATCACCGTCTGATCAACAGGGCTGTTCGCCGGACGCGGCAGGTCGGTCAGCAGCCACAAGGTGTCATCCGCCGTACTGGCCAGCAGGCACGCCGTGGCCGGCACACTGGCCAACAGACGGAATACCCCCTGCTCATCCAGACGGGATACAAAACTGCGCGCGCGACGCGCGGCAAAGGCAGCCGTGTTCTGCGGCGGCTGCGGCAGCAGGCTCTCCAGCGCCAACGGCGGCGCTTCGTCATGCGGCAAATCGACCGCATAGCCCGCATCATTCTGGCTAGCCACCAGCCAGGTGCCGTGCCGCGTATGCTGCACCCCCTGACAGTCGAACTCGCGGGCCATCTGCTCGGCAAACAGCAGCCGACCGAGTGGCTGGCTGGGCAGCGACGCCCCCTCCAGCACGCCCACGCCACGCAGCAGTGGCAGCAGGTAGCCGAGCACCAGCGCAAGCAGTGCCACGCCCACGAGCCCTGCAACGCCACCTGTCACACTCAGCCAGGGCCTGGCTGTTGATCCTCGCTTCATCGGACGCCCGCTCCCTCAGTCATCCCACCAGGCAGGGCCAGGTTCAGTCCATAGCCATGCCCATCAGCAGGAGCAGGCCGGTCCCCAGCAGTACCAACACGGAAAATACCGTACCGAGGACCGCGAATACCTTCTTGCGCTGCGCCTGGAACAGCCCGCCCACTCCCAATCCAAAAGCCACCAGGGTCAGCCCCATGAAGGTAAACAGCAGCAGGCCGATCAGCAGCGCCTCGGCCGACTCCTCATCAATACCGCCCGGCGTGGACAGTTCCATGAAGCCCGCCGCCATGACCAGGATGAAGATCAGCACAGCCGCAGCGATACTGCTGGCAAACGACGCGATACCCAATCCCGAGTGTTTCAGTTCTTGCATGGCCTTTTCCTTGGTTGAATGAGCCGCTTGTGCCGGCACTTCCGGCGTATCCATGCGCGCCACCGCCAACAGGCCATAACCTCCCAGCGTCAACACACACTCCTCTACCCACACCCGCTCACCGGGCTGAAACTCCCAACGCTCGCCGGCCGGTACCTCACCCTGCAACAGGTAGTGGTCATCGCCCAGACGCTGCGCCGCGACGATACGCCATTGCTCGCTGGGCAGCCCCAGCAGCCGTACATACACATCCTCGGCACTCGCCAGCGTCATGCGTTTCTCCTGCCAGGGCTGCGCCCCAGGGTAGTGGGCATTTCGCCAGCGGCGCGGATATATACCCGAGTGCCGGCAAACGGTCGAGCCAGCCCGAGCAGCCTGTGAAACAGCACACAACAGCCTGCACTAGCCATCCGCCTGCAGCAGCGCATGCAGCGCCGTGAATGGCAGCAGCAACGTGTCGAGCAGCAGGCTGGGCAGGAAATCCACCACGCTCAGGGGCGCCAGTACCTTGTCGTAGGCACAGCCATGATTGTCAGGAACCCCTGACTCACAGGACGCCTGACTGATAATGCTGCTGTTGAGCCGCGTACCGGCATACATCAGGTGCCCATCGGGCGCGACACCCGACGCGGTGGTCAGGGTCGTTGCACAACCGTTCAATAGCGCTACCAGTCCCACCAGCCTGAGCATCCCACCTATCCTGCGCATAGCGCTTCTCCATAGCAGCCATCTTCCCCCACACCAGCCCGCCGGGCATTGCCAGACGGCGCCCTCGCCGGAGCGCATGCGGCCAGCCTCCACGGCAATCGGCCAGACGATTATTGCAACAAAACCAGACTCATAATCCGTGCGCACTGTGGCATGCTGGCCGGCACTCGCCACAGGGCAGCCGCCCCGCAACGCGACAGCGTCCGTTCAGCCCCGCGCAAGCTGCATAGCCTTTTGCAACAGAAGCCCCCCGCATGATTAAGCAAAACCTGATCAAAGCCCTCATTGGACTCATGCTGTTTATCGTCGCCATGGGCCTGCTGGGTATGGCGCTGGAAGAAGAGCTGGTGGTCATCACCACCTGGATTGTCGAACGCATCGGCTTTGCCGGGCTGGCAGCGATCCTCATGGTGACCGACACCCTGGTTACGCCGTTTCCGCCAGACATCCTCCTGGTGGTGATCGCCAACAGCCCGCTGGCGGAGCACTGGCCTGTCTATGTGGGCATTCTGGGCGGGATTTCCGTACTGGCCGGGATGACCGGCTACGGCATTGGCCGCTGGCTCGGACATTTTGCCTGGGCGCAGCGCCTGTTCGGACGCTTCAAGGAAGAACACCATGCGTTCATTCGCAAATATGGCTTCTGGGCCATCGTCATTGGGGCGGTAACGCCCCTGCCCTACTCCGTCACCTGCTGGACAGCCGGCGTACTCAACCTGCGCTGGAGCGTCGTCCTGGCCGCCTCCCTGCTCTTCCGCATTCCGCGCCTGTACCTGTTCTACTGGCTGCTCTCCAGCACCGGCAAGCTCTTGTCGGTCGCCTGAACGGCGCCGCACAGCCCGCACGGTAATCGCTGTACTTAACGTCGGCCAGTCAACGCATCGGCCAGGGCGGCCTCCACAAGGCGCACCCGATTGCGCCCTTGCTCCTTGGCCTGGTACATCGCCTGGTCGGCCCGACTCATCAGGCTGTTCTGGCTCTCGGCATGCCCCTGAAACAGCGCCACACCGATACTCGCCGTGCAACGGTGCTCGATCGGCGCCACCCCCGCCGCAGCCTGCAGCACATAGCATTCAGCCAGACGCAGACGAATCTTCTCCGCCACGCCCAGCGCCTGCTGTGCCGCGCACTCCGCGTGTGTATCCAGCGCACGCAGCAACACCACGAATTCGTCACCCCCTATACGTGCCACCGTATCGGCTTCGCGCACACAGCCTTTCAGACGCAGCGCCACCTCCATCAGCAACAGGTCACCGGCGCCATGCCCATGGGTATCGTTAAGGGGTTTGAAGTTATCCAGGTCCAGATACAGCAATGCGCCAAAGTGACCGCTGCGCTTGCTGGCCCCCATTGCCTGGTCGAGATGCTCCAGCAACAAGCGCCGGTTAGCCAACTGGGTCAGCGTGTCATGGAAGGCCAACTGGCGGATCTGCGCCTCCAGGCGCTTGCGCTCGGTGATATTCCGGGTAATCCCGTGATAACCGACAATCACGCCCTGTTCGTTACGATCAACCTTGGCCAGCACCTCGCCCCACACCAGCCGGCCATCCTTGCAGCGCTGCTGTATCTCGAACGTACGAAACTGCGTGGAACCTGCGCCCGACTCATCCAGCAACGAGGCATTCAACACCGCGCGGACACGCGCACTGGCTTCGTCGGTCAGCAGCTCAAACACCGGCCGACCGATCACCTCGTCAGCCGGGAAACCGCGCAGCCGCTCATCGGCCGGGCTGATGTAGGTAATGATGAAATGGCTGTCCATGCGCCAGTGCACATCCTCGGCATCCTCGGTGAGCATGCGGTAAAACGCCTGGCTCTCATGCAACGCGCGGGTACGCTCCACCACCAGCGCCTGCAAGGCATTGTTCTGCTCCCTGAGGCTTTGCAGCGGATAGACCTCACTGTGCTGCACACTGCGATACGGGATGGAAATACTGCTGTGGGCGATCATCCATGCCGTGCCTTCCAGGCGAAACACCAACACCAGCCGCGCCACCTCCTGCGACAACTGCTGGCCATCCTCGGGCAGATGGATATGGAAAAAGCCGAGCGCCAGCACCAGGTCATCGGCCAGGTCTTGCAGAGCCAGGTCGAGCATCTCGATACCAATGCGCCCCGGCACCTGGGCAAAATCCTGGCGGGTGATACGCACCCACTCATCATGGTCACGCACCAGATTCTGCCCACTGCCGGCGTAGCCGGTGAAGTTCTGGCTAAAACGCCGGGTCAGCCGCTCATCGCGGGCGGCGTACATCTCGATGTACTCGTCGAACAGCTCACGGATGAGGCGCTGGCGGTCCTGCTGCATGGTGCGGATACATCCTGGTCGGGGCGATAGCAGGGGTCAGCGTCAGCAGCCCCTCGGCAAGGGTGAATAGCACGCATGATGCCGCATCGCCATGAGTGCTGCACAGCGCCGCGTCAACCCTAGGCACGGCCAGCAGACCTATCGAGTTTTACCGCGTATTACCGACACGTTCGCGCCTATCCAGCAGCTAACAGCCGTATTACCCGTCCGCACACCGCACTGCGCCGAGCCCACTCCGCAAAGCACACGGCGACGATCAGTCCTCGCCGATATCCTCGTGCCAGACCTCGGGATGGCGGTGAATGTAATCGGTCAGCAGTCGGGCGCAATCGGCAGAGTTCATGTCAATCACCTCAACGCCGCACTCGCGCAACCAGTCGATCCCCCCGGAGAAGGTCGCCGACTCCCCCACCACCACAGCACCAATGCCGAACTGGCGAATCAAGCCGCTGCAATACCAGCAGGGCGCCAGCGTGGTCACCATGATCGTGTCTTTGTAGGTACGCTGCCGACCCGCCTTCCTGAAGGCATCCGTTTCCGCATGCACGGACGGATCACCTTCCTGCACACGCCGATTGTGGCCAGCGCCGAGCAGCACGCCAGCACGGTTGAACAGTGCCGCGCCAATCGGAATGCCACCTTCCGCAAGCCCCTGGCGCGCCTCATCCAGCGCTACCTGCAACATGGCCGGATAATCAAGTGTGCTGCTCACATTGCTCCCTCCTGCAAGACCTGCCCGACGTCCCCAGCAGCGCCCAAGAACGGCATGGCTGCGCGTGACCGGGCAAAGCGTATAACTGGAAAACCGCCCAACACCCGGCTGCCCCCGGTGAGTCGCGCCAGCATGCGCCGTCGCCCAGCACGCTAGAAAAACCCCACAAGGGCATTGAGGGCTACCTTGCACGGCCAAATAACCGCGATGCTCAGGACAATGTCACGCAGCATCCGCCCTTGCGGCTGCCAGCGAATGCTCAGCGCCCAGTCCTCCGACTCGCTCAGCGCATAACGCGCCAGCAAATACATGGCATAGCTGCTTTTCCAGGTGAGAACAAACCCCGCCAGCATGGCCAGCAGGTCTACCCACAGATGCTCGCCTCCGGCGCCAGACAGCCAGGCCATGCAGGCAGCCGTTAACGCCACCGTAAACACCAGGCTATAAAGCAGGGTGACACCCAGGCCACGCGCCAACGCAGCAAGCGCCGACAGGAAAGACCTGTTCCGCTTATCTCTATACATGGTGAAAAAAGCCTTCCCCACTGCGCGAACTACAAAGTGGCCAGGGCGAGCAGTCCACAACAGGCCGGATAGTCAAATGCAACCGCGCTGACGACAAGTGCAAAAGCAACGTTTTACTCACTGCTTGTGAGGAAGGTCCATATAGGTGTTAGCTATTTCCAAGCATATAAGCGCGAAGCTGCCGTTCTTCTCTCATAACAAAGAGGATGAAAACGTGTTTGTCATCTTCACGATAAATAACTCGGCAGGGTGGTGCCACCAGCTCTCTATAAACGGAGTTCGGAAGCTCTGGCGGAGTTCGCCCCGATTGGGGAAAGCTTTCTAGGCGCTTGGTTTTTTCGAAAACAGCGCTGACTAACTGACTTGCTGCTGTGAAATTATCTAGGGCAATGTACTCAGCAATGGCATCCAGCTCTTGGAGGGCGGGCTCCGTCCAGATTACTTCAGCCATTTGCTCATTTTCTCCTTGGCCTCACTGTGGCTGTACGTTCTTCCTTCAAGTACAGCGCGCTCTCCACGTGATAGCCCGTCAAGCAGTGCCAGTCGACGCTGCATGAACTCGTAATCCTCTACATCGACGAGATACGCAGAGGGTTGGCCATGCTCGGTGATCAGTACCGGCTCTTTTGAAACATGGAGGTCTGCCAGGATTTTCGTGGCTTGGCGCTTGAGATTGGTGACGAGCTCAACTTTCATGGTGGCACCCTAGACCAGATCAAAGTGACACTATAGTGTCACTTTTCGGGCGACGCAAGCAGAGCCAAGCTTGGTCAAGGGGCGGGTTTTAGCCGCTCCCAGTGAGTGAAGCGAGCGATTTGTCAGAACGGCAAGATGGTTTTCTGGTGGTTGTGGTGAACAGCAGCACTGTCGGAACAGGCGAGTCCTGCAGCGGAATAAGGCCGATAACAATCATGATCCGCGTGATCGATTGAACGCTTGGCCCCCGCTGCGCGAACTACAGATTGGCCAGGGCGGAAAAGCCCACAACAGGCCGGATATACGAATGCAACCGCGCTGACGACAGGTGCACAAGCAATGCTTTGCTCACTACTTGTGGGGAGAGTTCATATACAGTTGTTAGCAAAAAAATGACGCTCAGAAAACATCACTAAATTTTGCCATAATATCATTATGAAATCTGGAGTCTTCGGCGTATTTTATTATCCATGGAATGTACGGATGTTTATATCCGGCATATTTAGAGAGCAATTTTGTAGCTGGCTCTCCCAAGTTAATTAGCAATGCACTTATGAAATCGATGTAGAGGAAAAAGCCTGTGACAGTTTTATCATCATAGTCGTCTTGGCAATACTCACTTGGATCATCTAGTCGCGAAACCGCCTCAACAAGTATATCGACATCACGCTCATCAATCTTTGCAACGATACTGCGCAAAAAGTCCTTCGATATTTGTGATGAAACAAACTGATCGAAAGCGTCTTTCAACTCTTCAGAAAGATTCACCAATATTCTCCTTTTTTGCTAACGCCTCAAACACCGGCGCAGCTTTGCTGCGTCCGAGTGCTTTGACTTGTTAACTTTTTGATGACCATTTTAAGTACTCGTTAGCTATTTCATTGAATTGATGAATATGCTTTTCTATTTTTTTTGCATCACATGTCTGGCACATCCAAGGCTTACCTTTACCTGTAGGCAGTATCACTGTGTGCTCGCCACATTTTTTACAAGCAAGAAAATCATAAACACCAGATACTGGCTCAAACAAATCACACTCCACATCAGGTCTTGCGCCTGCTAGTGCCGCTACGTCCTCGAATTTATATTTATTGCTAATGAAGAGATATTTTAGCTTTCTTAGTTTTGCAAGGGGTAAAAGCCCATCTTGTTCCACCATAAATGTCCCAAGTGATAGCCAGTAAAGCTCCTGAAGCGAAGTTAATGGCTCCAGAGTTTTGGCTTTTAAGTACTTGATACTGTTCCCATCACCTGCAATAGAAAGCCCCTTTAAGTTAATGAGATTCTTAGTAAATGATAAATCTTCGCAGGCCCTTATATTTTCAAGTTCCAACCATTCAAGGGCTGGAAGCTGACCAAGAGGTTCAAGAGGTGCCAAAGAAGGAGAGCTACCAATATGGAGATACCTAAGACTTTTTGCCTTAGTGATTTTGTCTATTGATTTTATTCCGCTCCATTTAATATAGAGACCTTTTATTGACTTCATCTCACATACAGCATCAAACAACTCTTGAGTTGTCCTTGATGAAAACCAAATATATTCGACGTTGTCCATATCTGGTAATGATTCACACCAAGAATTAACCAGCTTCTTTTGTGCACTAGGTTTTAATTCTGTCTGTGTGCATACGATATTCAGTCGATCACTTCCATCATACTCTGACGGATAGCGAATTGATTTTGGCGGAAAGTCTTTTGTTGGGCGGCAATACCAAAAACTATGAGATGGCTGAACGTCTTCACTTCTTAAATGCATTTCTTGCTTCATCAAATCCATGAAGCCCTGAAGCACCTCTTTTGAGGATTTGGCCTTAGACTTTTCTCTGTAGAGAGTAAATTCATCCTTGCTATCTGCCATAAATACTCGATCTCTGATTTAAAGTTAACGCCGCCAACACAGGCCGAGCGACGGCGAGGTCCAGCCCGCGTTTTTTTTGCGGGCGATTGTGCTTGGCCTTGTTAACTGCTGAATATTTCACAAACTGCATCCCAGATTTTTGATTGATAATTTTTAGCGAAGTCTGGAGGAATATGGTAACCATCGTATCCTACGCCTAACTCCTCTTCTTTGTCAGGATCTTCGCCGATAAACGAAGATGCTACATATTCACTTATGGCATCTTCTACCAAAAGCTGCAATGCCTCATAATATTTCTCTGGAATGTTGGCCGATTTACGAACTTGATCAAAAACAAGTGCAAACTTATACCATGAATCTACTTCACTTTCTGGCGAAGAAAATAACTTTGCCCCATCAAGAAATGGCTCACCGAAGTAGAAGCCAAGGACCTCATCAATAAACTTTGATTTATCTTCGATAGTCATAGTTGCCATGTGCAGTTAACGTTTGGTTAAGGGGCGGGCTTTAGCCCGTCCCAGTGAGCGAAGCGAACGATTTGAATGCTGTAATGGACTTCCCCCACACCACCCTTCTATACCAAGCATCGTGGTGGCTGAAATTGGGAGAGTCGGTATGAAACGCATTGCAGTTGATCTGGCCAAATCCGTTTACCAAGTTGCCGAGAGTGTCCGTTCCGGCCAGGTGGTGCAGCGCAAGCGGCTGAACCGAGAGGCGTTCCGGCGATATATACAGGAGCAGGCCGAGCCGGTCGAGTAACCCGCTCGCCCTGCCGCCATTCAACACACGGGATAGCGACTAGTCACAGGCGTAGTCGTTGTCCAGCCGGCTGTAGCCCAGGCCGCTGCCCTTGTGTACGCGGATCTGTACGGGCATGCGTTCCTTGAGTGCTTCGACGTGGCTGATGATGCCGATCATCTTGCCGCTGGCGTGCAGGCTGTCCAGGGCATCGAGGGCGATGTCGAGGGTGGCGCCATCCAGGGTGCCGAAGCCTTCGTCGAGGAACAGCGAGTCGATGCGGGTCTTGTGGCTGACCAGGTCGGACAGCGCCAGGGCCAGGGCCAGGCTGACCAGGAAGCTTTCTCCGCCGGACAGGGTGCGGCTGTCGCGCTGCACGTCGCCTTGCCAGGTGTCGATCACCGCCAGTTCCAGTTCGGCATCCAGGCGGCGCACCAGTTGGTAACGGCCGTGCAGGCGCTCCAGCTGGCGATTGGCGAGGAGGATCAGTTGGTCGAGAGTCAGGCCCTGGGCAAAGCGCCGGAAGCGCGCGCCATCGGCCGAGCCGATCAGCCCGTTGAGCAGTTGCCAGCGATCGCTGAGCTGTTGCAGACGCAGGATTTCCTCCAGCAATGCCTGCTGTTGCGCACGACGGCGCTGGTCGTCGGCCAGGCGTGCGCTGATTTCCCCCTGTTGCAGGCGCAGGCTCTTGAGCTGGCTGTCGGCAGCCAGGCGCTGCTGTTCCAGGTCGGCCAGTTCCGGCAGCCCGGCCGCCTGTTGCTGCAAGGCGTGCAGCTGTGTACTGGCAGCCTGTTGCAAGGCCTGGGCTTCGGCCAGGGTCTGTTGCAGGGCGGCCAGCTCGCGCTGCAGGCGGGCGTGTTGCTCGGCATCCAGCAGGGCGGCCTGGTAGGCCGCCAGGTCGGCAAATTCGCTGGCGGCCAGGGCGTCCTGCCAGGCCTGTGCGGCCTGTTGCGCGGCCTCCTGCTGGGCACGCTGCTGGCTGTGCAGGGTGTGCTGGCGGCCCAGCTGTTGCTGTTGCTCGGCCTGCAGGTGCTGCAGGGCCTGTTCATGTTCGGCCAGGCTGAGGGCCTCTGCCGTGACGCCCGGCTCATCCAGCGCGGCCTGTTGCTCCGCAGCGGCCAGGGCCTGCCAGCACGCCTGCCAGTGAGCCTGTTGGCTGGCAGCTTGCTGGCTGATTTGCTGTTGTTCGAGCAGTTCGCCGTGTAGCTGTTGCAGGCGCTGCTGGGCCTGCTGCCAGGCCTGCCAGTGGCCCTGGCAGGCTTCCAGCCAGGGCTGGGCCTGCTCGGGCAGCGGGTAGCCGAACTCGGCCAGCTGACGGGCCAGCGCATCCTGCAGGCGCTGCAGGTCGCCCTGCTGCTGGTGCAGTTGCGCCTCCAGCTGTTGCTGAAGGGCCTGTTGCTGGGCCTGCTGCTGCTGACTGAGCGCCAGGGCGTTGGCCTGCTGCTGGCTTTGCGCGTGTAGCTGCTGGGTAGCCTGGCGGGCCTGGTCGAGGGCTTGCTTGCAAGCGTCCAGTTGTTGCAGGCGCTCCTGCAGGTGCTGCAAGGCCTGGCTGTGCTGCTGGCGGCGTGCCGGCAGCGACTCGCCAGCGGCCAGCGGCCGGATTAATCCCTGGTTGAGTTGACGGACCTGCTCTTGCAACTGCACGGCGGCCTGCGCCTGACGTTGCTGCTGGGCAGACAGCTGTGCCAGGCGCTCGTTGAGGCGCTCCAGTTCGCCGGCCAGTTGCCGGCCTTCTTCGCCCAGCTGTTCCAATGCATCGCGTTTAAGTTGCAAGGTGCGCTGGGTGGCGCCGACATCCAGCGCCTGGTACTGCTCGATGGCCGGGTGTTCGGTGGCGCCGCACAGTGGGCAGGCGCTGCCGGGCTGCAAGTGTGCGCGGTGGGCTTCCAGGGCCTGGATGCGCTGCTCCTGCTCAAGGAGCTTTTCCTGGTCACGCACCTGCTGCTGCAAGTCCCGGTAGGCCTCGCGGCGCTGCGCCACCTGGGCGGCACAGGTGTGCTGGCTGGCCTGCGCGGCCAGCCACTCGGCGTGCAGGCTGTGTTGCTCGCTGGCCAGTTGTTCTTGCTGTTGCTGTAGCTCGGCGAGGCGCTGCAGGCTTTCGCCTTCGCTATGCAACTGCTGCCACTGCTCACGCAGCTGCTGCTCCGGCGCGCCGGCCAGCAGCGTTTGCCACTGCGTCTGACAGCAGTCCAGCTGTTGCTGGTGGGTCGCCAGTTGCGCGTGCAGGCTGGCCAACTGCTGTTCCAGACGCTGGCTGTCCTGCGCCTGCCCGGCAAGCTGCTCGGCGCTCTCCTGCAAGGCTTGCCGGCTGCCCGCGCAGGCCTCGCGCAGGTGCTGACGCTGCTGCAGTTGCTCGGCCCAGCGGCCCAGTTGCTCACCGAGCCGCGCGCGTTCGGGATGGGCCTGTAGCTGCTCTTGCAGGGCCTGCTGCTCGCTGCGCCGCTGTTCCAGTTGCAGGGCACACTGTGCAGCCCAGGCCTGGCTGAGCTGCCAGGCCTGGCGGGTGTGCCGGGCAATCTGCCGGGCCAGTTCCTGCAGGCGCTGCTGGTTGCCGGCCAGCGCCTGGGCGGTTGCGTCCAGGGCCTGAGCGGCCTGCTGCGCGCGCAGCTGCACGGGTTGCAGGCGCCAGGCCGGGGCGGCCGCGGCGAGCTGGGCGCGTTGCGCGGCGGCCTGCTGCCAAGCCTGTTCGGCCTGCTGCAGGCGGGCGGCCGTCTGCGCCTGCTGCTGGTGCGCGGCCTGCACCGCCTGGCGGGTCTGCCAGTGTTCCTGCAGGCTGGCCTGGGTGGCTTGCCAGTGCTGTTCGTCGCGGGCCAACTGGGCGACCTGGGCCTGCCAGTGTTCACGCTGTTCGCTGCTGAGCAACTCGACGCCATCGGCGCGCGCCTGCCATTGTTCCAGCTGCTGACGGGCCTCGCGAGCCTGCTCGAAGACGCGCTGCGAGAGGCGGCCGTAGATTTCGCTGCCGGTCAGCTCTTCCAGCAGCTCGGCACGCTGGTTGGCGCTGGCTTCGAGGAAGGCGGCAAAGCCGCCCTGGGCAAGCAGCATGGATTTGGTGAAGCGCTCGAAGTCCAGCCCGGTGAGCCGCTCGGTTTCGCGCAGCTTGTCATTGATGCGGTCGGTGATGATCTGCCCATCCAGCCGGGCCAGTTCGACACGCGGCGCCTGCAGCGCGCCCTCGGCGCGGTCGCGGGCACGCCGCTGGCTCCAGAAGGCACGGTAGGCAGTACCGCGCACGGCGAATTCCACTTCGGCCAGGCAGTCAGCGGTGTGCCGGGTCATCAGCTCATTGCCACTGGCCGACAGGCTGCTCATGCGCGGGGTGCGGTGGTAAAGCGCCAGGCACAGGGCATCGAGCAGGGTAGTCTTGCCGGCGCCGGTCGGCCCGGTGATGGCGAACAGGCCACTGCTGGCAAACGGCTCGCGGGTGAAGTCGATCTTCCACTCGCCCTTCAGCGAGTTGAGGTTTTTCAGGCGCAGGCTGAGGATTTTCATGGGGTCATGCCATCGCGGAGGTCAGCGCACAGCGCTGTCGGCCTCGGGGTTGTCGCGGACTTCGGCCAGCACCTGGCGATAGAGCTGCAGCAGGCTCTCGCGGGTTGGCGGGTCGAAGGATTCCTCCTGCAGGCGGCGGGCGAACACCTCCTCGGCACTCAGCTCATCGAGGCTTTCCCCGGCGGCGCTGTGCAGGGCCAGACTGGGCTGGCTGCGTTCGCGGCGGATGCGCAGCACCTCCAGCGGCAGGTCTGCGCAAAGGCTGGCGACGCGCCCGTGCAGGTCGCTCAGTGCGGCATCGTCCTGCACCTGCACTTCCAGCCACAACGGCTGGCTGGCACTCGCCGTGGCAGCCAGCCCGGCCAGGCGCGCCGGCAGTTCGGCGAGGCTGCCGCGCACACTGGCCAGGCCCTGCCAGCGGGGCACCGGCAGTTCCTCGATGGCCTGCAGGCGGCCCTCGGCAAAGTCCACCAGCAGCATCTGTTTGCTCTGTCCGGCTTCGTCGAAGGACAACGGCAGCGGCGAGCCGCTGTAGCGGATATGCGCCTGGCCGCCCACCTGCTGGGGACGGTGGATATGCCCCAGGGCGATGTAGTCGGCCGGCGGGAAGGCGTTGCTGGGAAAGGCTTCCAGGCTGCCGACGTAGATTTCCCGTACCGACTCACTGCTGCTCGCGCCCACGGTGGTCAGGTGGCCGCTGGCGATGATCGGCAAGGCCAGGCCCAGCTCGGCGCGGCGCGCTTCGGCCAGGGCGAACAACTGCTGGTAGTGCGCGGCAATCGCCTGCTGCAGGTCTTGCTGCTTGCTGGTGGCGCTGTGTCCGGCTTCGCTGCGCAGCAGATCGCGGGCGCGCAGGAAGGGAATGGCACACAGCAGGCCGGCTACCTCGCCCTGGCGGTTGCGCAGGGTCAGCAGTTGTTCGTCCGGGTCGCTGGCCAGGCAGGGCAGCACCTGCGCGCCCAGTTCGGCCAGCAGTTGCCGCGACTCGCCGAGCATGGCCGGGGAGTCATGGTTGCCGCCCAGCAGCACCAGGCCACAACCGGCGCGGCGCAGCGCCAGCACCAGCTGGTTGTATTGCTCGCGGGCGTAGCTGGGCGGCGTGCCGGTATCGAACAGGTCGCCGGCAATCAGCACCACGTCGACCTGCAGGGCCTGCACCTGTTCGAGCAGCCACTGGCAGAGCGCCTGGTGCTCGGCCTGGCGGCTCTTGCCCATGAAATGCTGGCCGAGGTGCCAGTCCGAGGTGTGCAGCAGACGCAGGGCAGCCATCAGACCGGCCACTCCTGCACGATGACGTGCGTCTTGACCCGCTGGATGCCCGGCCAGGTGCCGATTGCCTCGCGCAGCTCACCCAGCCGTGCCATGTGTTCGGCCTCCACATAAAGCAGCATGTCGGTTTCCCCGCTGATGCTGCTGATGCGCCGCACCTCGGCGAAGCCGCGCAGCCGCCCGACATACTCCTGGCAACGGCTGTCCTTGTAGAACAGTTCCAGGTAGGCCTGCACTGGCGCACGGCCGGGCAACTGCACCTGGGCGTGGTAGCCGCGGATCACTCCGCGCTGCTCCAGCTGCTGGATACGTTCACTGACCGCCGAGCGCGACAGGTTGACCTGGCGGGCTATCTGGCTGATCGGGGTGCGCGCTTCGGCGCGCAGCAGGCTGACTATCTGCTGGTCGACTCTGTCCACGGGGGCTCCGGCAATCTGCGGGGGCAATCCGACCATTTGCCGGGCAAAAACCGCAGCCTGACAGCTGCCAGGGCGGCGCCCGGGCCTTACCATGGCCGTCTTGCGCACTGTTGCAGAGCATACCCCATGAGTCGCCTCAACCAAGAACTCGGTCTGATCCAGGGCATCGCCCTGCTCAGTACCTCCCTGCTGGGCACCGGCATCTTCGTGGTGCCGGCGCTGGCCGCCACCGCCGCCGGGCCGGTCTCGCTATGGGCCTGGCTGATCCTCATCGCGCTGATCCTGCCGATGGCCTTCACCTTCGCCCAGCTGGGCCGTGCCTACCCGCACGCCGGCGGGGCGCCGCACCTGATCGGCAAGGCCTTCGGCGCACGCATGGAGCGCCTCAGCGCCCTGCTGTTCCTTGCCGTACTGCCGGTCGGCCTGCCGGCGGCCCTGGAGATCGCCAGCGGCTTCGCCAAGGCCGTGTGGCCACTGCACAGCGGCGGCGAGCTGCTCGTACAGTTGGCCACGCTTGCTGGGCTGTGGCTGCTCGGCCAGCGGCCGGCTCGCGCCTCCGGCACCCTGCAGGCACTGATCGCCCTGGCCATCATCGCCAGCGTGGCACTGGCCTGGTGGCTGGGCGACCTGCCGCAAGCCGAGCTGCCCTTGCTGCCGCCGCTGGCCGGACAGTGGCAGTTGCTACCGGCCGCGCTGGCGGTGATGTTCTGGTGTTTCGTCGGCATCGAGGCGTTTACCCACCTGGGCGAGGAGTTCCGCCGCCCGGCGCGCGACTTCCCGCTGGCGCTGCTCGGCGGCGTGCTGCTGGCTGGCCTGGTGTACTGGGCCTGCTCGGTGGCGGTGCTGAGTTTCCACACCTACGGCGATGTACACAGCGATGCCGGCGCGCTGCCCCGCCTCTATCAGTTGCTGCTCGGTGAGCAGGCCCGCTGGCTGGTGGCGCTGGTCGGCTACCTGGCCTGCTTTGCCTCGATGAACCTGTACATCCAGGGCTTCGCTCGGCTTATCTGGAGCCTGGCCGACGAAGGCAAGCTGCCGGCTCGCCTGGCGGCGCGCAACCGGCATGGCCAGCCGGCACGGGCGCTGCATCTGGTCATCCTGGCTTGCGCGGCGAGTGCCGTAGTGGCCAGCCTGGCCGGGCTGGGCGTGGACGACCTGATCCGCTACGCCAATGGCAATTTCGTGCTGATCTACCTGCTCAGCATGGCTGCCGGAGTCTGCCTGCTGCGCGGCCCCTGGCGCCTGCTGGCGGCCGTGGCCTGCCTGTTGTGCGCCGCTGTGCTGCTGATGCTTGGCCAGGATGCCGCCTATGTGCTGGGGCTTCTGCTCGGCCTGCTGGCCCTGGACGCCTGGCAGCAAGGTCGCCGGGTGCTGCCGGCGGGTGACTGAGCGGGGCCACTGCGCCTATGCTGAAGGCCTGTGCCTGGCGGGCAGGCATCCAGGGAAGAAACGATGCGGCGAATCCTCAACGATCTGAAAATCATGCTGCTGGCCAACCTGTGGCTGGTGCCGGTACTCGCTGCGCTGGTCGGCGCCGTGTTCTACCTGGTAGCCCCGCCACCGCCGATGAGCGCGCGCATGGTCACCGGCCCGCAAGGCGGCGCCTATGCACAGTTCGCCGAACGCCTGCAGGCCGAGCTGGCCAAGGAAGGCTTTACCCTGGAGCTGCAGCCCAGTCGTGGCGCCAGCGACAGCCTGGCACAACTGCTCGCCGACGAACCCGAGGTGCAACTGGGCATCGTGCAGAGCGGCCTGGAGCGCACCCTGTCCGCCGCCCAGCGTGAACGCCTGAGCAGCCTGGGCGCGCTGTATCACGAGCCGCTGTGGCTGTTCTATCGCGCCGATCTGGAGTTGGCCACCCTGCATGACCTGCGCCCGCTGCGCCTGGGCCTGGGCACACAGGGCAGCGGCACCGCGCTGCTCAGCCAGGCCTTGCTGCAGGCCAGCGGCATCGCCACCGAGGACTATCCGCCACACTGGCAGGCGCTTGGCGGCGGCCCGGCAGTGCGCGCCCTGCAAGCCGGCGAGCTGGACGGACTGTTCCTGGTGGCCCCGGCGGAAAACCCGCTACTGCAACAACTGGCCAGCGACCCGGCGCTGCGCCTGCACCACTTCCGCCGCGCACGCGCCTACGCCGCCCGCCTGCCCTTCGTGCAACCCCTGCAGGTCAGCGAAGGCCTGCTCAACCTGCAGGTCGGCATCCCCCGCCAGGAGCTCACCACCCTGTCGCCGGTGGCCAGCCTGGTGGTCAACGACAGCTTCCACCCGGCCCTCACCCCGCTGATCCTCCAGGCCAGCCGCCAGGTATTGGCCGAGGGCAACCTGCTCGACCCCGCCGGGCAATTTCCCAGCCCGTCACCGGCGCCCTTCGCGCTCAGCGACGATGCCGGCTATTTCTACAGCAAGGGCCTGCCGCTACTGCAACGCTACCTGCCGTTTCGCATCGCCTCGCTGGCCGACCGCTACATCATTCTGCTGATTCCCCTGCTGCTGATCCTCCTGCCGCTGTTCAAGGCCATCGGGCCGATCTACCAGTGGCGCATCCGTGCGCGCATCTACCGCTGGTACAAGCACCTGCGCGAGATCGACCGACAACTGCACAGTGGCTCGCTGCCCGCGCAGCTGGAGAGCGAAATCGAACGTTTGGAACACCTGGAGGACGAGCTGGCCGCCGTGGAAGTACCCTTGTCCTACTCCAACGAGTTGTACGAACTGCATGTGCACCTACGCTATGTGATCGAGCGCCTGCAGATGCTTCAGCAGCGCCGGGCTACACACAACAACTACTAACAGGTACTTTCTAGGCGTTGCTCGAAAAGCGGCAAATCAATGACGTCAAAAATGCAATGTGCTATCAGTCCGCAATAATTACCCCTCGGCTAGGATTGCCATGTCTGAAGATTTTGCCCTTCTACTGTTGGAGTCGCCCTGGTGGACACCCAAGAGCAACCCAACCCGCGCCTCATCCCTGCCGTTTTTCCAAGGTCTGGAGCGTCTACATGACCACTTCAATATCTATTACTCGACTTTCTATGACACCCCGGGCTTTGAAAGCGCTCTGACACAAGACCTGATCCACACCCACGAAAAACGCCAGATTCTTTATATCGGTGCCCACGGCAGCGAAAGCCGGATCGCCAATGGCCGGGCCAGCACCATTCTGGAGAAGGTCGCGCTGTATGGTGGCAAGATTGAAGGTGTAATCGTCAGCAGCTGCCTGGTGGGTGCTCGCGAGTCAAACCTGTGGTCACCGGTTTTGATCAACAAAACCCGCTGGGTCTTCGCCTATCGCCATGCGGTCAGTTGGCTCGATTCACTGCTTATAGAGCTGGCATTGCTGGAAGCCCTGGCGCTTGCCGAAGAAGGCTATGCCGATGATCGCGACGTCCTGCTGGAAACCTTCGCCACCGCCCTCGCCAAGTTCAATCCCCTGCTGCCGTTGGGCTCCAACGGTGAACCGCTAGCCGACTGTATTTGTTTGATGCAGCGCGCCAAATACAAACGCCATCCGGAAAACCTGACTACTGAATTAATTGAACAAGCCTGGATCGAACAATGACATTCGGCCCCATCCCCATCGTTTTAGCCGTCAGCGGCCACCGCGATCTAGTGGCAACAGACACCCCTGCTATTCGCCAAAGACTGCACACAGAGTTCGCATCACTGCGCAAACGCTATCCGCATAGCCGCTTGCAACTACTCAATGGCCTGGCTGAGGGAGCAGACTGGCTCGCCGCCGAGGTAGCGCTGGCGTGCGGACTGGAATTGATCGCTGTGCTGCCCATGCAGCAAGCGGACTACGAACTGGACTTCACAACACCAGAAACCCTCGCGCACTTTCACCTGCTGCTCAGCAAAGCCTCGCAAATAAGGATCGCGCCCTTGACCGACAGCGCATCTCGCGACGCCTGCTACCAGGCGCTAGGAATTTATCTGGCGCAGCACGCCCAGCGTCTTTATGCGCTATGGGACGGTAACACCGAGAACCCCCTTCCGGGCGGCACGGCGGATGTCGTGCGGCTCTGCCGCGAGGGAATCCCCAGTGAAAACAATCCACTGGCACAACCGGAAACCTGCCAAGTGCAGCATCTGCGCTGTAACAGAAGGAAGAACCCACAGGCCTACACTGCCCAGGAGGTAAACCAATGGAGTCAGGAGGCTGGCGACAAGGCCGGCGCGACCCGCAAGTATTGGGAAGAGATATTTCACTCGATAGACGACTTCAACCAAGCCGCCAGCAAAATTGAAACCGACCCTACAGGTGAAGTAGCCAATAGCCACAAATGGCTGGTTGGCGAGGCAAGCTATCCCTCCGCCATCGAGTCCAGCGCCCAGACCTTTGCCATTGCCGATGCACTCGCCCGCGCCAAGCAAAAGCAACGCCACACCACTCTCTGGCTTCTCAGCCTACTGGTTTTTCTGTCCGTCTTCTTCCAGCAACTGCACTTGGGCCCGGATATGCAGTGGTACTGGCTGGCTTTGCATATCGGCCTAGGCCTTTCAGCCTTCGCTGCCTATCGCTTCTTTTTCAGTGGTGCCCACAACAGCGAAGCGCAATATATGGACTGGCGTGCACTGGCCGAAGGATTGCGTGTTCAGACTTATTGGCAGGCCGCAGGAATAGAAAAATGCGCCAGTGACTATTACTTAAACAGCCAGCGCGACGAATTGGACTGGATTCGCCATGCCATCCGTAACGTCACGGTTAATACCGCAGCCTCAACTAACGAAGCCAATATCGACTGGGTCAAGCAACGCTGGCTGACTGACCAACGCAAGTTCTTCCTGAGCGGAGGTAGCAGCGCCGCAAAAAAACAGCAGAAGCTGCACAACTGGAAGCTCATCAGCCGCAGCCTTTTTGGCGCGGGCACTGTTACTACAGCAGCCTTGTTACTTGGGCCTTTTACCAACTTACCTGCTGCTACCCTCCCCTGGCTCTCACTGCTCGCCGCCATCCTATTTTTATTGGCAGCCGTATGCCGAAACCATGCAAACCTGATGGCCTACGAAGAGGACGCCAACCGCTACCAGAAAATGGGCAGCCTGTTTGAGCGCGCCATTCAGTCGCTGGGACAGCACCAGACAAAAGGCGAAATCCTATCCGCTAGAAACATCTTACAGATAATAGGCAAAGAAGCACTCGCAGAGAACGGTGAGTGGCTACTACTGCATCGCCAGCGCAAGTTTGAAATACCAGCATAAGGAATAGCTAAAATGAATGATATTTTTATCAGCTATCGCCGTGAAGGCGGAGCAACCACTGCAAGGCTAATTTGCAAAGCGCTGGAAGATAAGAATTTTAGATGTTTCTTTGATAGCGAGTCGCTGAGCTTCGGCAGTTTCGCAGACAGCATAAAGGACAACCTTAGAAACTCCCGCAACTTTATTCTAATTCTCACTCCAGGCGCACTTGATCGCTGTAACTCAACAGATGACTGGGTACGTCAGGAGATCGCCCTAGCCCTTGAACTTTATAAAAAAGAGCAAATAAAACGAATCATCCCGATATTCACCAATGGCGTAACCGGCTTCCCTACGGGTTTGCCAGCTGATATTAGCGCCATCACCGAGCAAAATGCTGTAGAGCTCAACCATAAAGATTTCGAGGCCAATTTCTCGCGCTTGCTAGATAGGATTCATCACGAAAAACGCGATCAATTAGTAAACAACTTCCTCGATTTACATGAAGAAGGCGATCCCGACGACCTAGAGAGTCTGCACCGAACGTTCATGGCCTGCCTTTCTTCGGAAGATCAAATGCGCGCACTGAAAAGCAGCATCAAAATGCACTGGCGCGGAGAAATAGAAACCCTATTAGATATTTACCATGAATCGACACTCCGAGACCTGAGCCAGCGATTGGGCATGAGCCAAGACGGTGGTCATTCGACCCTAGTAAGCAGAATTGAAAACTGGCTATCACACGACCAGCACGATGATCCAAACAGAGCGATCAGCAAGAAAATTCTGGAATGCTATATCCATAGCATCCCTGGGCAACTAGCCTCTCTTTGTGACCAACTGGGGCTTAAGGTGGATAGGCGCTCGCCAACCAAAATGCGCAATCTGCTGTCCCAAAGGCTCGACGCGGAACTGGACTTTACATCTCTATATTTCGAACAACTGAAAACCATCGCGCATGAAGCCTTAGGTGAGGACATGGTAGAAGGCCGTAAGAGAAAAGAGCTTATCGATATCCTCACCAGCGCTTATGAACGCGGCCGTAACAACATGGATAGCTGATAAATGCACCTCGACAACGCCAAAATCGCCCTAATGTATCTGCTCGACCAGTTGTTCAGCGGCGGTTTGGACGCACGCTTCGCCCAGGGCAATCCCAAGTTCCCCCACTCGCTGACCCTGCTGACTCTGGGCTGGCTATTCCCCATGCTCGACTATGTAATGACCGGGGACGAGCGAGTCGGCCGGACGCATAAGAAATTCCTCAATGAGGTGCTCGCCAACGACCTGACGGTGCGCGAACTGAATGAGGCAGACAAAGCCTTGCGCGCCAGCGGAGCAGCGTTTGACCCCAAGCTACCACCGGCCTTTTTGCTAATTGCCGAGCGCCTGCAGCCAGGCTTCTGCCTGGGCATTTATCGTTGCCTGGATAGCCTGATCGAGGCCGCGATAGCTTGGGACGGTGAAAGAACCCCGGGCGATATCGCCCGCGCCGAAGAAGTGCTGCGCCCGATTCGCAAGCACTTTCGCTTGCCTGAGATTGCACCTGCGCCGCCTGCGGCTAAAGCAGTGGTTAGCGGCAATGGCTTGCAAGAGTTGGAAAGTCTGATCGGCCTGCACAACGTCAAGGAAGAGGTACGCAACGGCGTCAACCTCGCCCGCTACCTGCTCAACCGCCGCAACAATGGCCTACCCGTCGCAGCCACCTCCATGCATATGGTGTTTACCGGCAACCCTGGAACGGGCAAAACCACTGTAGCGCGGCTTATTGCCGATATTTACCGGGATATAGGCCTGCTGCGCAAAGGCCATCTGGTGGAAACTGACCGTTCCAAGCTAATCGCTAAGTACTTGGGGCAAACACCCATCCAGGTAGCCGAGATTGTCGAAAGCGCGCTCGGCGGGGTGCTGTTTATCGACGAAGCTTACTCGTTGGTAGTTAATCGCGACTCGGAAGACTATGGTTTCGAGGCGGTAGATACCCTGCTCAAGCTGATGGAGGATCACCGCGACGATTTGGTGGTGATAGTGGCTGGTTACACTGACGAGATGCAGCAGTTCATCGAATCCAACCCAGGGCTGAAATCACGCTTTACCCGCTACATCCATTTTGACGATTACAACGCCACAGACCTGCAACAGATTTTTCAGCGCCTCTGCGAAAAACATGAATTCAAACTTACACCACAAGCACAAACCGCCAGTCAGCAGGCGATTGAGCAATTATGGCGTCAACGCGGCGAAAACTTCGGCAATGCCCGCGAAGTACGCACCTTCTTCGAGCGTGTCATGCAGCTGCATGCCAATCGACTTTCCTTGCTTAGCAACCCCGACCGGGAAGCGCTTTCGACGCTGACTATCGAGGACATACCGCAATGAGCGATCACGTTCTGAAAGCCAGCGTCAGGCAAACCCTGGCCTATATAGAGGCCTATGACGCCGATTTGCTAAGCGCAATAGAGGCATCCTTCAAAGAAGCCCTGCTCAACTGCAACGGCGAAGACGAAGACGAAGACGA
>NZ_NMQV01000028.1 GCF_002234375.1 Pseudomonas fluvialis
CGGGGCCCGCGGGTTTCGAGCACCGAAGGGGCGGCGGGGATTTCCAACCGGGGTGGGTGTTGAAGCAGCCACAGTTCCCTCATCCCGGGGTCCCTGGGGAGGGAAGGGGGGGGTTTTTAAAACCGCCTGTGGCGCCTGCCCTGAACTGCCGGATACCTGAAAGGAGTCGGAATGCTGGATTTCATGCATCGCCTGGGCTTGTTCCTGCGCTTCCTGCTGGCCCGCTTTCTCGCCGACGACTGCCCGCAAAGCGCGGCAGCCCTGACCTACACCAGCCTGTTTGCGGTGGTGCCGGTGATGACCGTGACCTTTGCCATGCTGTCTGCGGTGCCGGCATTCCAGGGGCTTGGCGAGCAGATCCAAGCCTTTGTGTTCAGTCATTTCGTGCCGGCCAGCGGCGCGAACATCCAGGCCTACCTGCTCGACTTCAGCAGTCAGGCGCGCCAGCTGACCTGGCTGGGCGTGCTGCTGCTGGCGGTCACCGCCTGGCTGATGCTGGCGAGCATCGAACGCACCTTCAATGGCATCTGGCGAGGCAGTCGAAGGCGTCGTGGCCTGGCCAGTTTCCTGTTGTACTGGGCGATCCTCAGCCTGGGCCCCCTGTTGCTGGGGGCGGCCTTTGCCATCAGTACCTACCTGGCTTCGTTGCGCTGGCTGACGGGGAGTGAGGCGCTGCTGGATGTTCGTCCTGTGCTGGGTGTTCTGCCGCTGGCCCTCAGCGTAGCGGCTTTTTCCCTGCTGTATGCGGCCGTGCCGAATCGTCCGGTGCCGTTGCGCCATGCGCTGTATGGCGGGCTGTGTGCCGCTGTGCTGCTGGAGTTGAGCAAGCAGGGGTTTGCCCTGTATGTCAGCCTGTTTCCCAGTTACCAGCTGATCTACGGTGCCTTTGCCACGGTGCCGCTGTTCCTGCTGTGGGTGTATTTGTGCTGGCTGATCATCCTCTTTGGTGCGCAGCTGGCCTGTCACTGGCAGCAGGTGACACAGCGTCCGGGGCAGCCGAGCGTGCCGGAGGTGCTGCTGACCCTGGAGTTACTGCGCCTGTTCTACCAGCGCCAGCAGCAGGGCCTAGGCCTTGGACTGGCTGAGGCGCGCCAGCAGTTGCCGGCGCTGAGCGAGGAGGCCTGGTTGCAGCAATTGGCGCAGTTGCAACGTTTGCAGCTGGTGTGCGCGGCAGGCAACCAGCGTTGGGTGCTGTGTCGCGACCTGGCGCATTACTCCCTGGCGCAGCTGCTTGAGCAGCTGGCCTGGCCGCAGCTGCAGCTGGCGCAGTGGCCGACGAGTTATCCAGCGCCCTATTACCCACGCCTGCTGGCGGCGTTACAGGGGCTGCAGGCGAGCCAGGCGCAATGGCTGGAAGGCAGCCTGGCCGACTGGCTGGCACAGCCGTCTGACTGACAAAAAATGTCAGGCTGTGCCCGTGCTGCGTTCTGCCGATAATGCCGGGGGCCGGGTTGGCTTGCCGCGAGGGCGTTGCCAGGGCGTTTGCCGTGGATTGGCACGCTTCTGGCTTTTCAGCCGGTTCCGCTGTAATGGCTGATGGCAGAACGATATGAGTGAGCAAGACAACCTGGTGAAACTGCATGAAAAAGCCCCGCAACGGGCGTTGCAGGGCTTGCGCCGGGTGACCGGAGTGGCCTTTAGCCGCTGGCCGCTATCGCTGCGTGAGTGGTGGCGCAGCCAGGAGCAGGAAAAGGCCGAGCTGCCTGATGCGGACGAGCGCAGTCAGGTCAGCTGACCGAATTGAGGCTACGGCTTTCCTGCAGTACCGGTTCGATGAAACATTCCTCGACGATCGGTGCCCGCAGCGGCAAGGCGCTGCGCAGGTACAGACGTACCTCGCTGGGGGTGTTCCGATAAGGTAGATGCGCCACGCCAGACAGCAGGATGCGCCCCTGGCCGCTCAGGCGGCCGTGATCGACCAGGGCTTCGCGGGGCTGTTCACCATCCAGGTAGCGCACCACCAGGGATACCGGTAGTTCGGCGAGCCCCGGCAGATGCAGCCAGACCGCCAAATTGAATTCGGCGTGGCTGCCTGGCCCGCGCCGACTGGCGGCCTTGCTGGTCAGTTGGGAAGGAACGGGGCCGATCAGTTGTTCATGAGCTTGGTTCATGGGGCGTAGGGCCTGACAAGAAATCACCCGGCCATTCTAGTGCGCGCCGCCCTGGCAATCCGGGCGTGGGTCTGCCTGCGGTCGTGAACCTCTGCGCAAAAAATCATCAAGCGCCGCCCGCCCGGCGGTTATCAGGCCAGCTTGAGCGGATGACGCGCCACCTGGCCACTGTCCAGATTGGCTGGCGGCAATTGCACGATGGCCTGGTGATGGTTGCCCTGCAGTTGCAGCCAGAGATTCTCTTCGCTGGCAAAGTCGCCCTGGGCCAGCCACAGGCCGTGATGCCAGCCGCCGTTGGCCGGGGTGCTTTGCAAAATACCCGGGTGCGTCTTGGCGCTCGGCGCACGGCGCAGCCATACCGGCCGCGGTAGCCCCTTGAGATAGCGCAGGCCCAGGTGCAAGCCGCTGCCGCTCTGGTGACGCCAGCGCAGCAGGGCCAGGGTCTGGCTGTTGTTGTGTTGCAACAGGAGAAGCTGGCCGATGGGCAACTGCGCCGCGTGGTCGGCATGGCAGAGCAGGCGCGCGCCCCCTGCACTGGCATCGAGTAATTGCGCTGCCAGGTGCAGGGGGCGCTGTTCAAGCAGTTGGGCATGGATGGCGGCTATTCCGCAGAACAGATTGCACGGGCTGCTTTGCTCGCTGCGCGGATGGCGTCGGGCTTGCTGGCCTTGCCAGTGCGGCCTGGCTTGCTCCAGCAGTTGCCGCTGGCTGGCGCTTTGCAGGGGCGTGGGCTCGTCGAGGGCAACCAGTAACGCACCCAGTTCCAGGCGGCGCAGGGTGGCCGGCTCAGCCGCTGCGTCAGGCTCGCCAAGCAGTTGCGGCTGTTCGGCGCCGAGGTCGATCAGCAGTCCGTCGCTGTCGTCGTCTGCTTCCCAGGGTTGCAGGCGGGCCAGTTCGGCCAGCGGGGCGAGGGCGGCGAACAGTTGCAGGCACTGGCCATTTTCCAGCTGGAACGGATTGCTCAGGGCCAGCAACAGGCTTTGCTGATAGAGCCCGCGCAGATTGCCGGCGGCGGCGGGCTGGAAGGCGGCGGCTACCGGTTCGTCGAGGCAATGTTGGCGCTCGCCCAGCCAATACAGCAGGTGGCAGTCGTGCCACAGGCTGCCCGGAGGTTCCTGGTAGAGCTGGTAATGGCGCAACAGGCTCTGTGCGACAAAATACTCGGCCATGTACAGGCACCAGGCCAGGTGTGGTCGCGAAGGCTGGCGGCCCTGAAGAATCTGCAGCAGCAGGCGCTTGAAGCCTGCGGCGAGCTCCAGGCACAGACGGATGAACAGCGGGCAGGGGGGCTGCTCGGCAAAAGCCTGGGCCTGCAGGCGATAATGCTCGGTGAAACTTTGCAGGATGCGCTGCCTTTCCAGTAAGGTCAGCTCCCTACGGTTGAGCTGGAACAGGCGGCCCAGCAGTGTTTCCAGGGTTTCACTGGATGCCTGGCGAGGCAGGTCGGCGAGCTGCTCGAGCAGATTGTGCAGGTCTAGCGGTTCATGCTCATGGATTTCCGGCACCTCCAGGCGCATGGCGTCCAATGTCATCTATTCACCACTCCTACGAGGTACCCAGGCATGTCTGTGCGGCTCAGGCTTATTCTGGCCATCATCATCGGCCTCTTGGTTTCCGGCTGCAGTGACGACTGGGGTGTCGATCAGCATGCTCGCAAGGTAACGGCTGGCGAGCTCGAAGGCCAGTGGCTGTTGATCAATTACTGGGCGGAATGGTGCGGTCCCTGTCGCAAGGAAATTCCCGAGCTCAATCGCCTCGCGCAGCATCCCCAGGCGGCCGTACAGGTGCTCGGCGTCAATTACGACGGTGTGCAGGGCGAGGCGCTGGCCCGGCAGAGTCAGGCACTGGGTATCGAATTTCGCGTACTGGCCGAGGACCCGGCCGAGCGCCTGCAGTTACCGCGTAGCCAGGCGCTGCCGGTGACCTTCATCGTCGATCCGCAAGGGCGATTGCGCAAGCAGCTGGTCGGCGAACAGACCGAGCAGGGGTTGCTCGGTGTGCTGGCCGAGTTGCGCGAACAACCCTGAGACTACGGAGCACCGCCATGACTGCCCCCCTTGTTCTAGAACCGAGCCAGACAGCCGATGCCTGCGTGATCTGGCTGCACGGCCTGGGTGCCGATCAGCACGACTTCGAGCCGGTTGCCCAGCTGCTGCAGCGGCACCTGAAGCGCTGCCGCTTTGTCCTGCCCCAGGCACCGACCCGCCCGGTGACCATCAATGGTGGCTGGGCCATGCCCAGCTGGTACGACATCCTGGCCATGAGCCCGGCGCGGGCCATCGATCGTTCGCAACTGGAAGCCTCTGCGGAAAGTGTCATGTGCCTGGTCGAGGCGCAGCGCGATCAGGGCATCGATCCGCGGCGCATCATCCTCGCCGGTTTTTCCCAGGGCGGCGCGGTGGTCCTGCATGCCGCCTTCCTGCGCTGGCCCGGCCCGTTGGGCGGGGTGTTGGCACTGTCCACCTATGCCCCGACCTTTCCGGCGGAGCTGTTGCTAACGGATACACAAAGACAACTGCCGGTTCTTTGCCTGCATGGCACAGTCGACGACGTGGTTCTGCCCAGCATGGGGCAGGCTGCTTTCGACTGCCTGCAGCGGGCTGGTGTGCCGGCTGTCTGGCGCGAGTACCGCATGGCGCACGAAGTGTGCCCGCAACAGATCGATGACATTGGCCAGTGGCTGCAGCAGCGTTTGCAGTCCTGAGTCGCTGAGTGACGAGAACAACAAGATGACCACGACTCCCGTAATCCGTACCCTGCAGGACATCCGCCAGATCGAGCAGACGCCGCTGGCGGCACGCGGCCTGCCGGCCAGTACCTATGAGCTGATCAAGCGTACGGCAGCAGCCCATCCGCAGGCGCCGGCGCTTTCCTTCATCCTGCAGGGCACCGCGGATGAGCCGGCCTACCGGCTGAACTATATGGAGCTGCTGGGCAAGATCACCCAGACCGCCAATGCCTTCCACCGCCTTGGCCTGCGTCCGGGCAAGGCGGTGTCCTTCCTGCTGCCCAACCTGCCGCAAACCCATTTCACTATCTGGGGTGGCGAGGCAGCCGGCATCGTCAATGCGATCAATCCGTTGCTGGATGCGGAACACATTGCCGAGCTGATCAGTGCGTCCGACTCCGAACTGCTGGTGACCCTGGCACCTTTCCCCGGCACCGACCTGTGGGACAAGGTGGCGGCCCTGCGCGGGCACTTGCCGCAGCTCAAGGCCGTGCTTTGCGTGGACATGGCCAACTTTCTCCCCGAGCCGCAGCGCAGTGTCCTCAAGGCCCAGCGCGGCGCGTTGCCGGAAGGCGTGCTCGACTTCGACGAGGTCATCGCTGCCTGCCCGGCCGATCATCTGGAAAGTGGCCGGGTGATCCAGGCCGACGAAATTGCCAGCTACTTTCATACCGGCGGCACCACCGGTACGCCCAAGCTGGCTCCGCACAGTCATGGCAACGAAGTAGCCATGGCTTACTGCATGAACCTGGTGACCGGTTTTGCCCCGGGCGACGTAACGCTGTGCGGCTTGCCGCTGTTCCATGTCAATGGCGTGATCGTGACCGGGCTGACGGCCTTCATCGGCGCGGCCGAGGTCTTGCTGGCCACGCCGCAGGGCTATCGCAACGGCAACCTGATCAGCAACTTCTGGAAAATCATCGAACGTCACCGGGTCAGCTTCTTCAGTGGCGTGCCGACCATCTATGCCGGGCTGTTGCAGGTGCCCAGCGAAGGGCATGACCTCAGCTCGCTGAAATATGCCCTGTGCGGCGCTGCGCCCATGCCGGTGGAGCTGATCCGCCAGTTCGAAGCCAAGACCGGTTTGACCCTGATCGAGGGCTACGGCCTCACCGAAGGTACCTGCGGCAGTTGTGCCAACCCACCGGCCGGCGAGCGTCGTCCAGGTTCCATTGGCCTGCCCATGCCGTATTGCGAGGTGAGCATCAAGGTGCTCGACGAGCAGGGCAACTACCTGCGCGATGCGGCGGTCAACGAGATCGGTACCCTGTGCATCCGGGGTGCCACGGTATTCAAAGGCTATCTGCAGGGCAGCAAGAACGCC
Organism: Pseudomonas fluvialis; assembly: GCF_002234375.1. GTDB lineage: Bacteria > Pseudomonadota > Gammaproteobacteria > Pseudomonadales > Pseudomonadaceae > Aquipseudomonas > Aquipseudomonas fluvialis. The sequence goes on from NZ_NMQV01000028.1 coordinate 6,164, forward strand.
GGTATCTGGGTGGATGGCGGTTGGTTCAATACCGGCGACCTGGGGCGGGTGGATGGTGATGGCTACATCTGGCTGACCGGGCGTAGCAAGGACCTGATCATCCGCGGCGGCCACAACATTGACCCGCAGATGATCGAGGAGGCTTTGCACAAACATCCGGCCGTGGCCCTGGCTGCCGCAGTGGGCAAGCCTGATCTCAAGGTGGGCGAGCTGCCGGTGGTTTATGTACAGCTCAAACCCGGCCAGCAAGCCAGCGAAGATGAACTGCTGGCGCATGCCGCCGCGCATATTCACGAGCGGGCTGCGGTGCCGAAGGATGCCTGGATCATCGAGGCCATTCCGCTGACGGCGGTGGGCAAGACCTTCAAGCCGGCCTTGCGTTTCGACGCCATCGCCCGGGTATACCGTGAACAACTGGCCGACCTGCCGGCAGTGCAGCAGGTTGAGGTGCGCAGTGACGAGCGTTGCGGGCAACTGGCCTACATTCGCCTGGCTGCGGCGGATGCGGCACTGGAGCAGTTGATTGGTGAGCGTCTGGCTGGTTTTGCCGTGGGCTATCGTCTGGAGTATGCGCACTGAGAGTGCCAGGCGAACGACAGTAGCTCGCTCGCCTGATGGTTTTTCTGACACATTGGTCACTTTTGCGACCGTTTGTCGCATGTCCCGGGCTACAGGATTGTAAGCCCGGGGTGATCGTCATAAGTTCAAGATGCTGTTCGTCCTAACGACAGGAAGCGTTTGTGATGTTTCAAGCCCCCTTGCGCACGCCCTCCAGGGCAGGGCCGCCGCCATGAAAACCGTGCACTGGCAGCCCGATCTGGAGCAGATAAAACACACGCGACTGTTCAACAATGTCGCGCTGGGCAGCTTGCACAAGCTGCTGGAGACCGCCTGCGCCCTGCAATTGCACAATGGCGAGATCCTGCTCTCGCCGTTCAATCGCAACGAATATCTCTACCTGGTGATCAGTGGTCAGCTCAAGGTCTACCTGGGCTCGCCGGATTCGGCCCCCGTGTCAGTGCTGAATGTCGGTGACTGCGCCGGGGAAATCAGTTTCATCGACAACGAACGACCATCAGCCTATGTGCTGGCCGGCGAACCCAGCCGGGTGTTGCGCCTGCACCGCCAGGCGCTGATCGACCTGTTCAGCCAGTCGCCCCAGTTGATGCAGAACATGCTGCAACTGCTCTGTGAACGGGTGCGTCAGGGCAACAAGGTGCTGCAGAACGCCGAGCAGAACGCCAATGTCGACACCCTCACCGGGCTGTTCAACCGGCGCTGGCTGGAACATATCTGGGAGCGGGAAAGTACCCGCTGCGCGTTCAACGACAAGCCGCTGTGCATGCTCATGCTGGATGTCGACTACTTCAAGGCCTACAACGACCGCCATGGCCACCTGGCCGGTGACTATGCGCTATGCCTGGTGGCGCATACCCTGCGCCAGCAGTTGCGGCCCAAGGACAGCATGGTGCGCTTTGGCGGCGAAGAGTTCGTTATCCTGCTGCCCGACCTGGCCCAGGAGGAGGCGCGGGCGATTGCCGAGCGTTTGCGCAGCAGCCTGGAGCGCATCGAGCACTTCTATGCGCCGATTGGCGAGCTGCCCGGGGTGACGGTTTCCATCGGCCTGGCGCAGATGCAGCCGCGCGATAGCCTGCAGGCGCTTATTGCGCGTGCCGATGCGGCGTTGTACGAGGCCAAGCAGCACGGTCGCAACTGCCTCTGCGGCTAATTGCCCGGGTCGGGCGGGAGGCTTCGCCCCCCGCCAATCTTGCTTTACACTGGCGCGGTTCATTCCCTGACCTGTGACGAGAAGACCGTGCTCAAAGCACTCAAGAATCTGTTCGGCAAGGGCGCTGACGCCGCGCCAAGCGCCCCGCCCGTAACCCCGCAAGCCTCGCCGGCCGCCGCTCAGGCTACGTCGCAGGCCTCCCCCCGTTCAGCTGAGCCGGCCGTTGCGCCGGTTGCTGCAAGCAAGCCCGGCAAACCACGTCGTGAACGCAAGCCGCGTGCCGCCAAGCCGGTGGACACCTGGAAACTCAGCGACTTCGTGGTCGAGCCGCAGGAAGGCAAGACCCGCTTTCACGACTTCAACCTCGATGCGCGGCTGATGCACGCCATCCATGATCTGGGTTTCCCCTACTGCACACCGATCCAGGCGCAGGTACTGGGCTTCACCCTCAAGGGGCGTGATGCCATCGGACGGGCGCAGACCGGCACCGGCAAGACGGCTGCGTTCCTCATCTCGACCATCACCCAGCTGCTGCAGACCCCGCCGCCGAAAGAGCGCTACATGGGCGAGCCGCGTGCGCTGATCATTGCGCCGACCCGCGAACTGGTGGTGCAGATCGCCAAGGACGCCGCTGAACTGACCAAGTACACCGGCCTCAACGTCATGCAGTTCGTCGGTGGCATGGATTTCGACAAACAGCTCAAACAGCTCGAATCGCGCTTCTGCGACATTCTGGTCGCCACCCCGGGGCGCCTGCTGGACTTCAACCAGCGCGGCGAGGTGCACCTGGACATGGTCGAGGTGATGGTCCTGGATGAAGCCGACCGCATGCTCGACATGGGCTTCATCCCGCAGGTGCGGCAGATCATCCGGCAAACGCCGATGAAGGGTGAGCGCCAGACGCTGCTGTTCTCTGCCACCTTCACCGACGACGTGATGAACCTGGCCAAGCAGTGGACAGTCGATCCGGCGATCGTCGAGATCGAGCCGGAGAACGTCGCCAGCGATACCGTCGAGCAGCATGTCTATGCGGTGGCCAGCAGCGACAAGTACAAGCTGCTCTACAACCTGGTCACGCAGAACGACTGGAGCCGGGTGATGGTGTTTGCCAACCGCAAGGACGAGGTGCGGCGCATCGAGGAGCGCCTCACGCGCGACGGCGTGAGCGCCGCGCAGATGTCCGGCGATGTACCGCAGGCCAAGCGCATCAAGGTGCTGGAAGGCTTCCGCGAGGGCAAGATCCGTGTGCTGGTGGCCACCGACGTAGCCGGGCGTGGCATCCATGTGGACGGCATCAGCCATGTCATCAACTTCACCCTGCCGGAAACCCCCGACGACTACGTACACCGTATTGGGCGTACCGGGCGCGCCGGCAGCAGCGGCACCTCGATCAGCTTTGCCGGCGAGGACGATGCCTTTGCCCTGCCGCCGATCGAAGCGCTGATCGGTCGCAAGATCCACTGTGAAATGCCGCCGGACAGCCTGCTCAAGCCGGTACCGCGCAAGCATTGATCGTCCGCTGGTCGGGCAGGTCCATAGGCCTGCCGCGTCCAGTTCAGGCGCTGCACGCACTGGCTTGGGGGTGGCGTGCATGCGTCCCCGTTCGTTCCTGCCACAGCCTGTCTCGCCATGCTCGATTGTGATTTCCTGATCATCGGTGCCGGTATTGCCGGCGCTTCCTGCGGCTATTTCCTCAGTGCCGAGGGCGCGCGCTGCCTGGTGCTGGAGCGCGAAAGCCAACCGGGCTACCACGCCTCTGGGCGTTCTGCCGCACTGTTCACCCAGGCCTACGGCAGCGGCCAGGTGCGCGCCCTGAGCGCGGCCAGCCGGGCCTTTTTCGAGGCGCCGCCAGACGGCTTCGCTGAGCAGCCGTTGTTGCGGCCACGCGGCGAACTGATCGTCGATTTCCATGGCGATCCGGCCGAGCTGCAGCGTCAATGGCAGGCGGCGCGGGTCAGTGTGCCGCAGATGCGCCTGCTCGATGCCGCGCAAGCCTGTGCGCTGTGCCCGGCACTTGATCCGGCTCAGGTGCACGGCGCGCTGTACGACCCGACGGCCGCGGATATCGACACCCATGCCTTGCTACAGGGTTACCTGCACGGCCTGCGTGAGCGGGGCGGGGTACTGCATTGCCAGCGCGAGGTGCGCGCCATCCAGCGCCAGGCCGGCTACTGGCAGGTCGAGTGCGCCGGGCAGCGTTACCGGGCGGCCTGCCTGGTCAACGCCGCGGGGGCCTGGGGCGAGGAGATCGCCGCGCTGGCCGGGATACCCGGACTGGGCCTGCAACCGATGCGGCGCAGCGCCTTTACCTTTGCTGCCGAGGGCTATGCGTTGCACGACTGGCCCTGCCTGGTGAGCCTCGACGAGTCTTTCTACATCAAACCCGATGCCGGGCTACTGCTCGGGTCGCCGGCCAATGCCGACCCACAGGCGGCCCAGGATGCTCAGCCCGAGGAGCTGGATATCGCTCTGGGCATTGCCCGTATCGAGCAGTACACCCGTCTGCGCATCAAGCGACCGCTGCACCGCTGGGCGGGTTTGCGCAGTTTCGTCGCCGATCAGGGGCTGGTGGCCGGCTTTGCTGAAGGCCGGGAGGATTTCTTCTGGCTGGTCGGCCAGGGCGGTTACGGTATGCAGACCAGCCCGGCCATGGGCCTGGCCAGCGCCGCCTTGCTGAGCGGCCAGCCCTGGCCGCAGGCCCTGCAGGCGCACGGCTTGCGTGCCGCACAGTTGGCGCCTGGGCGCTTGCGCGCATGAGCAGTGCGTGCAGTTGGTGGGTCTACCTGGTGCGCGCGGCCAATGGTGCGCTGTACTGCGGCATGAGCAATGACCCGCAGCGACGCTTCGCCCAGCATTGCCGGGGCCAGGGTGCGCGCTTTTTCCATGCCAGTCCGGCGCAGGCGCTGGTCTATGTAGAAGCCTGTGCCGACAAGTCGGCCGCCCTGCGTCGCGAACGCGCCATCAAGGCGCTCAGTAAGGCGGCCAAGGAACGTCTGGTCAGGGACTTCACGGCACGGCCTGCACAGGACTACTCTGAGTCTCTACCCCCGCCTGCGGAGCACACCATGCACGAGCTGATCCTGCATCACTACGATGCCTCGCCCTTTGCCGAGAAAACCCGCCTGCTGCTCGGCTACAAGCAGCTGTCCTGGCGCTCGGTGGAGATTCCACGGATCATGCCCAAGCCCGACCTACTGGCGCTGACCGGCGGTTACCGCAAGACCCCGGTGTTGCAGGTGGGCGCCGATATCTACTGCGACAGCGCGCTGATCGCCCGACGCCTGGAAGCCGAGAAGGCTACGCCGGCGCTGTTTCCCGAGGGCCAGGAGTTCGTGGTGGCCAGTCTGGCGCAATGGGCCGATAGCACGCTGTTCCTCCTGGCCGTCAGCCTGGCCTTTCAGCCCGAAGTGCTGGCCAGTCGCCTGCAGGGCTTGCCTGCGGCGGCGGCCCAGGCATTCATCGACGATCGCCGGGCGCTGTTTGCCGGTGGTGCGGCGCGCCTGCCGGCCGCCGAGCACAGCCTGCAGCACTGGCCAACGCTGATGCAGCGCCTGGAACTGCAGTTGCAGCGCGAGGATGGCGAGTTCCTGTGTGGCCGGCCGTCGCTGGCTGACTTTGCCGTGGCCCATCCGCTGTGGTTCCTGGCCGGCGCACCGCAGACCGCGTCGCTGCTGGCCGCCTATCCGGCCGTCAACGCCTGGCTGGCGCGGGTGCTGGCCTTTGGGCATGGCTCGCCGCGGGCGATGAGCAGCGCGGAAGCGCTGGCCGTGGCCCGCGAAGCCACACCGGCCCCCTTGCCGGAGCGCGCCAGCCAGTGGCCGGCCGGTTTTCAGGCCGGGCAGGCGGTGCACGTGGCGGCCTGCGACTACGGTGTCGACCCGGTGCAGGGCGAACTGCTGCATGCCGACGACGAATGCCTGATCCTCGCCCGCGAGGACGACCGGGCCGGGCGCGTGCATGTGCATTTGCCGCGCCTGGGCTTTGTCCTGCGCGCTCAGTAGGCGGCGCGTATCGCCTCGGGGTTGTAGCCGCGGACGATCTGCCCGCGCACGTCGAGCAGCGGCACGCCTCGTCCGCCCAGTGCCTGGTAGGCCTGGCGGCCGGCGCTGTCCTTCTCGATATCGATCTCGCGGTAGCTGATGCCGTCAGCGGCCAGCAGTTCGCGGGCCTTGGCGCAGTAGCCACACCACTCGGTGGCGTAGAGGATCACTTCGCCGCTTTGCGCGCCGGCGCTGGGCGGGCTGAGCAGGGCTTGCACACGGTCCCAGTGCTGGTACACGGCGAGCGCCAGGAGCAGGGCGATCAGGGTTTTCATCAGGGGTCATCCTTGGCAGGGTGGAGGGGTTGGCGCAGCCGTGGCAGTTGCGCGGCCAGCTGGCGCAGGTGCACCAGGCGTTCATAGCAGAGCGTCAGCTCGCCGCTCTGCTGGTTGTACCAGGCATCCGGTTCGCCGCAATTGGTCAGGCGCAGCAACAACGGGCGTGGTAGCACGAAGGCCTCGCCGGCCTTGGCGGCGACCGCCTCCAGCTCACCGGAGCTGCGTACCTTGGCGAGCAGTTCGGCACCGTCGGCCAGTGCCGGCGAAGGTTCGTCGTAGACCACGCTGATCTGTGCCCCGGCGGGTTGTCCGGGCTGGCGCTGGTAGTGGCGCTTCAGCCAGCTCACCGCATGCAGCACCTGCTGATATTCCTGGTCGCAGTAGAAGGCGCGCTGCTCCGGCAGGCCGGTGGCCTGGATGATCCACTCCAGCTGACGAGGGTCGCTGCCATAGGCCAGGCAGGCCAGGTTGTAGAAGCGCTGGGCATCCAGTGCATGACTGTCCCATTCGCGGACTTCCTCGTGCGGCGGCTTGGCGCGTTGCCATTCCAGGCGCCAATAGTCGGCGATATCCAGCAGGCGTGCGGCGAAGTCCGGTTCGTGCTGGCGCCGGTAGAGGAGGAACAGGCCCATGAAACCCAACTGGTCGGCGGCATCCTCCTCGCGGCCGAGTACCGGCAGGCCCAGTTCATGAATCAGCAGGTGGCCCATTTCATGCAGCAGGGTGAACTCGGCATTGGCCTGCACGAAACGCACGGTGTCGGCATCCAGCGCCGCCGCCGGGATTTCTTCGACCCAGGGCTGCTCGGCGCTGGCCAGGGCCGTCGCGCAGCCCAGCAGCAGGGCGGCGATTAGCCGGCGCATGCCTGCAACTCGGCCAGGCTGAACGGTGCCGGCTGTGCCGGCCAGTCCAGCTGCAAACGCTCCAGGGTGCGGGCCAGCAGGCTTGCCACCAGCAGGTCGCGCTGCCAGCGGTGGTCGGCGGGAATCACATACCAGGGGGCCGCGCTGCTGTGGCTGGCCGCCAGCTCACTGGCCCAGCGCGCCTGCAGGCTGTCGAACTGGCGGTGTGCTTCGAGGTCGGCGCGTGACAGCTTCCAGCGCTTGCTGGGCAGCTCCAGGCGGCGCTCCAGGCGCAGGCGCTGTTCGCCTCTGGACAGCTGCAGGTAGCACTTGAGCAGGTGGATGCGCTGCTGGCCGAGCTGCGTTTCCAGGGTGGCCACTTCGGCGCGCCGGCTGGCCAGCGCCGCGTCCGGGCACAGGCCGTCCTGCAGGTCGCTGACCAGGCCTTCGTAGTAGCTGCGATTGAATACGCCGAGCAGGCCCGGTGCCGGCAGACGTTGCCGGTAGCGCTGCAGCCAGTGCTCGGCGCGCTCGGCCGGGCTGGGCGCCTGGAAGCTGTGCAGTGCCAGTCCCTGGGGATTGCAGGCGCTGAGCACGTGGCGGATCACCCCGTCCTTGCCGCTGCAGTCGGGGCCTTGCAGGAGCAGCAGCACGGCATCCCGGCGATTGGCCCAGAGCAGGGTCTGCTGCTGGTTGAGCCAGGGCTTGAGGTCGCTCAGCTGCTGCTTGGCGGTGCTTTTGTCGCTGACCAGCAGGCGGCGTGGATCACCGCCCAGCGGAGCGTCCGGCTGGCACAGGCAGCTGTCGAGCAGGGCATCCTCCAGGCGCATGGCGGGCTAGTCCTTGCGCCGCTTCAGCTGGTCTATCAACTGGGTGGGCAGCTGGCGAATGATCAGCATGTCGCGTGCCTCGTCATACTCGATGGCCGAGCCCAGCAGGTGCGCCTCGAAGCTGATCGACAGGCCTTCGGCGCGCCCGGTGAAGCGGCGGAACTGGCTGAGCGTGCGCTTGTCCGCCGGAAATTCCGCGGCCATGCCGTAGTCCTTGTTGCGGATGTGTTCGTAGAAGGCGCGCGGGCGCTCTTCGTCGATCAGCCCGGAGAGTTCTTCCAGGGTGATTGGCTCGCCCAGCTTGGCCTGGCTGGTGGCGTAGTCGACCAGCGTGTCGGTTTTCTCGCGTGCCTGTTCTTCGGCGAGATCCTCGCTTTCCACGAAGTCACTGAACGCCTTGAGCAGCGTGCGCGTCTCGCTCGGCGCGTCGACGCCCTCCTGGCAGCCGATGAAATCGCGGAAATACTCCGAGACCTTCTTGCCGTTCTTGCCCTTGATAAAGGAGATGTACTGCTTGGACTGCTGGTTGTTCTGCCACTCGCTGAGGTTGATGCGCGCGGCCAGGTGCAGTTGGCCCAGATCGAGGTGCTTGGCCGGGGTCACGTCCAGCGCCTCGGTCACCGCCACGCCTTCGCTGTGGTGCAACAGGGCGATCGCCAGGTAGTCAGTCATGCCCTGCTGGTAGTGGGCGAACAGCACATGGCCGCCGGTGGACAGGTTGGATTCCTCCATCAGCTTCTGCAGTTGTGCGACAGCCTGGCGACTGAAGGTGGTGAAGTCCTGCTCGCCTTCCAGGTAAGCCTTCAGCCAGCCACTGAACGGATAAGCGCCGGACTCCTCGTGAAACAGGCCCCAGGCCTTGCCCTGCTTGGCGTTGTAGCTGTCGTTGAGGTCGGCCAGGAGGTTTTCCAGGGCGCTGCTGGCGGCCAGCTCGCTGTCCCGGGCATGCAGTACGGCCGGGCTGCCGTCGGGCTTCTTGTCGATCAGGTGGACGATGCAATGGCGGATCGGCATGGGCTTCTCGTGCGGTGCGAAGTATGGGGCGGCAGTTTACCCGAGCATCGACTCAGTGAGCGTCCAGTTGGTCTGCGTAGTGATTGTAGAGGGTTCTGCTATAGAGCCAGTACGCTGCCAAGCCAGCACAAGAGGCGATCATGCTGGCTAGCGCCATTGCGCCATAAATAGGTAACGATAGGCTTGGTAGGTAGGCCTGTAGCCAAGTGTGGATCAGGTCATGCATGTAAATGACTGAAGCGGGCTTGAACAGCAGGGCATAGGCGCTGCAGCTGATATAAATTGCCACTGCCCAGCGCAAGGCAAGTAAACGGCTCAGGGGCGCTGCCCATTCTCTCAGGCGCTCACCTGGGAGAGTCTGTAACTCATGACAGATCGCTCGGCTGTCGCTCAACTCTTGCAGTAATTGGCTGATCTCCGCGTTGAGTTTTGCGCCTAGAACGCTGCCCGCGTGGAATAGGCCATCCTTGCGACGGCGTAGATCACTGCCTTCACTTTCAATCTGGGCCAGGCGCATCTCTATCTGCCGTATTTGCGCTTCGTTTTGTGCCAGCTCATGAGCCTCATCTTCTTGTAGAAGAATATCGGCGTCATTTGGACTCCTAGGATATCGAGCATATAACTGCTCGCATACGGCCCAGCCGACCCAGATAACCAGCGTGGCTAGAACGGTAAAAATAATAAGCAGCAGGCCCATGATCCAGATGATCAGCAGACCAGCAGGGTTTTGTTTTTTGTTTCTGCTCATGGCGCTTCTCAATAAGGAAAGGCGATATTTGGATCGCGGGAGGGCGCGCGCCCCTTGATGCGTTGCATCGATTGGTTGATCAGGGTGCGGCATTCATCGCGTTTCTGTTTGTGGCTGAACATCAGCTGATAAGAGCCAAAATCGCCAGACAGATTGAGAGCAAAGCGACGCCTGCGTAGTTGGCCGCGGCCCGTGCTGGATGTGTCGTTATCCAGGCGTTCGATGTCATGCAAGGCAATGCTGATGCGCCGGGCGTGATCAAAGAAGCGGCGCAGGCTGAGTATGTCATGCAGGCTGTTTTCCAGATCATCGGCGCTGAATGACAGGGTGGCTTGTTGCGGGTCAATCTGGATACCTGGCGACTGCGCATGCCATACCTTGAACGCAAAGGGCGTGGCCAGTAGCAGGCTGGCGAACAGCAAAAAGACTGGCCAGGATGAAGGCAGGTGATCGCCGGCCAGTAGCAGCAGAATCACCCCCGTTGCTAGGGCGACAGCTGCGGCAAGGCCCAGCCAGCATTTGCCGGTGGTCATTATGGCGTGCCATATGTCGACTACCTGATAGGCCTTGCCGTGAAATGAGCGGCGACTTTTATTCATGGGGCCTCTTTATCGATCAAAAATAAACAGCAGGGTAGTAATTAAGAAAGTGGCGATAAGAGGTAGCCGATAATGCCAGACCGGGAGCTCAAGCAGTTCTACAGTTGCGGATGTAGCCACATTGGGTGTCTTGGTCGGTTTGACTATGGGCCGCGGCTGAGGATCGGGGAGCGGCGCTGCTGGTGCTTCTGATGAAGCAGGTGCGGCCTGTACCTTTGTCGCGATATTTTCGTCTTCGTCTTCGTCTTCGTCTTCGTCTTCGTCTTCGTCTTCGTCTTCGTCTTCGTCTTCGCCGTTGCAGTTGAGCAGGGCTTCTTTGAAGGATGCCTCTATTGCGCTTAGCAAATCGGCGTCATAGG
>NZ_NMQV01000029.1 GCF_002234375.1 Pseudomonas fluvialis
TGGGGCACAGTGCGCAGCAGGTCATCGCGCTTGGGCAGATCGAAGAGGGGCTGCAGGCCGAGCTGAGCCGCGCGTTGTTCGAGCAGGCCATCGAAGCACCGCTGCAGCGCATTGCCAACACCGTGCAGGGCTTGCTGGCCAGCGCCGGGGTACGCGCCGAGCAGGTCGATACCCTGCTGTTCACCGGCGGTTCCAGTGCCGTACCGGCGCTGCGTGCTCGGGTTGCCGCCCTGCTGCCGGGCGCCCGGCAGGTCGAGGGCGACCGCTTTGGCGGCATCGGCAGCGGCCTGGCCATCGAAGCGGCGCGCCGCTACGGCTGCAGCGCCGCCTGAGGCGGCAGGCGATAACGCCAGATGCGCCGCAATACGGTCGCCAGTTGCCCGGCAAAGCTGCCGCTGTTGTAGAGCTGCCCATAGCGCTGGGCAATCGCCCGCACGTCCACGGCCATCTCGGCATAGCGACGTGCCGGCAGGTCGGGGAACAGGTGATGCTCGATCTGGTGGCTGAGGTTGCCGGTCAGGATATGCAGCAGGCGCCCCCCTTCCAGGTTGCTGGAACCACGCAACTGGCGCAGGTACCAGTGGCCGCGGCTCTCGCCGAGCACCGATTCCTTGCTGAACACGGCCGCCTTCTCGGTGAAATGCCCGCAGAAGATCACTGCGAAGGTCCACAGGTTGCGCAACAGGTTGGCCAGCAGGTTGCCGACCAGCACGGCCAGCGCATTGGCGCCGAGCAACAGGGCCAGCACGGGGAACAGCAGGTAGTCCTTACCCCACTGGCGCAGCAACTTGGCATTGAACTGACGCAGCAGCGGGCGCAGTTCAGCGGCGCTGAGACGCCCCTTGAAATACTGGTCCAGGCGCAGGTGCTGGATCGCCACCGCATACTGGAAGAGCAGCGCCTGCAGGGTCACCCACAGCGGTTGCCAGCGATAGAAGGGCTTCCAGCGCTGCTCGGGAAACAGGCGAACCACGCCGTAACCGACGTCGTCATCCATGCCCACCACATTGGTCCAGGTGTGATGCACATGGTTATGGGTATGCCGCCAGAAATCGCTGGGACCGACGATATCCCACTCGTAGTCGCGCCCGCTCAGTTCCGGGTCATTCATCCAGTCGTACTGGCCATGCATGACGTTATGGCCCAGCTCCATGTTCTCGAGGATCTTGCCCAGCGCCAGCAACAGGCTGCCGAGCAGCCAGGTCGGCGGGAACCAGCCCAACATCAGCAGCAGGCGACCGCTCCAGCAACAGGCACGCACAGCCGCGCGCACCCGGCGGATATAGCGAGCATCCTCGCTACCCAGGCTGGCCAGGGTACGCTGGCGCAGGGCATCCAGCTCCGCGGCAAAGGCCTGCAATTCGACTTCGTTCAGTTCACGGTCTTCACGGTTACTCACAGATCGATCTCCACATCACCCAGCGGCACGCTGACGCACAGGCGCACGGCCTGCCCCGGTTCATCACTGACCAAGCCGCTGCGCAGGTCGCGCACCCGGCCGCTGAGCAGCTGGCAGGTGCAGCGGGTGCAAATGCCCTGACGGCAGCCATGCATCGGGCGCAGGCCCTGAGCCTCGGCCTGTTCCAGCAGGCTTTGCGCCGTGTCGCCCTGGCAGGCCACGCCGCTGCGACGAAACGCCAGACGCACGCAGGTCTGTTCCCCGGCGTCGACAGGTGCCGGGCTGAAGGCCTCGCTCTGCAGGCTGGCGGGCGTCTCGCCGCCCTGCCACCAGCGCTGCACGGCGGCCACAAAGCCATGCGGCCCACAGGCCAGTGCCTGCTCGGCTGCCCGCTCCGGCACATGCGCAGGGCAGAAACGCCCGCTCAGCTCGTCGCCCTGCGCCGCCTGCCCGGTCAATGACCAGCGCACCTGCAGGTTGGCATGGCGCTGCATCAGCGCCTGCAGTTCCTCGGCAAAGGCACGCTGGCCGCGCTCGCGCACGTAGTGCAGCAAGGTCACCGGCGCGCTGTAGCCGCTGGCCAGGGCCTGGCGCAGCAAGCCGAGCAAGGGCGTGATCCCGCTGCCGGCAGCCAGCAGCAGCACGCCCTGCGCCTGCGACGGCCAGCGCAGCGAACCGCTGGCCTGGCTCAGCTCAACGCACTCGCCAATGCCCAGGTGATCCTGCAATAGGCCGGACAGGCGACCACCCGCCTGACGCTTGATGGCCAGCTCGATGCGCCCGCGGCCATCCACCGCAGTCAGGCTGTAGCAACGCGACAGGCGCACACCATCCACTTCACGAAACAGCTGCACATGCTGGCCTGGCCGCCAGTCGCAGGCATTGCCATTGCACTGCAGGGTCAGCGCCAACATGTCATCGGACACCCAGCGACGCGCCAGCAAGCGGGCATAGACACGGTTAAGACTGAGCAACGGGTGCAGACGTTGCAGCCAATAATCGCAGTCGGCTTCGCGTAGCCAGGCTCGCGCCGCCAGGCGCCGCCAGGGCATCAACAGGGGATTGAGTGGTCGCACGGCGGCCAGGGGTAACAAGGGCATCTCACACATCCAGTGAACAAGTGTTCACTAAATTGGCAGATGACCACAAATCAGTCAACACTTGTGCACCCAGTCGTTCACGCCCCGGCCGTTCGACGTCACTGCAGGGCTTTTGCTAAAGTCCCCGCCTCTCGCCAAGGATGCCGGACAGCATGTCTTCTCCCCGCGCCGAACAGAAACAGCAAACCCGCCAGGCCCTCATGGAGGCGGCTCTCAGCCTGATGCACAGCGGGCGCGGCTTCGGCAGCCTGAGCCTGCGCGAAGTCACGCGCCTGGCTGGTGTGGTGCCGACCGCCTTCTACCGGCACTTCAGCGATATGGATGAGCTGGGCCTGGCACTGGTCGCCGAAGTGGGCCAGACCTTCCGCGCCACCCTGCGCGAAGTGCGACGCAACGAATTCGAACTGGGCGGCCTGATCGAAGCCAGCACGCGCATCTTTCTCGATGCGGTACAGGCCAACCACAACCAGTTCCTGTTCCTCGCCCGCGAGCAATACGGTGGCTCGCAAGCCGTGCGCCAGGCACTGGGCGAGTTACGCCAGTTGATCACCGACGACCTGGCCGCCGACCTGCGCCTGATGAACCGCCTGCCCCAACTGGACGATGCGGCATTGGGCGTATTGTCCGACCTGGTCGTGAAGACCGTGTTTGCCACACTGCCCGAACTGATCGACCCACCCGCGGCCAATCTACCCCCCCACCTGCAACCTGAAGCGAAGATCACCCAGCAGCTGCGCTTCATCATGATCGGCGGCAAGCACTGGCAAGGACTGGGCAAAGGCAGTCAATCGACGCCATAGAAAAAGGCCACGGGCCTGCACTGGGCCTGCCTGCTAGTCTGAATCCCGTCACATCCCGTGATGGTTCAGGAGTGCCTGCCATGTCCATCCAGCAACTGCTCGACCTGCTCGCCGACTACGCCGCCGCGCACAGCTAACAGACCGGTGAAACACCTCGCTGAGACCGGCAAGACAAGGCGAAAACCGCCGCTACGCAGCGCAACGCGTAAGAACCGCAGCGTGAGCGTAGTGAGTCAAAAGCGCAGCTCAGGTTTGCTAGATGAGCATTTGAAGTGCTTCGCTGACTCCTTCGCGGCTGCCTAAAGCCCTTTCAACCTTCGCCTGTGGGGCTGCCTTCAGCGCAGCATGGCCAACGATGCAGAAGGTAGGGCGACGCAGGCAGGCAAAGCCGCGATCCTTGCTCAGCGGCCGGCTAAATCGCCAGGCGACCAACGGCCGTTACAACACTCTTGGTTAACGGTCGGCAACCGTCTATCCTGCGCGACTTTTTTCGCCCGGGAACGCCCATGAGCACATCCATGCTTTGCTTGTTGAACAGCGCCAGCCCGGTCCGCCCCGCCTACCGGGCAACTGCCCTGCAACTGGCCGACGCCCTCCACCAGCGCAACCTGGGGCTGATTTATGATGGCAGCCACGACAGCCTTGGTGCCCTGGTGGCCGAGCACCTGCTCGCCATGGGCGGCCAGGTTCTGGCGCTACTGGGCAGCAGCCAGGCACAACCCAGCCCCAGCGCAGGCCTGAGCAGCGAGCGCTGTACGGATCGCCAGCAGCGCAAGGCACGCCTACTGCAACTGGCCGACGCGTTCATTGCCCTGCCCGGCGGCAACCGCGGTTTGCAAGAGGTCATCGAAGTATGGGCCTGGGCCAAGCTGGGCCAGCATCACAAGCCGCTGGGTCTACTCGACGGCAATGGTTTCTACAGCCAGTTGGGCGGCTTCTCGCGCAGCGCCGCCAGCGCTCGCCAATCGGGCGAAGCGCCCGCACTCCTGCAGATCGACAGCGATGCCGAGCTGCTCCTCGGACGCCTGCAGGAAGCCTGCAGCGCTCTGCCCGACTGCTCACCGGCCCTGCACAGAGCACGCACAATGGTGCAACACCCTCTACACTGAGGCTGTCATCCGGCAGTGGCGATCAGCCACTGCGGCTGCGCCGACCTGTGAGGGAACATCATGCCGCGTTGCCTGCACCTGCTGGGCCTTGCTGCCCTGCTGCTGAGCCTACCTGCCCTGGCGACGCCCCCTTTGCGCCTCCTCAGCTGGCCAGGCTATGCCGACGAAGACCTGGTCGCCGCCTTCGAGCAACGTTACCAGCACCCGGTGGAAGTCACCCTGGTACACAGCGACGAACAACTGCGCCGTCAGTTCAACCGCCAGCAGGGCCGCTATTTCGACCTGATCGCGGCCAACACTGCCGAACTGCAAGCCCTGCATGCCCAGCAGCGTCTACTGGCCCTGCCGCTGCAACAGTTGCCCAACCGCCTGCGCCAGCAACGGCGTTTCCGTGATCTGCAGACACTGCCTGGCATCAGCGCCGATGGCCAGGTGTATGCCATCCCCTACGCCTACGCCGAAATGGGCCTGATCTATGACCGCCAGCAGTTGTCACAAGCACCGCAGTCGATTGCCAGCCTATGGGACCCGGCGCTGCACGGACGGGTGCTGATCTACGATGGCGGCAGCCACAATTTCGCCCTGGCCGCACTGCGCCAGGGGCTGCCGCCCTTTGACCTTCCCGCCCAGGCGCTCAGCGAACTCGCGCGCGACCTGCAGGCACTGCGCCGTAACAGCCTGACCTTCTACCGCGGCCCGGAAGAATCGGCAGAACTGTTCATCAGCCAGGGCGCCGCGCTGATGTTTGCCAACTACGGTCAGCAGCAGGTCAAGTTGCTTCGCGATGCCGGCGCCGACATCGGCTACAGCATTCCCCGTGAAGGCGCCCTGGCCTGGCTCGACTGCTGGGCAATCAACCAGGCCAGCCAGCAGGTTGAGCTGGCCCTGCGCTGGATCGACTACAGCCTGGAGCCACCCGTCAGCCAGACGCTCAGCGAGCGCCACGGGCTGGGCAGCACCCTGGAGGGTGCCGCTGACGCCCTGCCCGCCCAGGCTCGCCTGCACTGGCTGCAGCCCGTCGAGAACGAGCAGCGGCGTAGCCAGTTGTGGCAAGCCATTCACAGCGGCAAACGACAACTGCCTGGCGAATGATCATGCCGCTGTCCATCGCCACCCGCCTGAGTCTGTTGCTGCTTGCCTTTGCCCTGTTGCTGGCGGCCAGCATCGGCTATTACGCCTGGAGTCAGAGCCGCGATGCACTGCTGCACGCCGCCCGCGAAGAGCTGTTGGGTGCCAACCGGGTTCTGGCGCTCAACCTCAGTGAAAGTCTCAATCAATCGGCCCGTCACGTGCAGTTGCTGGCAGCCCTGCCCAATACGCGCATGGCCCTGGCCAGCCATGCGCCGCAACTGGCCGCTGCCGCACGCAACCGCCAGGCCCAGGCCTTTGCCCAACTGCTGCACTTTCATCCCCAGTACAGCCAGTTGCGCCTGATCAGCCTCGAGCAGTTCGGCCTGGAACGTATTCGCGTGGAGCGTGCCGATGGGCATATCCGCCGCCTGCGCAGTGGCCAGCTGGAAGAAAAGGGGCATTTTCCCTACGTCTATCTGACCCGCCAGTTGCGCGCCGGCCAGGTGCGCTTTTCACCGATAAACATCAACGACGAACAAGGCTCAAGCGACCTCGAACAACGCCCCAACCTGCGCATCGCCACCCCCGTGGTGGACAGTTATCAGCAGACCCTCGGCGTGCTGGTACTGAATATCGACCTGGAGCGCCTGTTCAACCAACTGCGCAATAACCTGCCGTCTCACTACCGACTGTTCCTGGCCAACACGGAAGGCGACTTCCTGCTGCATCCAGACCCCCAGCAGGCCTTTGCCTTCGAACGCGGCCAACGCAGCCTGCTCCAGGCACAATTTCCTGCCCTGGCCGGCCTGCTCGATGAAGACAGCGCGCCGCGCGTCGCGGACCTCGGCCGACAGGCCAGCGCAGAGCATCTGGTTGGTGCCTTCAGCCGGGTCAGCCTGGACAGCGACCAGGGCACCCGCGTGCTGATTCTTGGCCTGGCCGTGGAGCACAGCCACGTGGTGGCGGGCGCCAATCGCCTGGCAGGCCAGATGCTGCAACTGGGGCTGTTGTTAAGCCTACTGGCCGCCCTGCTGGCACTCTGGCTGGGGCGCGCCTTCAGTGCCCCCTTACGGGCCATGGTCAAGGAAATCCAGCACTTCTCGGAGCATCGGCAGATCGGCACATTGCCACTGCAGCGCGAGGACGAACTGGGCCTGCTGGCACGCAGTATCTATCAGCAACAAAGTCAGATTCTCGAGCAGATCCAGCAACTGCACGACAGCCACCAGGCCGCCGAACACCTCGCCCACCATGACCCACTGACTGGGCTGGGCAATCGGCTGCTGTTCATCGACCGCCTGCAACACGCCATCAGCAATGCCCGGCGCAGCGGCAAGCGCCTGGCGCTGGTATTCGTCGACCTGGACTACTTCAAGGAAATCAACGACAGCCACGGGCACGCCATGGGCGATGCGGTACTGCGCCAGGTCGCCAACCTGTTGCGAGGCGCCACCCGCGCCGGGGATACCGTGGCACGCCTGGGTGGCGATGAATTCGTGATTCTCTACGATGGCCTGGATACGCACAGCGACCTGCCGCAGATCGCCGGCAAGCTACTGGCGCGCTTCCAGAATCGCCTGCTGATCGATGGCCAGGAAATCCATATCCAGGCCAGCATGGGCATCAGCCGTTTCCCGGAAGACGGCCAGGACAGCGTCAGCCTGCTACAGCATGCCGACCGCGCCATGTATCAGGCCAAGCGCGACGGTCGCAACCGTATCCGCTTTAGCAACGAACACGGCTGAGCATCACTCAGCGCGGCGTAGCAGCGGGGCGCCGCGCCGGCTTGCCGCCCTTGCCTTTGCCCTTGCCTGCCGACTGCCCCTTGGCGAAAGCCGCCGCCTTGGCCTGCTCACGCTTATCCCAGGGCTTACTGCCATCGCTGGCCCGCGGCGGCAAACCGCTGTGCTGGGTAAGCAGCGGCTTGCTCGGCCGCTCGGCAGGCGTCGAGTTCTTGCGCCGCGCGCATTGGTAACCACCACTCAGCGCCGGCTGCTGTGCCGGAATCAGTTGATGCTTGCCGGGGCCAATCAGATCAGCGCGCCCCATGGCCTTGAGCGCCTCGCGCAGCAAGGGCCAGTTGTTGGGATCGTGATAGCGCAGGAAGGCCTTGTGCAGGCGGCGCTGCCGCTCACCCTTGATGGTTTCCACGCTCTCGCTCTTGTAGGTCACCTTGCGCAACGGGTTCTTGCCGGAGTGGTACATGGCAGTTGCCGAAGCCATCGGCGAGGGATAGAACGCCTGCACCTGGTCGGCGCGGAAGCCGTTGCGCTTGAGCCACAAGGCGAGGTTCATCATGTCCTCGTCGGTGGTCCCCGGGTGCGCGGCAATGAAGTAGGGGATCAGGTACTGCTCCTTGCCCGCTTCTTTCGAGAACTTCTCGAACATCTGCTTGAAGCGATCATAGGTGCCGATGCCCGGCTTCATCATCTTCGACAGCGGCCCCTGCTCGGTGTGCTCCGGGGCGATCTTCAGGTAGCCGCCAACATGGTGGGTAACCAGCTCGCGCACGTATTCCGGCGACTCAACAGCCAGGTCATAGCGCAGCCCGGACGCAATCAGGATTTTCTTCACCCCGGGCAGCGCACGTGCGCTGCGATACAGCTGGATCAAGGCCGAGTGGTCGGTATTGAGGTTTTCGCAGATACCCGGATAGACGCAGGAGGGCTTGCGGCAGGCTGCCTCGATCTCGCGGCTTTTGCAGGCAATGCGGTACATGTTGGCGGTCGGTCCGCCCAGGTCGGAGATCACCCCGGTAAAGCCGGGCACCTTGTCGCGGATCTCCTCGATCTCGCGAATGATCGACTCGTGGGAGCGACTCTGGATGATGCGGCCCTCGTGCTCGGTGATCGAACAGAAGGTACAGCCGCCAAAACAGCCACGCATGATGTTGATCGAGAAGCGGATCATCTCGTAGGCGGGAATTTTCGCCTGGCCATATACCGGGTGCGGCACGCGGGTATAGGGCAGGCCGAACACGTAGTCCATTTCCTCGGTGCTCAGCGGGATGGGTGGCGGGTTGAGCCAGACATCCTGATTGCCATGGCGCTGCACCAGGGCTCGCGCATTGCCCGGATTGGTCTCCAGGTGCAGCACACGGTTGGCATGCGCATAGAGCACCGGATCGCTCTTGACCTTCTCGTAGGCCGGAATACGGATCACCGTGCGCGAACGGTCCAGCTTCGGACTGGGCAGGATCTCCACCACTCGTGCCGCCTGCGGATCATCCGCGGCACTGCCCTTGGCCTGTTCCAGCGCGCAGGACTGCAGGTCCTGGGTGCTCACATAGGGGTTGATGATCTTGTCGACCTTGCCGGGGCGGTCGATACGCGTGGAGTCGATCTCGAACCAACCCTCCGGCGTGCTGCGCCGCACAAAGGCCGTACCCCGGATGTCAGTCATCGCCTGGATGGATTCACCGGCGGCCAGGCGATGGGCGACCTCGACCACCGCGCGCTCGGCATTGCCGTACAGCAGCAGGTCGGCCTTGGCGTCCATGAGAATCGAATGGCGTACCTTGTCCTGCCAGTAGTCATAGTGGGCAATCCGCCGCAGCGAAGCCTCGATGCCACCGATGATGACCGGCACGCCCTTGTAAGCCTCTCGGCAACGCTGGCTGTAGACCATGCAGGCCCGATCCGGGCGCTTGCCTCCCTCGCCGTTGGGGGTATAGGCATCATCCGAGCGAATCTTGCGGTCGGCGGTGTAGCGATTGATCATCGAGTCCATGTTGCCGGCGGCAACGGCAAACATCAGGTTCGGCCGGCCCAGCGCCATGAAGGCATCCTTGGACTGCCAGTCTGGCTGGCTGATGATGCCAACGCGAAAGCCCTGCTCTTCCAGCAGCCGGCCAATCACCGCCATGCCGAAGGACGGATGATCGACGTAGGCATCACCGGTAACGATGATGATGTCGCAGCTATCCCAGCCCAGCACATCCATCTCGGCGCGACTCATCGGCAGCACCGGCGCCGGGCCAAAACACTCGGCCCAGTATTTGGGGTAGTCGAACAGGGGCTTGGCGGCGTGCATGGCGATAACCGGGAACAGACGGGAAAAAGGCCGCGGAATATAGCACAAAAAATAGGCAGGATACCCGAGCAAAGCAGTCCGGCATTCACCTGGGCGCATGGCCAGCGCTACAGGCGCCTGACTATACTGGCAATCCTGACCCACCCGCCAAACCATGGAGCCTGGATGCCCCGCCTGCTTTACCTGCTCGGGCTGCTCTGGCTGAGCCTCAACCTGCCCGCCCAAGCCCATAGCCTGCAACGTGCCGATAGCGGCGAGTGGCTGGTGGAAGGCATTGAACTGCTGGAAGACCCGAGCGGCCAGTGGCAACTGGCAGACATCCTGCAGCCCGAGCAACAGAAGGCTTTTCGCCCAGCAAATGGCCGCAGTACCGCGGGCATGAGTCGCTCTGCCTGGTGGCTGCGCGTGCCCTTGCAGCGCAGCGCAAGCGCGCCTGACGACTGGCTACTGGAAGTTGCTGCCGTATCCCAACTGGATATCCAGTTGTACCGCCCGAGCAGCATGGGCTGGCAGCGCATCCAGTCGGGAGAAATCAGCGACTTTGCCAGTGGCCGTGAGATCGCCTACCGCCATCCGGTATTTCACCTGCCCGCGCTGGGCGAGCAAGCTATCCATGTGTACCTGCGCCTGTACGACCCGGCGGGTAACAGCTTTCCACTACGCCTTTGGCAGGCCGATGATCTGCAACAGCACATACAGACGGAAAACCTGCTGTTCGGCATGATCTTTGGCGGCCTGGTGGCATTGCTGCTGTACAACCTGATCCTCTTGCTCAGCCTGCGTGACGATGCCTATTTCTGGTATGTGCTGAGTACCACCTGCGTGCTACTGGTGATTCTCGGCGGCACCGGCTACGGCTTTCAGTACCTATGGCCAAACCAGCCACTCTCACCCTGGCTGGACCGGGTTGGCGCGCCGGCGCTCTGGGGGCTATGCGTCTGTCGTTTCAGTCAGCGCCTACTGCAAAGCCGCCGCTATCTGCCGCGCCTACACCGCGGCTTGAACCTCCTGCTGCTGGGCAACCTGCTGATCCTGCTGGCTAACCTGGCCGGCTGGCGAGCATTGGCTGCTACCGGACTGGGCGTAGCCGCCCTGCTCGGCATACCGCTCATGCTGTGCAGTGCCTGGCAGCGCTGGCGGCAGGGCTATCGCCCGGCGCTGTTCTTTCTGCTCGGTCATGGGCTGATCTTTACCGTGGCCTGCCTGATGATGTTGCGCAGCCTGGGCCTGCTGGATCCCGCGTGGCTCAACACCTTCCTCTTTCCAGCCTCGGCGGCGACAGAAACCGTGCTGTTTTCCTTTGCCCTGGCCTACCGCATCCAGCTGCTGCGTCAGGAAAAGGCCGCAGCGCTGGAGCTCGCCAACCAGGAAAAGAGTGCACGCCTGCAGCACTTGCAGAACTACACCCTCAACCTGCAGGCAGCCGTGGACGAACGCACCCACGCCCTGGCTGCCGCCAACCAGCAGCTGCGCGAACGCGAACAGGCACTGCAGCACGCTGCCTTCCATGACCCACTGACCGGCCTGGCCAACCGCCGTCTGTTTCTGCAGCACGCCGCCGGCAGCCTGGCCGAAGCGCAGCGTCTGGGGCAATCGGTAGCCTTGCTGCTGATCGACCTGGATCACTTCAAACCAGTGAATGACCGACACGGACACAGCGCCGGTGACTGGCTACTCGGCGCACTTGGCCAACGCCTGCAGCAAAGGCTTCGCGGGCATGACCTGCTGGCCCGCCTGGGTGGCGACGAGTTCGCCGTACTGCTGCGTGCCGCACAGGATGTCCGCGAGCAGGCGCTGCAGGTTGCCCTGCGCATTCAGGACGCGCTGGGCGAGCCCTATGTTTACCAACAGCAGACACTCCACATCGGCTGCAGCATCGGCATCGCCCTCTACCCTGAACATGCCCGCCATCTGGAAGCCCTCTACCAGGCCGCAGACGACGCGCTCTACCAGGCCAAGGCCGATGGCCGTGGCGCCATCGTAGTGTGCCCGCACGCCAGCCCAGAGCCAGTCAATAGCGACGCGGCACCCGTGCGGTGACCCGGGTCAGCAATTCATAGCCAAGGGTGCCGGCAGCCCGCGCCACCTCATCCACCGGCAGGCGCTGTCCCCACAACTCGACCTCGCTGCCCAGCTGCACACTTGGCAATACACCGACATCCACACACAGCATGTCCATCGACACCCGCCCGGCCAGCGGCACACGCTGCCCCTGCAACCACACCGGGGTACCGGTGGGCGCATGCCGCGGATAACCGTCGGCATAGCCGCAACTGACCGTGGCTATGCGCGTGTCATGCGTCGCCTGCCAGCTGCCGCCGTAGCCCACCGTTTCGCCGGCCTGTACTTCGCGCAAGGCAATCACCTCGGCACGCAGACTCATCGCCGGGCGCAAGCCCAGCTCGCCGGCCGACAGTTCGGCAAACGGGCTGGCCCCGTAAAGCATGATGCCCGGCCGCAGCCAGTCCATGTGCGCGGCAGGAATCATCAGCACCGCGGCCGAGTTGGCCAGCGAGCGCTGGGCAAAGGGCAGGTCCAGCACATCCAGGAAGCGCTCCAGCTGCAGCTCGGTGAGGCTGTTGCCTCGCTCGTCGGCGCAAGCGAAGTGGCTGATCAGGTTGAGCTCGCTGACCTGGCTGGCCGCCTGCAGGCGGGCATGCCAGTGGCGCAACGCCGCCTCATCAAAGCCCAGGCGGTGCATCCCGCTGTCCAGTTTCAGCCAGACCCGCAACGGCGCCGGCAAGACACTGGCCAGCAGTCCCTCGGCCTGCTCGGCGCTGTGCAACACGACATCCACGCCCAACTCGGCCGCCCGCTGGTATTCGGCAACCGCAAAACAGCCTTCGAGCAGTAGCAGACGCGCCTGGCTCGCCACCCGGCGCACCCGTTCGGCCTCCTCGAGGCAGGCCACGGCAAAACCATCGGCGTCAGACAGGGCGGCCACCACCGGCTCCAGGCCGTGACCATAGGCATCCGCCTTGACCACCGCCAGGGCCTGGCGGCCCGGGGCGCACTGGCGGGCCAGCGCATAGTTGTGGGTAATCGCGGCAAGATCGATATGAGCGACCAGCGGGCGCATAGCAGACTCCAGCACTACACAGACAACCCGGCAGGCCGGGTCAGGCGGCAGGCCGCACGGCCTGCGCAACAGGGGAGGGGTTATTCGTCTTCGAAGGTGTACATGCCCGGCGCCAGGTTCTCGAAGCGCGTGTACTTGCCGAGAAAGGCCAGGCGTACGGTACCGATCGGGCCATTACGCTGTTTGCCGATGATGATTTCCGCCACGCCCTTGTACTCGGTCTCCGGGTGATAGACCTCGTCGCGGTAGACGAACATGATGATGTCGGCATCCTGCTCGATGGCCCCGGACTCACGCAGGTCGGAGTTGACCGGGCGCTTGTTGGGACGCTGTTCCAGCGAGCGGTTGAGCTGCGACAGCGCCACCACCGGGCAATTGAATTCCTTGGCCAGGGCTTTCAGCGAGCGGGAGATTTCGGAAATCTCGTTGACCCGGCTATCGCCACTCGAGCCAGGAATCTGCATCAGCTGCAGGTAGTCGACCATGATCAGGGCAATTTCGCCGTGCTCACGCGCTACCCGGCGGGTTCGTGCGCGCATTTCCGATGGCGAGATGCCGGCCGTATCGTCGATGAACAGCTTGCGCTCGTTGAGCAGGTTGACCGCAGAGGTCAGGCGCGGCCAGTCCTCGTCATCCAGCTTGCCAGTACGCACCTTGGTCTGGTCGATCCGCCCGAGGGACGACAGCATACGCATGACGATCGAGTCGGAGGGCATCTCCAACGAGTACACCAGCACGACCTTGTCGGTACGCAGCACGGCATTCTCTACCAGGTTCATGGCAAAGGTGGTCTTACCCATCGACGGACGACCGGCCACGATGATCAAGTCGGCAGGCTGCAGGCCGCTGGTCTTCTCGTCCAGGTCGGTGAAGCCGGTGGAAATGCCGGTAAGCCCTTCATTGGTATTGAACAGCGTATCAATGCGGTCGATGGTCTTGACCAGGATATCGTTGATACCCACCGGCCCACCGGTTTTTGGCCGTGCTTCGGCAATCTCGAAAATCTTGCGTTCGGCATCATCGAGAATCTCCGCGCCACTGCGCCCTTCGGGGGCGTAGGCACTGTCGGCGATCTCGTTGCTGATGCTGATCAGCTGGCGCAGTGTCGCGCGCTCGCGAACGATCTGCGCGTAGGCCTTGATATTGGCCACCGACGGCGTATTACGCGCCAGTTCAGCCAGGTAGACCAGGCCGCCGGCCTGAGCCAGCTGCCCCTCCTTGTCCAGCTGCTCGGACAAGGTAACCACATCGAACGGCTGGTTACGTTCGGCCAGGCGAAAAATCGCGCGGAAGATCAGGCGATGGTCATGCCGATAGAAATCATTGTCGGACACCTGATCAAGCACCCGCTCCCAGGCGTTGTTGTCGAGCATCAGACCGCCCAGCACCGCCTGCTCGGCCTCGATCGAATGAGGCGGCACCTTGAGCGCAGCAGTTTGCAGATCGTATTGCTGGGGGACGGAAATATCGTTCATCGGCGGACGACTATGCACTCGGCAAAAAAACAAAAGGCACGCCCTGCAAGCAGGGCGTGCCCGATGTTAACCGTCTGGGCAACCAGTGCCTAGGCGGTCAGCACACCTTAGGCGGCGACTACGATCAGCTTGACCGCAGCTTCGACGTCGCTGTGCAGGTGCAGAGCAACTTCGAATTCGCCAGTGTGGCGGATGGTACCGTTGGGCAGGCGCACTTCAGCCTTGCTGACCGGCACACCAGCGGAGGTCAGGGCATCAGCGATGTCATGAGTACCGATGGAACCGAACAGCTTGCCCTCATCGCCGGCGACGGCGGTGATGGTGACTTCCAGCTCATTGAGCTGGGCAGCACGGGCTTCGGCAGTCGCCTTCTTCTCGGCAGCAGCCTTTTCCAGCTCGGCGCGGCGTGCTTCGAAAGCAGCAACGTTGGCCGGGGTGGCAGCAGTAGCCTTGCCCTGCGGCAGCAGGTAGTTACGGCCGTAGCCAGCCTTGACATTTACCTTGTCGCCCAGGTTGCCCAGGTTGGCGACTTTTTCCAGCAGGATGACTTCCATTTGGGTCTTACCTCTTAACTTTTAACCTTCACCGTTCGCGGCGTCGTCCGGCTTATGTCGCTGACGCCCACGAAAATCAAACAGACTGTCGACAATGGCCAAGACCATCAGCAACGGATAAATCAGCTGCAGGAACAGCAGCAACGACACATACAGGCCAACCAGCCAGAACCCGGCCAGACGCTTCTGCGCCACCAGGCCATGCAGCAATGCCACACCAGCCAAGGCCAGCGGCACTGTACACAGCGGCACCAGCATGGCCAGCTGCGGTGCCACATTGGGCACCAGCAACAACGCCAGCAGCAGGCCAAAAGCCGGCAGCGGCGACAGCCGCAAGGCATGGAACTCGCCGGCAAAACCGCCGGGGTTGTACAACGCCGCTTGCCAGTAACGCGCCAACATCAGGCTGAGCAGGCTGAGCAACTGCAACAGGGCCGCCATCAGGCCGGTGAGCACCGGCACCACCAGGCTGTCCATGCGCGCGCGCTCGGCCTCCGGCCACTGCTGGAGAATCTCGCCCATCTGCTGCTGCATGAGCGTATTCAGCTCCTGCGCCAGCCGGGCAATCGACTCCTGGAACTGCTCGCCAAGCACCAGGGCAAACAACAGCCCCAACGGCACACTGGCCAGCAGTACCGCTACCCAGGACTGTGTGCGGCGCAACAACTGCGCCAGCGACAGCGTCCCGAGCAACACCAGCAAGGTGCGCGGTTCCGCGAAATACCACCAGGCCAAGGCCGGCAGTACCGCCCATACCACTATCGTTACCGCATCCTGCATACCCCGGCGCAACAACACCAGGGCACTCGCCGCAGCACTCAGCCAGAACAACAAAGGCAGAGCTGCCGCCGCAGCCACCACAAGGGTGGCCTGCATACGTCCGCGCATGATGAACTCAGCGATGGCGCGCATGCGATCTATCCATTAACTCGTTGTCGACCGCCCGGTTTCAACGGCCGTGGCTGTCGGTGTAGGGCAGCAGGGCCAGGTAGCGGGCGCGCTTGATAGCGGTACCCAGCTGACGCTGATACTTGGCTTTGGTCCCGGTGATACGGCTCGGAACAATCTTGCCGGTTTCGGAAATGTAGGCCTTCAGGGTGTTGAGATCCTTGTAATCGATCTCTTTGACGTTTTCTGCGGTGAAGCGGCAGAACTTACGACGACGGAAGAAACGTGCCATGAGATTGGCTCCTCAATAGATCCGTGGATTACTCGTCAGCGTTGTCGCTGTTGTCGCCATCGTCGCCATCGGCGGAGTCGGCTTCAACACGATCACGGCGCTCGCGGCGCTCGCTGCGGTTTTCTTCGGCCTTGAGCATCTCGGACTGGCCGGTTACGGCTTCGTCACGACGGATGACCAGGTTACGGATGACCGCGTCGTTGTAGCGGAAGTTGTCTTCCAGCTCGGCAAGCGCCTTGGCGCTGCACTCGACGTTGAGCATCACGTAGTGAGCCTTGTGCACGTTGTTGATGGCATAAGCCAGCTGACGACGGCCCCAGTCTTCCAGGCGGTGAACCTTGCCACCATCTTCTTCGATCAGCTTGGTGTAACGCTCGACCATGCCGCCGACTTGTTCACTCTGATCCGGGTGGACCAGGAAAACGATTTCGTAATGACGCATAAATGCTCCTTACGGGTTGTAGCCTGCCAGATAATCCGGTCAGGCAAGGAGTGAATGACTCTTGTGAGCTTGCCGCCAGGCAGGTGCAAGAACACCTACCCAAACGGCAAGGGGCGAGATTGTACGGGCAGGACAGACGCGCCGCAAGCGGCGGGCGCTCAGCGGCGCTGACGCAGTGCCTCGAACAGGCACACCCCGGCAGCCACCGAAACATTCAGGCTGCTCACGCTGCCCGCCATGGGCAACTTGACCAGAAAGTCGCAGTGCTCGCGAGTCAGCCGCCGCATGCCCTTGCCCTCGGCGCCCATGACCAGCACCAGCGGCCCGCGCAGATCCTGCTGGTATATCTCCTGATCGGCTTCGCCCGCCGTGCCGACCACCCACAAGCCGCGCTTCTGCAGTTTTTCCAGCGTCCGCGCGAGGTTAGTCACCGCAACCAGCGGCATGACCTCGGCCGCGCCGCAAGCCACCTTGCGCACCGTGGCATTCAGCGTGGCCGACTTGTCCTTGGGCACGACCACCGCCAAGGCACCCGCCGCATCAGCCGTACGCAGACAGGCACCGAGATTGTGCGGATCGGTCACCCCATCCAGCACCAACAGCAACGGCACACCTTCATGGCGATCCAGCAATTCCTCAAGCATCGCCTCGCCCCATACCTGACTGGGACTAACCTCCGCCACGACCCCCTGATGCACCCCCTCGGCCCACTCGTCGAGCTCACGACGCTCGCGCTGCCCGACACTGATGCGCTGCTGCGTCGCCAGCTCAACCAACGTCTGCACCCGCGGATCCTGACGCCCCTCGGCCAGCCACAACTGCTTGACGCGGCGTGGGTGATGGCGCAGCAAGGCCTCCACGGCGTGCACGCCGTATACCTGCTCCAACTGACTCATGACTTCGCCTTACGCTTACGCGCCTTGCCGGGCGCCGCCGCGCCGTCCCGCTTGCCAGCCGAGGACTTGGCCTTGCCTTTGCCTTTACCAGACGACTTGCTGGCAGACCTGGTCTCATCTGCAGACTTCTGCTTGCTGGCACGACCTTTCGCCGGCGCAGCTGACGGAGCGGAAGAGCGCCCCGCCGCACTGCGCGAGCCACCCGCAGCCTGACGCGCACGCACCGCGACCGGCTGCTCCTGCGCCAGCTCGAAATCGATCTTGCGCTCATCCAGATCAACACGCATGACCTTCACCGACACGCTGTCGCCAAGTCGGAAGCTGCGCCCACTGCGCTCACCGGCCAGGCGATGATGTACCGGATCGAAGTGATAGTAGTCACCCGGCAAGGCCGTGACGTGCACCAAGCCCTCGACATAGATGTCACGCAACTCGACGAACAGGCCAAAGCCGGTCACCGCGGTAATCACCCCGGCAAAGGTTTCGCCCACGCGATCCTGCATGAACTCGCACTTCAGCCAGTTGACCACATCACGCGTGGCCTCATCGGCGCGCCGCTCGGTCAGCGAGCACTGCTCGCCGAGCTGCTCCAGAGCCGCCTCGTCGTACGGATAGATACGCGCCTTGGGCATGCTCGCGGCGCCCGCCCGCAACACATGCGGGGTGTCCAGCTTCGAGCGAATCACGCTGCGAATCGCCCGATGCACCAGCAGGTCCGGGTAACGGCGAATCGGCGAAGTGAAGTGGGTATAGGCTTCGTAGTTGAGGCCAAAGTGCCCCTGATTGTCGACGCTGTACACCGCCTGACTGAGCGAGCGCAGCATCACCGTCTGGATCAGGTGGAAATCCGCACGCCCCTGAATCGACTGCAAGAACTTCTGATAATCCTTCGGCGTAGGGCCTTCCTTGCCCTTGTGCAGGCTCAGGCCCAGCTCACCGAGAAACGCCTTGAGCTTTTCCACGCGCTCGGCAGGCGGACCGTCATGCACACGGTACAGCGACGGCAGCTCATGTTTCTGCATGAACTGCGCAGTCGCCACGTTGGCGGCCAGCATGCACTCCTCGATGAGCTTGTGCGCATCGTTGCGCTGGGTCGGACGAATCTCCGCGATCTTGCGGTCAGCACCAAAGACGATGCGCGTCTCCTGGGTCTCGAAGTCAATCGCCCCACGCTCGTGACGAGCCGCCAGCAGCACCTGATACAAGGCATACAGCTGCTTGAGATGCGGCACGACCTGCGCATACTCCTGACGCAAGGCCTTGCCTTCGGCGCTCTTCGGATGCTCCAGCATGCTACTGACCTTGTTGTAGGTCAGCCGCGCATGCGAGTGGATAACCGCCTCGCAAAAGCGATAGTCGACCAGCTTGCCGGCCTTGGAGATGCTCATCTCGCAAACCAATGCCAGGCGATCGACCTGCGGATTCAGCGAGCACAAACCATTCGACAGTTCTTCAGGCAACATCGGCACCACCCGTTCAGGGAAGTACACGGAATTGCCGCGCTGCCGGGCTTCTTCGTCCAGTGGCGAGCCCACCTTGACGTAATGCGATACATCGGCAATCGCCACGTACAATTTCCAGCCACCGGAGAACAGCTTCCAGCGACTGGTGTTGCGCTCGCAATACACCGCGTCGTCGAAATCCCGGGCATCCTCGCCGTCGATGGTGACAAAGGGCAGATGGCGCAGGTCGACACGCTTCTCTTTGTCTTTCTCCTCGACCTGCGGCCTGAGCTTGCGAGCTTCGCGAACGACCTCCTGCGGCCAGACATGCGGAATGTCATAGCTGCGCAGCGCCACATCAATCTCCATGCCCGGCGCCATGTAGTTGCCGATCACCTCAACCACATCACCCTGCGGCTGGAAACGCGCGGTCGGCCAGTGAGTGATGCGAATCTCGACGAACTGGCCGATGCGTGCGCCGCCGTTACGCCCCGGAGTAACCAGCACCTCCTGCTGGATCTTCGGATTATCCGCCTCGACGAAACCAATGCCGGCTTCCTCGAAATAACGCCCGACGATGCTTTCGTGGGCGCGCTGGATCACCTCGACAATGGCGCCCTCGCGGCGCCCCCGCCGATCCAGGCCGGAGACCCGCGCCAGGGCACGATCACCATCGAACACCAGGCGCATTTGCGCCGGCCCGAGGAACAGGTCATCACTGCCGTCATCCGGCACCAGGAAGCCGAAGCCGTCACGATGACCGCTAACCCGACCACAGACCAGATCAAGCTTATCCACCGGGGCATAGGTGCCACGCCGGGTATAGATCAGTTGACCATCGCGCTCCATGGCCCGCAGCCGACGACGCAAGGCCTCGGCCTGTTCGTCATCGTGCAGGCCGAACTCTTCCAGGAGTTGCTCCCGGGTCGCGGGTGCACCGCGCTCATCCAGGCGCTTGAGAATCAGCTCACGGCTGGGAATAGGGTTTTCATACTTTTCCGCCTCGCGGGCGGCCTCGGGATCGAGGGTTTGCCAATCGGCCATTAGAGAGGTGTCACCTGTATTCATGAAAGGCATCTGTGCCTTGGTGCGTATTGAAGCGCGAAACGCCCCCGGCGGTCATTGCGCCAGGCAATAATTTTTTCAGCGTCAGGGGTTTACAAGGAAAAACCCGAGCCGTATAGTTCGCGCCCACAGCGTCACTGCGACGTTGTAACCCGGAAAGAATACAGCAATACGACGTTATTGATGCATTCAATCCCGTGCCCAGGTGGCGGAATTGGTAGACGCGCTGGTTTCAGGTATCAGTGGTGGCAACACCGTGGAAGTTCGAGTCTTCTCCTGGGCACCAATTTCAAACGAATCGAATCCCAATTATTCGATTTGTGTATAAAAAGGATGGCAAGGTTCCTTTTTCGCTTGCGAAGCAAACCTTGTAAGTCGATGAGCAATCATCGCGCTGTGCCCAGGTGGCGGAATTGGTAGACGCGCTGGTTTCAGGTATCAGTGGTGGCAACACCGTGGAAGTTCGAGTCTTCTCCTGGGCACCAATATTCAAGTAAAAAACCCGCCTCTGGCGTAATGCTGTTCACTTAAGCATTTGAGCCCTGATGGGGCTTCCCCGAAAATCCGATGTCAGGTCCCTGGCATCGGATTTTTTATGTCTCTGCAACAGCAACTGCTCGACTTAGGTGAACTGTTCAACTTCTCGGATCTGAGCACCTTCACTCAAAACATCCCGATCGAGTGGGTGGCATCCGCTCTGGACTTGTCCGCCCAGGCCACCATAAGGCGGCGGCGTCTGCCCAGCGATCAGGTGCTCTGGCTGGTGCTTGGCATGGCCTTGTTCTGTGACGAGCCGGTGCATGAGG